>JAZKAR010000006.1:0-183853 GCA_040389065.1 Pseudomonadota bacterium | reverse complement strand
TTCCAAAAAAATGTAATGCATTGGATGATTGAGTAAATATGCGGGGATACCTCAGACTCTGACCCTAATTTTTTCCTTTATGAGCTAAAAAGCAGACTATAAAAAGTAAGTTTGTTTTTTAGGCTCTTTGCCATGCTGATAATGATAGGAAAAACATGGTCTATCCCGATTCTTCTATTATGAATAAAATTTATTTAAACAGAATAACGTTAAGTTTTTTGTGCAAAAATTTATCACGCATGAAATAATATAGAAAATAAATCTCTTAACTTGAATTAAGGTTTTTTTAAATTATGAATGACAATAAAAATAAACCTAATTTAAAAAATCCACCTTCAAGCTCTATGACATATGGCTTACTAGGCAAGCTTATGAATCCTAAAGAGCCTGTTATCGATGAAAAACAATTAGATGAGTTGATAAAAAAGAACCGAGAATTATATAATTTCATTAGTCAGCGCGAAAAAAATCTTGAAGAAGCAGAGGGTGCATTCAAGCATGCACAAATAGAGCGAGAGAAAAAGCTACAAGCCGAACGCAAACAATTAGATGAGGTATTTTCGGCACGAGAAACTCAGTTGCAAAAAAGATCGTTAGAGATAGAACAACGTGCAGCAGAACAGGAGGCTTTAATACTCCAGTTACGCCTAGAATTAAATAAAGAAAAAGATGAGTTAACAAATAAATTTATTGGGCAACTTAAAGATTTAGCTCAAGAAAAAGCTCAATACCAGAAAGAAATTCAGGAAAGACTTGCAACAAGCTCTGCTACTTTTGTTGACGAAGCGATTGATTCCTTGAAAAAGAATGAGCGCTGGTTTTACTGGACTTCTTTTTGTTGGTCTCTATTAGGTGGTGCTGTTATTCTTATTTCACTAATAATTCTTTGGAATTCTTTCCATACTGGACTAGAGGAAATAATTAAAAATAAAGATATTGGTTGGATGTTATTTGGTTTTCTTGCTGCTAAGAGCATGGTACTAATAGGCTTAGTTTTTGCTCTTACCAAATACACAATGATGTTTAGTAAATCATATATGCATGAATCTCTTAGAAATATCGAGAGGCAACATGCAATAAAATTTGGCAAGTTCTATTTAGGTACATATGGAACTGGGGCAAACTGGGAAAGCGTTAAGGCAGTTTTCGAACATTGGAATATAAGCAGAAAATGTGACTTCCTTGAAAATAGCCAAGAAAAACTGCATGGTACGCCTAATAGCACTTTAACTGCTCCTGAAACTTCCATTAGTTCATTTGGAAAAATTGCAGAAAGCGCCATAGACGCGGGGAAAACTATAACTAAAAAATTAACTGAGAAGGATAATTAGCCCAGATAATTTAAAGAACGTATTCAAAATAATAAACCCTTTGCATATTCCAGCTTATATAAATTGTAGAATAGTAAATTAAGGTCAGAATCGAATTTAAGTTACAGTCATTGCATGTACATCTGATCTCCTTCAATAAAAAAGGGCATCAATATGCCCTTTTTTATTCACTTCTAATTTACTAATTAATCAATCTCAACTCAACGCCCCACCCGTCTGATATTTAATCACTCTGGTCTCAAAAAAGTTTTTCTCTTTTTTCAAATCCATAATTTATGACATCCAGGGGAAAGGATTTTCCGCTTTTTCAAATAAAGGATCTAAACCGATTTGTTGTATGATTAGGGTCAGAATCGAATTTACTATCTTGACGTGAATAAGCAAAGTATTTCTTCGTATTGTTACTAAAGAAATGGCCTATCTTACTAAAGGTATTATCTATCATGAAGAGAAAGTTCGAGTTTGGTCCCCATTATTCATTTTGAAAAGGCTTTCATGTCCAAGTTAATTGATAAATTTAATTTAATTTCTAAAAAAATGCAGTTAGATTTTATAGAAGCAGGTATAAGTGATCATCCAGGAGTAAAAGGAGAGAACAGAGAAAATATCCTAAAAAAATTTCTCACTGAAAAACTTCCCTTTCAATACGGAATAGGTTCTGGACAAATCATATTTCCTAATGGCGATTTAAGCAACCAAACAGATATCATTCTATACGATAAGCTTAAATGCCCAATTTTATATGCTGAAAGTTCTATATTAGTACCTATTGATGGCACGCATGGCATTATCGAAGTAAAATCAGCTTTATCAAAAGATGAGCTTTATGACTCTGTTTTAAAAATACAGAGATATAAAGAAAATGCCTCCAATAAGTTAGTGACCTTAAGTACATTTAGCGGTGCAAGAATTATGCCTCCCATATATCCATTTGGAGTTGTGTTTGCTTACAACTTGAAAGGTAACTCCCTTGAGTCACTAGCAAATAATTGGAAAGAATTTAATCTAGAAGTTGGGTATGTAAATAATTGGATAAATATGATTTTTGTGCTTAACAAAGGCTATATTTTGCTTTCAAAACCAAAAGACTTAGGTGAAGGCTACGAGGCATTAATAGATACAAGCGAAATGATTCAATATGCAGATATTTGCCAACACAATGACCAACCTTCCCCAAACTTTCCAATAGTTGTAGAAGCTGGCGAAGATACATTAACTAAGTTTTATTTATACCTTTCTTACTTACTAGCGCGAACACCTGTTATGCCTGTTGATATTGGAGAATATTTTGATTTATCTTTTCCTCCTATCATTCATCACACATCATAAATAATTATTAACATACAATAAGGTCAGGATGTAGCTCCCCTAGTTTGATGGATACTCGATAAAGACGACAATAGTTCTTGTCGGAGTATGCGATGAAAGAGCGACAATATGACCTCAACATCATTCATGTCTTTTAAAAGATTTAGTAAGTATTTAGATTCGATATGGCCTATTGTCATTCGATACCTCAAGGTCTGGCCCTAATTTACTTTTCAAGTCTGGCCTTAATTCATTTAAAGTCTCTAGATAACATTTGTGAAGCAGCAGATGCGTCATAAACACCTATCCCTTTTATTTGTTTTGCAATTTCATAACCTTCTTTACGGAAATTCTCTAGCATTTTATTAAGAGAGCCAATTTTACATGTATTTAAAACCATACGAATAGCAGTTCCCTTACAAGCATGATTGAGATTTATATGCTCTTTTCCATTTTCGTTTAACAATATTCCATGATTACCACTACATATAAGGAAACTACCACCTAAACGACAAATTCTGTTAGTCATATATAAACCGAAACCTGAATTGTGCCAAGGATCATTTTTATTAATTATTGCGCCTTTATAATTTTTACTTGAAATTCCTGGCATTAGTGCTTGCTGAATCGCATCAGAATCATTATTCACTTGTATAAAAGGATTATTTTTCAATGATTCTTTTAGTCCTATTCCAGTGTCAGAAATTGCTATTTCTACCTTTTTATACGATGACCAGTATTGGGCGCAATATTCTATTCCCTTTGACTTACTATGCTCAAATACATTTCTCATTATTTCTCTAATTGAAAATGTGAGGGCATCAACAAGATTATCACTCTCACTTCGTGAAAGTATTTTAGCTAAATGTTCAGAGCGAGATTCAATAATATCTTGCTCTGCTTTTTGCGCTTGTAATGCTTCATCAATTATTCGCCTGACTCTAAGGATGGTAAAGGGGACAAAGTGGTCATTTCCATCAGTACAGTTGGGTTCTCTACCATGCTTTAAACCAAATGCTCTAAAAAAAGCCATGTTCGCTGCATAGTTTTTATTTTCAAACCCTGAAGCATATACAGTCGTATCGGAATTTAATCTAACAAAATTACGTATAAACTTTGCAACATACACCATAGTAAATGGTTCAATTCTTCCCATAGATGAAAAATCAATATTAATTTTTTCAACACCTGAAAGACGTTCAACCTCATCACAAAATTTAAAAATATCACTAAAATTACAATTATTTGGATATATTATTGTTTTCATGGCTTCCTAAAATCCAACATAAATTAGACACCTAAAAATAAAAAAGGGCATCAATATGCCCTTTTTTATTCACTTCTAATTCATCACCCAATCAATCCCAACTTAACGCCCCACCCGTCTGATATTCAATCACTCTGGTCTCAAAAAAGTTTTTCTCTTTCTTCAAATCCATAATTTCCGACATCCAGGGGAAAGGATTTTCAGCTTTTTCAAATAAAGGGTCTAAACCAATTTGTTGTGCGCGGCGGTTGGCAATAAAACGTAAATACTCTTTAAACATCGGTGCATTTAAACCTAATACGCCGCGTGGCATGGTGTCTTCAGCGTAGCGGTATTCTAATTCCACCCCTTTACGAATTAGCCCGGCAATTTCTTCACGGAAAGCTGGCGTCCATAAATGGGGGTTTTCTTGTTTAATGGTATTAATCATGTCAATACCAAAATTACAGTGCATCGATTCATCGCGCAAAATATATTGATATTGCTCGGCTGAACCGGTCATTTTATTTTGGCGGCCTAAGGCCAGAATTTGCACAAAGCCTACGTAGAAAAATAAGCCTTCCATAATGCAGCTAAATACAATCATGGAACGTAATAATTGCTGATCTGTTTCAGGCGTACCTGTTTTAAAATCAGGGTTCGTCAACGTATCAATAAAAGGAATTAAGAACTCGTCTTTATCGCGAATGCTAGCGATTTCATGATACGCATTAAAAATTTCGCCTTCATCCAGCCCTAACGACTCAACAATATATTGGTATGCATGGGTATGAATGGCTTCTTCAAACGCTTGGCGTAACATATACTGGCGGCACTCAGGCGCAGTAATATGGCGATAGGTACCTAATACAATATTATTGGCTGCTAATGAATCAGCCGTCACAAAAAACCCTAAGTTACGTTTAATAATTAAACGCTCGTCTTCGGTTAACCCATTAGGATTTTTCCACAATTCAATATCGCGCTGCATATTAATTTCTTGCGGCATCCAATGGTTCGCGCACCCTGCTAGATATTTATCCCACGCCCAATGATATTTAAATGGTACTAACTGATTTACATCGGCTAACCCATTAATTACCCGCTTATCTGAAAGCTGAACGCGTTTAAATGCGGCAGCTTCTGCTGCGCTTTTTGCTTTCGCTGCTTCATCTTGTGTAGCTGCGTTTGCTTTGGCTTGGGTTGTATCAATAGAATCGAATAAATCTAAATTTAAATGCCGTGTTTCATCAGCACTGGGGGTATCTTCAAAATCTAGCATGGTTTACCTTTCATGACGTATTACACCTGCTCTGCCAGGCCTACCTATTTATTAATATAAACTTACGCAAAACAACTTATAGCGTTTACTACTTTACTACTCATAGCCCATATAGCCCCTATTATTCGGGCATGCCGTTGTTGCCTAGTTTGTATAAATGCGTAAATCCAATTACCTAACTAAACACCGTTGATTGTTGATTTAAATGAATGAGATCAATAACACTACTAAGAACGCTTAAACATGGCCCCTACCCTATACAACTACAAACCTATACCTCATCAAAGCACTTCAGTGCTGCGGTGCAGCAATACACGTTTGCAAAAAGGGTTAGGCGACCATTTATACTGTATAAACGAACCTAGTTAATTTGATTCAACTGATGATATAAATCATCGCTATCAAACTCTGCTCCGTTATCCCAGGCTAAGACATCACCATCTATAAAAAAGGCTGCGAAAATAGTGGGATCACGCAAAGCACTACGGTAATCTCCCCATAAATCCTCTGAAAGATCCACAACCCCTTCGCGCCCATCTTCAAACTTTATGTGAAGGCGATAACTACCAAGATACTTGGCCTCAACAAGTCGAGGATATTGAGCCATTTAAATCAATCCTTTTGAATCCTGAATACCTGCTAACGCCTAACGCATGATCAACAAACACATTAGTTCAATACCTTAAAATATTGCTTGGCAACATTTTTTTCAGCACACACTCTGTTGATGACAGTTGGTTAGTACGCACGCTCAGCCCAAATTTGCGTTTTACAGATATCCATATTGAATGAAGAACAAACTTCGAAACACACCATGCTGCATATATCGTACACCTGATAGCCCATGGCGTGTATAGGTAAATGCATTCCGAATTTAACAGTCTTAAACACAAGTACTCGCGCAAGTACTCACAAGAAAAAATACTTCCGTTTATTACCTTACTGACAAGCCTCGCAATCAGGATTATCAATGGAGCACATTTTAGGCTCTGCTTCAACGGCCTCGGCTGCTGGCATCAGGTTAGACACCGCATTAAGCTCACCGCCGCGCCCTGTCGATTTTTCTGCATTTGAAGCTGCCAGTGTGCGTAAATAATACGTGGTTTTTAAACCACGAACCCATGCTAATTTATAAAGCTCATCGAGGCGCTTACCTGAAGCTCCTGCCATATAAATATTCAAGCTCTGCGCCTGATCAATCCATTTCTGGCGACGCGAGGCGGCTTCAACCAGCCATTTTGGGTCAACCTCAAACGCGGTAGCATACAAATGTTTTAAATCATCAGGAATACGATCTATTTTTGATACCGCGCCATCAAAATATTTAAGATCTGCCACCATAACTTCATCCCACAGCTTACGCTCTTTCAAATCACGCACTAGGTACGTGTTGATAACCGTAAACTCGCCTGAGAGATTCGATTTTACAAAAAGGTTCTGATACGAAGGCTCAATACTGGCTGAGACGCCTACAATATTTGAAATTGTCGCGGTAGGCGCAATGGCTACACAGTTAGAATTACGCATACCGTAGGTTTTAATCTGCGTGCGTAAAGCATCCCAATCTAGGGTGTGCTGCATGTTCACATCCACATACCCGCCGCGCTCCTGGCGTAATAGCTTTAAAGTATCAGGCGGTAGAATGCCTTGATCCCACAAGCTACCTTTATAGGTCATATAGGTGCCGCGCTCTTTTGCAAGCTCTGTTGATGCCCAATATGCGAAGTAACAAACGGCTTCCATTGAGCGATCAGCAAATTCGATGGCTTCTTCAGAAGAATAAGGCACACGCATTTGATGCAGACTATCTTGAAATCCCATAATGCCCATGCCAACTGGGCGATGGCGCAAATTAGAAGTACGTGCTTTTTTCACCGCGTAATAATTAATATCAATCACGTTATCAAGCATACGCATTGCGGTACGAATAGTACGCTGCAATTTATCGTGATCTAATGACCAGCGACCGCCCTCATGCTTGAGGTGGTTCACTAAATTTACAGACCCTAAATTACATACCGCAATTTCGTCTTTGTTAGTATTTAATGTAATTTCTGTACATAAATTTGAGCTATGTACCACGCCAATATGCTGTTGGGGGCTACGGATATTACAAGGGTCTTTAAATGTAATCCAGGGGTGGCCTGTTTCAAACAACATAGAAAGCATTTTGCGCCATAACTGAAGCGCAGGAATTGTTTTAAATTGCTTTAACTCACCCCTCGCCGCTTTCTCTTCATAGCCTGTATAGGCTTTTTCAAAAGCCAATCCAAATAACTCGTGTAAATCAGGCGTATCAACAGGTGAAAATAAAGTCCAATCTCCGGCTTCCATCACACGGCGCATAAATAAATCAGGAATCCAGTTCGCGGTATTCATATCATGGGTACGGCGGCGATCATCGCCTGTATTTTTGCGTAGCTCTAGAAACTCTTCGATATCAAGATGCCATGATTCTAAATACGCGCAAACAGCACCCTTACGCTTACCGCCCTGGTTAACTGCAACTGCCGTATCATTCACTACTTTCAAAAAGGGCACTACACCTTGTGATTTTCCGTTGGTTCCTTTAATAGGAGAACCTAACGCACGTACAGGTGTCCAATCATTGCCTAATCCACCCGCAAACTTAGAAAGGAGCGCATTTTCTTTTAATGCTTCGTAAATACCTGCCAAGTCATCATCAACTGTTGTTAAGTAACAGCTTGATAATTGTGAACGGTGAGTACCAGAGTTAAATAAAGTAGGCGTTGAACTCATGAAATCAAAGCTGGAGAGCAATTGATAAAATTCAATGGCACGCGCTTCACGATCAACCTCATTAAGCGCCAAGCCCATCGCGATACGCATAAAGAAAACTTGGGGTAATTCAAAACGACGGCTGCCGCGCTTTGCATCGTTATGATCAACTAAAAAATAGCGATCATATAAAGTTTGCAAGCCTAAATAATCAAACTGTAGATCACGATCGGCATTTAAGGCTTCGCCTAATTGAACAAAATCATACTGCTTTAATTTGTCGTCAATTAACCCAATACGCGCGCCATGCTCAATGGCTTCACGCAAATATTCACGATAGCGTTCTTGCATATCGGCTTGCGATACTGTTTCACCTAATGCTTCTTCACGTAATGCATCTAGTAATAACCGCGCGGTTACCTGGCTGTAGGTAGGTTCCTGCTCAATCAGTGTACGGGCGGCTAAAATGGCTGATTTACGCACTTCTTCATAAGGTACGCCATCATACAAATCTTTAATGGTGGCAGCGAAGACTAAATCTGGCTGTGTTGCAGGTAAACCTTCACAAGCACTAGTCATTAACCCTTTTAACCATACTACATCTAGGGGGCGGCGCTCGCCATCAATCACTACATGTAAAACAGTTTCGCCTGATTTTATCTGCGTTAATTGTTCATTATGTTCTTGGGCGCGCGCTTGAGTGCGTTTTTCTCTATACAACACATAGGCACGCGCGACTTCATGCTCACCTGAACGCATCAATGCTAATTCTACTTGGTCTTGAATTTCTTCAATATGAATCGCACCGCCTTCGGGCTTACGGCGCAATAAAGCTTGCAATACATTGTGGGTGAGCTGTTGAATAAGCTCACGATCACGTGCAGAAGAAGTCTTTTGTTGACCATGCACCGCCACAAAGGCTTTAAACATTGCCACGCTAATTTTTTGAGGTTCAAAATCGACTACATCGCCGCTACGACGCACCACTTTCAGCTTTGCTAGTTCTGTTTCTAAAGGTGTAACTGCCTCTCCCATTTGGTTACTAAATAAGGAAGGTGAAGTAGGTGCCACAGCGGCACTAAAAAGCGTTTCTTGCATAGATACACCTAAGAAAAAAATGAAAACATCACAGACTGATAGCGACTTAAAGTGAGCTATAGCATACCACAAATCCACCTATAGGTGGTCAGCCAGCATATCAATCACACTATATCTAGTGTTATCGGAACACAAACAGGAAAATGTATAGAGGAAACTTTATATGAAAATTTCAGAGATCGATGAAATGAATGAGGGAGTAGTAAGCTAGAAGCTTAAGATTTAAGGCATAGCTTGGAATAACCAAAAAAGCTGGTCTATCTTACCCTAAATTGATCGTAAAAAAGCACTCTGCTTCTTAAAAAATTTTGTAGCCTCAACGCTTGTATTTAGTATTTTTTTGTGATCGGTAGCTAAGGCTTATTGTGCTTACGCTTCACCTTAAACCTCTTAAAAAAAGGTGTTGTAATAGCACCCGCCCTATCATTTCAAGCTGTCTCATTGCGTTTGTAGTGCTATATATGCACTTTTTTTGCCGCCACGCATGTAATGCCATAGAAGTTACGCAGTTGAACTATACCAAGGCATAAAATGCCCCGCATGGCAACGTGGGCAGTACACGTAGTACGGCAAGTTGACATAATGCGGGGCATCCCACGCTGAGAGAGGCAACTGCGTAATTTTTATCCGAATAATGAAGTGCCTACAGTTATCAAATCACTAGTAGCAGCTTCTTCCAAGCAGCTTATACCAATATGTCTAGGGAGTTTTTTGAAGATTGGCAAGAAAGCACTGAAGGTTCGTAATTAGGGTACGTTTTATATGTATAGGTAGCCTCTACAGTATCAGAAAACGTTTTTAATTGCGCCTCAATATTAGCAAAAATAAAAAGCATATATACACATTCAAAATGTGTTTATTAAACAGCAGACGTATAAAGAAATCTTCAGGAAAATAAGAATAATTTAATAAGATAAAGTGAAATAACGCGCTTATGGTAAGAATCTCCAAATAGCGTGTAAACGTCTATTACTACCCCCTTTGATAATTAATATTTTTGCTACGTAGATTTTTGCTCTTACGCATTGTTTATCGCATAAAAATGAAGTTGTTTTTTTAACACGGCAGTCAATTTATATTATAAAACTATCAGGTGTTAACAATAATTTCCTGTGCTAAACTATTTTCAATATATTTATTTAAAAAAAAGATTGATACCAACTAAACTATTGTTTATTATAATAAACAATTAATTTTAACTTTTAGGTTTTTCGCCATGAAAAAAATGACTTTTCTTGTTTTAATCGCTTGTTTGTCAGAGGTATCTTTTGCTGAAACCCATACAAAGACAGATAATCACGAAAATAAAAGTCATGCGCCTTTAATCAACGATGTGACCGTATCAAACAAAGCCCGCCCATTAAAACCACATATAGATTCTTATTTAGAGCACAAAAATTCTAGCAGCAATCACTATAACAGCTCTTTCAATGCTCAAATTTACAACATTAGTCATATGAGAGGCAGATCTTAATTAGTGCTCAACCAAAAAATGCGGGCTACACTGCTAGTCCGCATTTTTTATGGGCATCACTAATCATAAGCAATGTTTAAACAACTTGCGATAGTTAAATTTTTATAGTTTTATTTGCTGCACCCCAAAAATACTATTTTATCTCGCTAATTTGTTCTCCACCCTGTATGCCGCGCCCCTAAATATCCTTTACATGAAATAGTATCGTTACTAATCTGGATTTGAGGATCGTTTGGATCACATTTATCTACATGTAACCAACCTCGTTGTGGGCTATGGTTTATAACAATGCAAGGGCCACCAAATTGTGAACCACCCATAACTTTAGTACCATTTTCTAAGTATAAGTCACCCCATTTGTTTTCATAAGAACCTTGCCCGCATTGCTGCCAAAGAATTTGTGGAACTTCTGCATGAGCATTGATTGAAGCACCCAGTAAAGCTAATGCACCCATTGCAATAACTTTGTATTTTTTCTTAGACATGTATATCCCCTTTGTAGTTTTAGTTTGAATTTATTATGCAATTGATTGCATTTCGTGTTGATAGGTAACTTGTAGTATAAATTTTGGGTTACGCACGATTACGCAATTGTTTTTTTAAATATTTTTATACAATTGCTGAGTTATTTTAATAAAAATAGATTGTTTTAGCTAACTGGAGTCAATAACAGTTAGAAGTTACATAGTTGAGTTTCAAAGCATCGCAGCGTGCTAGCAGATGAAAGAGTACGGTAAAGTTACTAGCACGCCAGGAAAATCCACTGCGTAACTCTAAACATAATAAATAACTGCACCCTGAGAAGTTTTATTGTAATTTTAGCTTTTTTATTATTGTTAAGCCTTGCTCATAGGTGAGTAGTTTTATGAAAAAATTATTGGTAGGCAACAATACTTGAAACTGCAAGCATCGTTGCCGAGTAAAGAAATAATCACCCATCGATTGTAGTAGTATTTACCGATTTTGCGCTGAATTTTCTAGTAAGATACATCGCTAAGGCAAGAATAGCAAAAATTAGCCAGGCGCCCATCAGCAATGCATAATCTTCTGAGTTAAGCATTAAATATAAAGCATAATATAAACCGCTGTAGGCAGCAGCAAGTATTGCGGTACCTGCCCATGTAGTTACAATACTCTTACCATACGCACTAATTAAAGCAACACATGCAAAGGCTGCAATCATATAAGAAGTAGCAAAAGCCAAATGCTCGGAAAGCGCCAAAAGCAATAGAAAGAAAATAACAACAGCTAGCCCTACTAGCAAATATTGCAAAGGGTGCACTGTTTTTTGTTTTACCATTTCGAAAATGAAAAAACCACCTATCGTCATTAAGATAAAAAGAAATCCATAACGTACTGCACGATTTGTTTGAGTATACGTATCTATAGGATCAATAAGAGAGACTCCCATACTATTGGTATCGATGTTAATTTCTTCTGATTGTTGCCCTGCCTTATGAGATAACATTGTGTTACCACCTGTGGCAAAGTCATTTACTCGCCAACGTGCATTAAAACCATTAGCACTAACCTCACGATTTTCCGGAAGAAATTTACCGTCAAAATTAGGATGTGGCCAAGAAGATTGAATAAAGAAATCATTTTGCTCAGCAATAGGTGAAAAATCTAAACGATTACTGCCTGCAATTTCCAAATCAGCATTAATTGTTTGCTCTTTTTCAAAATTTTGCACAGCTAAAGGAAGGCTAAAGCCAGCAGTGAGAAAGCGTCCTAACACACCAGGTTTCGCTTCTAATTTTTGCCCAGAAGCATTTGTTAGCGCAATATGTTTTAAGCCGCGTGCATCGCTCACTCCAAATAAGAGAGAAGTAGAAACTGTTTGCCCAGGCTTGGGAATATAAGAAGGTAGCGTTGTTTTAAGTTTAATTTTGGCAAGATACACACGTGCTTTATAAATACCTCGATAGCGCTCATTCACCTCCAATTTACTTTGTATCACAAGGTTTTTGGGGCGAATGATTTGAGAGCAATCATGGGGCTGATGTAGAAGTTTTTCATGGCCTTTACTATCGGTTTCTGTAATGGTCTTCATTTCTGAGCATGAAATAGAGATGAGTGGCCCAATCCAGTGCTGTTCTGTCGCGTACTGTTCAGCAATAGAACGCACTGCTGCATTGCGTGTCTCACCTCGCTCTTGTACTTTTGATTCAATCTGATTGAGCGCAATAATAAGGGCAAAAGCCATTGCAATTAAAACAAATATTTTGCTTTTAAAAATTTTACCCATGCGTAATTCCCTTGATGATTTTTTGATTAAATATCAATTTATTTTCTTGCAAATAAATGCGTAAATTGTAGTAGAAAATCAAAGGAAAAGTATTTTATTATGCTAATGATTAAAAATAAGATTTTTCAAACATAAGCTAAAGCTGTTCTTATTAGTTTGAGATATTTAGATAAGTGCGCATATCTATGCAGAACAATTTATTTATTGATAAAAAAAGTAACAATTAAGAAATCGTAAATTCATTACTAAAAACTGCTAGCTTTATTTTGCTTTTTTTAAAAAAATGAGGCCAATCTGATTGAATTATATTGATTGATTTAGCAGTAAATGACAGAATTTTATAACTAAACATTAGTGCTTTTTATTATTATTTTATTCAGCCCTACAGCCTTAAATCTGGCGGAAGCGGTGAGATTCGAACTCACGATGCCCGCGAAGGCACGCCAGTTTTCAAGACTGGTGCATTCAACCGCTCTGCCACGCTTCCGAAGATGTGCCATTCTACCATTGAGCACCTTACACGGCAATATAAATATGCATTGAGTGAGTACTTCTAAGAAAAACCACTATTATTTTTATCTCTTTTCGTATGCATTGCTATGAATATGAGAATCGTTTTGCATACAGTCTACAAAGGCTAATCATCATCATAAAAAAAGGGAGCAATCGTTGCTCCCCTCTCTTACTCAATTGCGCATTAGATTTATAGCAAGACGCGCTCGATTCCGCCTTGGTTAGCTTTTTGTACATAATCGACTAACCAGTTGCTTCCCAGTACGTTCTTGGCGATCTCTACCACGATGTAATCGGCCTGCGTGCCTGAATCATCGTTATAGCGCGATAACCCTTGCAAGCATGAAGGGCACGACGTTAATATTTTCACATCACCTTCAAAACCATCACTCCGTAACGCCTCTGCCCCTTTACGCATTTCGACTTCTTTGCGATAGCGTACTTGGGTAGAAATGTCTGGGCGTGTAACTGCCAACGTGCCTGATTCACCGCAACAGCGATCATTCTTTTTAATATCAGTACCTGTACCCATGAGTTGATTTACCACTTTTAAAGGCTGATGCGTTTTCATGGGTGTATGGCAAGGGTCATGATACATATAACGTGTACCGCTAACGCCTTCAAGCTTTACGCCTTTTTCCATTAAATACTCATGAATATCTAACAGGCGACACCCTGGGAATATCTTTTCAAACTCATACTTCTGAAGCTGATCCATACACGTACCGCACGATACGATCACTGTTTTAATATCAAGGTAGTTCAATGTATTGGCTACCCGGTGAAATAAAACGCGGTTATCGGTAATGATCTGCTGCCCTTTGTCTTCATTGCCGCTAGACGTCTGAGGATACCCGCAGCATAAATAACCAGGCGGCAGTACACATTGTGTTCCCACATGGTAAAGCATGGCTTGTGTGGCTAACCCTACCTGGCTAAACAAACGCTCTGATCCACAACCTGGAAAATAAAATACCGACTCACTTACTTCTTGCGATAGCTTAGGGTTACGAATAATTGGAATCACTTGATCATCTTCAACATCAAGCAATTTACGCGCGGTTTGCTTAGGCAGCCCTCCCGGCATTGGTTTATTAATAAAGTGAATAACCTGGGCTTTGATAGACGCTTTACCTACTGTTGAAGGAGGCCGTTTCGTTTGGCTTTGAATCAGGCCAAACCGTTTTGCTAACGTATGCGCAGCACGTTGAGCGCGGTAACCCCAATCAATCATCAATGTTTTTGCAATACCGATGGTATTAGGATCAGTCGCATTCAAGAAGAACATGGAGGCCGCAGTACCAGGATTAAAGCTCTTTTTACCTTGCTTACGCAATAGGTTGCGCATTGCCATCGACACATCGCCAAAATCAATGTTAACGGGGCAAGGCGTTACACATTTATGGCATACGGTACAGTGATCCGCCACATCAGAAAATTCGTCGAAGTGCCTTAATGAAATTCCTCGGCGTGTTTGTTCCTCATATAAAAATGCTTCTATGAGTAGCGAAGTGGCCAAAATTTTATTACGCGGGCTATAGAGCAAGTTAGCACGAGGAACATGGGTAGAACACACAGGCTTACATTTACCGCAACGTAAACAGTCTTTAATGGAATCAGCAATATTGCCAATTTCAGACTGTTCAAGAATCAAGCTTTCTGTACCCAGTAAACTAAACGAAGGCGTGTAGGCGTAGCGTAAATCACCGCCGGGCATTAACTTGCCTTTATTAAAACGCCCCTCCGGATCGATTTGTTTTTTATAGTTCCAGAAAGGCGAAATTTCGTCTTCGGTTAAAAACTCATACTTAGTTAAACCTATTCCGTGCTCCCCAGAAATCACTCCATCAAGTGAGCGCGCAAGTGCCATGATTCTAACAACAGCGGCATGTGCCTCTTGCAGCATCAGATAATCTTCTGAGTTCACAGGAATATTAGTATGCACATTACCATCGCCTGCATGCATATGCAGTGCAATAAATACACGTTGGCGCAATACTCGCTTATGGATTGTTTTGCACTCTTCAAAAATCGGTGCATATAAATTGCCCGAGAAAATATTGCCTAAGGGTTCACGCAATGATTTTTTCCAAGAAGCTACCCATTCATGGCTTTGAAGTGGTACAAAACTAGTATCTAAATCATTGAGCCAGCCGCTCCATAGAGTACGAACCTCTTCTACCAGTTGCCGGGCAGATTCGAATTTTTCCTTGAGTAAGTCAGCAGGAATCTCTTCATCTTCATTGCGCTGTTTACTGAGTGACGTGACAGGAATCGCTTCGGTACGCAAATACTTCATTAGCTCGTCGCATAGCAACACTTTATTTTTAAGCGAGAGTTCAATATTAATATACTCAATGCCATCGGTGTAATCACCCAGGCGATCTAACGGAATCACCACATCTTCATTAATCTTAAAAGCGTTTGTATGCTTGGCAATTGCTGCCGTGCGTGAGCGATCTAGCCAGAACGTTTTGCGCGTTTCTGCTGATACCGCTACAAAACCTTCACCGCCGCGTGCATTAGCGATACGAATAACTTCAGAGGCTGCTTGTGCAACAGCATTTTCGTCATCGCCTACGATGTCGCCAATAAGCACCATTTTAGGGCGACCGTGTCGTTTTGCTTTTGTGGCATAGCCTACCGCTTTTACATAGCGTTCATCTAAATGCTCTAACCCTGCCAAAATAGCGCCGCCTGGGCGTTTATCTAAAAAGTTTTTAATTTCAACAATTGCAGGGGTTGCTTCTTTTGCACGACTAAAAAACTCTAAACATACAGTGCGTGTATGAACAGGCATGCGGTGTAATACAAACGTAGCAGATGCAATTAAACCATCGCAGCCTTCTTTTTGAATGCCAGGAAGCCCTGATAAAAATTTATCAGTCACATCTTTTCCTAAACCAACCTTGCGGAAAGAGCGGCCTGGAATCGTTAAGGTCGTTGTATTTTTAATTGTGCAATCTTCAAAACGCGGGCGATCAGCATAGCGATACGTTAGCTCAAAATTAGCTGATTCGGCATCGTGAATTTTTCCCAGATTATGATCAAGCCGCTTAACCTCAAGCCATTCACCATCTGGTGTTACCATGCGCCATGCCACTAAATTATCAAGCGCAGTACCCCATAGCACTGCCTTTTTGCCCCCAGCATTCATCGCAACATTACCGCCAATACACGAAGCATCGGCAGAGGTAGGATCTACCGCAAATACTCGCCCTGCGGCTTCAGCAGCTTCCATCACACGGCGTGTTACAACACCTGCACCTACTTCGATGGTCGCAATATCCGGATGCCCATTTAAAGTTTGATAGCGAATTGCATCCATCCGCTCTAATTTTTCAGTATTGATAACCACTGATAGAGGTGTAAGAGGAATCGCTCCTCCGGTATACCCGGTACCGCCCCCACGAGGAATAATCGTTAAACCCAGTTCAATACACCCCTTAACCAAACCGGCTAATTCATCTTCGGTGTCGGGGTATAACACGACAAAGGGGTACTCAACACGCCAATCTGTTGCATCGGTTACATGAGAAACACGCGCTAAACCATCAAAGGCAATATTATCTTTATGTGTATAGGCTCCAAGAATTTTACGCACACGCTTACGGCGTTGGCGCACTTCCTCAAAGCTTGATTCAAACGACTCTACAGCCTGGCGTGCATTTTTTAAAAGCTCGACAACAATCGCGTCTTGATCGCTTTCATGCAAGCCACGGCGACGATCAATATCATCTAAACGATGGCGCATAGCATCTACCAACAAATGCTGGCGTTTTGTTGTTGTTAATAAATCATCTTCAAGATAAGGATTCCGACGCACAGCCCAAATATCCCCTAGCACCTCGAAGAGCATACGCGCAGACTGCCCGGTGCGCCGTTGCGCACGCAACTGCTCAATTAACGCCCAGGAGTGCTCACCTAATAATCGACACACAATGTCGTGATCAGCGAAAGAAGTGTAGTTATAAGGAATTTCACGTAATCGGGGTTGATCTTGGAAATCGGCTAAGGTTTGAAGAGCTTTTGGGAGCGCGTCCACGAGTGATCCTCTACATTTGAAGAAAAATCAGGGCATATTTTGCAACTTATTAACCCTACTAGCACAATGGTTTAATAAATATAACCTAGTTTTTCCGATAAAACTGAAACAACAAAAAAGGAATCTATAATTCTACCTGAAGCACTTCGTTTACGACACGTTTAGTCAGGAAAAATGTAAGAAAATTACTTTTAAACTCGTACAGAAGCATTTTTATTTTAGTTTTTGAAGAAATTTAATTTTTCCCGGCATTTTTTGCTAGCATTTTATCTAATTTCAATACGTGTTTTTTTGTTTTAGCGATAATGGAGCTTTTAGACATAGCACATATTTAAGTTGTTCTCTGGTTAACCGAAATAATACATCAGGAATAACTTATCATTTTTAGCAGTTATGCAGCTGAAATCTATTAACGACATAGCACCCAGACATTAGACAGTGTAGGGCAAGTTGCCAGCCGACCGAGAGAATTCAACCGCGTAACTTCTAATTTTAAAAAGAGATTGTTGTGAGCCAAGAACCCAACTTATACGCTGCCCCTACTGCCGAGGTAATGGATATTCGCCAAGAAGGTGAATTTGAACTAGCAGGACGAGGAACACGCCTTGTTGCTAGTTTTTTAGATGGCTTATTTCTTATACCAATCATATGGATTTTTCTAGCCCTAATCATTTTCTTATTTTTTGGAGCCAATGGTTTTTGGACAGGATTTAAAAGCTGGGCTATGTGGCAATCAGAGCATTCCATTTTAAGCACAGCCATAAGCTGCTTACTAGGAATAACTAGTTATTTAATTTTAAACTTTCATTTACTAAATAAGAACGCGCAAACCATTGGAAAAAAAATAATGGGTATTAAAATCGTTCGATCTGACGGTAAACAGGCAGATATCACACGAATATTATTGTATCGCCAGTTACCCGTGACGATAACAGCATTTATCCCTATTGTTAATTTCATTTTCTCCTTAAGTGATCATCTCCTTATTTTTCGCGCCTCTCGTAAATGCTTGCATGACAATATTGCCGACACTATTGTGATTAAAGTCTAATGATTGATACAACGCAATCGATTGAAACACCTGAAGGCGCTATTCTTGAATTAAGAATGGCAGGCCCTGTTGTGCGATCACTAGCTTGGTTAATTGATTTTTTTATTCGCGCGGTTGTTTATATTGTTGTGAGCCTGATACTGAAGTACCTAGATAAATTAGGCTCGGGCATTATGCTGCTCTTTATTTTTCTTTTAGAGTGGTTTTATCCTGTTTTCTTTGAGATTTTTAAGCAAGGCGCTACACCGGGGAAAAAAATTTTCGGGTTAAAAGTATTGCACGATACAGGCATACCAGTGGGTTGGTCGGCTTCTATTGCCCGTAACTTATTGCGCGCGGCTGATTTTTTACCTGTTTTATATGGGTGCGGTCTTATGTCAATGTTACTGAATCGTGACTTTAAACGATTGGGGGATATTGCAGCACAAACTGTCGTGGTGTATGAAAACTCTCCACGTCGTTATTTAGGGCTTCCTTCAGGTAATAATGTTACGCCCGAACACCTTCTAAAAAGTGAAGAGCAACAGCTTTTAATTAATTTTGCATTACGCTCTCCTTATTTAACACCCGAACGTGTGAATGAATTAGCAGCCATTTTGCATGAACTAACCCCTGCCGGAGTTAACCATACCGACGCTTTACTAAGCTATGCGCGTTATTATGCAGGCCAATATGAATCTGCATAATTTCATTCAACAGCACGAAAAGCAGTGGGTACACTTAGAACTACTTATTCATGAGTTAAGTGATTATTCTTTCCTACCCTCATCACACTCTTCTACTCAATTACCTAAAAAACCTAAAAAAACTCTCAAAAATAAAAACACCCCTAAATCACCTGAGCAAATAGCTGCAATTGCTGAGTTTCCATCGCACTATCGCCAAGTGTGCCAACACCTAGCTCTTGCTCGCGATCACCACTTTCCATCGCACTTAATTGATCGCCTTAATACTCTGGTGCTTGCAGGTCATCAACTTTTTTACGCCTCTCACGCCAGCCTTAAACATCAAATCATTGAGTTTTTGATTGCTGGTTTTCCTATTATCGTTCGAAAACATATTTTTTATTTTTGGATTGCTCTCGCTATTTTTATGGTATCTGTTGGCATCATGGCTCTTACCGTATGGCTGTATCCAGAATCTATTTACAGCCTAATACCGCCGACACAAGTCGCTGATTTTGAAAGAATGTATCATTTACCTCAGCACACTTGGCTTCTAAAGCGTGAATCGGATGACAATATTCAAATGTTTGGCTTTTATATTCAGCATAATATTTCTATAGGATTCAGTTGTTTTGCTGGAGGCCTGATATTTGGAGTTGGCTCAGTTATTCCTTTAATGATTAATGGGTTGTTATTAGGCGCAACGTCTGTTCATCTTATCCGGCTAGGCTATAAAGAAAATTTTTTACAATTTATTGTTGCCCATAGCGCATTTGAATTAACCGCTATTGTTTTATGTGGAATGGCAGGATTAATGCTAGGGCATGCATTAATTGCCCCTGAGCGTTTAACACGAAAGGAGTCTCTTGCAACCCATGCAAAACCAGCCGTGAACATTATGTATGGCGCTACCGTAATGCTGTTGATTGCAGCGTTCATTGAAGCGTTTTGGTCTTCTAGCCACTACGTTACCGTTGAAGGTAAATATGGAGTGGGAGGATTATGCTGGCTATCGGTCATTGGTTATTTCGCATGCATGGGGAGAAAACGTGAAACTAACATCGCTTAGTACCGTTACTCGACCACGCTTACCTTATGAAGCCATTGATTTAGGATTAAAGCTTGTACAAGAGTATTGTTATTTGATCTATACAGCCTGGAGTATCGTTCTATTACCTCTATTAGCTGTTGCGGCCTTAATCATAGTGTTTTTTCCCGATAAAGCCTGGAGTGGCATATTACTGATCTGGTGGCTAAAACCGCTTTATGAACGCATTATTCTTTTTGTATTAAGTCGGGCAGTATTTGGCGAATCAATTGGCATTAAAGATAGTAAATATGTATGGGCAGATATTACATCTTCAGGAATTATTGGAGCATTAACGTGGCGCCGTTTGAGCTTGAAGCGCACATTTTTATTACCCGTATGGCAGCTAGAAAAATCTGACAAAGACACTCGAAAACGTAGAATACGGGTATTAGCAGGCAATGACACCGCCTATTATGCTAGCCGACTAGGATTAGCCTGCTCGTATTTTGAGTCAGGCCTTACCGCAGCGCTCATTTATTCGGTATTTATGTTCATTCCTCAAGAAATACGCCCTGATGGATTTAGCCTTAAAGCACTATTTGCCGCAAAAACGCTTGGGTTTATGTTCTTACAAACGATTGCATTTAGTGTAAGCATGCTGCTTATCGAACCTTTATATGTAGCAGGCGGTTTCGCGCTCTATTTAAACAGACGCACAGAATTAGAAGCATGGGATATTGAAATTGGCTTCCGCCAACTAGCTAAACGCCTAAGCATGCGTCAGGAGCTTTAACCATGAAACGCTTTTGTTTAGTAGCAGGCTTGCTGATATCAACCCTAGCGTTTTCCTCTGAACCATCACTTGTGGTGACTACAACATCTAGCGTTTTACAATCTACTGCTTTACCACCCTCCTCCTCTGACTACATAAAGTCTGCCAAAGAAAAACTTCACGAGGTATTACAACAACCTGAATTTGGGGAAAAACGCAAAGAAACCCGGGTACGATGGAAAGGCTCTTTTCACTTTCCTGATTTTAATACCTCTCATGAAAATGATGCAAAAAACATGATGGAGTGGATGAAAAATGTTGCGCTTTGGCTGTCACGATTTACAGAAGTTTTATTATGGCTAGTCATTGCCGTCAGCTGTTTTTTCGTTTTTTATTTTCGTCAACGATGGTTACCGTATTTGGGGTGGGTACCTAAATCTAGCGCGTCTAAAATAGAGGAAGGTAACGCTTTATCTAAAACAAAGTCGCTCGCACAAGAAAGCTTACCATTGAATATTACTGATGAAGTGCTTAAGCGATGGAACCAAGGCGATACCACAACCGCGTTAAGCTTGTTATATCGTGCCACCTTAAGAGATTTGCGCCAGGTGTATCATCTTAAACTCGCCCAGGGAGCCACTGAACGCGAAATTGTTGAGTATGTTTCTTTACATCATGCGCCGCTTTATCCGTATCTTTCTCAGCTCACTGCACACTGGCAATGTTTAGTGTATGCCCATCAACCCCATACTACTTCTATTCATACGCTTGTTGAAGACTACCAACGTTTGTTTGTGAAAATCTTATGATGAAGTCATTTAGCTATCGCCATAGTATCTATGCTTTACTTCTATTGGCTTTCATTGGCATCGGCTATATTGGGTATCGTTATATTGAGTTTTATGAAGTTGAAACGTCAACAGGATACGGAGACAAAGCTCTTAGTAACCCCTACTTGGCAGCAGGTAGATTAATGGAAAAATTTGGCGCTACCGTACATTTTTTACCCATGTATATAGATTTACCGCCAGAACGCACCACTTTGTTTTTACCTACCTCCCGCTATTCGCTTACGCAAGAACATTCAGATGCTTTGCTGCAATGGGTTCAACGCGGCGGGCATTTACTTATCGTTGCTTCTTCACTTTCTCTAGCGAAAAATCGAAAACCTGATCGTCTGCTCGATCATCTAGGGGTACAACTTTTTGTTAATACATCAGTTACTCCAACTGCTACCTCCTCTAAACCTCCTGTTACAGTGTCACTATCTAAGCTACCACTCACCCCTATCAAACAACAGCCTAGTACTCACCCTGCACTGCCCTCAGCATCGTTACCATCTGCGACTACAGAACCCATTACCCTGCCAGATAACCATGCCTTAGAAGTAGCGTTTAATACCCAATACTACCTTGAAGATGCTCATAAACAAGCGCAATGGGCATTAAAAGACTCTAACGGCATTCACGCTTTAGCCTACCGTATAGGAAAAGGCACGCTCACTGCGCTCTCCGATCATCGCTTTAGCAAACACTACGTTATTGAACAAGGCGATCACGCCGCCCTAACGTATTACTTATTATCATCCTCCCCTGAAATAACATGGATTTATGGTGAGGATATACCTTCATTATGGGTTTGGATATTTCATTACGGTTGGATGATTATCATTAGTTTAGGGGTTGTATTATGTAGTTGGATATGGTCAGTTAATACGCGTTTTGGCCCTTTAATGCCGCCTTCTAACCATGTAAACCGCCGCAGTATGCAAGAGCACATTACTAAGAGTGGGCAATTTTTGTGGCAGCACGGCTCTGGCATTACCCTGTATCGCGCTGCCCTAAAAGCTTTTTTACGTGATATCACACTCCGTTATCCACACTGGCATGCCTTTAGCCCCGCTGATTTGGCAACCAATATTGCTATAGAAACACAATCTGACGTAGCGGTTATTCTAAAACTTATGAACCCAGACCTTAACCGTACAGAAGAAAATTTTACACGTGATATTCAACACTTAGATGCATTGAGGACATCCCTATGAACACGTTTCACTCAGAATTTATCGCAACAGAAACCCCTCGTGACTCCTCTCACGATGCATCGGCTAACCATCCTTACACATTGGAACAGGTTTTTCAGTTCTCCCAACATATTCGCCAAGAAATTGCGCATGCACTAGTAGGGCAAGATACTGCTGTTTACCATACGCTTATTGCTTTATTTGCCGGTGGGCATATTTTAATAGAGGGCATTCCCGGTTTAGGAAAAACATTATTAATGCGCGCATTAGCCAAAACATTTAATGGCGGCTTCTCACGCATTCAATTTACGCCAGACTTAATGCCATCAGACGTAACAGGGCATGCGCTATATGATTTAAAAACGCAAGAATTTAATATCCGTAAAGGCCCTGTATTTACCCATCTTTTATTGGCAGATGAGATTAACCGCTCACCTGCAAAAACCCAAGCTGCCTTACTAGAAGTGATGCAAGAAAACCAAGTGACTATTGAAGGTCAATCGTTTGTGTTGCCAAGCCCATTTATGGTGATGGCCACCCAAAACTCGATTGAGCAAGAAGGAACGTATCCGCTACCTGACGCTCAGCTTGATCGTTTTCTACTTAAAATTATTATGGGATACCCCACTGCTGCCGAAGAATCACAATTAGTGGCTGCTGTTACGCATGAAAAGATGGGTAATATACTGAATGTTGATCAGGTACGAACGATTGTGACGCATCACGATATTGCTGCTGCCCAACAGTATGTAGCGCGCATTTTAGTAGATCAACGCGTCATCGATTACGCTGTACGCATTACACGCGCAACCCGTGAAGATCGAAGCTTACTCATGGGAGCTGGCCCGCGTGGCGCTATTTCGTTAGTACGTGCAGCACGTGCTGCCGCTATGCTAGCCCAACGGAATTTTGTGATACCTGAAGATGTAAAATCGGTCGCTCATGCTGTTTTACGCCACCGTATTACGCTTTCACCCGCGTTATACATGGAAGGCTATACTGCTGACAAAGTATTAAGCCGCTTAGTTGAGCAGATTGAGGTTCCGCGCCAATGATGCCAACCTCGCGCCTTATCGGCATTTTATTACTATGGTTTTGTTTAGCAGTAGCCGCTGCTTTTTTACCAGCACTGCTAATTGCTTGGATTGCTATAGGTGGCTTAATTTTAGCGGGCAGTGCGTATGATAGCTGGCATGTAACCCAACAGCGCATTCCGCATGTTAGCAGGCACCTTGAGCATACTATTCCTATTGGTGAATGGCGCTCAGTAACAGTCACCGTTCGTAATACATGTTCATGGCCTGTTGATATTCAACTGTATGATCATTTTCCATCCAAGTGCAGTATTCAACACCTTCCATTCATTCTCACTATTGCGGCCTCAAGTGGAATCGAAACTCATTATCAAATACGCTTTGACTCGCGAGGAGAGTTTGTATTTTCAGGGCTAGACCTGCTTTTGCAATCACGCTGGAAACTATTTGCACGCAAAGTTTTTATCACATTACCTTTAACAATTAGGGTGTATCCTAACTTTGCCTCCATTGCCAAATACGGTGTATTAGCTCCTGATTCTTATAAAAAACAACTCGGGGCGCATGTTCGCAACTATCGAGGCCAAGGTTTTGAGTTTCATCAATTACGTCATTATCAGCAAGGCGATGTACTTCGCCAAATAGACTGGAAAGCGACTTCTCGCTTGCGAAAACTCATTGCGCGCGAACATCAAGCTGAAAGCGACCAGCATATTTTCTTTGCGCTTGATTGCGGGCAACGTATGCGAGCAAAAGAAGGCACGCTTTCGCATTTTGATGAAGCGTTAAATGCCATGCTGCTACTGGCTAACGTTGCCTTGCAACAAGGCGATGCCGTAGGGTGCATGAGCTTTGGTCATGAAACACGCGTGGTGCCCATGCAAAAAGGAAACCATGTATTAACTAATATTATGGAGCAATTTTTTGATTTAGAGCCTAGCTTAAATGCTCCCGATTACGAAGAAGCTGCTCTACAGATCGCTACCGTTTTGCATAAACGCTCTCTCATTATTTTACTAACCAATCTGCGCGATGAAGACCATCAGGCGTTAACCGCCGCCGTACATATATTACGTAAGCGCCATGTAGTTGTTATTGCCAGCTTAAAAGAAGCTTCTATTGAGAATTTAAGCAACATAAACATTAAACAATTTGAGGATGCGTTAACTTTTGCCGCAGCCCATCATTATCTGAATCATCGCCATCACATTCTTGAAACGCTGAGAAGCTATGGCACACATATACTCGACGTTAGCCCCTCTGCCTTACCTCTCTCATTAATTCAATATTATTTACGCATTAAGCAAAGTCGAATGTTATAAATATTTTATCATAATTATTATTAGGTTTTTGCAACCAACTCGCCTGTCTTGTTATCTTTAAAAGTTACGCAGTTGTGTTCTCTTAGCGTGTGTTGGCAACGTGCCAAACTCATTGTACTGCCTGCTTTGCTATGAATTGAAGTTAGATTACTTTATTTCACTCAAAAAATTATATTTTTATTTAAAATAATAAGCAATAATACAATAACTTAATAAATTACAAAGCCGCCTTTATTGACCGTTAAATAATTCAGGAGAAAATAAAGATAACATTTATTTCTCATTTTCACAAAATTTTATCTAATATTTTTTAAAAATGGGATACACCAAATTATGTATTTTCTGAAATGTATAACGCGTCTTACTTTTTTGATTTCTTATATCTTATATATAAAGTGTGCATCGGCAGAGCAAGTAATTACATTGGCTACAGGTGAACGTATACCTTACATTGGCAAATCATTATCTCAAAATGGTTATGTAGCAGAATTGGTGACAACTGCACTCGCTCGGCAAGGATACCGTGTCAATATCGAGTTTTATCCCTGGGCACGCACACTAAAACTTGCTCAAGAAGGAAAAGTAGATGGCGCTTTGCCTCTTTTCAAAGAGATAGATCCTAAAATATCAAGCAGCTTTATCTATTCGAAACCATTCCCGGGCGACATTATTGGCCTACTTAAGAAAAAATCGTTGCAGCTCCACTCTTCTGCTAAAGAACGTGAAAGCAGTCATTCGTTTTTAGCATCATTAAAAGGTTATTCGGTAGGCATGGTACGGGGAGGCATAAGTTTGCCTATGATAGACAATGCCTCCTTTCTCGATAAGCAAATGGTCAGTACCGATGTTCAAAATCTAGATAAATTAAACTTAGGTCGCATTCAGTTCGCGCTGATTGATAAATATACTGCAGCTGATTTAATCACCAGTCAGCTTCCTCATTTAATTGGAAATTTTGAGTTTATGGCGCCTCCATTGGCTGAAAGAGATTTTTTTATTGGGTTTTCCAGCAGATTAAAACATTCTCAGCAACTTGCAGACGCGTTTAATGCAGGGCTGGATAAAATTACGCGTGATGGCACATTAGAAAAAATTCTTAAAAAGCATGGGTTATTTACACAAAAAAAAGAAGCACATAACAAAACGCACCTAACAATTGGAACTGTTAACAATAATGATATGAAAATCATGCAAACGCTCTCAAACGCGTTTGAAAAAGATCACCCTGATATTGAGCTGGAATGGCGCGTATTAGATGAAAACACATTACGCCTTCGACTCTTAAGCGATTTAGCGATTGCTGATGGTCAATTCGATATCATGACCATTGGTACGTATGAAGCCCCTATTTGGGCCAAACAAAAATGGTTGATGCCACTCAGCCTTCAAGATAATTATGATTTAAATGATATCTTACCTACTGTACGTGCAGGTTTTTCATATGAGGGGCAGCTCTTTGCGCTTCCCTTTTATGCAGAAAGTTCCATGATGTTTTACCGAAAAGATTTGTTTTCTAAAGCTGGTATCACAATGCCTGAATCACCTACGTATGAAGATGTTATGAAATTTGCTTCAAAAATCCATCATCCTGAAACAGGGGTATATGGTGTATGTTTACGTGGAAAAGCAGGATGGGGAGAAAACATGGCTTTTCTAACAACACTGGCAAATGCATTTGGAGGTCGGTGGTTTGATGAGCAATGGAATCCTGAACTTAACTCTGCACCTTGGGAAAAAGCACTGAATTTTTACAAACAGTTAATGACTCAGTATGGCCCACCCAATCTTACTCAAAATGGATTCAATGAAAATTTACAGCTTTTCCTAAATGGAAAATGCGGTATGTGGATTGATGCCACCGTAGCAGCAGGCATGCTTTTTGACCCCAAACAATCAAAGGTATGGAATCAATTAGGGTATGTAAAAGCGCCAGCGCAAGTTACTAGCAAAGGAGCGGCATGGTTATGGGGATGGGGCCTGGCTATTCCCAACACATCCAGTCATAAAAAAGAAGCCACCCAGTTTATTTCATGGGCAACATCAAAAGGCTATATTCATACAGTTGCAAAAAACTACGGGTGGGTTCAAGTACCCCCCGGTACCCGATTATCTACCTATAAAAATGAAAATTATCTGAAAGCTGCGCCCTTTGCCAAGTTTGTATTAAATGCCGTAGAGCATGCCAATATTAAAGATTCAACCTTAAAACCTAAACCTTATTTAGGCATTCAGTATGTAAGTATTCCTGAGTTTCCAGCTATTGGTCATCAGGTAGGTTTAGAGGTCGCCAAAGCCATGCAAGGCGAGCAGTCTATTCAGCAGGCTTTAATGAAAGCACAGGAAAAAACCTTGCTGCAAATGAAAAATTCAGGGTATATCAAATAATGGATGATCGGGAAGAGTAATCGATATGGATGCGAAAAATGCTTAAATCGTTCACCCGATATGCACGAGAAAACCCATTAGGGAATCGTGTATTAACCGCTATTTTATTTTCCAGTACATGCTTAGCCTGCGTAGCCACAGCCGTGCAATTATTTGTAGATTACCGGCATAACATGTCAGGCATTGAGTTACGTATGGTGGATATTAAGCGATCCTACCCTAGAACCCTGGCAGACTCTTTATGGAATGTTGATACTCAGCAGACGCATACTCAAATTCAAGGCATTGCTTCTCTTCCTGATATTGTAAGCGTACAGCTTAAAGATGCCGAAGGAAAAATGATTGAAAAAGCAGGCGCTGAGCAAGTAAATAACGCCCTTGTTGTTACGCAAGCATTTCCTATTGAATATAAAAAAGATGCTTCTGCCGCTAAGGTTTTTTTAGGAACGCTTGTCGTTACAGCCAGTGTAGAACGAATTTACACCGAAATTAGAAATAAAGCTTTTATTATTCTCGGCTCACAAACTGCCAAAACAACGCTTGTTGCCATTTTTTCTTTATTTATTTTTAATTACTTGGTAAGCCAACATTTATCTACAGTAGCAGCGTATGCACGCATGCTTGACCTAAAACATTTAGATAAAATATTGGTACTAAGCAGACCTCCAACTAAGCATCCCGATGAGCTAGATGTTGTCGTTTCAGCCTTTAATATTATGGCAAATTCTATTAAACGAGATTATGAAGAAATTGAAAAACATAAAGCGAATTTAGAAATTTTAGTTGATAATCGTACCCAAGCCTTGGCACAAAAAATAGCTGAAAAAGAAGAAGTAATTACAGAATTAAACCATGAAATTCAAGAACGGCTTTTAGCAGAACGTGAAGCACTGAATAATGAACAGCGATACCGCCAATTGGTAGAAATGCTACCCGATGCAATTATTGTAGAGGTTGATCAAAAAATAACTTTTTTTAATGACAGTACGCTTACGCTATTGCAGGCAAAAACCCCTCAAGATATTTATGATAAATCTGTCATCCATTTTATTCCCCCAGAATGGCATATTATTATCAAAGAGCATTTAAAAAAATCTCCGCATAATAAACGAATGTTTGAATGTAAATTATTTCGGTGTGATGGCAGTACCGTAAATGTTGAAATGAGCCAAGCTATTTTTTACCATAAAGGCCAACTTGCGGTTCAAACCGTTATTCATGATATTACTAAGCATAAACATTATGAAGAACAGCTTCTCAAACAGGCGCTCCATGATGCATTAACGGGGTTACCTAATCGTTTATTACTCAGTGATCGCATTGAAAACGAAATTAATATGGCTGAGCGGCTCAACCAATCGGTGTATATTATATTCTTAGATTTAGATCGCTTTAAGTATGTGAATGATACATTGGGGCATGATGTAGGAGACTCATTATTAAAGACTATTGCTGAAAAAATGGCGGCCTGCCTGCGAAAAAGCGATACGCTTGCCCGATTAGGAGGCGATGAGTTTGTGATCGTGATGGGGCGCATCTCAGAAGAAGCGATGGTTTTTAAATTCATAAATCGTTTAATAGAAGCCATTTCATCTCCCAACATATTAAATAATCATGAAATCACTATCAGCGCCAGTATTGGTGTTAGCAACTATCCTAATGATGGTGATGACGCAGTTACACTTCTTAAACATGCTGATAGTGCAATGTATCAGGCAAAATTACTTGAGCCAGGCGGCGTTCAGCAGTATTCAAAAGAAATGCACGCCAGAGTAAATGAACATTTAGTGATGGAATCACGCTTACATCATGCCATTGAACGCCAAGAACTGATGTTGCACTATCAACCTTTATTAAACCTTAAAACTGGTCATATTGTAGGAGCCGAAGCATTAATTCGTTGGAACCACCCTACGCTTGGTTTGGTACCTCCTCTGCGTTTTATCCCTTTAGCAGAAGAAACTGGGTTGATTGTTCCTATTGGAAAATGGGTGATTCGCACAGCATGCACCCAGGCGAAATTATGGCAAGAGCAAGGGCTACCCTTCTTACGCATATCAGTTAATTTATCTGTACAGCAATTAATTCGCCCTGGCCTTGAAAATGAACTTGAGCAAATCTTAAAAGAAACAGGGCTTGAGCCTCAATATCTAGAGTTAGAAATCACAGAAAGCGCTTCAATGGTAAACCCAAAGCAAATGATTCAGCTTTTGCAAAACCTGAAAGCAATGGGTTTAAAACTAGCGATTGATGATTTTGGAACAGGCTATTCCAACTTATCTTATTTAAAAGAACTGCCTGTTGACCATTTAAAACTTGATCGTGTTTTTGTGCGCGATATTGTTCATAGCCCTAAAGATGCTATGCTGATTCGATCAATGATTGAAATCGCCCATAATCTTGATTTAAATGTGATTGCAGAAGGCGTAGAAGAAATAAGCCAACTGAAAGAATTAAAACTTTATGGCTGCGATGAAATGCAAGGGTATTATTTTAACCCTCCTGTACCCGTAGATGTCTTTGAAAAAATTGTTAGCAATCATAAACCAGATACATTTGGAAAAGTTTAAGCTTTGTTCATCGTCAACTTTGCCATTAAATTATGGTTGTAACGAATCAAATCTAAATTTGTAGCCAACTACTTTAACGACGCGTGAGCAATTGAGTGTTAAAAACAGAACATCGATTATTGATTAACCAACTGCATCTTAGAAAAGCAACTTATGATGACCTTGACGACATCATGCGTTTTGAAACTAGAGGCTTTTCCCCTGGTAACCAAGAAGAACGTAGTGTTTACGAAGAACGCATAGCGACTTTTGCCGAAGGTGCATGGATCAGTGAATACGATAGAAAGCCTGTTGGCTGTATCTTCTCTGAAATATGGTGCACTCGCGACATGCTTACATCGAATGATTTTGAGCTTGGTCATAGTAGTAGCAATCGTCATGACCCTGTTTATGGCACCGAGCTTTACATATCATCAATGACAATTGATCCAATTTATAGAGGGCAAAAGTTTGGATTTCAATTATTTAATGGCTGTATTCAACGCGTCTCAATGCGGTATCCGCAAATCAACTCTGCTCTCTTGCTTGTAAATGAACATTGGGTTCAAGCGCATGATATTTATAAAGCATCAAAATTTCATGAGGTTATGAGAGTGAGTCAGTTTTTTGTACCGTATCCTGATGTCTATGAAGATGGCATCGTCATGCGAAAAAAGCTTACATAAATATTAGGAAATTTAAGTAGTAGTAGTCATTCTTCAAAGTGATTTAATAACTTTATTCATTACTGCTAATAGATGGCAATAATAATTTCTTTTCATTGATAGTTTTTTTAAATGACGCACTTGCTGATGCCCAATCAATAATATCTACTTTATACGGTAAGTCTGATTCAGAACAATCGGCGTTTAAGTCAGATAATATTTTCATCGATAAAGGCGTTTCACTCACAATACATAAATCTAAATCAGAATATTTTTTGGCTAATTTTTTTTGATTAGCAAATACTCGCGAACCAAATGCCCAAACTGCTATATCAGGCACATGCTTTTTTAAGAGAGCTTGCAATATTTTTAAATGATCAGGGCGCATATCAAGCATTAACTTAAGCATTTTTGTCCCCAATAGTTTTAATAAACGTTGTGCATCATGTAAGAAACTTAGAAGTTACGCAGTTGAACTCTCTCTGCGTGGGACGCCCCGCGTTATGGCAACTTGCCGTACTCCATGTACTATCTGCGTTGCCATGCGGGGCATCCCATGCCTTGATAGCATTCAACTGCGTAACTTCTAAAAACTAATGGTTCTCGCATATTTTTTTGATATTGAAACCCTATATCAATATCGTCAGTTAATTCTTTTTTCAGCAGCAGCGCGACTTAAATCTTTAAAATCACTTTGATTTATTTCATTAAGATAAGCTTTACGCAATTTGCGTTAAACGAATACCTGCTGCGCTGCCCTATACCCCCACCATGCCGCTTCCTCAAATACCGAAAACCCTGACAAATCAGAGTGAGCAAATACGATAGCCCCCTCCTGCTCGCGCAATGCTGCTATTCCAGCATTTGATCGAAACCCTACTAGCGGGGCTGACATGGCATGCCCACGCACCGTAATATTTACCTTCTCGACACAGGGTGCAAATTTCCAGCCATACGCTGCTTTAAGATCTTCACTCGCAGCTTCTAACAACGCTTCGGGTGTAGCACTACTTAACCATTTACGTGCCTCTTCAGGGCTGCGATCTGATAACGCACGATACGCTGTGAATACACTTTTTTCAGGCGGTCGTGATCGAATATCTTGATGCGTCGACACCACGTAGCCTAATCCTGGCTCCTGATACACCACGTTATCCCAGGCTAATGGTGCAACAGGCCGCTCTTCTGGCATACGTTTCATTAAAAAATTAGAGATCATCCAAGGGGCATACTGCGGCAAATGTTCTTTAGGCTGAAAGCCATACTCGTGAATAGACTCCACTACTCGCGCAGCAACAAACAGAGGCATTGCACAAATCGCTTTTCTGGCGTGCACTGTATAGGTTTTAGGTTGCCCGTTCACCCATTCTAAACATAACGCCTCTACGCCTTTAATTGTTTTTTTAAGATGAACAGCCGTACCCTTTTTTCGGCGTTGACCTGCGGCTTGATCTAAGCGCATCGCTAGCGGATGTAAGCCTCCGGGCCAGGTTAGCCAGGTTCCATCTTGTGCATTTTCTGCTTTACCCCATCGGCTACAGTAATAATGCAGCCCTGCCCAGGCCGAAACTTTGTCGTAGCGAGTACCATAATCATCACGGCAACAGTAATTCAGATACCAATGGAGCGTGGGAGAATGGTAATGATTTTGCTCAAGCCATGTTTTAAGCGAAATAGTATCAAGGGCTGCCCATTCGGTATCGCTTGAAGAATGAATCGTAGGAAAAACAAAAATACGTTTGCCATCCCTCCCCTTTAAGGCTCTTAATCTTTCTACTTCTTTGAAAAATTGGTGATGCTCCTCACGCTCTGCGGGTGACACACCTTCTGTAGGAATAAACCCATCTTGCCAGGCGCCATTGAATAACAAACGTTCTTCAGGCGCATGCAAGATAGTACGCTCATCGTAGTAAGGCTTATCACTCATTGGGTTACGAAGAATAATACCCAAATCACTTAACATCTCGCGAATATGAAACGATTCAGGCGAAGGTAACGGTAGATAGTGTGCGCCAGTAGGATACGCTAGCCCATTAAAATGCCCGCCAGCGGCATTTCCATACAGTTCAGGGCCATCAATCATTAAAAAATTATGATGGTCTTCTTTATGCATTTTCCAGGCCGCGGTTAAACCTGCTACCCCTGAGCCTAGAATCACTACATCTGTTTTAAATTCAGCTGAAGGCTTAGGCAAAGATCGCTTATCTTGTAACCTATCTCGTAAGTAATGCCCTTCTTGCCTACCCGGGTAATGTGCCTGCACATTCATTTCTTGCCACCGCAAAAACCCAGCAGCAGTTGCTAACCCGGCGCCTCCGGTTGCGGCTGACCAAATGAGAAAAGAGCGACGATCCATTAGCGAATCACCTGTCGCCAATCTTGTTCAAAATAATGCACCAAAGCTTGGGTATTTAAATGATTAGCTTCTACCTTTAACGGAGGCATATCAGGCGGAAAGCTAAACATTTCTTGGGTAGTACTGGCATTCAAGTAACGCATAGGTAACCGATAGCGCTCAGGCGGTTTATAGGCTGCTTGTGTTGAAGCCAGAATGAATCCCCATTCACCAAATGAGGGTACATACGCGTGATAAGGATACGTCTGCAAACCAGCTTCTTTCAGCGTGGCATTCACCGACCAATACGCATGCGGTGCAAAAAATGGCGATGTAGACTGCACTACCATCAAACCGTGCTCTGCCACATGTTTTTTTACCATGGCATAAAAAGGCACTGAATACAGCTTGCCCAGCGCAAAACTAGAAGGGTCAGGAAAATCAATAATCGCTGCATCAAACATGTCTTCATGTTCTTGCAGCCATATAGCTGCGTCAGCATTAACTATACGCACCCGCGTATCACTCAACGAAGCATGATTTAATTTAACTAACTCTTCGCGCTGACGAAACGCTTTTGTCATTGCAGGGTCAAGATCAACCAATGTTACCGTTTTAATATTTGGATAGCGAAGTACTTCGCGCAGCGCGAGGCCATCGCCTCCCCCTAAAATAAGCACAGAGCGCGCCCAGGGTAATGCTTCAAGCGCAGGATGCACTAAGGCTTCGTGATACCGATATTCGTCTCGGGATGAAAATTGTAGATTGCCATTAATATACAAGCGTAAATCGTTTTTCCAACGTGTAATCACTAATCGCTGATAGGGTGAATTGGTTGAAAAAATAATTTCATCGCCAAATAACGCATGCTCTCCTAAGTACACCATTTTGTCAGACCAGGCAAACCCGAAAACCAGCAGCGCCATGACAGTACAGGCACGAAGAAAACGTGCTCTAACATTGGCTAATTCTGATCTAAAAACAAAAATAGTCCACAGCCCTACCGCAACATTTAGCATACCAAAAAGAAAACCTGTGCGCGTTAAGCCTAACTGAGGGGCCAGCACCAAAGGAAATAAAAGAGAAACTGCCAGCGCACCTAAATAATCGAAGGTTAAAACACGGCTGACTAATTCGCTGAACTGGGTTTGCTTCGTGTTTAAGGCCCGCATTACAAGCGGAATTTCCATGCCTACCAATGCCCCGATCATAAATACTAAACAGTAGAGCATGGTGCGAAACGGAGCTGCCATCCAGGTGAAGGTTAAAAATAATAACGCAGCCGATAGCCCACCAATGAACCCTACCGCCAGCTCAATATCAACAAAGCGCGATAATACATCTTCATCTTTTACATATTTTGAAAGGTGTGACCCCACCCCCATTGCAAATAAGTAACACCCAATAATGGTGGAAAACTGCAAAATGGAATCACCTAGTAAATAACTAGATAGCGCTCCAGCAATCAATTCATAGGCAAGACCACATGAAGCAACAATGAATACTGAAAGAATGAGGATGTGTCGAGACATCATAAATAAGGGGCTTCAACGATAGGCAGCGCAAATATTACACGCTTTAGTACACATAAGGGGTGGAGTGAACATTACTCACTCACCTTGCTCCTGCTCTCTCTTCAATAATGCCTCTTTGCGTTCAATGCCCCACCGATAGCCTGATAAGCCGCCATCTAAACGAATAACACGGTGGCAAGGTATCGCTACCGCCAACGTATTCGCAGCGCAAGCACTTGCAATTGCTCGTACTGATTTAGGTAAACCCATCTGCTGAGCGATGTCGGTATAGCTCACCGTTTTACCCATTGGAATTTGCTGTAGCGCTTGCCATACACGCTGCTGAAACGCTGTACCTTGAATATCTAAGGGTAGATGAAGCCCAACTTTAGGAGCTTCGATAAAACCTACAACCTGGGCTACCCATTGCTCGAATGTTTCATCACCGCCAACTAAGCTGGCAGATGAAAACTTAGTTTGAATATCTTCTATGAGCGTAGCAGGATCATCACCTAATAAAATGGCACAAATACCCCGTTCACTTTTTGCTACCAGAATAGAACCTAGAAAACACTCGCCCAATGCAAAATGAATATTTGCATCGCGGCCTTTAGCCCGATACGTTGAAGGTGTCATACCCAACACCTGATTCGAGGCTTCGTAAAAACGACTGCTTGAATGATAGCCTGCACTATAAATAGCATCTGTTACCGTATCAGTCGTATTTAGCTCGCGGCGCATACATTCAGCTCGGTGTGCATTTGCATACGCTTTTGGCGTCAGCCCTGTTGTAGCTTTAAATAAGCGGTGTAGATGATACCTACTCATGTTAGCGCGCACCGAAAGCTCTTGAAGCGTAGGGTGGTGCTCAGCCGTTTCAATAAACCGACATACATCTGCTATTTTAGCAAGATGCTCAGCCGCTAACGAAGGTTGATTTGGTTTGCACCGTTTACAGGGCCGATACCCTGCTGTTTCTGCCTCTGCTGGGTTAGCATAAAACGCAATATGTTCTGGTTTTGCAGCGCGAGAGCCACATGAAGGCTTACAATATATTCCAGTTGTAGTAACCGCATATACAAACGTACCATCTGCTTGGCTATCACGCGCAAGAATAGCAGCCCAGCGTGAATCGGCGAGTGTAGCTTCTGCTTGTTTTTTGTGTTGACTCTTTGTATTCACAGAAAGTTTATCCTCATGAGATTTCTATATAAACGTGTGCAAAACTGGCTTGAAGCCTAGCAGCTTACTTATCAAACTATAGATGCTCTCGCAAGAAGCCACACTCCGATTATTGCTTTTGAATTTTATATGATGGTATCGGGAAGCAGATTAACTACATTCGACCTTTACGTTAAACTGCTGATGACGAATCAACATCAATTTCCTCTCTCTTTTTATTGATCAACGTCAATAATTTTCCAGCAGCCTTAGCATCGCATAATGCCCTATGATGCGTTTCGAGATTAATATCATAAATGCTGCATAAGTTTGCAAGCCCATACGAGCTATGACCAGGATAATGGCGACGCATGCCCGTACAGGTACATAATTTAGGATAACGAAATGGTTTTTCTAAGCGCTTATACTCGCTCGCAATAAAACCATAATCAAAATTAACATTATGAGCCACAAAAATCGCATCTTTCATAAAAGCATGCAAATCTTCAGCTACCTCATTGAATACAGGAGCCTCTTTCACCATATCATTGCTAATGCCTGTTAAGCGCGTTATATATGCAGGAATAGAACGCTGAGGATTAATAAGCGAGTGCCATTCATCAATCACTTGATGGTTTTTTATTTTTACAGCACCAATCTCTGTAATACGATCACTATTCTTGCGCCCTCCTGTTGTTTCGATATCGATAACAACATAGGTTTGATCAGGGTCATAGCGGTAATTAACGCGGTAAATCTCACAATTTAAACCAACGCTTTGCATCTGTCGTAATCGCGTTAGTTGGTTGCGGCGAATAACATCGCCTTCTGCTTTCACCTCAACAAATTGAATCGTTTCATTCTTCAAAAGCATTAAATCGGGGAAACCATCTCGCATCGCACGATAATTCTGTGTCATGAGAGATAAGATAGCAGCGACAGCGTTTTTGTCCGCAAAACTCAATAATGGTGTAAGGGTTTCAATATCAAGATGAAACCAGCTAAACAAACCATTAGGCGACTCCCAATACGAGGCAATCGTTTTTAATATGGTAGGTAATGCTTGACCTGTTTGAATCTTATGGAGCTTCTGGGCAATTTCTACCTGATAAACGCTGGCAAAACTGTTATCTTTTAGGCAGTGCGGCAAGCGATCAAAGCCGCTACTCAGCGTATTACCCTTACCAAACAACTCATCCCAAAATAACAGCCCAAACAAACTTTGCCAAAGTATGTTTTCTGTAAACCAGGCCTGATAGCCTTGCCTGCGTAAAAATGCTAAAACGCCTTCTTCGGGTGAATCACGGTAGGCTTCATCAATAGCTATTGTTGTGCCTTCACGAAGAATGGCAGTACATGCACTGATGCGTTTACCTTGAAATTTTCGCGCATAAAAATCAGTGGCAAAAAAATACTCTTCATCATTTTCTGGATCATCAATCAAGTGCTCTAACAAGGCTTTAGTTTTATCTTTATAACCTTGACTGTAGAGCAAGCGAACTAATCGTTGATGGCTAATCGCCGAGGCACTGCGCTCATACAACTGAATCGCTTTTTCAAACGCTTTATGCTGCTCAAAGAACTGCCCTAGTGTCGCCATTACTTTGGCACGCAATGAACGTGCGTACTCACTTTCAGGATCTTTTAAACTTAAAAGATACTCTGCAAGCTGCACATGGGTTGTAAGCTCTTTATTCTCAAGTTGGCCCAACATCTGGCTATATGCAAAGCACTCTTGAGCTTCTTGTACACTAGAAAAACGGGCTGTATATATTTCATTCGCATGAACACGCATAATGCCTAAATCACGCAAAGCAAAGCTCTTAAGATCAGCATATGTTTTACCAAAATACAAAAAAAGCAGAAATTCTAGTGCTTCAGTTTTGTCTTGAACCACATAGTCGGTATCATCAACATATGTTCGCACCTGTTGAAACGTTAGTGCCTGGCTAATTTCACACATCAGCCGTGGTTTCAGCCAATCTTGTTTAATTCCTTCAATACCTGCCTTTTGGATTAATTTCACAAGGTCATTTTTAGTTAATATTGAAAGCCAGGCGGCATAATCTTCATCTCTTAGCTGCCTAACATAGCCTTTTGTAAGCAACAAATGAATATTATTTTCTAAATGTGGAATTTCATCGTAATGCAATGATGGGACGGAAAAAATAGTTCCTTTTCGATTACACATACGGATATATAAACATTGCTCAGTTTTAGATAGCGCCCTAAAGTCATGGATAAAATCAACATGGAAAGGCTCTAAAATATGACCATACGTTTTTTCGATAAAGGTCAACATCTCCATAAAATGATCATGATAGTAAAACGTGGGTAAGTCTTTACGTATCATCCCTTTTTCTTCCATTCTTTTTTCATTGCTGCGTAAACCGGGTTAGCTTCTGCCTCTTTCCATTTCGTATAAAAAATATTGGCACTTTCAATTTTTTGAGGATCACCTGTGCCACGCTCATTTAAAGAATAATCATTTTCTTTATCATATTTTTTTCCGCCTTTGTAGTTGGCATAACGACGACTGCGCGTATAACCCATTTGCAAAAATTTGCGCGCCATGTCAGCCCCTACAAACTCATTTTTCTTAAGATACTCTTCAAATAATGCATAGATTTTGCTACTGCTTTCTTTAGCAATTTCAGGTGTTTTAAAGCGCCAATAAGGCGTGATTTCACTTTTATAAGGCTCACATATCAGCACGCCCTGCTCGCCTTTGCCCACACAATATTGTTCAGGATGCACACGGTAATCTATCTCTTTTTTCCAACGATAGCGTGCTTTGTCAAAATTTAGATAACTAGGCTTTTGTTTTTTCTCACGCATTTGGCAAACAATTCCTGTAAAAATCGTTTAACGTTTATGGAGAAGAATTTAAAAGAAGCGGTCACACTTTAATCACTCTAATAATAGTTGGGATGCTAAAGAGCTTTCACAAGCGCTCTTCTAGTGACAGTACCGAAAGCATTTTTTCTTGAAACTAGCTAAATCATGTTATCAATAACTTAGTATGCTCTGATGCCAATACAAACAGGTTTTTTATAAAAAATCTATAGCTACTCTGTTGAAATAAGATGCTTGATAATTTTTCCTCGTAATGCGTTAGGCTGAAAAGGCTTAGGAATATAATCATCCATGCCCGCATTTAAGCATTTTTCAGGATCTCCTTGAAGCGCATGCGCTGTCATGCCAATAATGGGTATTCTTTTTAAGCCTTGCTGAGCCTCACTCTGCCGAATATTTTCTGTGGTCTGATAACCATCCATTACAGGCATTTGAACATCCATCAGAATTAAATCAAAATTTTCATGCCGTAATCGCTCAAGCGCCTCTTGGCCATTTTGAGCAACCTTCACTTCATATCCAAATGAAGATAATAATGAAGTTGCCACCAAAATATTAGCATCTAAATCTTCGACAAGCAGAATATGGTAGCGTTCGTTTTGCTCTTTTTCCTCAGCTGAAAGTGTTAGCCAGCTGCTAGTATTATTTGAGCTATTCGTGCTATTTGCGCTGCTTGTAGTATGGGTATTTAACAAGGTTGCGTTTTCAACCGGTGCTTCTGTAGCAAACATAAATGGTATAACAATAGAAAATACTGACCCTTTATTTTCCTGGCTTCGCACATAGATGTCTCCATTCATTACTTCAACTAGAGATTTTGTTATCGATAACCCAAGACCTGTACCCCCATATTTGCGGGTAATACTTGTATCAGCCTGAGAAAACTTAGAAAATATCGTATCAATTTTATGTGCAGGAATTCCAATACCTGTATCTACTATATCAATATGAACATCAGCAATCTTTTGATCTTTATTCCGTTGCCAGTCAACAAAGACAGTAACCTCTCCTTGCGCTGTAAATTTGATAGCATTGTCGACTAAATTCATCAAAATTTGCCGAAAACGCAGCGGGTCACCTAACACAGTAATATTGGTAGGGCAATGTGCTTTCACCTCTAGCTTAAGGTGTTTTTCTTTCGCTTTAACCGCATTAATGCTGATGACTTCCGTCAGAATTTCATCCAAAACAAATTCCAAGCGCTCTAACTGAATTTGTTGTGCTTCAAGTTTAGCGATATCAAGTAAATCATTAATCAGCCCCATTAACTGGTGTGAACTACTTTTCAGCGTACTAATAAATTCTTTTTGACGGCTTGGGCTTGGATTTGAGCTGCTACCGCTCATTTCTAGAAGGTTAACAATTCCAACCACAGCATTCATCGGTGTACGAATTTCATGACTCATATTTGCCAAAAATTCTGTTTTCGCCCGATTCGCTGCTTCGGCACTTTCTTTCGCGTCCATTAATTCTTGAATATCGGTACACGTACCATACCACACCGTAATTTTGCCATGCTCATCACGAACCGGAACACCGCGCGTTTTAAACCAACCATAATGCCCATCGTATTTTCTGATACGGTAAGAAATATTATATTCTGCCCTATCGGCTACAGCATCTTGCCATGCTTGCCCAGCTTTTTCTTGATCGTCAGGATGCAGCAATTTCAGCCATTCAAACCCTAGTAATTGATCCGTTTTAATCCCTGTATACGCTTGCCATTGCGAGCTAAGATAATCGCAATATCCATTCTCACCTTTACACACCCATACCAACTGTGGCATAGCCTCGGTTAGACCACGCCATCGACTTTCGCTTTTTAATAACTTTTCATATAAGCGGGCGTTATCAATTCCTATCGCTGCATATGAAGCAATCCCTTCAGCTACCGATACAGAGCGTTTTGTAAAAACACCTTTTTGGTCATGCCCAAGAAATATGCCTCCATGAACCTCGCCTGTTCGTGAAACAACAGGAACGGCAAGATAGCTTCTAACTGGCAAATGCCCTTCTGGCATTCCGAAATGCGGTGGCATATGTCCATAGGTTGCTTCGCTTGTAATATCATCGCTCAAAATTGTATGTTCACCACGAAACGTAGGTGCAAAAACCTGTGTCGCACGCGGATGAGGAAATGAAGAGAATGCTTCAACAGGCGCGCCAGAAAGCGTATAAAGCATATACGCTTTACCGCTTTCATCAATAGTATTAAAGAAAAAAGCGCCAAACGCTGCTCCGCTAAGCCTTGTAGCCTCATCTGTTACCTTCTGTACAAGCTCTTTTACATCAAGTGTTGAAGCTAACGCACGGCTAAGATTATTTAAAGCCTCAAGCGACTCTCTTTCTTCTTGTAAATTCATCGCAATTTTTTTGCTGGTTGAAATATCACTGATAACAAGTAAATGATGCACTACACCACCAGGCATATAAATTGGCGAACTATGTGAATCTAGCTGCCGTCTTTTTCCTTGCAATCCAACCATATCGAACTCAAAGTGTGATGAACTACCCTGACAAATGCTTGCATGAAATGTTTGAAATGCTTCACGATGTTCTGGCACAATCAAACTAAAAAAAGAAGTGTCCTTTATCTTATCTACGCTAGCATCCACCATAGCCAGCCCTGCTTGATTCATCGATATCAGTGTTCCATCTTCAGCAATGACGCCGATTCCCTCTGTGGTTGTCTGAATAATTGTTTGATAGCGTAACTGGTTTTCACTCCAATGCATGTCGATCTGTTTATGGGGTGTAAGATCAATAAGCGTACCCATCGCGCCAAGAAACTGCCCACTTTCATCATAAAGAGGTTTCGTATGCGAGCAAATAAACAAACGTTTACCATCAGGTTGCTCAACAATCACTTCTTGTTCAGGATAAGCCTGCCGCGCATGTAACGTTAAGGCCATCGAGCACTGCGCATGATGAATAGGCAAGCCTTCTAACGAAAAAAGCTTAAAGGAACCGCAAAAACGATCATTGGGATCATGTAACGCAGGAGCACGCCCCCAAACCGAAACAGCAGCAGGGTTAAAATAAATAATCAGCCCGCTCGCATCGCATACATAAGCCCCCACCGGCATGTCTTCTAAAATATGCCGGCTATACCAATCGTGTGACATTGTAACTTTTATCCTTTACCCAACTTTGCTCTTCTTGAAAAACTCAATGTCTACTCGAGTATCTACCCCAATAATCTTATATAGCTTTATTTAAAACCATTATTTTTAGAGGTTAGGCAGTTGGGTTCTCTCGGCGTGGGACGCCCCGCGTGTTGGTCACTTACCGTACTCCATGTACTGTCTACGTTGCCATGCGGGGCATCCCATATCTTGAGTGAACCCAACTGCGTAACTTCTGATGCCCTGAGGTTTTGAAATATTGCTGAAACCAACAACAGCACGCGAAAATAGTTAGCTATACGCTGCGTTATGTGGCTTTAGCTATTAAAGGCAATCATCTCAGACAATTTTATACAAAGCAACATTTTATAAAAATACCAGGCTGCTTTAACAGTTATTCATTTACCTTATCATCATGCGTCTGGCCCCCCCAACAATAAAATAATTGCTCTTAAAATCAATAAAACTAAAAGCGACCCTAGCTAATGGCTGAATGCAAAATTTACAAAAAATTCATTTGCAATTAACCCCCTCTACTACACTAACCAGGCATACCTGTATAATTTGCAGCGTATCTATAATGTTTCCATTTTCACACGAATATAAACCAGCAAGTACGGCATATTGCCAATACACCAAGAGAGCTTAACTGCGTAACTTCTAATTTTAAAAAGAGCGAAAACATTATGCCTATTATTGCAAATTATCTGCTCCATCTTCTATTGGCAAGCGTACTAATTATTGTATTTATTATGGTGTACACAAGAGCCACACCTTTTGATGAAATTTTGCTCATTCGCCAGGGTAATAACGCAGCTGCTCTCTCATTAAGTGGCGCATTAATTGGCTTCTCGCTAACGCTTGCCTCCTGCATTATTCATACTGCTGACTACCAGCAATTTCTTGCTTGGGCAGTGGGGGCACTCATTGTGCAAGTTCTCGGCTATGCGGCCACCGCGCGTTTATTACGCATCTCTAAAGAACATATCGAATCAGGCAATGTGGCTTTCGGCGCTTTTATTGGCGCTATTTCTTTATCATTAGGCGCTATTAATGCAGCGTGTATTGCTTAAAACCACGTAACATACGACTCTACAAGAAAGGCTATGCTATGAGCTGGGGCTCTTTTATTAGAAAACAGTTTATCGATGTCATTCAATGGAATGAAGAAACTGAGGGTGTTTTAGCGTGGCGCTACCCTATGGAAGATTTTGAAATCCAAAATGGAGGCACTTTAGTTGTTCGTGAATCACAATGCGCAATATTTGTGAATGAAGGGCAGATTGCAGATGTTTTCGGGCCAGGTACTCACACACTAACTACTCAAACCTTACCCATTCTCACCAATCTAAAAAACTGGGATAAATTTTTTGATTCCCCCTTTAAATCAGATGTCTACTTTTTCAGCACACGCATTCAAACCGGCCGCAAATGGGGAACCGCCCAGCCGATTACGATTCGCGACAAAGATTTTGATATGATTCGGCTGCGTGCATTTGGCATGTATTCTTATCGGCTTGCTGATGCAAAATTATTTTTCAAAGAAATCAGCGGTACGCGAGAAGTCTATACACGAGACGATGTTGAAGAACAACTACGCGGTATTTTATTAGCGTCGATGAGCAGCTCGCTAGGCTCAAGCCAAGTTTCATTTATTGATATGGCTGCTAATCAAAGCCTGATGGCACAACAGATTAAAGGTGATTTATCAAAAGCCTTTGAAAAATACGGGCTTGCCTTAGATGAATTTAACGTAACGAGTCTAAACCTACCTGAAGAACTTCAAACTGCTTTAGATGCTCGTATTGCTGCCACCATGAAAGGCACACTCAGCAACAAAGCAATGAGTGGGTATACACAATTTCAAGTGGCTGACTCTATTCCTCTTGCTGCACAAAATGAAGGCGGACTAGCAGGATTAGGCGCAGGACTTAGCTCAGGTGTTGTGTTTGGAAACATCATGGCACAAGGCCTCAATGCAGCAACCGCTGCGGCTTCTGCCTCGCCCTCTTCTGCCCCTCAATCGACACCACAAGAAAACTCGATAGAAGCACGTTTAGAACGGCTAAAAGCGTTATTGGAAAAAAATCTGATTGCTGAAGAGGAATACAAGGCTGCAAAAACTGAACTTATTAAAAAACTGATGGACTAGCGCGCTTTTTATGCAAACTACTGTGTGCCCAGGGTGCGGTGCTCCCCTTCAGTTTCTTTCACATGCTTCAGTTATAGCAGTATGCGGGTACTGTAAAACCACTGCTCTCAAAGAGCTAAATGCCGTGAAAAATCTCGGTAAAATGGCCAACGTTCTTGAAGACTATTCTGTTCTTCAACTAGGCACCACGGGCGTTTGGCAAGGTGAGCATTTTACGATTATTGGCCGTATTCAATTACGTTACTCGGCTGGCTTATGGAATGAATGGTACATTCTTTTTGATTCAGGAAAAACAGGGTGGCTTGGTGATTCTTCAGGGCTTTATACCCTTACGTTTGAATACCCAGCCACAGGCGATTTTCCGGCATGGAATACCTTAGTACCTGCACATACCGAACTCATCGATAAACAAGAATATATGGTGGCTGAAGTTCGCATCGCTGATTGCATTGGCGGTCAAGGAGAACTTCCTTTCAAGGTGGGTGCTGGCTGGCAAGCTCGCGTTGCTGATTTTCGTTATAAAAATACCTTTTTGACGCTCGATTACTCAGATTGCCAGGAGCAACATCAGAACAATCAGCAACATCTTCTTCCTAAAGTATTTTCTGGTGAAGCAGTTACCCCTGAAACACTAAAATGTCAGCACTTGCGACATGAAGAAGATATTCATTTAAGTGCGGGACATTACAAAGGAAAAGTTGATCAGCTTGCGTGTACTGCCTGTGGAAATACCTTACGTTATGTTCCAGGCGCAACAACGCATCTTATCTGCTCCAGCTGCTCAACTGAACTGCAGCTAACAGGCTCTACTACTGAGGTATTAGCTACCCATGAGCGTTTAGAAAAGAGGCAAACCACTTTAAAACTTGGGGCGCAGGCTACTATCAGCGGCATGCACTATGAGTTAATAGGTCTTATGCAGCGCCAAGATGCGGAACAAACTGGCTGGACTGAATATCTGCTTTACAGCTCTCGTGCAGGATTTTTATGGATAACCGAAACCCAAGAGGGGTGGTCACGCGCGAATGTTAGTGCCACATGGCCTGAATGGAAGCCAGGCAATAAAACTGCATTATGGAATAGCCGTGTTTTTCAATTGAAATGGGAGTATCAAGCTACAGTTACATGGGTTGCAGGAGCATTTAACTGGCAAGTAAAACATGGCGATCAAACACAGATTCATGAATTTGAAAATGGGAAAGACATGCTAGTTGCTGAATGTTCTGAGCAAGAACTTACGTGGTCGCTTTCTACATCTATTCCATTAGATCAGATGCGAGCATGGTTTGGAAATCACCTTACAGCCAACGCTACAAACAATGATGATCACCAAAGCATTGCAAGTATTTCTAAAAAATTTGTATGGGGGCTTTTAATTTTTAACAGCATTCCCCTTCTTTTTGATTTTTCTGATACGTGGCTGTATGTTTTATTTGGAGTAGCAGCTATTTATATTCCTACTTACTGGCTCAAGTTTTTACCTGAAAAAGACTCCTTATGAAAGGAAAATTTATTCTTTATGCCTTAGTCATTGCTGGAGGTTCTACATTTTTTTCGTGGAGTTCCTTTTTTTCATCGATTCATACGAGCGGATATAAATCAGGAAGCAGTTGGCATTCGCGTACAGGTAGCGGTGGCGGTAGCTGGGGCAGTGGATCAGGCGGCGGCGGACATAAATGAACATGGCTCCTGCACTAGCTGTTCATCAGCCTTCAGGCATTCATATTCTTGCAGACTTCTATGGAATTGCTCCTGCTTTCCTGAGTGATCAAACCTCTATTCAAACAGTACTTTTACATAGTGCTGAGGTAGCAAACGCTAATATTGTGATGAGTCACTTTCATAGCTTTGGAATTGGTTTAGGGATAACAGGCGTAGTCATGTTAGAAGAATCGCATATTTCAATTCATACGTGGCCTGAATATGGTTTTGCTGCACTTGATATTTTCATGTGCGGTCAGGCTGATGGCCAACGCGCTCTTCAAGCTCTGCAAGACGCTTTTTTACCTTTATCGACACGCATTCATACACGCTCAAGAGGATGTGAGAATGCTACGCTTAACACCATTATGAATAATAGTATCACCTCAACGCTGTAAAATTAGATTTACTCTTATACGTTATCATTGTCTTAAAAAAATCCATGTTGCTTGGGAAGCATGAGGATAATCTTTTATATAATTTACTAATTTAAATTTAAATGTATTTAACAGCGCCTTAAATTCTTCACTATCGCCATATATCTCAATATTCCCATTTTCTAAATATTTCCACTCAATAACTAAAACTTTTGCATTACCTTTTACAATATCTTGTGATAAATTATTTAAATCTCTTTTAAAGTAATAGTTAAAAAATTCTTTAGATGCCTCTCCTTTCCTCCATAAATTCAAAGATCCTGCTGAAGAAAGAATAATAGCTTGACGCGATACATACTTATAATCACCTAAATGCTTCAATGCAAATGGGCATTCCATAGAATGAGAAATGCACATAAAACCATCATCAGGTTTTAGCAAGGAAGCTACCTCTTTTGCCCACTTTCTTGAATTACTTATTTCTCCAGGACTATAAAATGATTTACAAAACCATGATTGAAATATATAAAGAAAAATTAATATTAACCCTATAATTTTTAATAATTGATATTTATTGCTACTTTTATACGCTTTATTTAAAACAGGGAAAAATATTATTATCCATAAAGGCAATATCACTGGTAAAAGTTGATAATACCACCCTTTTTTTTGTATAAGATAAGCTGGAATACTGCACAGTGCCAACCCACACAACATGTAACAAAAATCTTTACCTAAACCATACGAATGGTAACGTTTATCTTTATAAATACTAATTGCTAAAAAATAAGGAAGCGTTAAATTCCATAGTAAATTCATAATAACTTCACCAATCGGGGCATTATAACCTTTATAAAGTTTAATACCTTCTTTAGCTATAGGATACCAAGTAATATAATAGCTCCAATAAAAACCAATAAAACTTATGCAAAAAATAAAAATGATACTTATATCAATGATAGAAAATCGAATTTTTTTAAACTTAACATAAGCAAAACCATGTAATCCTAACATAGTTAAAATGTAATATGGCTTCAATAAAATTACTATTCCCAATAACAATGATGAGAAAAAATTAACACATATATAGCGCTTATTTTTCCTTTCAAAACCCACAGGAGAAAAAAGAATTAAAGCATAAGGAAACATACATATAGCTATATAATGATCTTTTTGTGCCAAACCTAAATAAGGCATGACCATATAGCATAAAGAAAAAGATAGAAGGAATAAATTTAAGTGATCATCGTTAGGGCTGGGTAAGTGATATTCTCTCTGTCTTATGATTAGATTACATAAAGCAATCACCATCCAAATAACTAGCACTACCATTATAGATGTTGAAATATAAGTAGGAATATGTAATAAGTTCTCAAAAAAAACAGAAATAAAATATAAAACTATACTTGAAGGGCTATTAATTTCATAAAAATCATCGTAAAATTTTCCACCTGAAAGCAATCTTTTTGCACATAAGGTTAACCATTCAATATCCGGATTTATCGCACCGACATAACGAATCAATATTATACAAAAAGAAAGTATTCCAATATAAAAAATAAGCGAATATTTATTTTTCAAGTCAAAAAAATAAGGCATTTATTTCCTTGATTTTAATTATTAATAACAATATAAAACTGCAGTATAACAATTACTATTTAACAGCAATGAGTATCTTAAGTATTATTTATAATAACGTCATACCCATTATAGTTACATATCGACAACAATATTTATTTCTACTTTCCTATTGTTCATAGCAAGCCTTTATCGTTTGCCTACTAGCAATATTGCCCGCTAGAAAAATAACTGAAGGCCCTACACAATTGCTACGCTATGCTTTCAACGTGTTATCAATCAGTACATAACCGTCTTCTTTACTTAAAATTGTGTGTCATACAACGCTCTAGTTTTAGTGCATCACACTCATATAATATTCATCATTGTTAGAAAAATAACCAGGAATCGTTCTATGAAAACATTCATTCGTAATATTCTTTATGTCAGTTGTTTATCATTAATGTTAGGGGGGTGTAAAATTGATGATGACTCTAAAATTTCTCAGATTATAGTATTTGGAGATAGCCTTTCAGATGGCGGCACCTATCAAGGGCTAGGCCTCGCAAAGGCTGGCACACTTAATGGAACAACCTATTCAGCCAGTGGGCGATTTACGACAAACCCTGGCAAAGTATGGGTTGAGTATTTGGCAGATCATTACCATTTACCATTGACCACCAATCGTTCAACAGGGCCGGGAGTTGGACCCAATGGCTCATCAGGAATTGTGCTAAAAGGAGGAAACAATTATGCAGAAGGCGGCGCGCAAATTACCGAATCGCCAGCCTTTTCCTCCTATCTAACTGATATTAATGGGCAATTAGTAGATTCAGCAGGCTCAGCATTAACTGGATACACGATTACAGGGTCAGAATGTGTGCCTACAGGTACACCTGTTAGCAATGGCATTACAGCCAGTTCGATAAAAGATCAAATAGATCGATATTTAGTAGACAACCCTCAGGTACCAACAGACGCCTTAGTTGTTGTGCAAGGTGGGTCAAACGACATCATTAAACAGTTGTATGGCATTAGCAATTGTGGAAACACGTATATTCCTATTGCTCAAGCTCATATTGTAGAAACATCTACTCAGCTCGTTCAACAAATCAACAGACTCATTGATGCAGGCGCTTCAAAAGTGCTTGTCGGTACGCTTCCAGACTTATCTAAAACACCTTTTGGTGCTGCAACAAGCACTGAAGCACAATCGCTTTTAAATCTTATGTCGCAAACAATTAATACTGCGCTTCAAAATACAGTTGTCAGTAATAATAAAGTACGCTTGGCTGACTTTAATGGCTTTTATTCGAATGTAATATCATCGCCTAACATCTATGGCATATCGGTTACGACAGCAGGCACTGCTTGTAATTTAGATGCCATATATACAAGTTTAGCAGCTTACTCTCAAACGCCGCCTAACCCCGCTTTACGCTCACGTTCATCAGTATTCTGCAATGAAATTGATTATGTAAGCTCGAATGCGCCTCTTACCTATGCCTTTGCTGATAGTGTGCATCCTACCACTACGGTTCATCAACAATTTGCCAATAGTGTGTATACCGATTTGCAAAACGCAGGCTGGAAATAAAGCCTGCTTTCAAAGTGACATGGGTTAATTACCCCCCTCAAATTGTAGAGGAATAAGCAACTTGCTTTCCTCTACAATGTATATAAGAGCTTTAAATAAGGCCAATACTAACTAAAGATGATATCAGCACGTTTGCTATTCTTTTCGTGTGCCTAGCCTCATATAAAACATATAGAAAACCCATAGAAAATTTTAAAATCCAAAAAAATTAGCAGCTTTAGTTCTATATAGCTAACGCACTCAAGCTTTCTCGTAATGCCTGCTCAAGAATGTTGATACCTTTATCTATTTCTTCATGTGTGATCGTTAAAGGCGGAGCGATTCGCCATACAGAGCCTCGTTCTGGTCGGCGCCGAATATTCATGCTTAAGCCTAAATCAAAACATTTCTTTGTTGTTAGTTTGCCTAACTCATGAAAAGGCTCACGCGTTTCTCGATTTTTTACAAGTTCCACACCAAGCAACATACCTTCTCCTCGTACATCGCCTATCGCTTCATAGCGCGTTTGCATTTCTTGTAACCTGTCTCGTAGATAAGCACCGGTAGTACGAGCACGTTCAATTAAAAGCTCTTTCTTAATCGTATCTAAAACAGCTAGCCCTACTGCCGCAGGCAAGGGGTCTGAAACATGGCTTGTATAATAAGTGAAACCTTTTTCATAAATATCTTCTTCAATTTTTTTTGTGGTCACCGTTGCAGCCAAAGGTAAACCACCGCCCATTGTTTTAGATAAGGTCATAATGTCAGGCACGACTCCAAAAAAATCAGATGCATGCCGATGCCCAATTCGACCAAAAGCAGTTTGGGCTTCATCAAAAATCAATAGCATATTGCGTTCATCAGCAGCACGGCGCAATGCTTGCATATAAGATTTTGGAGGCACTAATACGCCGCCAGCACTAATAATAGGTTCAATAATGATAGCAGCACGCTTACCTGTAGATGCCATATCATACATTTTCAGCCCAATCTCAAGGCATGCAAGGGCAGAATCTTCAGCGCTTAACCCTTTGATATATGGCCTGTAGTCATTCGGCTCTGGCATTACATAAACGCCTGGCACTTGTACACCATAGCCCTTACGGTCGCTTGCAAATGAGATGGCACTTACCCCGCCTGTTATACCGTGCCAAGAACCACCTACCGATAGAACTTCGTATCCACCCGTATACATTTTTGCCATACGTAAAGCAACTTCATTACTTTCTGAGCCTGTATTAATAAAAATAGATTTTGTAAGACTAGCAGGCATCCAATCATGGGCTAATGTAGATGCTAGCTCAGCCACCACTTCAGGAATCATTCCACTAAACATATGAAATGCTTTTTCTCCCGCCTCATGCACGGCGCGAACAATAGCAGGATGATTATGACCAATCGTTGCGCACATTTGCCCTGAAGTAAAATCTAGAATTTCGCGTCCTGTATCATCGATAACGATGCTTCCCTTCGCACTGCGAAATAAATTAGGAAAGGTGTCTCCGCCATAACGAACCATAAACTCTTGGGCAGCTTCTCTTAATGTGTCAGCCATGATCAATTCCTCTCTTACATAAGCTATGAAATGACCAGATGGTGACCTAAAGCAAAAGTACTCGTCCAATGTTAATATCACATACGAAACTTATGCATCATGCGCATTATGATTGCAGAAATAACATCACCTTCAGCTAAGTAACCTTAGAAAATCACACTCAAGGAGAAAAGCGGATAATGGATACTAGATGGTTTCAAGACTTTGTCACCCTGGCAGATGTAAGAAATTTTACGCACGCAGCTGAAATTCGTAATGTATCGCAAGCAGCCTTTAGCCGCCGCATTCAAGCTCTTGAACATTGGTTAGGTGCAAAGCTCATTGACCGCACTGCATTCCCTACTCATTTAACCAGCGCAGGTGAGCAATTTAGGTTAGTTGCTATTGATCTTCTTAATCGCATTGCCGATGCAAAAGCAGAAATCGGAGAAGTTCCATCACGCAACCATGTGCGTGTTGCTATTCCCTATTCACTTGCAACCACCCGATTACCGGAATGGTGGAGTGCATGGGTAACTGATACGTGCATGAGTTGCAGCATTGAAGTGGGCAATGTACATGACATATTAACCCTCATGAGTGCTGGCTTAGCTGATTTATTAATTTGTTTTCATCCAACTACTCATCCTAATCATCTTGATGAAACTCGTTTTGAACGTCATGAAATTGGCATTGAAACGATTAGACCCTTTGCATCACTCGAATTAGTTGATAGCGGAAAAATAGTGATGCCGGGCACCACACTTCAACCAATACCGTTACTCATGTATTCGCCTAATGCCTATTTTGCTCGATTAGTAAATACTGCGATAAAAAATGCTCCCCAAACCTTGTTTGGCTTTAAGGCATTTGAGGTCGAAATGTCTGATGTTCTAAAAGATCTTGCTACACGTGGATTTGGTGTCGCTTGGCTTTCAGATAGCACATTTAAACATGGGCAATCAGATAACCTTATCGCTGTTGGTAATGGAGAATGGGATATCAAGGTATCGATTGTAGCGTATCGTGCTAAAAGCAATATCCGGAGAGCGGTAGCGCACATATGGCAAAAAATCTTAGAAACGCACGAGCAATAGCAAATCTTATTTATGAGTGTTTAATCAATCCACATCAAGCATACACCAACAAGAAATAAACTTATTCTTTTTTATTATTTAAATTTTTAAATCGTAGTAAGATACATCAACGTTTATAAAACGATTGAAGAACACTCTAAATAGTAAAGCCCCTATGCAAATACCTTATGATTTTCTTGCTTTAGGCGCTGCTGCATGTTGGGCATGCAGTAGTCTATCATCCGTGACACCTGCACGCCATTTAGGAGCGTTTGCTTTTACGCGCTGGAGAATGATCATTGTTGCGTTTGTACTATGGGCAGTGGTTTTACTAACAAGTGGATGGCAAACATTGCCGCTTGGTGTATTTAAAAATATGGCTTTAAGCGGTTTAATTGGTATTTTTATTGGTGATACCGCCTTATTTTCATCCATGAACCGCTTAGGCCCCAGACGATCAGGGGTTTTATTTGCAACGCATGCCATTTTTAGTGTTTTGCTAGGGTTTTATATTTTTCATGACAGCCTCAACAATCAGGCAATGATTGGCATTACTCTCACCATTACAGGCGTTATGATAGCCATTATGATGGGACGAAATAAAGAAAAAGCCCATGTGTGGGAAACTAACAATGGCTCGATAGCATTAGGAATAGGTCTTGGTCTTTTATCAGCCTGTTGCCAAGCTATCAGCACACTGTTTGCCAAACCAGTGATGCAAGCTAACGTTGACCCCATTACCGCCGCGGCTATTCGTGTAACAATCGCTGCATTGGCACATAGCTGCCTCTATCTAACAGGTTTTCCTGCTGCAAAAGCACTTCAACCTATTACAAAAAAAATGTTTGCTCAAACTGCTCTTAATGGAATTTTAGGCATGGGAGTAGGAATGACTCTGCTGTTGCTTGCCCTACGCCATGGCAATCTGGGAATCGTATCGGTATTATCAGCGGTAACTCCTGTTCTCGTTTTACCTTTACTTTGGTTTTATTTAAAGCAAGCTCCTGCACCAGGAGCTTGGCTAGGTGCAGGCCTCACCACGCTAGGTACGGCACTCATTCTACTGCGATAAGCATGCCATCACTAACCTGAAAGCTTTTCAAAAAATTTTAATATAACTTACCTTTAAAATCATACTGTTAATAAATAAAACCCAAGCAAAACTGCTTCAGATCTATAAGGTTATAGAGACAGTATAATCGCTATAACAATATGGTTTTCACCCTACTTTAAAATAATCTTCTCTAGAGCTCTCTCAATTTTTGCCCTGTCACAAAAGTCAGGTTTCTTTGGCGTTTATTGAAAGCATGAATAGAGCCTAGTACGATAAGTAGTTATCTTTCCCGCACTCTTAAGTATCTTTCTCTCTTATTCTTCCTTAAACGAACCGCTCAATAAAAATTAGGAGTTCTATATGATAAAAGGAAGCGAAACACGTATAACAAATCACCCGACTGTTGATCCCATCTTTATTGATCGATGGTCACCACGCGCTATGTCTGGAGAATGTATAGAAGAACCTGCATTAAAGGTGCTTTTTGAAGCTGCACGCTGGGCGCCATCTTCTTATAATAATCAGCCCTGGCGCTTTTTATATGCCCGTAATCAAACGGAACATTGGCCATTGTTTTTAGATTTACTCGCTGATGCAAACAAAGCATGGGCTGAAAAAGCTGCTGTACTCGTCGTAATTTTGTCGAAAACCACATTCGATTACAATGGCAAACCTTCGATTACTCATACGTTTGATGCCGGAGCTGCTTGGGAAAACTTGGCCTTACAAGGCTTCTCGCACAACTATGTAGTGCATGGCATGCAAGGCTTTGATTATGATCGCGCCCAGGCCGCTCTCAATGTTCCTGAAGACTTTAAAGTAGAAGCAATGATTGCGATAGGCAAACCAGGAAAAAACGAATTATTGCCTGATCAGCTTAGAGAAAAAGAAACGCCTAGCGATCGGAAACCTTTAGAAGAAATTATTTGTGAAGGACCTTTTAATTTCTAATATTAATAATGCGTTTTAAACTATCTTTCTTTTCTCGTCTCGTATTAATCGATCGGAATTGTGTGGCATTTTTTAGACTAAGGTGTACCTGTTAAATTTAGTTCGTGAAAATATTATCATTATTCGCTTTTCTTAACTTAGCCTTGCTTATTGAAACATTTACGATGCGGCCTAAATTCTCGACTAGTTTTTAGGCTTTTACGAACAACAATATATCTCTAAAACCCCGTACTCAAATAAGCGATACGTTGATAGCAGCTATTTACTCTATTAGCGCTTGATTAAAGAGGGCGCCATGTTCTGGAAAGGGCCAAGGGGATTAGACTCATCTTCTGATTGTTGGATGTTTGGTTTTCCACTCCATTGTTTATAAATAACAATGCCGTCACCAATAACAAATATGGTATCAAATTGCCAGCCAGATACATCGGTATGACGTTTAAAATTAAATAAATCTAGCAAAACGTTACCTGTACGTTTACGATCACGATGGTTTTGCTCAATTTCGTAAGCAAAACACTCATGCTGAGAAGACATACACTCTCTCAAATTCTTATCGAGCAAACGAATATCTGAGGGAAAGGCCACTAATAGTCGGCGGAGCATATCAGCCTCGCCTAATAAAGACACATTGGATGTAACAGCAGGATCAATTCCCATAGTTTTCAATTCGTTCAAGCTCGTTTGGCCTGGAACGATTTTTTTGTACATTTCATGGGCTTCAGAATAGCTATGCCACAGTGTTTTAGTATCTTCTTTGGCCGTTGGGAGCAAGCTTGCGCACCCGCTCAACCCCATCGAAATAGTCGTTATAATTCCCAGTACTGCTGCTAGATGCCGTATTGATTTTGCCATGTTTTTTCCTCAACAGTATATTCAAAATTTTATTTCCTTGAGGTAAAAGCAAGCTAAAAATTAATTTAACAATGTTTAATATAGTCTCTTTTATAAATATAATGTAATAAGCAGCATAAAAGTTTACATAGGCATCAAAGAGAGCCTTCAACTATTGAATCAAAACCCAGCTACCCTTAATTAATTTTTTAATTTTCACATATCTGTGTTTATTTAGGCTGTTTAAAAGCATTTTTGATTAACTGTAAAGGCTATTTGTTGTGTTGAACAGACAGCCTCTTAAACATTTTATATTATTATTTTTAGTAATAATCACGCATGCAATGCTTGTAATAACTTGGTTAACTCAAAAGGAATAAAAATGATTGTTACCCGACATTTTGTTATTCATGGACATGTGCAAGGGGTAGGTTATCGTTATGCGATGGTAATTGCGGCAAAAAATGCAGGGATTCAGGGATGGGTACGAAATTGTAGTGATGGCACAGTAGAAGCTATTGTACAAGGTACTTCTGAAGCTATTCAAACCATTACAGCCTGGGCAAAAACTGGGCCAAGCCCTGCATCCGTCACTGAGCTTAACGATGTGGAAGAAAAGGATTCAAAAACCTATATAGATTTTCTGCAGTACCCTACTTTATAGATATAGTATGGATATTTTATATACGAGAAGCGCGAGGTGGTATCCCCGCGCATCAATCTTTTTTTGCAATAAGCTTCAGCGAATATGCGAAAATATAGTGTTGGCTAATCGCCTACTTTGCCCGTAATAGGCAAAACAATTCCAGTAATATAACTTGAGCATGAGGGTGCAGCCAAAAATACGTATGCGGGTGAAAGTTCTTCTGGCTGAGCAGGGCGATGATAATCTGTTTTTTTACCAAATTCGGTAATTTTCTCAGCCGATTGATCTGCAGGGTTTAAAGGTGTCCATACCGGGCCAGGCGCTATAGCATTAACACGAATTCCTTTATCAATTAAATTGGCTGCTAATGACATAGTAAATGCATGAATTGCACCTTTTGTCGTTGAGTAATCTAATAGTTTAGCGCTACCTCTTAGCCCTGTTACTGATCCGGTATTAATAATAGAAGAGCCTGCTTTTAAATGAGGGAGTACTGCTTTTGCCATATGAAAATAACCATAGACATTTGTTTTTAACGTTTCATCAAAACGTTCTTCTGTTAAATCTAATAATGATTCAGCATGCTCTTGAAAAGCCGCGTTATTGACTAAAATATCAAGCTTTCCGAATGCTTGAACTGCTTTATCAACTGCACGATGGCAAAACTCTGGATCTTTAACATCACCAGGAATTAATACACACTTTCTACCTTCTTTTTCTATACATGCTTTGGTTTCTTCTGCATCCTCATGTTCATTAAGATAAACAATGGCAACATCAGCACCTTCACGCGCAAACAATACTGCAACAGCACGGCCTATACCTGAATCGCCACCAGTAACAATAGCCGCCATATTTTCTAATTTATCGCTTCCTTTATAGCTTGATGCCATAAACTGAGGCTTTAATTCCATTTCATTTTCATTACCTGGCTTTTTTAAATGCTGAGCAGGAAAAGGCGTAACAGGACGCTTTTGCTCTTTACCTTCTGTAGAAGATGCAGATTCAGTTTTATTTTCTTGGTTATTTTCTTGCCGAGTTTTTTGATCATGCTGGTCTTGAGCACTTTGAATATCACGTTGCTTTTGGGCGACTAGCTCACTATCTGATGCTGAAACAGTATTGGATTGTTGCATAGTTTCTCTCCTTAACATATTACTTTAGAAGTTACGCAGTTGAGTTCACTCAAGCCATAGCAACGCTAATCTGTTTCTTTCAATCACTATCCTATAAAAAAAAGATTGTTGATTCAAACTGGTTATTCTAATAAAAATATTAGCGTTTACATAAATATAGTTGAGCAAACTTATACTAGGTTACCGTACTATATTAAATAAAGACGTAAAACAATTAACCCGATAAATGTAGGTATAATACCTACATTTTATCGGGCTAATAAATATTTACACAATAGTTACTAAAAAATCATAAAAACCATGTAAATAATTTACAATCAAAAATCATATAAAACCAACTAACAAAATGATAGTTTTTATAAACCATAAACAATTAACAATTAACAATTAACAATTAAATTAGTTGGCTTATATAATTTGATGATTAATTTGAAGAGGATGAATTATCAATACTATTGTTAGTATTGCCTTGATATTGCGCTGGGCTATCTTGTGTATTTCTTGTAACGTCAGGTGAACGAGCTTTATCTCCACCTGTATAAGTGTTTTGACGTTGTCTTGAATTATCTACACTTTCAGGAGAATCAATGAGCTTATCGCCACCTGTATAAGCGTTTTTTACAGGTTCTGTTGAAGCATTATTACTCCATCTATCGCCTGCAAAACTTACTGAAGCGATGCTACCGATAACTAGAATAGCTGCGGTTATTTATTTCATAATTAACTCCTATTGGTTAATATAATTTAGAAAAATTATACTTTTTAATAATATCAAACTTTATTTACACTATATATACACACTATTCCTACTACTATTATCTTCAAAAAATTTAAAGAAATAAACAATATTAAAATATAGATATTCCTTAATAGCATTAAATCAATAGTATTCATTAAGAAATAATTAAATTAAATTCTTAAACATGCAATATCTATAAAATCAAAAGTTATTTACTTTAATAATAGAGAAAATTAAACGTATAATTTTCCCTATTCACTTTATACTAAAGGATGATCAAACTCACGCTCGTATGAACGATGCTTCGCAATCGCTTTTACAAAAGCCCCAATACCTTCAGCTGCCGATTCAGTTTTAGCTAAAATAATGCCTTCATCCGCACCTGCTTTATTATCAGCCTCGATCGGAATGCCAGCGATTTTTAATAGCTCTGAAGCTGAGCCCCACGCTAATATTGGTTTACCATGCCGATACTGATCTCTCAAAAATTCTAACGCAGGGCCTACACTCTTTAATTGATTCACTGCAGAAGGGCCATCGGGAAGCACAACAGCATCAAACAAAACAGAGGGGGTTGTTTCAATCGTTGCTTCTACAGTAATAGGATGCCCAGCATGAGATTTTACTTTGCCTAATTGCAGGCCAACAAAACGTGGCACGGCACCCTGTTGCGCTAATAAATTATAAGTGTGAATAAGCGTTTCTTCTTCTACATCATTCACGACTAATATAGCGATACGCCGTGTTTGAATCGAACCATTGCCAGGTCGCTGGAATAACGAAAGCGCAGGTGAAGCTTCATAGCTTGGCTCAGCTTTATCTAGCACTTTAGGTAAAGCAGCAGGCACTTCTATTCCTAATCCATCTGCTATGCCTTGCGCTAATACGTTATCAACATTAGCTAACAATGCTACAACGCGTTCTCGAATCGCGGGGGTCTGTACACGCGTTAGCTCAAAGCGAAATGCATTAATGATGTGCTGCTTTTCTGTAGGCGTTTGGCTCTTCCAAAAAAGTTTTGCTTGAGAGTAGTGATCAGCAAAACGTTCTGGTTTGCCGCGCATTTTATCATCTTGCTTAACGGTTTCCAGAAAAGAAGTAAAGCCTCCCATCCCTGCTTGAAACGGGCAGCCGCCTCCTAATGAATTTGGCTCATACGATACACGACCACGATGAATCGTTTGGCGATGCAAACCATCTCGCTGATTATTTTGTACTTGGGCTATTGGGCTATTGATAGGGATTTCATGAAAATTCACCCCCCCAAGCCGAGTAATTTGTGTATCGAGATACGAATGAATTCTGCCTTGCAGTAAGGGATCATTTGTAAAATCAATACCGGGCACTATATGCGCTGTACAAAACGCTACTTGCTCTGTTTCTGCAAAAAAATTATCAGGATTACGGTTGAGTACCAAACGCCCCACCCCAATAACTGGAACTAACTCTTCAGGTACAACTTTTGTAGGGTCTAAAACATCAAACTCAAATTCTTCTGCTTGCTCTTCACTGAATACTTGTATGCCTAATTCCCACTCAGGAAAAGCACCTGCTTCAATAGCCTCCCACAAATCACGGCGATGATAATCAGGGTCTGCACCAGAAATTTTTACTGCTTCATCCCATACTAATGAATGCGTACCCGCTACGGGTGTCCAATGAAATTTACAAAAAACTGATTCCCCAGCTTCATTCACCAATCTAAATGTATGAACTCCAAACCCTTGCATCATACGGTAACTGCGAGGAATGGCCCGATCTGACATCTGCCACAACAGCATATGGGCTGACTCAGGCATTAATGATACAAAATCCCAAAAAGTATCATGCGCACTTGATGCTTGAGGCATCGCAAAATGCGGTTCAGGTTTTAGCGCATGCACTAAATCTGGAAATTTCATCGCGTCTTGAATAAAAAATACGGGGATATTATTTCCTACTAAATCCCAATTTCCCTCATCTGTATAAAATTTAACTGCAAATCCACGCACATCGCGAACCGTATCTGCAGAGCCTCTTTCTCCTGCTACAGTAGAAAAACGAACAAATACCGGCGTTTTTTTGCCAGCTTCAGCAAAAGGAGCTGCTCGCGTCAGCTTGGTTAACGGAGCATAACATTCAAAATAGCCATGAGCCGCCGAACCTCGCGCGTGTACTACGCGCTCAGGAATACGCTCATGATCAAAATGCGTAAGCTTTTCACGTAAAATAAAATCTTCTAATGCTGTAGGCCCACGCAAACCTGCTTTCAGCGAGTTCTGATTATCTGCAATGGCTACCCCTTGATTCGTTGTTAATCTCTGCCCGGTAGCATCAGCCCTTACTCTATCTAAAGAATCAATCGTGGCATTCACACCAGGAGGTGTAAAACCTTTTCCTGTTTTAGGCGAGGTAGTTAACTCTGAAACAGTACTAGCTGAGCCTAACCGATCAGATGATTCAGCGATAACACCGGGCTGAGGATTATGCGATAACGCTCCATACTCACCTAATTTATTAGCATTGAAAGAAATCGAACGTGCAATTGATTCAGAAGCAACTATTTTTTTTAATAATTCTGCAGGAATAATAGGAGCAAAACGGTGAGGACACATATCTTGCGATGGGCCAGAAACTGTACTAAGTACAGAACCTACCCCCTCAAGACTGCTAGACTCTGGCACTGATGCAGACAACTTCATAACATTTCCTTTTAAAAAGATTGAATGAAGAAATTAGAACAAGAAAAATATTACTTTAAACATGAAAATTATTTTTCAAACCAAATCTAATATTAGTTTTATAAAAAATTATGGTTATACCAAAAATAAAATCACCACTCTTTAGCCTTTATTTCTTAGCTTATCAATGGGGATAACATAAAAAAATTTACCAAGTAAATAATTAAAGCGAATGATAATTGTTATATTCTTAATAATATACACTAATCATTAAAAATAATAAAATTCAAAAAGACTTAATTATTCAAAAACTAGAATTAAAATATAATTTATAATTATAAAAAAACTTTTAAAATCGCAAAAAAAAAGAAAACTATTACTTTCATTACACACGAGTTTTACTTTCCACAAAAACAAAATCAAAATTATCAATCACTTACTTTAAATATAATTAAATTAATAAATACGCCATTATTTTTATCAAAGATTTAAGTGCCACTAAAAAATTTTTTACATCTTTTATAAGCTGATTATATTAACAGGGAAATAACAAGAGAAATAATAATGAAATTATTAAATAATTTTTTCTTACTACAATATGCCAAATTATCATATCAATAAAAAGTTTTTGATTTAACAGAAAAATAAAAACATTTTTCAAATAAAGATTACTTAATGAGAAATTTGGTGATATCATAACTATGAACAATTACTCATATTAGTATTTTCATTATTAACTTATGTTGATTTGAAGGATACGTCAAAAATGAAGACTATTCGTTTTAATAAATATAGAGTTCTAGTTCCAACCCACACGAAGTTCAAAATTTTTATTAGTTATTTCTAATATGCTTAATTCAACAGATTGTCAGATTGAACCAAGCATTTATTAGTTAGCATAGCTATGCAAAGCTAATTTTTAATACAGCAATGCCAATAGCATAACTAATACCATCACTCTTTCTCTTAGTTAATTGTGTTATTGCTAATGAATATTTTTTAGCATCACGTACTAATCTTAACACTAGAAAATAGCTCGTCACTTTATTTTAATAAAGTAAAATTTGATTATTCCATAAAAACATTATATTGCACTATTTATATAAAAATCATTTAAGGGTTGCAGTAGGTATTCATTCACAAAAAATTTTATTTTATTCATAAGAAGGAGTAAAACATGCTTTTATCTAAAAAAATTACGGTGCATTCATTTTCTTTTAAAAAACTAGTGTTAGCAAGCAGTGCTGCTTTAGCACTGCTTATTACTCAATCGACTGCGTGGGCAGATATTCCTGCTGCTGATAAAGATTTTATATTAAAAGCGGCAGATGCAGGCACTACAGAAGTAACAGCCAGCACCCAAGCGCAACTTAAAAGTAAATCATCTGAAATAAAAGCATTTGCAGATGCAATGGTAAAAGATCATACTGCTGTGGATGAAGAACTGAAAAAAATAGCGACCACTAAAGGAATTTCAGTACCTGTAGCGCCAAGTACAAAACATCAAAGTAAAATTGATAAATTAAATACGTTACAAGATGCTAAATATGATCAAAAATATGTTGAGGAAATAGGGGTTGCGGCACATAAAGATGCAGTGGCTTTATTTAAAAAGGCCGAAAAGGACGTGAAAGACCCAGAGTTAAAAGCATTTATTACCAAAACACTTCCTTCTCTAGAGCATCATCTCAAAATGGCTGAAGACTTAAAAAATAAAATAAGTAAAGCCCAGTAATTTTCATCCATTGTCATCATTTTTAATAAGCACTATTTTTAAAATTTAATTACGCTTATTTAAATCAATATGCCTATTTTTTACATATAAATCGTTAAAAAATAGGCATTAAAAGATATATAGTTTTTGTTATAAGTTCCTTATTTTCTATGAAAAGATGTCAGCGTAATAACACGTAAACAACACATAAAAGGAGCTAAAATGAACTTAATCTCAGAAATCATGAGCACAGATGTTAAGGTGTTAAAACCCGATAACTCTTTACAAACAGCTGCTCAGCTTATGAGTGAGTTAAACGTAGGAGGTATTCCTGTATGCGATGGTGATAAGTTAATAGGAATGGTCACTGATCGCGATATCGCTATTCGAGGAGTAGCTTATGGTAAAGATATTAATAAAACGACTATTAAAGAGGTGATGAGTTCTGATGTTCACTGGTGTTTTGATGATCAACAAATTGAAGAAGTTAGTGAAAAGATGAGTGATATTCAGATACGACGAATACCTGTTATGAATAGACAAAAGAAACTAGTAGGAATTGTATCGTTAGGTGATATAGCGGCTAAACACTCATCAAGAGAAGCAGCTGAAACATTAAAAGATATTTCTTACCCTGCTAAACCTGCCACTCCCTCTAGTATGGCTCTTCAATAATATTAAACATGGCGATCCTGAAAGGTTTAATATTATATTGCGTATTGAATGATTTTAAATTCTTCAGAACCGCCATTTTAGTTTTATCATATTAAAAATATAGACGTTAGACAGTTTGATTCTATCAAGGCATGGGATGCCACGCATAGCCACACAGATGGTACGGCAGCAAGTTGATATAACGCAGAGAGAATAACCAACTGCGTAACTTCTAAAATAATTAGTTTACCATTTTAGGCTGGCTTATATCAGCGCCTGGTGTGCACATTGAATTTTTTTCGCCCGTTCGTAATGTGGTGACATCATGAACTAAAACAGCATCAAATTTCTCAATGGCATTTTGCCAAGGCCTTTTTTTAAGTGCCCACACTGTATCATCATAGCCCGCTTTACGCCGTGTACGTATGCCTTCAGGGCTAAAATCTATATCTTTTGTATAATCCTCATTTTTTAAATTAGGCGCTAAAAGTTGTACTACGTGCATAGTTCTTGAGCACCCATAGGCCTCAAGCTGTCGAATAGCGCCTTGCTCTTGCAGCTCCTCAGGCATTTTTTTTACTAATCTTAAAATGATTTGTCTAAGTAACTGCATTTGCTTTTGATGATAAAGATAACTATTTAGCCGACTAGCGTATTGAATATCTTTTTCACGCCCCATTACATCCAACATGGTTTGGGGTTCTTTACCAAGTGAATTCCACAAATTAACAGAAAAAATTAGCGAATTGTGTCTTTGCTCTTGGTTAAAAATCACTTCTATCGGCGTATTAGAATACAGCCCTCCATCCCAATAAATTTTATCATCGATTCGTACTGCCGGAAACGCAGGAGGCAATGCTCCTGAAGCCATAATATGATCAAGTTGAATTGGGATATGACGGCTATCAAAATAATGCAACTGCCCTGTTTGAATTTCTACTGCGCTTAATGTCAACCGTATAGGGCTAGATTTCAAATACTCAAAATCCACAAGCTTGCTTAATGTTTTCTTTAATGGATGGGTTCGATAATAAGATGCATTTTCTGAGCCTAACTTAGCATATGGCCCTAAGTTAGATAAAGGATTGGGTGAGAAAAACCCTGGAATACCTTGTGTAAACGTAAAAAAATTTGAGACCATTTTTGATAGCATTGAAGACCACCCAAATAATCCTGCGGTACTATTATGCTCCATTTCATCCCAAAAAGCGGTTAGCTGTTGTAATCGCGTTTCGGGTGGATTACCTGCAATAATAGCACCATTAATAGCGCCGATTGAAGTACCAATAATCCAATCAGGTTCTAATCCTGCCTCAAATAAAGCTGTATACACCCCTGCTTGATAAGCTCCAAGTGCTCCCCCCCCTTGCATAACAAGAACAACCTGAGAAGGCATACAGGCGGGCGCTCCATCATCCGTACTATTCGTAATAATAAAACGTTGCTGCCTTTGTGTAATTGACATAATTTAGATAGTCTCTTAGAAAGTATATTTTTTTAATTAGCAATTTATTTTTATTAGTATTAGAAGTTACACAGTTGGGTTCTATCAAAGCAGAGCAACGAAGACAGTACATGCAGTACGGCAAGTTGCTGTAACGCGGGGCGTCCCAAGCAGAGAGAACCCAACTGCGTAACTTCTAAGTATAATTAACCTGTTAAGGTTATTTATTATTGCCACCCCTGAACTTACATTTTAAAGATTCATCATATAGAATAAAAGTTAAGATTAGTATAGGACTATGCTATTTATTTCTTGTTGATAAAAAAAGCCTGTTTTGAACAAGCTTTTTTTATCAACAAGAAAGATAGAATTAGAAATTACGCAGTTGAGCGCTATCAAGGCATGGCAACGCAGACAGTACAAGAAGTACGGCAAGTTGCTATAACGCGGGGCGTCCCACGCGGAGAGAGCCAATTGTGTAACTTCTAAGAATATAAAAACATCTCAAAAATTTCGATAGCTTTTATTCTGAATTCTACCCTTCTTGTTAAATATTAACGCCTAATTAATGACTAAATAAAGCAATTAAAATAATGATAGGAATAGGAATACCAAGTAAATATAAAAGTATTGAACGCATATTAATCTCCTAATGAATGAAAGACACCAACTTTTGTAGGCTAAAAAATTCCTTATTATAAAACTTATAAAACTTATAAAACTGGAATATTATCGCGTTGTTTTCCACCCCATGTAGCTGCGATACTTGAAAAGAATGCTCCACATAAATGTGTTACAAACATCCATAATGCTGCCATTGCTGCAACTTTACGAGCTTTATTAAGCGCCTCTTTTGCTGCTATTTCTGCATCTTTCATTGTTTTTTCTGTTTGAGCGTAAACATCTGCCACACGCTTTTCAGCTTCTGCCTCTGATACGCCGGTGCGTTTAGCGACTAAATGGCCTAAGTAACTTTTATCTTCATTAGATAAACCGCCATTATTGATACTATTAACAATAACTTTACCAGCTTCTATTTCTGTTGATTTATTATCTGCTTCTGCTGAAGGTTGCTCAGAACGAAATAATGAATTTACTGAGGCACTGATTTTTCCATTAGGTAAATCGTGGTTAGCAATTAAATTGGCGGCACCAGACACCATTTCGCTTCCGGCTTTTACCCCACCTTTAATAATACTTGTAGCAGCGCTACTCAAAAAAACAACTGTAATTAACGTAGAAACTGCCCATACCAGCAACCCATGGGCGGTATCGCGAAAATACACTTCATCATTATGAACTGCACTCCATTTGACTCGCAGACGCCCTGCCAAGTAGCCACCCATACAACCTGCAATAATTTGAGTAACTGCTAACCAAATAATTGTAGTAGTTCCAAATGTTTCGGCACTTACTCCTTTGTTTTCCCAAGGAGAAATCGCTGACAAACCTAACCCGAACCCCAACAGCGCAAGAATATAGCTAAGCGCTGCTGCGGCTACTGTGCCTGCAAATATAGCAGGCCAAGAAACACCTGAGAAATTTGCATCGGTCTGCCCATAAGGGGCTGAAACAGAATACGCGTTTGGAATAGAAGATTGTGGCTGCATAATAAATTCCTTATGAAATAAGCTTGCTGGATAAACATGTTTTACATGTGAGATGCTGCTTTTAAATGACAAAGGAAATAGATAACTCCTCAGCTCTTGTTACAACGTATTGCGGGGTATAACCTAGGAGCCACATCAATATAATTTTTTTAAAAGTAAGTTATTGAAATAAATGGTTTTGAATACGAAATTTAAGTTACTGTTCTTTATACATACTATATATTGAATTGCAGTTTTCTTAACACGGGTTCTAGCCACTTATTTTTAATAAATAACTAACTTTATTTCACCCCTTTTTATCTATGAAAATATTCTCAAACGGTATCTCCTTTTTTTTAATTTATACTACCTGTCAAAATTAATATTTCAATTTGCTATAATATTCTTATCAGCCTATTGATAATTAAAAATAACCTAGCCATTTGCATCTAAATTTTATTCAAGCAAATGATAATAAAAATAGAATAAATTGAAGATATTTAAAATACTTATTGTATTAAAAGTACTTTTCCATAGATCTTTACACTACCAAGCAACTTATAAAGACAACTTATTAAATTATGGTTAACTACAAGTTTTTTCATTCATTTTAATTGCTGCATTTGCATACTTATGAAGAGCCTATTGTCGCGTTAATGCGTCATCATTCTCAAACTTTTTATGATTCTCATCATGTGTGCTGCCGCCTTTAAGATGATGTTTAGCAGCTTTTTCAATATGTTTGGAGGTATCAGTATGACTTTTTTGCGGCATTTCAGATCTCCAATACACATAGAAGTTACGCACTTGGCTCTTTCAGCATGGGACACCCCGCGTTATGTCAACTCGCCGTACTATTTATACTGTCTACGTTGCCCTGTCTTGATATCGCTCAGCTGTGTAACTTCTAATACTTTTAAGTTGTAAAAAAATAATTATGCTTTATTAAAAATATTTTTTCTACTGCTATATTTTAGCGTAAATAGCATTTAATTAATAGCCTCGCGCTGCATTTTAATTTAATTTTATGAGTGATTTTTAATGCATAAAATTATTCTTTTTTGAAATATAGAATTTAAAAAAATTTCACCGATGCGGCATAACTATATAATCCCCAATTATGTAAACAAAACAATAAAAAAAATAATTTTTTAATATTAAAAAGCGCCCTTTAATCAATACATGTTATATAAAAAACAACTTATTCATTTGTACTCCAAAGTACTCAAAAACAATTTAAATAATTTTTATTTTCTTTCGCTTGTCTTTAATAACGTTCTGTTTCATTCCAAGCATTTTGCTTACTTTAAACACATTCATTGCACACCAACAAAATAATTACACTTATTATCAATATCTTATTATGGAATGAATTTTGCTTACTATGCTTTATTAGCTTGTTTATATAGATAAGCATTCGTTCAAACAATAAGGAAACAATTTTTATGAGCCATATCCATTTAGGAGCTTTTTTACCAGGCCCTGGTCATCACGTAGCAGCGTGGCGTCATCCCGATGCACAGGCAGATGGGGGAATTAATCTTGAACATTATAAAAAACTTGCTCAAACCGCAGAGCGCGGACTTTTTGATACTATTTTTCTTGCAGATGGATTAGCAGCAGGGCTGGGCAATGGCGGGCCTCAAAATAATCAGGGCAAAAATGCCTGGGGCGGGAGCTTTGAACCAATAACCCTATTCTCTGCGTTATCTGTCGTTACGTCTCATATTGGTTTTGTTGCTACCGCCTCTACTACCTACGAAGACCCATATATCCTTGCACGTAAATTTGCTTCACTAGATCATATTTCAGCGGGTAGAGCTGGTTGGAACGTTGTTACCACCGGCAATCAACAAACCGCATCTAATTTTGGCCTTGAATCACACCCTGACCACGCTTTGCGTTACCAGCGCGCTCATGAATTTGTTGATGTCGTAAAAAGCCTGTGGGATAGTTGGGAAGACGATGCGTTTATTCGTAATAAAGACATTGGGCAATTTTTTAATCCCAATAAGCGGCATGAAATTAATCATAAAGGTAAGTTTTTTTCCGTAAAAGGGCCTTTAAATGTTCCGCGCCCTCCGCAAGGGTATCCTGTCATTGTTCAGGCAGGCTCTTCGGAAGCAGGTAAAGAATTAGCAGCAGAAACAGCGGAAGTTATTTTTACTGCCCAGCAAACCTTAGAAGAAGCACAAGCCTTTTATCAAGATGTAAAAGGCAGATTAGCCCGCTATGGTCGCGATGCTGATGATCTGAAGGTTATGCCTGGCGTCTTTCCCGTTATAGGCCGTACTCATGAAGAAGCGCATATCAAATATCAACAATTACAAGATTTAATTTTACCTGAAGTAGGCCTGAATCTTTTGTCGGGTCTCATAGGCAGCACCGATCTTTCTAATTATCCTCTCGATGGCCCCGTGCCTGATTTACCTGAAACCAATGGCATGAAAAGCCGGCAAAAATTAATGCTTGAAATTGCCCGTACCCATAACTTTACTATTCGCGATTTATATCTATGGGTTGCTGGTGCACGCGGTCATTGGACAATTGTAGGCTCTGTTAAAGAAGTTGCAGATCACTTGCAAAACTGGTTTGAAAATAACGCGGCTGACGGATTCAATATCATGCCTCCCTTCTTGCCAGGAGGATTAGATGATTTTGTAGATCTTGTTATTCCTGAATTGCAACGCAGAGGGTTATTTAGAACAGCCTATGAAGGTAAAACGCTAAGAGAAAATCTTGGCTTAAAGCGCCCTCTTAACCGCTTTGCATCATCACAATTTGCAACATCGCAAGCAGCTTAATTAATTGCTTAAATAGAGTATTACATAGGTTTGGAGCTTCACATGCGTTCGAAGGTTGTATCACATTTCAAGAAGGTTTTTCGGCCTTCTTTCGCTACTATATTTATATTAGCTGTTTCAATTTTTTCTCCGGCTTATGCCAGTTCAACACCTAATGTTATACGTTTTGGTATTTCAACAGCGGGCATAGGTAACCCTCCTCGTGTATCGACAGGTTGGATATCGGTTGCTCAAACACAGCGTTTACTTGAAAACGAATTTGCTAAAGATGGCATCAAAATTGAATGGATATTCTTTAAAGGCCAAGGCCCTGCTGTAAACGAAGCCATCTCGAATAATCAATTAGACTTTACTTCTTTAGGTGATTTGCCTTCGATTATTGGGCGGTCAGTGGGGCTTGATACTCGCCTGGTTTTAGTAGGTACCTCACGCTCTGATAGCTATATTGGTGTATTGCCCAATAGCCCTATTAAAACCCTGGCTGATTTAAAAGGTAAGCGTGTTTCTTTCAATAAAGGCACAGCCTCTCAGCTTGCAGCTAACCGCGTATTTGCTTCTGCTGGATTTTCTGAAAAAGATATCAAAGTGATTAGTATGGATCCCGCTACGGCGAAGTCTGCTTTTTTCTCAGGCGATATCGATGCTTTTTTTAGTACGCTTGAACTCGTAAAATTTCAAAAAGAAGGTAAAGCGCGCATTATCTATCATACAAAAAGCCTTCCCTCTGCCTCATTGCAAGGCTTTATTGTTGCGAATCAGAAGTTTGCAAAAGCTTACCCTCAAATCACTCAGCGCGTTGTAAAGTCATTAGTGAAAGCCGCTTACTGGACATCAGAAGAAAAAAATCGTGATGCCGTTTTCAAGTTATGGGGATCAGCAGGCAGCATACCTGAATATGTGTATCGGCAAGAATACCAAGGCGTTCCCCTTACCCATCGACTTAATCCGCTTTTTGATCCCTTTATTGTAGAGCGTACTAAACAATCAGTTAAAGATGCGTATACGTTTAAGCTGATTCGGAAACCTTTTGATGTGGATAGCTGGATTGATCGAAGCTATCTTAATTCAGCACTCAAAGAACTTAATCTCGAACATCATTGGCCTCAATTTGATGCTTCAGGTGGGCTTATTCAAAAAGGCACATAAAAAGCTACCTTATACCTATCTACTTAAAAAATCACTGCTCACACTTGGAACTTCTTATGACACAACAACTTTTAAAATCGCGCTACGGAGAAGGCAATCAACTTAGCAAGCATCCTAGCCTTTCGGCTATTTCTACCACTCATGAAACATTCAATGCTTCTTTAGAAAATCTGCTAGCTCATCGATCTGTTCGTTCATATTTGCCCGATGCGTTGGAAGAAGGAACGCTCGAATTGCTGGTTGCAGCGGCGCAATCAGCCTCTAGCTCTTCTAATTTACAAGTATGGAGTGTTATAGCGGTAGAAGATTCTGAGCGAAAAGAGGCGTTATCTCACTACGCAGGCAATCAGGCACATATTCGAGAAGCACCATTACTTTTGGTGTGGTTAGCTGATTTATCGCGTAGCGATCGCTTAGCCAAGCGGCTCGATAAAGAAGTGAAAGCTATTGATTACTTAGAAACATTTCTGGTGGCCTCTATTGATGCTGCGCTGGCAGCACAAAATGCAGCAGTAGCGGCTGAATCGTTGGGATTAGGTACGGTTTACATTGGCGGCATTCGCAATCAACCAGAACATGTTTCTGAAGTTTTGGGGCTACCGCCGCTTGTGTTTCCTATTTTTGGTCTCGTTGTCGGTAAGCCTGACCCTGCGCGCCCTTCTGTCATTAAGCCGCGCCTGCCTCAAGAGGCTGTATTTTTTCGTGAAAAATATGGTCTAAGCGCAGAGAAAGAGGTTGAGGTTATTTCAAATTACGATACTGTTTTAACGTCTTTTCAAACCACCCACGGCCTCCCTAAATTGCCATGGTCTCAACATGTTCTCTCACGGTTACTCGGGCCAGAAGCATTACATGGGCGAGAGCATCTAAGCCGTATTTTGCATGCTAGAGGGTTTCATTTAAGCTAATAGCATGATCACTTTAAGGTTTTGGCTTTTTTAGCTAATTCAATAAAATGATCAATGATTTTATCTTCACGATTAGAAGGATACGCAAGGTTTAACGGAACGGTAAAACTAGAAGCCTCGTCGAGCTTTCTAAACACTACACTGGCTGCATGAATAGATTGCATTGTTTCAGGAATAATAGACACGCCTCTTCCTGCTGCAACCAGTGTAACGGTAGAAATAAGGCGTGGAACTTCTTCAACAACATGGGGATTAAACCCTGCTTTGTGGCACGCTGCTAGCAAAGCATCTTGCATACCAGGGCCATCATCAGAACGGCAGCATAAAACAAAATCTTCTACTTCTAATTCTGAAAGTGAAATGGGCTTATCTTTTTCTTTCGCTAATCGATGATCAATAGGAAGCGCAACTACCACCGGTTCATTATGCAAACACACCAACTCCACAGAAGGATACTTTGCTACGGATGACCGTATAAAAGCGATATCTAGTTGCTCTTGCTCCAATGCTAGCAACAGCTCACGCGTTGTATTTTCTCTGACTTTAAGTGTAATAAGCGGGTACTCTGCACGAAATGCGCTAATAATATTAGGTGCCAACCAATGCATCGAAGATGAATTGTTATAACCAATTCTTATACACCCTAGCTCGCCTCGCGCCGCTTTTTTTACACTTGCTACTGCCTCTTCGCTTAATGCCAAAATTTTTTTAGCATCATTCAAAAAGAGTTTACCAATAGCGTTTAATCGAATACTACGTGCCGTACGCTCGAAAAGCTTTACGCCCAATTCTGACTCAAGCGCTTGAATCTGCTGGCTCAATGGCGGCTGTTGTATACCAAGACGAATGGCTGCGCGCGTCATATGGCCTTCATCTGCCACTGCAACAAAATAGCGTAAATGTCTTAATTCCATGGCTTTTCCTTCATGGTTTTTCTCCTCGGGAATTTACGAAAAATGCGCTGATGCTCTAACAACAACGATAGCAAGGCATACGATATGTACCAGCAAGGTAAATTGTGTAAATTTTTACAGTGCACCGAAAGAGTAGTGTTGAGAAAGCATTCTCATTTTTCTTATTTCAATACATATAATATATCAATTCAATACTTACAATATATTTTACTTATTTATATAAATGATTAAGAATTAGTATGTTATTCAATAAATGAATATTTCGAAATTTATGATAAAAACTTCACCTATAAAGCTATAGATACCGCTATGGATACCTCACCTCCTCTTGTCAACGTAAGTAAATCAGACTTATTTTTTACCTTTCTTGTGATGGGATTAACCAGCTTTGGCGGAGTCATGCCATTAGCGCATCGCCTGTTAATTGATAAAAAACGCTGGCTTAGCTCGCAGGAATTTGCTGAAGCCTTAAGCATTGGGCAAATTTTGCCTGGCCCTAATATTGTAAATTTATCGGTAATGGTGGGCGCACGTTTTCAAGGCGCTATAGGGTCTGTACTGGCATTTAGTGGGCTAATGCTTGCGCCGCTTACTATTATTTTGCTGCTTGCAATGTTCTATTCGAAATATGGTCAACTAAGCGAAATACAGCATGCCTTTCATGGAACCGCAGCAGCCAGTGCAGGCTTAGTGATTGCAATGGGGCTAAAATTGTTGATTAAACTGAAGCGAGTATGGTCACTATTAGGTATCACCCTGTGTGCTTTTATTGGTTCAGGCATTCTTGCCTTGCCACTTTTAACAGTGATTGCTGTACTAGCGCCAATTAGCATTGGGCTGGCTTGGATCAATAAAAAGAAGGAATTTCTGTCATGAACTCAACTTCCCCATTGATGATGCTTGGCCTGTATTTTCTTAGCTTGTCATTAATGGCAATCGGCGGCGCGAATGTTGTGATTCCTGATATGCATCGTCAATTCATTGATATTTGGCACTGGATGAGTAGCAAAGAATTTGTCTCTTTAGTAGCGCTTTCACAAGCAGCACCTGGGCCAAATGTATTGATTGTGAGTTTATTAGGCTGGAAGGTAGCAGGTATAAAAGGGGCACTCGTTGCAACAGCAGGCATGTGCATCCCCTCGTCATTACTCACCTTTTTCTTTTCTAAATGTTGGAATCGTTTTCAGCAGAATCTATGGCGCGAAGTGGTACAAACGGGGTTGGTATATGTTACGGTTGGCTTGATTCTTGCAAGCAGCTATGTACTGACACGATCGGCAGATCACAGTTGGATTGCGTATGGGGTAACAGGGATAACTGTTTTGTTGATGCTTACAACGAGAATACATCCGTTGTGGTTACTGGCGGTTGCGGGGGTGTTGGGGTATGTGGGGTTGATTTAAAATATAGTATTTTCTGTACATACTCTAAGATACTTTGGTGCTTTTTGAGCAGCTTAATGATAGAAATCATGCTATTACTTTTTTCCTTAAACAAAACCAAACGCAAAAAGATCTTGATATCATTGTTGTTAAGATAACTATATTTGCAACCACTGAGATAGCCAAAAAACCCTAATTGCCATCCAAAAACACAAATAGTAAACTCCAAAAAGTGTGCGAACTAAGCTTTCTAATTTATAGTTTTTGCATGCCCTTGCGGTTAAGCGCATCAGAATTTCCTGTTAATTAGCTTAAATATCAGCACATATCTCTAATTTGCACACTAGTAGGGATTTCAAAAAAAACAATCGAGTCAAATTTTTAAATAGAACAGGAGAGTCATCATGGTAAAGAAATTGCTTACAGCTATGTTATTAGCAGCCTCATTTGCAGGCTTTGCGACACAAGCATCAGCTTGGGGTGGCCAATATGGTGGCGGCCAATATGGTAATGGTAGTAACTCTTGGAGTTTTAGCAACTATTGCAGTTGTGGAGCAAGTACTGGAAATTGGGGGTTTAATAACTACCAAGATGGACACTGCATCCAGTCAAACGGCCGTTGGTAAAAGATAATTTTCTAACCTTTTTAGAGCTGCTTAGGCCAAGTAAAAAGCCAGCTCCGATTAACATGGCAAATAACATTAATCGGGTCTGGCTCTGAGGCATACCCGTGTTTTTATTCGATAATCCAATGGGTTATATCCTCATAAAATGATCGAACGATATGTAAATAGGCCTTTTCGGAAATAAAAACCTCACCTTTCCTCAGCATTTTTTTTGCCAGTATTAACGTCGATAGTTCTCTTTTGTCTTTGCGGTTCGTGCTTTGATAATCAAAAGAGTCAGAATCTGAGGTATCCTAGCATTTTGCTAATAATATAATTGTGTTATTGGATTGTAATAAAAGCTCACTTAAATCAACGTACCCTTCGCACCATTCCATTTCCAAAACGTATGTCACCCTATAAGACCTGAGCACCAAAATCTTTTGCAAAAGACTAAATTCAAATATATTATGATATTGATTTACAATTACTTTAAAGCTTTTCATGTTAAAGAAATTTTTTCTCTTATCAATTATTCCTACTGTACTTACTGGATGTGTAACAGCAATCTCTCCTAAAAACTTGCAAGCGATAAAGAAAGAAAATTGTATTACTTTAACAGAAAAAATTTCTTGGAAAGAACGACGCGGTATGGCTGGTTTAGGATGGGAAGAAGGTGTTGCAGAAGGTATTTATAAAGCTGAATTTGAAGATAAAAAAGGGGTTTTTTATCGGGGAAAAGGAAGGCCTGTTTCTTCACGAGTTTTTAATGTATCTGAACCTTCAAAAAAAACCACTACGCTTATTTACCAAGGTGGTATCTGGTTACCGCGTAATCCATTAGAAAAACCAAGAATGTATTACTACTCAGAAAATGAAAGCTTTACTACAGACAATATCCATAACTCTGCTTTATCTAATCAAAATGTAAGCGCTGTCAATGCAGGCGTGGGTAGTGGTATTGGTTTTGCAATCGTTGAAGCTATGGCGCATGTTAGTAAAGGTGATATTGTTTTTTTGCCTGAAATAAAAGACTCAAATTTTATTTCTAAAATAATCAATGTTGAGAAATGTCAAAAGTGATCAGATAGATTAGGTCATATCTTATACAGCACCAGATAACTGCTATTCATTAGGCGCCAATACCATGAAAATGACAAGGAAAGAATTTGCTGAATGGCAGACGATAAGAAGCAAAGGATGTATTCATTACGTTGTTAAAGAAAGTCTCATATCTTGGCTGCTATGTATTAGTATAAATTTTGTGATCAATAAAATATTTACAATGGGTTATACGGCTCATAATATTGTTATTTTTAGTATTGGATGGCTAGTCGCCAGCATAATTATTCGTGCTATTAGATGGTATTCAAAAGAACGCGCCTACGAAAAAGAGTTGAAGATTAAGGGGACTTAACTGTAGCAGTCTGCAATCATAAATCGTCAGGCTGGTATTAACTATAATTATCTTGTTCATAAAGCCAAGTCTTTTTTAGCGCATATGTTCGCACTCGATATCAAATCAAAAATGGGAGGGTTATAAGCCTTCCCATTTTACCTATTTTTTTCATATTTCAATTTTTACCGCTCTATTCATCACTTTCATACTAGCAGCATCTATTAACTGTTTACGCCGCCGAGCTATGAGAAACCGCACGGTTAGCAGAATAATTAAGCGTATATTGATTTACAGGGCGCTCTAATCCTAAATTTTCACGTAATGTTTTGCCTTCATACTCAGTACGAAATAAGCCGCGCTTTTGAAGAATAGGTACTACCAATTGAACAAAATCATTTAATCCCACAGGTAGTATGGGCGGCATAATATTAAAACCATCCGCAGCACCATTTAAAAACCATTCGGCAATCTGATCAGCAATGCTCTCGGGTGAGCCAACAATTGTTCGATGCCCTCGTGCTGTTGCAACCGCTAAATAGAGTTGGCGCAGGGTAAGATGATTACGCGTTGTCAGATCTTTTACTAGCTTCAAGCGGCTTTTATTACCATTGGTATCTTCAGGCAAAGGGGGAGCCAGATCATCTAAAGAATAACTTGATAAATCGACGCCTTTATAATGCCGCTTCAAAATTCCCCACGCGACTGAAGGGTGAATCAATGATTGCAAATACTCGTATTTTTCTTTGGCTTCTTCTTCAGTACGCCCGATTACGGGGAATACGCCAGGCATAATTTTGAGTGAATCGGGGTGGCGCCCTACCTCAGCTAAGCGACCTTTTACATCGGAATAAAAAGCTTGTGCATCTTCTAGTGTTTGGTTAGCGGTAAAGATGACTTCTGCTGTACGTGCGGCTAAATCGCGCCCTGCTTCTGAAGCACCCGCTTGAATAATAACAGGGTAGCCCTGCGGAGGCCGCGCTACATTTAGCGGGCCTTTCACCGAAAAATGTTTGCCTTTGTGATTAAGCGTATGTAATTTTTCGGGGTCAAAATAGATACCGCTTTCACGATCGCGAATAAACGCATCATCTTCCCAGCTATCCCACAAACCTTTCACTACTTCAACAAACTCTTCTGCGCGCTCATAGCGTTGGCTATGATCAGGGTGCGCTTCTAATCCAAAATTAGCCGCAGCATTTTCGTTACCCGTAGTGACTACATTCCAAGCTGCACGCCCGTTCGATAAATAATCTAATGAGGCAAACTTACGCGCTAAAAGATAGGGGTCTTCGTAGGTTGTTGAGGCTGTCGCTACAAAGCCAATGTGTGATGTTACAGCCGCCAATGCTGAAAAAAGCGTAACAGGTTCAAATTTAGCCAACTTACCATTGCGTTTTAGCGTTTCAAGGTCATCACTGGCCTCTAAGCTGGGGCTATCTGCCAAAAATATCGCATCAAACTTAGCATGTTCCGCCGTTTGTGTAATTTCTTTATAATGCTCAAAATTTAACCCTGCATCGGCCTGAGATTCAGGATGACGCCAAGCAGAAATGTGATGCCCAGTGGCTTGAACAAAAGCCCCCAAGCGTAATTGTCGTTTAGATGTCATGGCTATTTATTCTTTCAACAAAACTAGAAGTTCCGCAGTTGGGTTCTCTCTGCGTGGGACGCCCCGCGTTATAGCAACTTGTCGTACTGCGTGTACTGTCTGCGTTGCTATGCCTTGATAGAAGCCAACTGCGGAACTTCTAAAAACAAGATGGATTACAACACTTGAGAAGAAGAATTTGCTAACAAATCAGATAGTATTTTGGGGCGAAAACTATTATCTTTTTGAATCTCGTCTTTAGCTTCAGGGCGATGCTGCGCAACTAACCATTGCTGTAAAGCAGAGTTGCCATACGCAGCTTCTGCAATGAAATGATCGCCTTCAGGAATAAGCGTGTACTGAACAGGAGCCCCTATTTTTTTAAGTGTATTGACCGCGGCCTCTGCGCTTGCTGCTGGAACCTTATCGTCTCTGCCGCCATGAAACACCCATACCGCTGTATTTTTTAGTCGGGCTAACTCCTCTTCACCCACGCTCTCAGGCACTCGCCCTGAAACAATCACAAGGCCAGAAAAACGATCGGCATGTTCACTGCCAATTTGCCAAGCCCCTGCTGACCCTAAGCTAAAACCTGAAAGAATAATTCGATCTGTATCAATCGTATTATTCGCCACCAGCTCATCAATTAAGGTAAACAACTCGTTTTGCCAATCAGGCCACTTGGTATCTACAGGAATCTGCGGAGCTAACCAGTAATAGTTTAAGTAAGGCGCTTCTTTAACAAGTTTAGGAAACCCCCACGCTAATAGTTTAGAGAGGTCATCTCCCCGATCTTTAGCTCCATGTAGAAAAACCACAAGCGGTAAAGGCTTTTTAATACCAATATTAGGAGTACCCAATAAATAGGGTAAAGAAACAGAAGCGCCAATAAAACGATGAGATGTAACTGACATAATTTACCTTTCTAAGAATATTAAGAATACGCTAGTACTTTGAATGAACTTAACTGTGTAACTTCTAGAATATTTAATCATTTGAATTTTTGGCTTTTTTGAATTTTCTTACTTGCAACCTCAGCGTGTAGCATCTCCACGGCGGTAGTCTGCGGTAATATCATCAAAGCGCTGTTTGAGGGAGTCATCAAGCTTGAAGTTAGCAATGGCTAATGTGTCATTTAACTGATGTGGGTTACTTGCACCAATTAGTGCGGAGGTAATAACAGGGTTCGCCAATACCCAAGCAAGGGCGGCAGTTGTGAGAGACACTCCGGCCTCATCAGATGCTGCTTTAAGTGCAGCTACGGTTTCAAATTCACGCTCACGCCAGTAACGCTCCTGATAACGCTCACCTGCTGAACCTAATGTAAAACGTGTGCCTTCTGGCAGTTTTCCAAATGCATGCTTGCCTGTTAATAGCCCGCCAGCTAACGGGTTGTAAGGAATCACAGCCAGCCCTTCTTCTTGAGCAAGCGGTAATAGTTCGCGCTCAACTTCGCGAAACAAGAGGTTATATCTAGGCTGCACAGATACGATACGCATGAGCTTACGAACATCCGAACGGCCTAAAGCGCGAGCTAAGCGATAAGCAAGAAAATTTGAAACACCGATGTACCGTGCTTTACCTGAGCGCACAATGCTATCTAACGCTTCTAGCGTTTCATCTAAAGGCGTTGAAGTATCATCAGAGTGCAGTTGATATACATCTATATAATCCGTTCCTAATCGGCGAAGCGAAGCTTCTACCGCTTCTAAAAGATGTTTACGTGATGCCCCTTGATCCCACGGGTTAGGCCCTACTTTTCCGACTGCTTTTGTTGCAATTACAAACTGCTCACGCTTACCTTTAAGCCATCGGCCTAAAATCTCTTCCGTGCGCCCTTTTGTATCAAGCGCGCCTCCTAGCGGATATACATTCGCGGTATCAAGAAAATTAATACCTGCTTCAGTTGCTTTATCGAGAATAGCGTGAGATGTTTTTTCATCGGTTTGTAAACCGAATGTCATGGTTCCCAATGCCAAACGAGAAACAGTTAAACCAGTATTGCCAAAGCGGGTGGTAGAAATAGTCATGTTAAATAAACCTTATTTTTATCAAGCAACTAACTTTGATGTAAGCGTCCATAACGCTTGTATTTGATTTTTTAATAGCTGAAATTGCTTTTCATCAATTAGCTCGCCCTCTGGTGAAAACGCTTGAAAAGCATTAGGAACTGCAACATGTTGAGGTAACACCAGAGTACCCAATGAGCTAAGAATTTCTCGGGTATGACGCAACGCACGCTGCCCTGCTAAACTACCCGGTGAAGTAGAAAGTAAGAGTGCTGTTTTATTTGCATAAGGCTCGTAGTGCTTGCTAGCTTCATCTTTGCGAGATACCCAATCAAGCACATTTTTTAATAAAGGGGTAATTGAGCCATTGTATTCAGGATTAGCAATAATAAAGCCTGAATGATTAGAAAATTGCTGACGCAGTGTATGAACAACAGTAGGCAAGCCTTGTGATTCAATATCACCGTCATACAATGGAAGTGGGTAATCTGCTAGATTTAATAAGGTATAAGGAATACCTTGGGTTTTCAAAATACTAGCAGCAACATGAGCCAATTGAGTATGAAAAGAACGTTGGCGAATACTGCCAGATAACACTAGGAGGCTCATACTAGATATCCTCCTGCAGCAGAAGGAATTACATCAAAACACTTAAGAGTAAAAACGGTTTCCTGGCTCATTCGTTCTTTATCTTTCTATTCACTCAGTCCATTGAATAAGTGCACAAAAGTTAATTAAGCTTCGTAGCTTTTATCAACAAATAACTTTAATAAAATTGTGCAGATTACTAACGAATAAGCAAAAGTCATACCAACCGATAAGCTCATCTTTCGTCAGACTTATAAGACGATGTGTGATAAAAAATATGTTGTTTGATAAACAAGTTGGTGAAAAATAAAAAGCACTTGGAGAAAATGCAGCAGAACTATTAGTAGCTCAAGAGCAACTTAACATTTCTGTGAATAGATATTTGAACGCCTTATTCATAAAAATAGATAAATAAATTAGGGCGCAGTAGATATACAAATCATTAAAAATTCGTTTCCACTTACTATAGTAAGTTATACATTCATAGGTATTAAACCTAATTATTCGTATTACCTGACAGTAATTGCTTCTTAGCTTTCTAACTATCTATACCCGGGGTATATCAACGAAAAGAAATGCGTTTCATCTTAGTTTTAATATTTTAATAACCGCGATCACTAATGATTGATCATTTAGATTAAATATTTAGATTAACAACTTACCCTCAATCAAAAAATCAGCACTCTACCTTATGTACAGTTCCACATAGTATTTAACTGCACGCTTATGCCCTTATTAAACTAGCTAAAAAGTAGCTAAATAAAACATGACCTAGATTCGTTGCACGAAGGAAATAAATAATGATAAATCAGGATGAAAAAATAAAGATTTTATCTTTACCGGGTGGAGAAACTCAGCCGCTTTCTATTAGAGCAAAAGCAATGGTTTTTTGTGATCATGCTTCTCAAGAACTATTATCTTATATTGAACATATTGCCCCAAATGATGTACCTGTATTAATTACAGGCGAAACCGGTACAGGCAAAGAATTAGTCGCCAGACATATACACCATGTATCAGGCCGAAAAGGCCCTTTTATTGCAGTGAATTGCGGTGCTATTCATGAACAACTTGCTGAAAGTGAATTATTTGGTCATGAACCTGGTGCTTTTACGGGTGCTATTCGGCGACAGGAAGGATGGTTCGAAGCCGCAAAAGAAGGAACATTATTTTTAGATGAAATTGGCGACCTTCCCTTACATTTACAAGTAAAACTATTACGCGTTTTACAAGAAAAAGAGGTGGTACGTGTAGGGTCACGCAAAGCTATTCCCATTAATATTCGTTTAATTGCGGCGACAAATGTTGATTTAGAGCAAGCAGTCACAGCAGGAAACTTTCGATTAGATTTGTTTTATCGGCTTAATATTGCTCAAGTACGTATTCCTCCTTTAAGAGAAAGAACAGGAGATATTGTTCCGCTTGCAAACTACTTTTTAGGCATTTATGGTAAACGTTTAAATCTAGTTCCTGTTCCTACCCTTTCACAAGCCGTTAACCAGGCTCTCCTTCAATACCCATGGCCCGGCAATATTCGTGAGCTAGAAAATATTATTCACTTTGCGCTCATGGTATCGCGAGGAAAAACCATTCAGTTGGAACATCTTAAATTTACAGGAGGTTTAACGCCTGCGTTACAAACCTTCCCTGTTAATCATCAGTCTTCCCTAGATCCACTCGAAACAATTGCACAGCAATTAGAAAAACTTTTCTCTCATTCACCAGAGGGAAACTTATACGATACCTTAGAACATTTAATCATTGAACGTGCGTATCAACATAGCCGCTTTAACCAGGTGCGCGCGGCAGAACTCTTAGGCATTAGCCGCAATGTACTTCGTACCCTTTTGAAACGTCATGGCTTTTTAGAATCTTCTTTAGAGGCTCCCTCTCACTTTAATCCGGAAACGCAGGAAGGAAAACAATGGAACACCGTAAACTAGGAACCACCGAGCTGAGTGTTAGCTTAATCGGGCTTGGCACGATGACCTGGGGCGAGCAAAATAGTGAAAACGAGGCACATGCTCAAATTGATTATGCCCTTTCACAAGGCGTTAATTTTTTAGACGCTGCCGAAATGTACCCCGTTCCCCCAAAACCAGAAACCCAGGGGCTAACAGAAACATATATAGGCACTTGGTTAGCTAAAACAGGGAGACGAAACGATATTGTATTGGCTACAAAAGCAGCAGGCCCTGTACGCCAACCCCATCAGCCACGCCATTTACGTAATGGTGAAACACGCCATGATCTTAAAAATTTAACAGAAGCGGTAAACAACAGCCTTCAGCGTTTGCAAACCGACTATATTGATCTTTATCAGCTACACTGGCCTGATCGAAGCACTAATACGTTTGGGCGATTAGGCTACCCCTGGATTGAAAACGAAGAAACTATTGCTATTGAAGAAACGCTTTCAGCGTTAAGCGAACTGATTAAAAGCGGAAAAATACGGCATGTAGGGGTGTCGAATGAAACGCCTTGGGGCGTTGCACAATTTATAAAAGCAGCGGAGAAATTTGATCTCCCGCGTATCGTTTCCATTCAAAATCCGTACAATTTACTGAACCGTACCTTTGAAATTGGCTTATCAGAATTCAGCCATCGTGAAAAAGTAGGATTACTGGCTTACTCACCTTTAGCCTTTGGAACCCTAACGGGTAAATATCTTAATGGCGCACGGCCCGAAGGATCAAGGCTGGCCTTGTTTGATCGCTTTGTGCGCTATAACAAACCTGAGGCTACACAAGCTATTACGGAATATGTGAACTTAGCTAAACGCCACCAGTTAAGTGCAGCTCAATTCGCATTAGCGTTTGTAAATAGCCGCCCTTTTGTAAGCAGTACTTTGATTGGGGCAACAACGCTTGATCAACTTAAAGAGAATATCAATAGTATAAATGTATCACTTAGTGAAGAGATTTTGAATGAGATTGATGCGATTCATTTACGCATTCAGAACCCGGCTCCGTAATGTTTTTTTGATTCCTTCTCCCCTCGAGGGAGAAGGTTAGGATGAGGGGGTGGTTGAGCTACCTAAAACATTGTTTTACCGAAAATACATACTATTTAGAAACTTGACCAAAAAAATTCCCTTACACACTTGCTTTAATCATTAACCCACTATTATGCTCTTCTTTGGGGTCATCGCCCTCTAGCACGCTAGTATTAGCCGCACTCATCAGTTCTTCTATTGAACTTTCTTCATTAGAGTTGGCTAACGGCTTTTCTCTATTAAGTTCAGCAGGAAGAAAACCATCTGACTGTTTACTCCAAAGCTGATAATAAGCCCCTTGCTTTGCTAGCAATGTTTCATGGCTGCCATCTTCAATAATCTTACCTTGGTCAAACACCAAAATACGATCAAGATGCGCAATGGTTGAAAGACGGTGCGCTACTACGATCACTGTTTTGCCTTTCATTACCTCATCTAAGGTTTCCTGAATCGCCTTTTCAGTGATGGAGTCAAGGCTAGACGTTGCCTCATCTAAAATAAGAATAGGAGCATCTTTCAAAATGACCCGTGCAATTGCAATGCGCTGGCGTTGGCCTCCAGAAAGCTTGACTCCACGTTCTCCAACCATTGCATCATAACCTTCTTTGGTTTGGATAATAAAATCATGGGCATGTGCTTTTTTAGCTGCCTCAACCACTTCCTCATTGGTTGCATCAGGGCGACCATAGCGAATATTTTCTCGCAGGGTACGATGAAATAAGCTAGGGTCTTGGGGAATCAAGCTTAATTGGGCATGAAGTGCATCTTGCGTTAAGGTGCGAATATCCATTCCATCAATCAAAATAGCGCCTACTTGAGGATCATATAGTCTCAAAATAGTACTGACGAAGGTTGATTTTCCTGAGCCTGAAAAACCTACTAGCCCTACGCGCTGGCCTGATGGAATTACTACATTTAACTGATTAAAAACACGCTTATCAGGCGTATAACCAAACGCAATATTCTTAAATTCAATCATTCCTTGAGTAATGGTATGGTGGTTGGCGCCTGGTTGATCAATTAACTCATGCGAACTAATAATTGTATTTACACCATTGGCTATATTGCCAATAAACTCGAAAAACTCTAAGAATCGACGGCTTAAATTACGTGCCTCGCTAATAATCGATAACGATAAGGTCACTGCCATCACAAACTCAGCTACTGTAATCTCACCTTTTCCCCATAGCATAAGGGCGTAATACAAGGTACCAGCTTTTAAAATAGCCGCAGATGTAAACTGAAACCACCGCACACGCTCGGAATATGCATTTGAAATACGTACTTTTTCTAATTCCTGCTGTAAGGAAACATCTAAATATTCGCGCTCAAACCGAAGCCGAGCAAATAATTTTGCACTTGTAATATTGGTAATAGAGTCAACAATTTTTCCGGTTGTTTCGCTTCGTGCAGATGACGCTTTAAAGGCATAATGCTGGGCACGTTTAGCCAATACAAACGAAATAGTAACAAAAGCAATTGCCCACAACAGCACAAATCCGGCTAGCCCAGTATGCGCCTGATACAGCAAGGTAATCGACACTGTAAATACAATCACAACAGGCCAAAACTCTGTAATCAACGACCATAAGGTTTGCGTAACCCCCATGGCTGTTTCACTGATTCGATGGGCTAATGCTCCTGAAAAATGATTACTAAAATAGCGATACGAATGGTATTGCAAATAATGATAAATTTGTCGCGTTACATTCTGGCGCTGGCGAGGGCCAAGCCGAATCTGAATCGCTCCGGCTAAACGACCAAACACCACCTCCCCTGCACTAAAAGCAAAAAATAACATAACAGGAAAATGTAGAGCGCTTACCATCGCAAGTGAGTGCCCAGAAGCTGAAACCACCGCTTTAATGACACGCGATAATGCATAAGGAATCATGATGCTACAGGTTGAATTAGCAGTTTCAAGCAACACCATCAGCGCATACCAACCGCGATAACGAGCTACAAAATAACAAATAAAACGAAAAGGTGTAGCAGGTAATACAGGTGCTCCAGGAGCACGTTGAAAGGAGGGAGCATCTATCATTTAATTAACCTAATCTTAAGCACAAACAAGTAGAGCAAAAATCATTCCATTCTATTTTTTCATGTTCAATTGAATGAATAAAAACGTATAAAGTATAAGATGCATACAACAACTATTCACTTTTTTATATTTTTTATCGCGAGGTGCATACCGCATTAACCCCCTTAAGTTTTATCTAAAACAAAAAGATAGGCATTAGCTGTTACCAACACGTAAATCTTAATACAGCTACAAAATATGTAGCATGTATAAGATAAAAGGCTCAGCAATCTTTGTTTTTTTACAGCAAAAATACTAGCAAATATTTAGAACACTTCGCTTATTCTGTTGAATTTGCAGTTGCTTCTCACAGCAAGTTGGTTAAATCTAACCATTTTTATATTTTTATTTATGCTACTAGGCGTACTTTTTGCCTTACTTCTGCTAAGCACTATTTAGGCCTGCCCTAAAATAAAAATAATGAATAACCTTACTATGATTTATATATCAAAAAAAATTGATTCTTAAATGACAGTTACATTGATAGCATAACTACGTTCTCGATTATTCAATGTGTGTCATACAGAGGAAAGCTTTTATGAGTTTACAGATTCGCCCCCTACATGATCGTGTGATCGTTAAGCGTTTAGAGGCAGAACGCGCTACTTCCAGTGGAATTATTATTCCTGATTCCGCAGGAGAAAAACCTGATCAAGGTGAAGTTCTTGCTGTGGGAACAGGCAAAATTCTTGACGAAGGCAAAACCCGTGCTTTAGATGTAAAAGTGGGTGACAAAATTTTGTTTGGTAAATACGGTGGGCAAAGCATTAAAGTTAATGAACAAGAGCTTTTAGTGATTCGTGAAGAAGACATTTTAGCGGTTATTGAAGCTGCTTAATACCCGTTCTCTAATTTATATTGATAAAGCTCAACGGCGTAACTTCTAAAAAAATAATGTAAGGAATTTCAATATGGCTGCAAAGCAAGTAATTTTTGGTGATGAGGCTCGCGCCAAAGTAGTAAATGGCGTTAATATTTTAGCCAATGCGGTTAAAGTAACGCTTGGCCCTAAAGGCCGCAATGTTGTGCTAGAGCGCCCATTTGGCGCCCCTGTTGTCACAAAAGATGGAGTTTCGGTTGCTAAAGAAATAGAGCTAAAAGACCGCCTTGAAAACATTGGCGCTCAGCTTGTGAAAGAAGTTGCTTCACAAACTAGCGATAATGCGGGTGATGGTACCACTACAGCCACTGTATTAGCGCAGGCTATTGTTCGTGAAGGCTTTAAGTTCGTAGCTGCAGGCTATAATCCTACCGATCTTAAACGCGGCATTGATAAAGCGGTAACAGCTATTATTGCTGAAGTAAAAAATATTGCCCGCCCTACTGCTACCAATAAAGAAATTGCTCAAGTAGCATCTATCTCTGCAAATTCTGATACTGCTATTGGCGACATTATTGCCAAAGCCATTGATAAAGTTGGCAAAGAAGGGGTGATTACCGTTGAAGATGGTAAATCGCTTGAAAATGAACTCGATATTGTTGAAGGTCTGCAATTTGACCGCGGCTATCTCTCGCCTTATTTCATTAATCAGCAAGATAAACAAATTGCCGCATTAGAAAACCCTTTTATTCTTTTGTACGATAAAAAAATCTCTAATATTCGTGAAATACTCCCTATATTAGAACTTGTTGCTAAAGCTAGCCGCCCTCTTCTCATCGTTGCAGAAGATGTTGATGGTGAGGCGTTAGCTACTTTAGTGGTCAATTCTATTCGCGGTATTTTAAAAGTAGTTGCCGTTAAAGCCCCTGGCTTTGGAGATCGACGCAAAGCTATTCTAGAAGATCTCGCAATTCTCACCGGCGGCACAGTCATCGCTGAAGAAGTCGGCTTAAGCTTAGATAAAGCTACATTAGAAGAACTAGGCCAGGCAAAACGTGTTGAAGTCAGCAAAGAATTCACTACCTTGATTGATGGTGCAGGAAAAACTGACAGCATTGAAAGCCGCGTAAAGCAAATTCGCGCCCAAATTGAAGAAGCCAGCAGTGATTATGACCGTGAAAAACTTCAGGAGCGCTTGGCTAAACTAGCTGGCGGTGTGGCATTAGTTAAAGTAGGTGCAGCCACCGAAGTAGAACTAAAAGAGAAAAAAGCCCGCGTTGAAGATGCCTTGCATGCTACCCGTGCAGCGATTGAAGAAGGTATTGTTCCTGGCGGCGGTGTTGCGCTATTACGTGCTCGCGCAGCGATTAAAGATCTTAAAGGCGACAACGCTGACCAAGATGCAGGTATTAAAATTGTTCTGCGTGCGGTAGAAGAACCTTTACGCCAAATCGTAGCTAATGCTGGCGAAGAACCTTCAGTTATTTTGAATAATATTCTGGCAGGTACTGGGAATTATGGCTATAACGCAGCAACTGGCTCGTATGGAGACTTAGTTGAACTAGGTGTGCTTGACCCTGCTAAGGTAACTCGCTCGGCGCTGCAAAATGCAGCGTCTGTTGCTGGCTTAATTCTCACCACTGAGGCATTAGCGGTTGAGTTAAAAGATGACCAGCCTGCAACGGGAGGCAACCCAAGCGGTGATGTAAGCGGATTTGGTGGGCCGCAGTTTTAATTATTTGACGCTCATACCAAACACCAACATTGATATACTAAAAACCTTCTTCTCTTGGCTAATTTTTCGAGTCAGGAGAAGAAGTAAAAATGCGCTCACATTAATCACCACAACAAAATCAATTTCTTAAATATATAATCAAGCAAAAACATCGCTTTATTAAGCGCGAAATCAAAGCTAATAATGATTTTAATATACCAGCAACTCGCGTTTTTCCAAGATTTGCGACAGAACCTACTGGAAAGTAGCTGCTAATGGTTTAAACCTACCCACACTCAATCCTTACTAGGGATACGAGCAATCACTTTGATTTCAAAATCGAAACCTGCCAACCAGTTAACTCCAATTGCAGTCCAATTTGGATAAGGCGCTTGCGAGAACATCTCACTTTTCACTAACATAATATCTGCAAACTGATTTTCGGGATCAGTATGAAAAGTAGTAACATCTACAATATCATCCAGCGTACAGCCAGCCGCAGCAAGTGTCGCCTTAAGATTCTCAAACGCTAGCTGCACTTGGGCCTTGAATTCTGGCTCAGGGGTGCCATCTGCGCGGCTTCCCACTTGGCCAGATACAAAAAGAAGATCTCCTGAACGAATAGCAGCTGAATAGCCATGCGTTTCATACAAAGCATGTCGATTGGCTGGAAAAATTGCATTGCGTAGAGTCATAGTCTTATCCTATAAAATATTGAAAGCCCGTCATTGAACTGCTGTATTGAATACTACCTTTCGTAAATAACTCCATTAACAGACATATATAATACATAGAAATCACATTCACATACGTATCGTATGTTAAATACTATACGATACGTACGTTAAAATCAAGGTAAATCACGATGGTCAAACGTCGCAACGAAACAATGGAAGAAAACCGTAGCAAACTAATCGCTGCAGCTCGTAAAGCATTTGCGGAGAAAGGGTTTTCTGCAGCATCTATGGATGTACTCACTGCAGATGTAGGATTAACACGAGGAGCGCTTTATCACAATTTTGGTGATAAAAAGGGGTTACTCGCTGCAGTAGTTGCACAGATTGATGAAGAGATGGCCGGGCAAGCAAAGGCAGTAGCATCCAATTTCCAGAATGCATGGGAAGGGCTAATTGCCGAAGGAGTTGCTTATATAGAAATGGCGCTTAATCCAGAAGTGCAACGTATTGTGCTATTGGATGGCCCTGCTTTTCTCGGCGACCCGTCTCAGTGGCCTAGCCAGAACGCCTGTTTAGAGGCTACCAAGAACACAATAACGCACCTGATTTCAGAAGATATTTTGAAAAAAATCGACGTTGAGGCGGCTGCACGTCTTTTGAATGGTGCTGCGATGAACGCTGCCCTTTGGATAGCTGCAAGTAAAGAACCAACAAATATTTTGCCCAAGGCTGTTGAAGCATTTAAATGTCTTGCAACAGGCCTCCTTAAAAATCCAGTCTGATTAGGAGACAGATGGATTTTTTGCACCAATTATAGACACCATGTTGTGAAAGCATAGCTTCAGCCATTACTGTCGACAAAAGTAAATGAAACAAACTACTACTCAACGCATATGTACTTCGCCAAACTGCTATACACACTCTCAAAAATAACATAAACTATTGATATTAATTATATTTTTAGTTTTTTAATAATGTTTTTACGCCCTGTAATGTTGCAGTTGCTGTTTTTTTATCTACTGTCTTGTACAGCCTATGCTCACTCGCCAGTTTCGCAGAGTTCTAGCAATCCCTTTAGTATTACTCCAGATGCTGCGGGAACAATCGGCAGTTGTGCGGTAAGTAGCAGTGGGAACCCTTTCAGCAACGCCGCTCAAGGTACGGCTTCTGAGTGCGGAAGTTCTGATCCAGCAGTATTGCGTACAGGAAATGAAGTAAACCTCGGGGTAGGAAACCCTATTAATGTCATCAACGGCAATAAATACCAGCGTGAAGTTGATATGCCTGCTTTGCCAGGCGTACTAGGGCTTGAGCTAGTTCGCCATTACAACAGTAAACATGCAGGCACCAACAAGGCATTAGGCATTTTCGGGCGAGGTTGGGCATCAAGCTACGAAACCCAACTCATTGCAAACGCTCAAAACCTGCTTATCGTTCAGGCAGATGGTTCAACTCTGGCATTTGCATGCCCATTAGAAACACCTGCTGTATGTACTCATAAAAATTCTCTTTACGGTACAGTAACTGTTACAGCAACAAAGCAAGGCAGTACATACCAGTGGCGCTGGCCCAATGGTCGTGTATTACATTTTGACACGCACCGAAACCTTGAAAAAATTGTAGCGCCAACCGGAGAATTTGTTTCTCTTTCGCACGATGCCAAAGGCTATTTGCGTAGTGTAAGAGACCCTCAAGGGCGTACCTTACAGTTTCATTATCCCAATCGAGAAGACCCGGCATTTAAAGAGCGCTTTCGCGGGGTGCAAAAAATTGATACACCCATAGGGCGCTTCCACTACACCTATGGAAGTGAATTACCTAAGAACTCCCAAGCTGCCCCTACAGATGCTAATGCGAATCTGGTAAAAGTAGAGATTCCTACCCATATTGATTTGAATACACCGCCCTACCCAGGCGCTAGCCGTAACGTATCTAGCAGTTCTATTAGCCGCATTTACCATTATGAAGATGCAAGATTTCCAACGCTATTAACAGGCATTAGCATTTTAGGAGCAGGCTCCGATAGAGTGCTAATGCATCAACGTCTGGTAACGTGGGCTTATAATGCAGATAAACAGGCCATTTTATCGGTAAAAGGCGATGCAAAAAGCCAGCTTGAACGTGTGACACTAGATTTTTCAACGCCCGGAACAACTATTCTTACCAATAGCCTTGGGCAAAAAACCACCTACCATCACACCATTCTAGCCAATGAATACCGTTTACTTGATATACAAGGGGCGGGCTGTTCAACCTGCGGAGAAGTCAATCGGCGTTACCAGTATGATGTTTTAGGGCGCCTGCTTGAAGTTACGCAACTTACGGAAAAAGGGCTACCCTTTCAAACCTTACAAGCTACCCGTGATGCCTGGGGCCGTATCATTGAAGTTCGCCGTATAGCGTATGCGCATGGAAAAATAACTGCTTCGCACCTTTTGCAGCGATTCGAATATGACGCCGCATTATCGGTACCCACTGTAGTAGCGCTACCCAGTATACAACCCGGCAAAGAGCATGTATTTCGATACCATTACAATACATTAGGCCAACTACTTGATGTAACAGAAACAGGGTGGGATACACAACAGTTTTTAACACGCACCACACGCTACCGTTACATTCAGCGTAATGGTCGCAGCTTGTTAGCTGAGATTGATGGACCGCTAAAAAATGGCCCGCATGCGAACCCTAATGATTCAGATATTACGCGCTTCGAGTGGGATCAAAAACAATGGGGCGGCGGAAACACATTGCAAGGCTATACGCAGCCGGGAGGCTTAACAACAATCATTGAACGTGATGATATTGGCAGACCTATTCGTGTAACTATCAGCGATAAGGCTCGACAATGGCAAACTGAAACAGAATACAGCCCGCAAGGCCAGACAACATCGATTCAACAAACAGCCTGGCTGCTTGATCAGCAAGGTCACCCTCAAGAAGCCAGCCGCCTCACACGACATACCGCATTTTTTTACGATGCACGCGGCGCATTAAGCCGCACTATTGATCCTTCAGGCCGTACAGCAACATTTCACTTCGATACAACAGGGCAGCTTACCAGCTTAACCGATATGCAAGGCTATGAAAGCCGCTTAACTTTAGATGGTGAAGGCCATGCCCTTGTCGCTGGATTATACGAACCCAATCAACATCAACCGCTTCGTGCCTGGTACCATTGGTTTGATCAACAAGGCAAACAGCGGCAAACGTTTTATCCCGATGGTCGCTTAACGACAGTTACGCACGACGATGAGGGAAGGCCCACTCGCACTATCGATGAAAATAACATTCAGCATCTTAAAGTTGAACACCAAGGGCTTCAGGCATTCATCGAACAGGCACCCGATGGAGATGTGCGTGTTAAAACCCAACATAGCGCTGAACTGAAAGATGATTTTGGACGCATTCTGCAAAGACAAGGGCTAGGGCACGCCTTCAAAAAAGCACGTTATGATGAAGCAGACCGATGCATTGAGCGAGAAGAAAATGGAGAACTCATCCATTTTGAATACAATACGGCAGGGCAGCTAGTACGCAAGTGGTGGTTGTATAGTAACGACAGCAAAGACAGCCACCCAAACAAGCAAAGTAAGAAAATCGTAAGCACTACGCTTCTGTACGAAGGTCGCTTTCTTGTTGAAATGAGTGACCCTGTACAAACCCAGCGTTATGAACGCAATGCCTGGGGGCAACCCATTCGTACCCATACCTTGCTAATTGGCCTACCAGCAGGCCAAACGTTTACGACAGGAACTTCTTTTTCAGAAAAAGGCCACCCAGTTCGGCATTTGCTAGCAGATGGGCGATCATTGCGCATTGAGCGCGATCTACAAACATTAACCGCCACACGCTTGGAACTCAGTAATCGTTTCTGGACGCGCTTTATTCAATGGCTCCCTGCCCTACCTGCAGCCTTCGAGTCATGGCTACCCAGCAGCACGTTATTAGAGTCTCTTAACATTCACCCCTTTAATGGTTGGACATCTTATCGCCACGGCAATGGCCTAAAAACCAGCAGAAACTTTGATGCAGCAGGCCGCCTCACACAATTAAGCCTTAGCGGCAAGGCCCTCCAAGAAAATGCGAACTATACCTATGATATTGGCCCACGCATTCAACAGCAGAATAATACCGCTTACGCTTATACAGGTTTCGGTAAATTAAAAAGCTCGGTAAAAACTCCTTTACCTAACACACTTGAGCGCGATGTATGGGGCCGCACCATATCGGATGGCACATTTCGCTACACCTATACCCTTAGCAATCAGGTAGAAACCGTAACACATGCTAAAACTCAAGAGCTTGTGACTCGGTATGCCTACAATGCGCTGCATCAACGCGTAAGCAAAACGGTTTACACGAATAAGGCGAACAAGACGAACAAGCAACCCGTAGTCACTTATTTTTTATGGCAAGATAATCGTTTGATAGCTGGAATAGATGCTACAGGGCATATTACCGATCAATATGTGTATCTAACAGATAGCACATCAGCCACACCCGTTGCCAAATTAGAAAGCCACCCTGGTGAAACAGAACGTATGCTATTTATTCATACCGATCAGCGTGGCGCGCCAATCAAAATGACAGATGCTGAACAACATGTTGTGTGGAGCGCGGTGCTAACCCCTTGGGGAATGGCTGAACACATAGAAGGTTCTGCTACCTTAAATATTCGATTGCCTGGGCAATACTTCGATGCAGAAACAGGGCTGCATGATAACGTAAACCGCACTTACGACCCTCGCCCAGGCTCGCCGAATATTGGTCGCTACCTTACGCCTGATCCTATTGCTGGTAAAGATCCATACCTGTATGCAGGAGGCGACCCGATTAATGTTAGCGATCCGTTAGGCTTGTACCAAATTGATGTGCATTATTATATGACGTATTTTTTGGCTTCAATGGCGGGAATGAATTGGTATGATGCGCAAAAATTAGCCTTAGCAACACAATATGTGGATGATAATCCCTACACCTGGCCGCTTGATCCGCAAAATATGAAAGATAATCCTTATAACGATACAGCAATTAATCGCTTAAATCTTTATCACTTTACACAAGATGGATTTGACCGCCGCCAAGCCTTTGGTGAGTCGGATGAGCATTATGCTCTGAATCGTATTAAAAACCCCTCTAATCCTTAACTGACAAATTTATTAAACGTTGCTAATAATACTGATAGACCACGATGCGACCAATTTAAACTTCAATTATTTGGTGAATATTTGCATGCTTTTGAAGATACATTTGGGCATAGGAACCAGAATAATAATACGATCAGTGTAAATGATGGGTTTGGACATGGAGGATATGGCAGTGATCCAGATTATACTTATAACCACTTTTCTTTTCCTTTAATTTGGAAATATAATGAAAATCGAACTATCGAAATGGAAAAAGAAGTATATGAAAAAATCAAATCAGAATTTAATTTAAAGAACGCACCAACATTTAATACATTTCAATCAGATTTGGAAAAATTCAATGCCATACGAGAAAATGAAGGTTCAGAAGGTTCACTTTTTAAAGGATTAAGTGAAAAACCTTCGGAAAAAATAAATTTATTGAATAATATTTTAAAAAAATACCATTTAGTCACTATTCCCACTTATAACGTTTCAACAGCTTGTAAAAATCGTAAATTGATTTTACAAGGATTGAATAATAAAAATTTTCCAGGCGTTATTTTAAATACACCGCATGAGTGCCCAACTGAAAGAATAGAATAGTATGAAAAAATTTTTCAAAAAAATTTTTCCTAGCCGTGAGTCGTGGATAGGTGCTTGTATCGGTTTCTTGATTAGTATACCTATCATGTTAATTTTCATGTTAGCTGAAAGTACTAGCTCTGCTAGAAATATGCAGTTAGCATGGATTCAATTTCCTTTATTTGCTGAGGTGATAGAATATCAGAGAGTAATACCAATCAATACCACAAGTAATTATTTTATAATAATATTTTTCATATTATTAATCATTAATATTATTGGAGTCTTACAATTTATTATTTATGGATATTTTTTAGGTAAATCCATACCTCAAAAAAAATTTTCAATTACCCTTTTAAAAATTATTGCTATACATTTTTCCGTATTTTTTTTAGGTTTAGCAATTTTAAAGCCCTATTGGATAAATCGACTCTATGGTTATATTCCAATTATTTCAAAAAATATTACATTTAAAAAATAGAAACTAGAACTATTCTTGTGATAAAAAAATACCTTCTGAATCACTTATCCAATAAAGTAATAACATTCATGACATCAATCGCTTTGATTAATTTTATGATAAGCATCATAAATGTTTATTTTATTTATTTTCAGTGCCATAAAAGCATCACTGAAATCAATTGAAATATTTAAATATTCTCTTACTAAGATATGCTTTTTAAAATAAATACTACATATCAAATTTTTTTGTATTTTTTCTACTGCGCCATAACACTTGCCCTGCCCACCACAGCGCTATAACCATTATCAAAATACCCAGTTTATGCGCCATTAAACCATAGCTTTGCGATTGATCAATTTTGCCAAAGCTGCCTAATAAATAAATCCAATCATGAGGCCCATTTTCGCCTGTTTGGCCTCCTAACAATGTTAACTGCGGGTTCTTTGCATCATAAATATAAGGCGCTAAATCTATAAAGCTTACACCACACCACCAGATACCTAAGGCAGCCCCGAAAGGATCGCGGTTTTGCCATAGCATGGTGCCAGCCGTTATCAGAGGCAGCAGTAGCTGAAACAAACTACCGCCCAGAATAGTGAAAAACTCACCGAAGGGAATAGAAAAAATATGACCCGCTTCATGAATCGGCAGCAAAATTGTATGCATAAACGAGCTATTTATTTCACCATCGCGAACATCCAGCATTGCTAACCGAATGCCCCATAGAGCAAACAAAACCAGCAGTGCGGTATAGCCATACAGTTGAAAAGTGCTTAATTCTGGTGTAGCTGCCAAACGTTCGTGCAGCTCTGCTCGCCATCCGAATTCATCATCATCAGATGTTTGCTCTTGAGGTTGCCGCTGGCGAAGCGGTACAAATTTATCGCGATTCGCCCATTTTTCAAAATAGACACCGCAGGCAGGGCAACGCTCAGGCGCTTCTGTTTCTTCAGGCAAACGCTCATGACCACACTTAGGACATTTTTTTATCGGTAGGTGCATCTAGATATCTCGTGAATCTGATATCTAATTAGCGGAAAGCCGTAAGGATTTAAAGAGTGGTAATGCAAGATGTTATAAGATTAGAAAAGCTAATTTAGCACGAGCTTTAAGTAAATAAAATACCCCATTCGCGTTTATATTCTATAAAGAAAGCCCAAACCTATGAGTGTAGCGGTCCATGCAGATTGTTTTGATACATCAGCCTTAGTAAAAATATTTACTGATGAAGACGGAAGCGATATTGTTCAAAAATATTTTTATAAAAGTACTACAAAATATACAACACCATTTTGTTATTATGAAGCTTTAAGCGTTTTAAAAGTTAAATGGTTATATCGAAAATTGATTAGTCATGAAGAGTATAAAGACGCAGCTTGCAAATTGACTTATTGGTTCTCAGACTCAATACAATATATTCATGATATAGATCTTACTAATATTGAAACATTTAATAAAGTCATAGAAATTTCTACTAATAACAATCTCGATATATCTGATGCTTTTCAAATTTTAAGTGTCAAAGAGGGTTATTTCTCTCGGCTTATAAATGATTCAAAAACAATATTAATTACTGCTGATAAAGATTTATCAACCGCTGCAAGAAATGAAGGTCTAAAGGCTTGGTATTTTTTAAAAGAGCAACAACCGTTATAGCGATTTTTGCAATCTAAAACGGCAGGTTTCCCTCTGCAAAAAACTATTAATCTATAAAAATTAAGATTGGAGAAAAAATGTGTAATGGGAGACCTGAGTCTATGACAAAGTTCGATACCGCAATTTTATAAAATCTCATTACCGCTAGATTATACGAAATTCATGCAATTATTTATCTTGGTGTACGTAGCTTGATGTAACTAACTTTGCATCTGATTTTTAAGGATGTCCGAAACCGCTTTTTTTCGGACAGTTTCCGTACTTCATTAAAAATCCAACTCATTTACTTAAAATAGCCAAAAAAATTCCGCAGCTTTAAGCTTAGACCTGCGTAGAGAAACTAATAAAATTAACAGTATAAACTCCTCATAAAATCCTTAAGTCGGTTTTCTGTGCCGTTACTCCATAGATTCCTTAATCATAAAAATTTTACTTAAAAATAAATTAGTACAATATTTTGAAGATCTTTTTAGCTCTTCCCTCATTACTATAGCATCATCTTTTAATAACTCATCAAGTGTTGTCTTAAATGAAAACTCATCAGGAACCGAACATATTTCATCTGCAATAACTTTAGTTTTTTTTGCATCGACAAGTCTTAATCTTGAAGTGTAGTAAACATTATAATTAGTGAAGGAAATTTTACTGGGGTTAACTCCCCAATATATGGTTTTTATATCGATAACAACATCTGATTTTTTGCTGGCATTAACAAGTTTTTGGCTATATTCTTCATTCTCCTCATTATCTATAGCTAAAAAATCATCTGTATTAGTCATAGCATATTGAACAGAAATATTTTTTATTACATTATTTGCTATATCTATAGCTGGATCATCAAAATCCTGTCGCATTACACTTACCGTTTCATCCATACCTAATGATGAAATGACTCCTCCCACGGCGCCCCCTACAAGAATACCGAATGAATTGGCACGTGTTAACACACCAAATTTTGGCTTAATATGTTTAGTTAAAGTAATTTTTCTTTCCTTTAAAGATCGAGCTTCTTCTGGAGTTATCTCTTTAAATGTAGAGCACGCATTTAACAAAAAAGAACACATAACTAATATTAATAATTTATACACTTTTTGCTACTCCAAATTTTTAATTAAGCGGCACCGAAGCACAGGGTAGAAAATTATGGGATTTAGGTTTACATTTCGCATTAAACAACATACAAATTCTTAACGTGCTTACAATCCGTTTTCTGATTTGAAATAGGAGATTTTGCCTTACTATATTTATCAGGAAAAATCTGTTTGCACATCGACCAATATTCGTCCAATCTAATATGTGATTTTACTTTGGACGAATTATATATATTAAACGTAATTTAGATAATTTTATCACTCATACTAAGCACGCATTTCTTGCATTACTGGCAACAGAGCCTCGTCAAGTAGGAAAAACCAGCTTTTTGCGTTATCTTGCAAGTAAAGATCGACGTTACATTACAAGCGTTAGGGTCAAGACTCTGATTACACAAAACTGATGTATTTGTAAAATAATGAATAATAAAAGTAAAAACCAAGGTAACTGAAATCATGTGAAGTGGGATACCCGACCCTATGACTTTCATCCTTAAAAATTATATACAAAGTTATAAAATTAAGTTTTGTACATATTAAAGAGGTGTATTATTCATCTGTATAAGTTACACACTTCAATAAAATGATTTTATTTTTAATCATTTACAGAAATCTCTAGACTTATAAGCTACTTTTTAGAAAAGTTATACGCTTTTAATTTCAGGTGTATATTTAACGTTGGGCGTAATGGAAAAGATTCATGTCAATAGATGAAGCACAAAAACGCATAAAGAAAATTCTTGATCAAAAAACACCTTTATTGATTAAAAAGCTATCTAAGTTTCTTAATGATCTACCATTTGAAGTTTTAGATCACGCAATTTCAAAAAATGATATAGATGCAATTTATTTTGAGTATGAATCTGATTCATTGACTCCAATTGCTTGCCCTTTAAATTCTAAGGTCGGTTATTGTGGTGCAGGTGAGGTCGTCGAAATTCTTAATCCCGATGAAGATCAGCTATTTCCTTATGAATATTTTTTTGATTTAATTAAATCCTGTTCTAATGATCAAAAAGAGGCTTTTGAAGAAAGCTTATTTTCATTACAAGCAAATATGTATGAGCAATGGTTTATTGACTGCTGGAAACAAACTCGTAATTTGCGGCCTAGCATTAGAGGGTTTATTTCTATTCATGACTCTTCTTACTGTATAGACTTAGATAGTAAAGCTCAACTTAAAATACAAGACGGTACTAAGTTCTTTTAGTAATTACGCCCAACAAATCGTTCAACGGGACAGCCAACCAGCGCCGCTGGTTGGCTTCCCTACGCTAACGCTCCGGTGCCCGTTAACTCAAACGTTAGCTTACATATCGGATTATTAACAATGACATCAAGAGCACAATTACTTAACATACTGGAAGATTTTGACATTGTAGGTACTCTCCAATATTTTGCTCTAATTGAAAGATCAAAATATACAGAAAATTTTAAAGATAATGTAAGGGCAGCAGCAATTGCATCAACTCTTCACTTAAAAAGTATCGATTATGCAAAAAAAGAGTATTTAACAAAAGAAGAAAATGATAATGACGATGATGAAAAATTAAAGTTACTTTATATTGATGCCTATACCACAGCCAAAAATCATGTTTCACAATCTATATCTAAACTAAATAATGCATCAGAATGTACAGCTGGAGTTTTTGGAGCTTCATTAGTATTACAACGATTAGAAGAAAGCTTTTTTTGTGTTCATTTTCTTTTTATTCTTGGAAAAGCTTATGAAGGATATGCTGTAGCACGCTTAATCCTAGAGCAAATTGCATGGGCAAGTGCTGCATATAAATTCAATGATATAGATGATATAAGAAAAATCATTACAACAAAATCAATTTCAGAACTTAAAAAATTAATACCAAATGCAGGTAAATTATATAATTTTCTAAGCGATAAAACGCATATAGATTATTCTAATCACTCAGAATTTTTAAAAATAATAGATGGAAAAGGTATGGTTGTTTTAGGCGACCATAATTTTCTAATCTATGGAAAATTATTGTTGCGCTTAGCTGATATATTTACTATTGTTTGGGAATGCTCACAGTATGATTTTTTACAAGAATTTACTTCAGTTAAAAAAGAAAATGGAAACATCCTCATTAATGAAGACAGAGAATTACAAATCAAAATCAAAGATTATGAGCAAAAAATCAACAACTTATCCAACAACTCATTGAACAGGGTCGCCTAACGGCGCGCGTTAATTCTAACTTTAGATATTTAATTTATGATAAAAGATATTATCAATGCCCAATGGGAAGAATTAAAAAAAACTTTTAGCTCAGATATTAAAAAAATTAATGTAAAAAAACTTCTGGATGAAGCTGAAAACTCATCAAAATCCATTCTTCAATCACATTTAGAAAAAGGTGTAACCATATTAGAAGAGGGGATTCATTGTTTACTACAGTTACAAAATGTATGGGATCAAAGAGCCAATCAAAATAAGCATTTAAAAAATCATGCATTTTGGTTTTTAATTTCAAGAGAAATAGAGTTAGTTTGTGCTATCTATAGATTAATAAATGTTGGTATTGAACCTTCATCAAAAATTCTAATGAGATCGTTACATGAAAATACTGATATTGCCATAGCTATGCTTTATAACCATGAGCTTTCAAAAAAATATATGCCTGATAAATCTTATGATGAAAATAAGTTTTGGAAAAATAATTTTTCTAAAGGTGCTCTTTCTACGCAGGGGCTAAAGCACAGGCTAGGTCAGCACAGGCTAAAGGGTCAGGTCTCCCACTGCACAAAATGATGTACATGTAAAAAATAATGGATAGCAAAAATTAAGGTAGCTGATAACCATGTGAAATGGGAGATCTGACCCTGAGGTAGATGTATTGCTGGTTATGAACCAAACCATTTATCCTATGGAAATTAAAAAATCTGCTTCACCATCCAAAGATAATATCCGGCACTTTTCTGTCCTAGAAAACTTAAAAATGAATATTGGTCATGGGGGATTAATTTGTATGACAGATCAATCAATACCTATCAATGCTGCAGTAGATGCTATTCCCGCTTCGATTATTTAGCAGCAAAGATACATCTATCTATTTCTGGGTTTCGTCATGTATTTTACAAAGATACGTCTAGATATTTTTTTAAAAATTAATAAAAATAAAGGTTATTGATGTTTCTAATCAACAAAAGCTACTTATTAAGTATAAGTAGCCTCATATTTTCCACCTTATTGTTCTCAAGTGTTGCAAACGCAGCCCCTTACAATATTATTGATCTGGGTGAAGGCGCTTCTGGTGGGCTACATATAAATGACCAAGGCCAGGTATATGGTCTTACTGGTAACCACCAACTATCTTTTATTTATTCTCCTATAGATGGAATTTCACATAACTCTGAATTTATAGGGCGCTTTTTTTCCAATGAAGGTATTAATAATTTTGGTCAAGTAACTGGAGTCTCTAATTCACATGCTTCCATTTATACACCTAGTACTGGGATCACTGCAGATATTGACACTCTGGGATCAGGTTGGAGCCAAGGAACAAGCATTAATAATGTAGGCCAAATCACTGGAAGCAGAGACTTTATATTTACTGAAACCTATACAAGAAATGGTATTCCGGCTGTAAATAATACGCTATTAAGACATGCTTTTTTATATACTGCCGAAACTGGTATGAAAGATATTGGAACACTTGATCAGTCTGGCAATGAGTTTGGTGAAAGTCACGGCATTAGCATTAACTCATTAGGTTCAGTGACAGGCCAAAGTAGCAATTACGGTGATAACCATGCATTTATTTATAATTCTGCTATCGGCATGAAAGATATTGGAACACTAGGGCAAGAAAGTACAGGTTTAGATATTAATGATAGCGATTACGTAGTAGGAACTTCAGTTACTCTTACAATTATTCATAACAGTGTCATTTACAATAATAATGCTTTTCTATATACACCTGCTTCAGGCATGTTAGACTTGAATAACTTAGTTGGGTCAGCATTAGGAACAAGTTTAACTAGCGCAAACAGCATCAATAACTCTGGTCAAATTCTTGCTATAGGTGCTAATTATCACTCCTATATACTGTCGCCCGCGCCTGAACCTGAAATATATATGAGCCTGCTATTTGCTCTAGGTTCCCTTGCTGCAGTAAGAAGAAAAAAGCTAAAGACCTCAAAAATAAAAGGGGCTGTAGTAGATAAGGATCAATGATGTTTCTCATCAACAAAAGCTACTTATTAAGTATAGGTAGCCTTATTTTCTGCACTTTATTGCTCTCCAGTGTCGCAAACGCAACCCCTTACAATATTATTGATTTGGGTGAAGGTGCTTCAGGTGGGCTACATATAAATGACCAAGGCCAAGTATATTTTGTTATTGGCAACCAACCATCTTTTATTTACTCCCCTACAGATGGTATTTCACATAACACTGAATTTATAGGACGTAATTTTTCTGATGGAGGAGGTATTAACAATCTGGGTCAAATAACGGGAATCTCTAATTCACATGCTTCTATTTATACACCTAGTAACGCAATCACTGAAAATATTGACACACTGGGATCAAGTTGGAGTCGAGGAATAAGTATTAATGATGCAGGCCAAGTAACAGGAAAAAGAGAATTTATATTTACTGAAACAAGCATAACCGATAGTGGTATTTTAAATATAGATAATATTTCTTTAAATCATGCTTTTTTTTATACCCCTGAAACTGGTATGAAAGATATTGGAACACTTGATCAGCACAATCCTTACGGGGAAAGCTATGGTAATAGTATTAATTCATTCGGTTCAGTAACGGGTACAAGTAGTAATTACGGTGCTTCCCATCATGCATTTATTTATACTTTTACTACTGGCATAAAAGATATTGGAACATTAGGGCTAGATAGTGAAGGTTTAGATATTAATGATAGTGGTTACGTAGTAGGCTCCTTTGTTACTCCCAAGTGGATTCATAACAGTCATTTTTACAATAGTAACGCTTTTTTATATACACCTGATTTAGGTATGCAAAACCTGAATGACTTGGTCGGGTCATCACTAGGAACAAGTTTAACTAGCGCCAACAGCATCAATAACTCTGGTCAAATTCTTGCTATGGGTGCTAATTATCATTCCTATATACTGTCGCCCGCGCCTGAACCTGAAATATATATGAGCCTGCTATTTGCTCTAGGTTCCCTTGCTGCAGTAAGAAGAAAAAAGCTAAAGACCTCAAAAATAAAAGTAAACAAAAGGGTCAGGTCTCCCACTGCACAAAATGATGTCCATGTAAAAAATAATGGATAGCTAAAATTAAGGTAGATAAGCATGTGAAATGGGCGACCTGACCCTATTATTTAGGAGGAACATTTAGATATCTCGTGAATCTAATATCTATTTAGCGAAAAGCAATAAGGATTTAAGCAGTGAAGATTATGAAATGAATGTTCAACAAATTATGAATAAAAAAAGATTTTTACCACTTACAAATTATTTTATTCAAATCAATCAAAAATACAATACACATTAATATGTTAACATACGCCCACATATAAAATCAGAGCATTGCTAACAGTTACTTAAGGGAGAGCATTTTACTAACGTAAATGCCTAAGCTTCTTCTATGATGTGCATTTAGTGTTCTTATCCACACTGACCTACACCGTTAGCAAGCTACATATAATACGGAGCAATCAATGTTCATATTTTGGGGTAGAAAAATTGTTTATCGAAAGATTGGCTATGTCGCAGACTTCTGCCCTATATGCAGATCAAAACAATCTTTTACGCTAAGGCGAATTGGTTCTGCCAGTCATGTTTACTACGTTAGTATTGGTGAAGGAGAGCTGGTTGGATTTGATCGCACTTGCATGAAGTGTTACATAGCGTTTAATGCGGATCCGAACATATATACTTCAGTATCTAAAACTAATGAATGCATTGATACGCTCACTAAACTAACTTTTCCAGTCTATGAAGAAGTATTTCAAGAGCGTCTTAAGATAGAGGCCCAATTAAAAAATGAACCTTTATCATTTTCTCCGCAGGAACGCCATGCGTTAATACGGAGTCCATTCTTGCTTTTATCACCAAAGGTTGAAAAACGCTTTGCATCAACGCACATTGACAAAGAGGTTGGGTTATCGCTTGTATCTTCAGTCATTTTACTGCTTCTAGGCCCTATGTTAATTCGTAACTTGTTACCCGAATATGAAGAAAATGTTATTTGGGTATTTCTTTGTATTTCAATCTTATTAGTTGCATGGCAAGGTGTTCAATCTGGACGTCGATTTATGCGGCGTGAAGTTCTTCCTATTTTAGCAAACACGCTTCAGCCCTTGCGTCCAAGTGAGAATGAAATCACAGATGTTATAGCAGAATTAAAACAATTAAGACATAAGATCGGCAGCAAACTTCTACTTTCGGATCTGCAATCTTTGCTTACACTAAACAGAACATAGTTACCAAGAATAGTTAATATTTCATTCAAAATGATATTTTATGGTGAGTATAGTTGTAATACCCACTTTGCTGGCTTAATTTAAACATGCAAAGCTACAGCACAGCTATTCGAACTGGGAAAATTTTATTTTAAAAGGGGCTGTAGTAAATTAGCTAATATGCTAGGCTACTATAGCCCCTTTTAAATTTTACCACCACATAAATTGCGATTATTCAATAATCTACATTTCCCCACAAAGACCGACAAAAATATCTTGTTTTTAAATTTAATTATTGCGCATTTAAATTTGACTTTAGAGGCATTATTTGGCTCTTTGATTTTGATTGCACAAAACTAGTGTGTTTAAATAAAGTTGGTAGTAAAAATCCAAATGAAATAAAACTACTGAAAATGACTGAGCTGCCACTTTAAGTAGTTTAATATAGGGCATTTTTGTACAGTCGTTTTTTGATCTACTTTTGTAACATAATTATTTTACAACCTTGTTATACACTTTAAGGTAAAAATGAAAAAATTAACTTTTTCTTTTCTAGCATTATTTCTTATTGCCTGCTCTCAAAAAAATCCAGAAAACAGTAGCGCATTGCCACGCCCAGCAGATATGTTTGAAAATAATAATCAACATATGGAGTACCAAAATTATTTACATGCTGAAGCGAATGAAGAAACAATAATAAAAATTCATTCAAATATTTACAATCAATGTACAACTTTATTAAAAGATAAATGTATTATTGTTAGTTCAAACATAACTCGAGGCAATTTAACCTCTATTAATATTAAAATACGATCAGAAAAAGAGAATATAAAAAAATTCATTTCTTTTATTGAAAGCAAAACAAAAATTATTAATCACTCTTTAATGTCTGAGAACTTATCAAAAGACTTACAAAAATCAGATAAAAAATTAAAAATTTTGCTCAATTATCAATCTAGACTTGAAACGCTTGAAAGAAATTCTGATAAAAATATAAATTCAATGCTTAAAATTGCAAAAGAATTAGCTGAAAATCAAGCTGAAATTGAAGAATTAAAAAATGACAATGCAATTAACCATCAAAAAGTTAGCATGGAGCTTTTAGAGATTAATCTTTCTTCAACCAATTTATTTATCAATCCCATTTTAAATTCATTATCAATGTTTAAGTCTAATTTAGCTGAAGGTATTTCTGCTACGATTACCTGTATAGCTTTTTTATTTCCTGCCTCAATTATACTATTTATTATAGTTTTTCTTTTCAGGAAAATAAGAAAATTTCTTCAATCAAAAAAGACATAAAAAAATTTTCTTGTACGCAAACTATAAAGCTACATCTCCTCCTGCAAAAATTATTTACTTGTAAAAAGGCAGGTATTAAAAATCAAGATGCGAGAAAACCGGGTGCAATGGAAAACCTGATTTTTTAATTTATTTTTTGTAAAATAATTAACCTGCAAGCTTCATTAGAAAATTTCCCTAACATTTCCGTTATATAAAATATTAAAAATGCGGAGTTTTAATAATGTTTAAGAAAGCTATAGAGAAGCTGACAGGAACAAAAAATGAGACTAAACTAGCGCCCGAAACTGAGGCACTTATTCGTGCAATCCACGAACGAAGCAAAGATGATCCTTTGATCGGTGCTAAAATTGGCTCTAAAGAAATATTTCAATCATTACTTAATGGTATGAAAAACGAAAGCGGTGTACATGTTGAATCGCTTTTATGCGCTTTAGGCACTTTAGCTGGTTACTCCTGCCAAGCAAGCCTACGTGCTCAAGCAAAAAGTAGGCATTTAGCAGATATAGTAGTATTTAAAATTATTAAAACTAAAGACAACCAAAAATTCTTTTTTGGCGACGCATTAAATAATCTGCTCGCTAACTCTCAATACTCGGTGTGGGAGTTGGCTGCCGGAGCTGCCCAACATGCAGGAGCTAAAGAATTTCCAGATTTGAATGATATTTTTCAACACACGACATCTGTACTGGGAAGCAATTTATTTGGTATTCCACGCGTGCCAGAAAATCATAAGGCTCATGATTATCCAATTAATTACTTAAAATTACTCTGGCCTATGCTATTTCCTACCTTAGAATTATTTTGTCCAAATCCTGAAAATTGGCCAATTCTATACGGCCTTGCAATTCAAGAAGCAATTGAGGCAGGTAAAAGTGTTATTAATCCAACTTTAGCACTTACTATCATCATGGAATGCGCAATACCAATGTCAAAAGTTGATTTTGCAAATCTCTGAAAATTGCCTAATCAATCTCTCACTAATTATCTTTTTTCTAGCGCTACAGGCAGATTCACTCAAACGTACAAACCATAAAAAATTGCTTGAGCGGTAAAAAAAATTTACCGCTCCTCAAATGACTATCATTTATTATGCTAGATTCAGAACGATTGTTTTTTAAGCAGTATTTTCATAAAACAGTTTTTCTTACCCTCGTGCTAAGCATAATCATTAACACTTAAAAATCACACCGCTTTTTCCGCCTGCTCCGCTGCAATTACCGCTGGATGCACATCAAAGCGATCAGCAAATTTTTTCAAATTCGGCCATTGCGCCCAATCAAAATCGCGGCGGCGAACCCAACGTGTAAATACACCCAGATAAGCATCAGCTACCGTAAAACGGTTACCCACTAGCCACGCATTTTCAGGAACTTTCTTTTCTACTGTATCGAGCAGTTGAAATAATCGCGTTTTTCCTTGGCGGCGAATCGTATCATGCGTTGCTTCATCAGTATGAAACAGCGCTGGACGATTCAATGGGCGAAATGCTCCGTGTAAATCTGAGTTTAAAAACCCAATCCATTCTTGAATACGCGCCCGATCAACACTGCCCAACGGCGCATTTAAACCCGCTTCAGGCTTTAAATCAGCGATATACGGCAATATAGCGCTATTTTCTGTTATCACAGCACCATCATCTAGCACTAAGGCTGGCACCCGCCCTTGAGGGTTTACGGTATAAATAGGTGAATCTGGCTGCCGTAACGGTACCACTTTAATTGTATGAGGAATATCTAGAGCTTTTAACGCAACATGGGCACCGAATGAACAGGCTCCGGGCGCAACGTAAAGAGTAGGCATAATAATTTTCCATAAAATAATAGAACACATATAAATCTGCAACAGTGACTGCTGCTTAGAGAGCTTATTTAGGCTTAATTCGTGGCAAGGCAGCCAGTACCCAGAATACGGTAAGTTGCCAACATACAGAGAAAGCTCAGCTACGTAACCTTTAACTATGTTTGCTTCCTCAGCTTATTTTTTACAGCAAAATAAATGCCAAACCGACACTCTTACCTTTCAATTACTTAAAGTAAAATACTTTTAGAAATATGTTTATTTTTAGCCTATTTGTTGCTTTGTATGCTGCGTAGTCGCCAATGTATCTCTAACCACATCGATGATCACACTCTAACTAAGGGCCGACACTGGGCGCTTGCTATCAACAATTAACATCCCTTACAACGCAAACTGCCACTCCTCAATACCTCGATTAATTGAATACACGTTACGAATTTCTTCGTTAGGTTTTTCAGAAAACTCGCTTAATACATCTTCTTTCAACACAGAAAATGCATAGCTGGCGCGATCACGCGGGTGCGGTAACGGCACATCAATAATGCGTTTAATACGCCCTGGGCGCGGTTGCATCACCACTACTCGGTCTCCTAGGTACACTGCTTCTTCTACATCATGCGTTACTAAAATCATGGTAATGCCTTCTGCCTCCCATATTCTATGCAGCTCTTGCTGCAAATAGGTACGAGTTAACGCATCTAGTGCGCCAAAGGGTTCATCTAGCAACAGAACTTCAGGCCGATTGACTAACGCTCGGGCAATGGCTACACGCTGGCTCATTCCCCCTGATATTTGATGCGGATACGCTGACTCGAAGCCTTCAAGCCCCACTAACGCAATATGCTCTTGAATGGTTTGGCGCTTGCTAGCTTCGGATAAGTCTGCGTTTAACAGCCCTATGCCTATATTTTGCTCAACAGTTAACCAGGGAAACAATCGATGCTCCTGAAACACAATGCCGCGATCTAAACTGGTGCCTACGATTTGGTGACCATCTAGCTGAATATCGCCTACATAATCATTTTCAAGCCCAATAATCAAGCGTAATAGTGTCGATTTACCGCACCCGCTTGAACCTACAATACTTACAAATTCGCCTGGCTTTATTGATAAAGAAATATCTTCTAGTACAGACAAAGGCGCTTTATTTCTAACAGGGTAATGTTTACTAAGGTGTTTAATGTCTAAGGTTCCGGCATGCGCCATCGCTTTTCTCCAGAGGGACAGTTATTTAATTAGATTGAGTTTTTAAGAATTTAATTTGTACATACTTCTTCTAGATTCTTTCCCCCTCCTTGAGGAGCTTGTACTAAGCACACATTGTTAGTTCCTTCTCCCCTCGAGGGAGAAGGTTAGGATGAGGGGGCGGTTGAACTACCTACAACGTTGTTTTAACTTTAAGATATTTACAACTCAAAGGTAAAAAATATCTTTAGTAGTGTATTCACCAGCCCCCTCACCCTAGCCCTCTCCCTCAAGGGGAGAGGGCATTAAAAACAATAGATATAGGAAGAAAAATTAAATAATTTGGAAGTTACTCAGTAAAGTTCTATCAATTCATGGCAATGAAAACAGCACAAAGAATGCTGTAAGTTGCCAATATATAAATACATAGAAAGAACACTACTTCATAACTTCTCTAATGAATACAAGGGATGCATAATTAATGCCTCAAAGCTCAAAGCTCAAAGCTCAAAGCTCAAAGCTCAAAGCAATAATATGAGGCAATCGTTAGAATATAATTAATTTACCTAATTCTTTAGGCTGATGCTCTATTAATAAATCATAAAGTTATCTGATTTATTCAATAACTTTGTTCAGGTTAAATAGGCTTTCCAAGCGTGCGGCTTCGTATACCTAATAAACGCGTTTCTATTTGCTGAGCAATTCCTTGCAATACAAAACCGACTATTCCTACGATTGCGATGCCTAGCAGAACATAATCCATCCATAAATGTTCGCGCCCATCAATCAATAAATTGCCGATGCCTACACCAGATGTCAGCAAAAATTCAGCGCCTAATGTCGCCAACCACGAATAGATTAAAGCCAGCTGTACCCCTGTAAAAATGGAAGGTAATGCAGCAGGCAATACTACGCGTCGAAAAAGCTGCCAACGCGAATACGCAAATACATGGGCTACCTCTACAAACTCGCGCTGCACGCTACGAATGCCTTCAAAGGTGTTAAGAGCCAAAGGAAAAAAAGCGGCTAATGAAAGAAAGGCTATTTTGGCTGTGTCGCCTAACCCGAACCACAGCGAAATTAAAGGAATCCAGGCTAATAAAGACACTTGTTTAATAGCATGAAAGGTAGGCCCCACCAACCCTTCAAAACGGCGAGATAACCCTAAACCGCCGCCTACAATTAACCCTGCCAATGAACCCAATGTAAAACCCATCAACATACGATATAAACTAGCGCTTAGCGCATGCCATAACTCGCCGCTTTTCCCAAGCTTTAAGGCTGTTTTAGCTACCTGGCCCATCGATACAAAAAGCGGCGATTCGTTTACATGAAAGTAATACGCTGCCCACCAGTAAACCAATAACGCCACTGGAATAACCCATCCACGTAAAGCCTTAGGCACAACGGCAGGATGCATGTAATGCAAAATGTTTCTTTTGGGGTTTCTTTTAGGGCTTATTTTTCGCATAGATACATGTTTAGAAATAGGCATTTTCTGACCTTTCATTAAAACGCATCATGCCGCCAACGTAATAAGTACGTTTCAGCTACAGATAATAGTTTGTCAAAAATAAGGCCTATACCCCCTACGATGACAACTGCTACCAGCACCACATCTAACTGATACAGTTGGCGCCCATACACCATCAAAAATCCTAATCCTTCACTTGAAGCCAACAGCTCCACTGCTACCAACGCTAACCAGGCATGCGTTAACCCGTGGCGTAACCCCATCCAAATAGGAGGAAGCGCTGATGGAAAAACCACCTTCTTCAGCAACTGCCATTTTGTAAAACGATATACCCTGGCTACTTCAATATAAATACTAGGCACGCCTTGCAAGCCTTTGTATGTATTAAGAGTTACTGGTACAAATGCGCCTTTAGAAATTAAAATAATTTTTAACGCTTCATCAATACCCACCAACATAATGAGTAAAGGTAACCACCCCAGCATAGGAACCTGTGAATAGAGCTTGAATATTGGATAAACATAATCTTTAAGCGTTGGCGATAAACCCATTGCGGTTCCCAACAGTAATCCAGTAAGAGCGCCTACGCCAAAACCACTCATCACGCGCTGTAAACTAATGCCTATGTGCCCTTGCAATTCTCCACTGGCCCATAGATCAGTAAATGTTGAGGCTACTAATGATGGAGCAGGCAATATCTGCGAAGGTATCCACTCAAAATGGGCAATAACTAGCCACACACAGAAAATAATGCAAGGGAACATCCAGGCAAATAAAAAGCTTTTTAGCTTTGCCATCAGCCCTTCCAGCATCACAGACACTCCCAATACCCCACTATTCTTACGTGTTAAATTACGCTTAACACTATGCTTAACATTACGCTCAACTCTTAAGGCGCGCCGTTCTATCGCGTGCTGTTTATTTTGCTCTTTATGTTGCTTTCTATTCTGCATCTTAAGAGGCAGGCGCCCACTTGCAAAAGAAAAAATCTTTAGCATCGCTTACTCCCTAACCATTTCGCCAATGTAATAATTGATGTTCAACGCTTGATGCCAATCGATTCAATACCGTACCCACTAAACCAATCACTAAAACTCCAACAATAATGAGTTCTACATTAAACGCTGCTTTGCCTTTAATCACGGTATCGCCTATTCCTAAGCCTGATTTTGCCAGCAGATATTCCGAACCAATGGTTGCCAGCCATGCAGCGATAAGACCTAAATGCAGCCCTGCTAGTATTTGAGGCGATGCCGCGGGTAATACCAGTTTAAAAAAGAACTGTGTGCGATTAAATGCATAGACTTTTGCTACCTCTACTTGCGCCTTTGCTATTCTTTGCACTCCTTCTAGCGTACCCAGTGCTACTGGATAAAAAGCAGATAGCGCAATGAAAATAATTTTGGCGACATCGCCCTGCCCCATCCACGTTGAAATAAGAGGCAGCCATGCAAATAAGGAAATATGCTTAAGCGTATGAAACGTAGGCCCTACAATTCGATTCGCCCAGCGTGATACACCCATCAATGCGCCTAACACGATACCTGCAACTCCACCTATCAAAAAACCTACTCCATCACGCCATAAACTGATCGATAACCCTACATAAAAATCTGCATGAGTAAGGGTTTGATAGGCGACCTTCACAACATTTACAGGCGGCACAATCAGTTTTGTGTTTACCCATCCCTGTGCTGTTATTCCAGCCCAAACCAGTATGAACAGTAAAGGCAGCACTGCACCGCGCCAATCACGCTTTATAAAGCTCAGTATTAAACTCCCACTGAATGTTCTAAAATGCTCCATGCAGCCACCTCCGTTGCAAGTACAACTCTATACCGCGCAATGTAAAATCGAGCGCAATGCCAACAACGCCAATAATCAACATGCCAGCCATTACCAGGTCTAATTGCAGCAATTGCCTTCCCCATACCATCAGGTATCCAATACCTTCACTAGAGGCAAGCAACTCAACGAATACCAGCGATAACCACCCTTGCATAACCCCCTGCCGAAATCCATTAAAAATACTGGGTAAGGCCGCAGCCCATACCACACGGCTAACCACTTGCCTGAAACTAAAGCGATATACCTTCGCTACCTCCAAAAATTTAAGCGGAATATTGGCAATCCCTTTATAAGTGTTCACCGTAACAGGCACGATCACGGCTAATGAAATGGCAGAAATTTTCAGCGCCTCATCAATGCCGACAAAAATAATTAATAAAGGAATCCACCCTACTACCGGAAATTGTGAAACCACTTCAAATGTGGGATACACATAGGCTTTCACCGTACGCGAAAGCCCCATAAAAATACCCAGCACTAAACCGCCCCCTCCGCCAATCAACAAACTCCACAATACTCGCGATAAACTAATGCTTAAATGATGCCAAAGATCACCGCTCTGCCATAAATCAATTAGCGTGCTCCACACCAACGCAGGCGAAGGTAAAATTTGAATCGCCAGCCACTGTTTATCTACCGCATATTGCCAAAATATGAGTGCTAGCAATGGCACGATACAACTCACGCTTAGATGCATACTTCTTGATAACAAGCGTTTCAATAGGTCGCTATAAAACGTAATAAGATATGAAGAAAAAATAGGTATTTTCTTTGGAATAACTTTAAAAGCTGATTTACTCACTGCGTGCGTCATTATTTATCCTTACCATTGCTTGATACCTGGCTTGCTCCATGAGCTGCTAACCCCACATTGGCATACGCTGCTGACAGCATAGGGCGCCAACGAATCACCATACTTAACCCAAGTAAAACAGGAATAAACAATAAAAACGTTTTTTGAAGCCCTAGCATTTGCCCAACCATACCGCCTAACACACCGCCCATCAGACTTCCTGAAGGCCCAGCAAATGCATTAATACCTGCTACACTTCCTCTGCCAATTCGCGCACCGATGGTCGCAAACCGTGAAATATTTACAGTTTGAAGTAAGCCTGACCCTAATCCTAAGCAACCTCCTCCAACCCATAACCATTCTGGCTTTTGGCAAACGCCTAACAGCAGCAAAGCAATGCCCATCACCGTAAAGCTAAGTTGATACGCACGTAGCACGCCTAAGCGCTGCACCCAACCGCCAAGCGTAAAGAGTGCCAAAATAAACACCGCCCCCTGAACAGATACCAAGCTGGCAGCAGTATGTGCACTAAACCCGTAATGATTGATCGCAATCGCTACAATAAAAAAGGTGTAATACTGGTTGATCGCCTGGCAGCTAAACTCAATAGCGCTAATCTGTACTAACTCTCTATCACTAAATAAAGCATTGAACTGAGCTTTCAGGCTAACAAATGAAAGCTTACGGGCTGACGCCGCAGAGCGTTGATAGTGACTCGTTACATACGGCGACAACGCTGCTGTAAGTACAAAACTTAATGCAATCAGTAAATATGTTCCCGAATAGTTCACCGAATGAATAATGCTGACGGCTAGCGCAGGCCCTATCAAAAAAAAGCCAATCATATGGGTACCACGAAGCCAACCCGCCCTTGCTACGCCTACCTTTTCAAGCTGCTGCATGAATACCGCATTCATAGAAACAAAACGCGAAGGCATACAAAAACTTACAAATAAAGAGCCTAACGCCAGCGGTAAAGGCGCCTGAGCACGAGAGAGAAGCAAATAGCCAACGCCACCTAATAATGACCCCGCCATAAACAATCGTTTAGGCCCATATTGATCAACTAAAACACCTACGGGCATGCTCATTAACAACACACCCACACTTTGTACCCCTGCAATTAAACTAAGCTCTAATGCGCTGGCATTCAGGGCCACCGCATAGAGAGAGGTGGTAATCTTTGCAACACCTACACTCATGCCAGCAATCGCATTTAGTACAACAAAAGCGAGAATGAAACGGTTTCGCTCGAAAAATTCGACCATACTTCAGAGCCTCTCCATATTAATTTTATTCCCCCTATTCCAATAGGTAAGGTAAGGGAATAAAATCACATTTCTTTTTTAGGAGTTACGCAGTTGAGCGCTATCAAGGCATGGGATGCCCCGCATGGCAACGCAGACAGTACAAGTAGTACGGCAAGTTGCCAACACGCGGGGCGTCCCACGCCGAGAGAGCCAACTGCGTAACTTCTATTTTTATTATTTCTTCACTTTTCCATCTGCATCATATTCATCCCAATACTTCTCAAGCTTGAGTTCTTTAATAGCAGTATTTAAATACTTAGGCTCAATCCACCCATTAATATCTACATTGCTACGAATCAAACGAAACTTCTTCGCTTCATCGATTGCTTTCTGGATAGACGCCACATAATAATCATCTAACAAGGGGGTATTACGCTCTTTGAGGGTGTAACCTTTCCAGGTTTTCACATAATCTGAGTAAGGTGTTAAGCCAGCCTGTGACCAATACTTAAATAGCTGAGTACGGTTTTTTTCTTCGGAATCCCACTGGGCTTCTTTTACTACCGCTGTTACGATGCGCTGCGTAATCTTGGGATATTTTTTCTCAAACTCTTCTGATACCCAGAAGGTTCCTACACTCGTTACCTTAGGATCACGCTGAATCTCAAACAGTACTTTTGCAATGCCTCGTGCCTGAAGATCAAACGGCGATGTAATATAGCCATCAATATCTTTCGTGGCTAATGCTGCTTTGGCGGTTTCAGTATCCATACTGATCACTTTGAAATCTTTTTCTGTAAATCCATACTTTTCTAATACCCGATTGAGGGTTAACTGGCCCGCTGTTCCTTTAAAGGTTGCTATGCGCTTACCCTTTAAATCTGCCAAGCTTTTTGCCTCAGAATCTCCTGGCACTACAAAGTAAGTGTTACCAAAACGCCCTAATCCTAAAACAATTTTATGCTTCAACCCAGTAGAGCGCCCTACGATTAAAGGTAAATCGCCATGATATGCAAAATCGACCAACTTATTTGCAAAGGCCTCATTCGTTGCAGGCCCTGCCCCTGGGAAAAAACTCCATCGCACTTTAATATTATCCGCTTTGAACTCTTGTTCTAATAAGCCTCGTAAATGCGTCGTTGCTAATGAGTTGCCTCCTGCTAATGGTCGCCCTCCTGTTCCTGCTGAAGAGTAAGCCACTCTAATTTCAACAGGCTTATCTTCTGCGCTAGAAGGCGCAATAAAAATTACAGTTAGTGCTAGTGCACTTATTATTTTTGCAAAAAACGTTTTCATGTTTATGTGTCCTTTTATGTTAGAAGCCATGCATCATTAGCAGCCATTGGTTTTACGATGAGGGGTTTCATTCATGTATAAATGCTTAAAAGCCGTACTGAAATTGCGCCAATATTTCATTAACAGAAGAAGTTGCAGGCTTTTGGTATGTGTAATGATTAAAATTCAACTGAAGCTTCGTGGTCTGCGCAAAAAAGAGGTTATAGCCCAGCGTATTAATCGTTACTTTATCGTTGCCGACAGCACGATTAGGTTCCCATTGATCCCACCGATAAAATAGCTGATGCGATTTAGGCCACCAGTCATCATATTTAGACTGCGTCTTAGAGCTATTGACCCACTGCTCACCCCAGGTATAAAACGCGGTTAGCACATGCCCTCGGCTGGTAATGGCTGAACCACCTGCTTTATTCGATGAGGTAAGTGCATCGTCTTTTCCTTGTGCAAACTCATACGTTGCACCAAACGGGGCATGGTTATAATAAATATCAAACCCATAACGATTGGTTTTTCCTTGCGTTACTACTGCGGTAGGCGAATTAAGATTTTTCTTACCGCTATATATAGAGGCCCCTAACTTAAGCTCTCTAAAAGCGCTGTTGTAATCTACTGGTAATGTGAAGGCGAGCCTTCCTAAGAAGTCTTTTCTGCCATTATCATCTGACTTATTAGGCCCGCTACCATTCACTACTCCTAAGGCATACTCCAATAAAGGCGCTCTATAATTGAAGCCATAATCTACATAGGGTTTATAATCACCTCTAATAATGGCTCCTACTTGGCGCGTTCCTACCCCTAAATTTGATACAAATTGCGCTGAAACAATGGTAGGCCGCAAGCTTTCATCGGCTTGCGCTTCTAAGCCAAATGGAATCAATTGCTGCCCTACTGTTACCGTTAGTTTTGGCTCTTCTAACCCTGTTACCGTAGGCAAAAAACTGTAACGCAGATAGGCATCTGTTAGATTAAAGTTGCTGTTATTCGTTGCCGGATTATTCTTAGCGTAAGCAAAAAACAATCGGTAATCGAGATTTTTTCCCTCTGAATAATCTTTAAATAAACTTCCGCTTGCGCCGAACTGAGCAAGCGGAATATCAAAGCTGCTATTCCGTGGTGATGAAAGCGCGGTACTACCTGCACCGGTTCGAGGGTTTTGCCAACCGGCACGCACTTGTACGGTTCCGCCCAGTGTTGTTCCTCGAGTAGTATTGGCTGTTGCGGTATCACGCCTGCGTTGCTGCTCGTACTTATAGTTTTCGAGATCAGCTCTTATGCCCTCAACATCTTGCTTTGTTGCTGTTTCAAGCCCTGCCTCTTCTTCTGGAAGCACTGCATCAGATGTATTTTTTTCTGCCTGGGCCGAAACAACGGGCTGTGCTTCCAATTTTTTTTGTAAAACCTCAACAGTTTTCTGTAAAGCCTCTATTTGTTTTTGTAACGCTTCATTTGATGGGGGTGCTGCTTCAATAGGAGGTGTAACTCCATATAGGGCAAGCAAAGCGGCTGCCCCAAGCCAGCGTGTGCTGGATTGCATAATCATTACCTCTTTGTAAAACATGAATCTGATCACATAGAGGAAAAGTGCTTTAGCAAATATTAATCACCTTAGAAGTTATGCAGTTCAGTTTTAACTAGAAGTTACGCAGTTGGGTTTTATCAAGGCATAGGATACCCCGCATAGCAACGCAGACAGTACATGTAGTACGGCAAGTTGCTATAACGCGGGGCGTCCCACGCAGAGAAAACTCAACTGCGTAACTTCTATTAACTTCTAAGGCTTTTATTGTTTGCACTTGTCCTCATGAAATATAAAAACGTATACCTATTGCCAGCATGAGACCCTGATATTTCTTATCTCGTTTGCTAACTAAAGTATTAAGCAGCAGCTTGAAGCGAAACTTGTGATTTTTTAAGTTTTGCTTCAACCTGTGTACCCTTGAAAAACCCAGGATTATTCGTGGTATAAAACCGATAAGGGTTATCAAACACTAGCGCTTTAAAATCTTCAGCGGTGATGACACCTTCCTCCACTAAATCCCACGTTTCTGCTAACGTTTCCGTTAAATCGGGTACATCCCAATGCCCGGTATCAGATGACCAATACGCATTAAGCTTTACACCTAAGGGATTCACTTTTTCATTAAACGCAGCGGCTACTGTTCGATCATCTGCCTCGTTACCCAAATAAAAATGCGGTACAAAACGATCGCGAATATCTTCAATACTCTCTATACCCGCTAGCGCAAAGTCATCAATTTCTTCTAGTTTTTGTGGTTGTGTTCGGCTTTGGCGCGTAATTCCAAAGGCTAAATCAGCAATGTCTTCTTTGCTGTATATTTTGCCTTTAAATAAATCTTGCCCATATTCCTGAAAAAAACTATTCAGTACATCAATATCTAACTCATGTGGATCATAGTTATGTACTGTTTGGCGATTACGCTTTTGAAAGCGATCAACCAAATGCGCGTAAACACTAGATGCCCAGGCTGCCCCTCCTTCTAGTAAGCCTACCCGTAACTGCGGAAAGCGACGTGTAACCCCACCGAAAAATAATGACTTCGCAAGCGCTTCATTCGCATCAGCAAAGTGGTTGATGTGATTATTCATATAATTACTGATCGAAGCACGAGAACTCCAGCCTTGGCTACCAGAATGCGTAGTAGGGTTCACACCCAATTCAATGACTTTTTCCCAGAATGGATCATAGTCATGCTCGCTATCTAAACCATAAAAATCGAGCCAGTAGGCATGATGCGCTACCTCGGGGTGATGCTTAGAAGGATATTTGTCAGCAATTGACTTCACAGGTCTTCGAATCGCACCAGGAATAATAATGGTATTAAACCCCAGCTCTTTTACTGCAAACTCAGCCTCTTCAATACCTTCTTGAGGGGTATGTAAAGGAATAGTCGCTACGGGCGAAAGCCGATCGCGGTATTTGCTATAAACATCAGCATGATAATGATTGATAGCGCGGGCTAGTGAGCGGCGCAAATCTTCACGATTAGAGTTATGAGGAAATAAAGATATATTAGGATACAGTACCGCATAATCAGTACCTTGCTCTTCTAAGCGTTCATAAAGAAGACTAGGTAAAGAAACGGTTGCCAGATCATAGCTATTTTTAGTTGGTAAAATCCAGAATGCAGGTCTATGAAACCGCTTTTCACGGCGCTCTTCATGAGTAGCGTTATACCAAGCCTGCGTTGTAAAGTTTAACCCTCGATTCAGATGCGCCCGAAACTCGTCTACAATGTTTGCACCGCCATACTGCGCAATATAATCTTCTAATAAAGGCGCAAACTCTACGGTATGGACATCATTATCAATGACCGGATAATCAAGCTTAGCTTTTACAGCGGCAGAACGAGAATGTTTAGCAGTGACTTTATTTGTTACATTTAACGGTGCATTCATACTGTTTTCTCCTCATTAAAGAATGTGAACGAGGTAGCAAACCCTCGCTATATCCCCTTATGAGCAAAAATCATTCCATCACTGTTTCAAATCACTAAAAAAATGAAATATAAATTTTAATCAAACAAAAATAAATACTTAACAACAAAAAATTATTTTTTATTTTTTCAAAAAAATTTAGCTGCTCTTTACTTGCTTATCAAATCTTAAATACATTGTTGGGATTTCAACATTAAAAAAGAGGATATTGCCCGCAGCAGCTTTTCTTGATTGCTTACAATGTAAAGCGCGAAGAAGCGCCATCACTGCAAAATATCAACTACCTCATAGCAAGCCATTACCGTTTCGTTTGATCAGGTCTTCAGTCGATTTATTCAGAATGACAATACTGATTCTTCGATTACTCGGCGCTGTCGGCTCATTAATCACATAAGGAATAGAATCTGCAATACCTTCAACACGCAATATTTGTTCTTCATTTAGTCCGCCTAAAATCATTTCACGCCGGGCAGCATTGGCGCGATCAATAGAAAGTTCCCAATTACTATAATTATTCGTATGCGCATCATAGAGTGTTGAATCGGTATGACCAGAAATGCTGATACGAAAAGGAATATTATTAAGCGTCGTTGCCAAATTTTTTAATATCAAACTAGCATGCGGCAGCAACTGCGACTTACCTAAATCAAACATAGGCCGGTTTTTATCGTCAATTAACTGAATGCGTAATCCTTCGGGTGTTAAATCAATCACCACTTGTTTTTTATATTCTTGTAAAAACGAATTCGGTACATTCATACTTAAATATACTTTATCACGCATAAACAGAAGTTTTTTATACTCTGCCTCGAGAATATCATTATCACTGGGCTTAATATTGATTCTTTGAAGCGTTTGATCACGATCAGCACGCTCTTTCTTGCCTGTACTTCGGCTTAAATCTGCACCGCCTCCAGGAAGAATTGTTGAACTGTTTCCGCTACCTTCTCCTCCAAAAATGGCGACCTTTAAGGGAACATTAAAATAACTTGCGATACCAGAAAGCTCTGCTTTCGTCGTTGAACCTATCAACCACATTAATAAAAAAAAGGCCATCATTGCTGTCGCTAAATCTGCATAAGCAAGCTTCCATGATCCTCTTTGGTGCCCTTCTGAATATCCATAAGGTTTAACTTTTTTGATAATCACAATAGGCCGTTTATCTTTTACTATCATGTTATAACTGGCCTTTCCAGACAGAGGAAATAAGCAATGTTTATTTTTAATATAACTATTTTTTATTATTAGCGATAAATTTCACTATGCACAATCAAATAACATCAATTTTTAAAAATCATGATAAGAAACAAGCTCAACTCTGCGTATTTTTTCATTGTGATAATGATAAATAACATGATAAATCAAGCTTTTTTTCTGGCTAAATTACCCTACATTCCAAACAAAAATACTATTTACGGTTATACTCTGCTCGTCATTTTCCACATTTTCTTTCAAGCGTTGAGAAACACATATGAGTACACAGCAAGACACTCTGAGCCTGCAAGGACGCGACTATATCGCTTTACATAATCTACTTAAATTAAAAGGTTTATGCTCTAGCGGAGCCGAAGCCAAACAGGCTATTGAAGCAGGAAAAGTCTTTGTAGATGGACAAGTTGAACTAAGAAAACGATGCAAAATAAAGGTAGATCAAACAATTGTATTTGAAAATCATTCAATTAAAATTGTCATCTAAACATTATTATTTATTCTGCTAAGAAATATTCTTACTATCAGCTATAGCTGCTTATTTAATTCTCGTACATCTTGTGCGCATGCTTAAATACCTTCTTAAAGAAGGTATTTAAGCTGTTTTGGGTGAAGGAGAAGATAAAAAATGTTTATTGGTAGATTTTAAACTACCGTACCATAACGCATATTGCTGGGTAAACACAGCGCCTAAAAAGAAAATTTGCGCTGAGTAATACACCCATAACAACAATATTACAATCGAGCCTGCGGCTCCGTAGCTATTTGCCACTCCGCTATTGCCCAGATAAAAACCAATCGCATATTTACCAAGCGTAAAAAGTATAGCTGTACCCAATGCCCCTATACCCACATCACGCCACGATAAACGAATATGCGGCAGCATTTTATATATCACGGCAAATAGGCTAGCAATGACTCCAAACGAAAACAATTCCGATAAAGGCGTGATGATCATTATCATACCTGCCCACCGGTTTTTCCAATAAGCACTTATAAAGGCAAGTGCTGCACTTACTACCAATGACACCATTAACAAAAATGCTAATACTAGTACTAATCCAAACGATAGCAATCTAATTTTGAGCATGGCAAATAAGCCATCAGAAGAATCATCTTTTGTCACTTGCCAAATTTCATCTAAGCTATCTTTTAATTCCCCAAAGATACTTGTTGCGCCAACAAGTAAGGTAATGGAAGCAACAATAGTAGCAATACGTCCGGTATGAGGGTTGTTACGGGCATTATCAAGCAACATTTCAATAAACTTAATACCATCTGATGGCCCTACTAGATACCTTAGTTGATCTAAGATCGCTTCTTTAGCTGCATGAGTTCCGAATACGGTACCTGCAATGCCAATGACTAATACTAAAACAGGTGCCATAGAAAAAAGCGTATAGAACGCAAGCGCAGCACCTTTGCTGGCAGCTCGCTGGTTTATCCAAGTATTAATAGAACCCATTACAACCATGCGAATACGTTGTCTCTTTGTTAGAACATCAGTGGGCTTTACAGAGCGTAAGGTACTTGTTTCCGTCACAAAGCTTCCTTTAGGCATTAGTTAACTTACTATTTCACTTACAATCGCTTATGCAGCCTCTACAGCTAGCCCTTTAGCTCAACCTTTACAGCTTATACGCTTGGTAATCAATAGATATAAACGCCTTTTGCATTTATCTTTATAACAAATCCAATTGATGAAAAAACCTAAAAGAGTGTTACATGATACGCATCTTAAACACGTATTTACCAAACACTTTATTTTTTATTTAGATTCTTTCGCTTTCATTATCTAATGAAAGACAAGGTTTAGCAGCTGTAATATTAGCCCGTCTGAATTCTTTTTAACACAGTAGAAGTTACGCAGCTAGACTCTCTCGGCAAGCTGGCAACTTGCCATACTCTATGTACTTTCTACATTGCCATGCAAGACATCCCATGCCTTAAGTAAGTTCAACTGCCTAGCTTTTAAACATATAGAAATAATAGTTTTTCATTCATTGAAGCCTTATTTCAACCTTTTAAACCTGGTTTGACGCATAGCAACAAGTTGCTTTTTTTTCTTACCCATACTAATATCGTAATACATATCGTTTATATCGTTGTGTTTCAGTATTTCAAAGTACTCGTTTTTTGTAAGGATTTAACTTCAGGTAATGAATAATTTTAAATACAAAATGAGAAATTCATCCATGAGAAATCTTTGCGCCTATGAACAATTCTAGCAATAACCTAGTTAATAAAGCGGCTCTATTTTCAAGCCAAGCTATAGATGCAATATATAGCTTACAACATCCTGTGCAGCAGAACGCCGTGTCTATTAGTATTAATGATCATCATCTACCAGGCACAGGAGAAAATTCCAGCGAACCCTGTTGCCCTAACTTGCATTCACATAATGTACTTTATCTTCTTGAACAATGGATGATAACAGAGGGCTCTCCTTCTTTTGGAGCTTTACTCGGCGAATATGGCATGGGCAAAACAACAACCTGCATGCTGTTTACTAAATTGCTTCTTGAAGAGTATAAGATAAATCTCTCATTACCTTTACCTATTTACCTAGACCTACGTAATATTAATGATAAAAACCATTGCCATACACTTTCACTAATCGATTTACTGGATGAAATACTAAAAAATAGTGTTTATGAGTCGCCACAATCTATCACGCAAGGCAATGAGCTTATTTGGCTTGTCCATCATGAAAAAGTCGTTATCATTTTTGATGGACTAGATGAGATATTGATTAATTTATCAAGCGCCGCAGGGCAACAATTTACCCATACACTTTTAAGTATTATCCCTTCTGATACTCCCTCTTCCAGTAAAGTACTTCTCAGTTGCCGTACTCACTACTTTCGTACAGGAGCTGAACAAAAAACATATTTTATGGAAAAAGGGAATGCGTTTATTTTGTTACCTTTTTCAAGCGACCAAATTACTGAATACTTATTACGAGAACTGCCTGACTTTGATAAATATACGCTGTTGGATCTCATACAATCGGTTCATAACCTTTCTGAGTTTGCAGAGCGGCCTTATACATTAAGTCTTATTCCTGATTTAATTCCTTATATCGAACAGTGGAAAATAGAAGGCTCACAAGTTACTGGCGCTACTATTTATCGCCATATGATTCTCTCTTGCCTTGAGCGCGATGCAGGTAGACATCAATTAACCATAGATCATAAACAACTATTGATGGAGCATTTTTCAGCAGCACTTTGGCAATCAGGCAAATATATATGGAATATTCAAGAAATAGAAAAATGGTTTTTACACTCGCTTGATCTTAGGCCTGAAATAAAAGCACATTACACGCTCGGTAAAGAGAAAGAATCGATCACTCACGCGATTGAAATGCTGCAAGGTGATTTACGCACTGCTACTTTTTTAGTACGTGTAGGACACGATGGATTTCGCTTTGCTCATACCTCTCTTCAAGAATTTTTCCTAGCCTCGTACTTATATAGAGGCCTTGTAGAAAACCGTATTGAGTTATGGAATTTGTCATTAACTAGCCAAGAAACTTTAGATTTTCTTGGTCAACTCCTCAGCGAAAGCAGCGACGATGAGCGCGCTGCTGCGTTAGATTCGCTTTCTATTATTCGCGATACTTACCAGCCTCAAATTAGTGAGCTGGGGTTCGCCTATATGCTATTAGCTTTTCAAAAAGATTATCCCACCCCTACGTTAGAAAACGTTCAACTTGAAGGCGCAAACCTAGCAGAATGGAATATTGAAGGAAAAGGCGATACACATTATGAACTTCTTAACTTAAGCGGAGCCTCATTTCAGAAAGCGAATATGAAAGGCTCTACCTTAAAATATCTTATTTTGAAAGAATCGAATTTTTCTGATACACAATTAGACGATACAGAATTTACATTTTGCCAAGCACGAAACGCGATCTTCACAAAAGCCAAGCTTTCAAGCAGTCTTTTCACCGACTCAGAACTCAAACAAGCAAATTTTTCAGAAGCAGAGCTTAATCGTTCTGAGTGGATACGGTGTAATTTAGAAGAATCTATTGGCTTAGGGTCTTCTCTTCTTTCTTCTTCGGCAACATTTGAATTATGCCAACCCTCTAGCCTATTTAATTATACGCATCGTCAGTATGCGCTTGGCTTAGATAAAAATGTTCATCAAGCATTTATTACTACATGTAAATTTTCACCTGATGGAAAACATTTAGCCTCAGTATCGCGAGATCATACTCTCAGAATTTGGAATATCGCCACAGGCAAATGTTTAAAATTATTTCAGCATAGCGCTTGGCTATTAGATTGCGCTTTTTCTTCAGATGGTAACTCTATTGTGGTTGCTGGAGCAGATAACCATATATATATTTGGAATATTTATACTGAAGAATGTGTACGCTTACTAGATGCACATTTGAAGGAAGTAAGATGTTGTGCTTTTTCGCCAAACAATCGCTATATAGCATCTGCATCAAGTGATTGCACGATTCGATTATGGGATAGTAAAACTGGTGAATGTTTAAAAATATTACCTGATCATCAAGCGCCTATTAGAAGCTGCGTATTTTCACCAACAGGTGCCTACCTTGCTTCAGCTTCTGATGATAAAACACTCAAAATTTGGGATGTTAACTCTGGCGAGTGCCTGAAAACACTTAAAGGACATACCGACTGGGTAAGAAAATGTCTGTTTACCTTAGATGGAAGCCAACTGATTTCAGCCTCAGCAGATAAAACGCTACGCATATGGGATACCGTCTCTGGAGAATGCCTGCAAATACTGAAAGGACATTCGAGCAGAATAAGAAGCTGTGCTCTTTCTCCTGATGGAATAACGCTTGCTTCAGCAGCCTATGATCATACGTTACGAATTTGGAATTTACCGACAGGAAAATGTTTAAAAATACTCACTGGTCATGCAAGTAAAATAAGAGGATGTGATTTCTCAAAGAATGGGTTGCTAGCCTCTGCCTCAGATGATTTAACAATGAAGTTATGGGATATTCAAGCAGGAGAGTCTATTGCGACAATAGGCTAGTGCTGTAGGCTATTGTAAATTACACTATGACTTGATTTCGTTAATATTCAGCGTAAAATGTATAATGCAATTAATGACATACCCTAACGAAAAATAAGATAAAAATAGTGCGATAGCCAATATTTTTTACTATATTAGCTACCGCTAAAAATATATAAAGATAATAAATACTATATTTTATATTTAATAAAACCTATTATAATTTAATATTAAAATGTTTAATTTGATCTATGCATGTTATCGCCACCTGTATAATGATAACGTTGTTGCTGAAAAGAAGAAGAGGTATTGTTATCAGCATTTTCTACAGGAATTTCGTGATCACCTCCAATATAATGACTTGTCTTAGCTATAGATTTAGATCGCTGCTGCGAAGCTGTATTATCTTCATAATAACCTGAATTAACTAACTGATCTCCGCCACTATAATAATTTCTTGTATTACTAGTAGAATTATCCCATTTATTTTGTGCAAAACTTACAGATGAAATGCTTCCTAACAATAAAATTGCTAAAGTAATTTGCTTCATAAAATACTCCTTAATGTTAACATAAACACATAAAAATTATTTTTAATATAACTATTTTATGAGATGCATTTTACTTTATTTTATAGCGTATAAATTATCCAATTAAGTAAGAAATAATAAATAACCATTAAAATATATTAATTTATAATATAGACTTCTAAAATTTATAACATTCTAATTTTATAGAAGATTACTTATTATTTTTTAGAAGTAAATTAATAATATTTTAAAAACTAACCGATACATATTTTCCGCCATATCAAAATCACTTACAAATAAATTTCATGGAAAATTCTGATGTATAAATAATAAAAAATTTCAATGTCTTTAAAAATGAAGAAGTGAAAAATGAAGTTGCTTTTAAAAGCTAAAGCTACTCTTATTTATAAATATTATTCAGAAGATTAAACAGTATGGATTTATTCGTTAAGAATAGAAGTTACGCAGTTTAGCTATACCAAAGCATGGGATGCCCCGCATAGCAATGCAAAAAAGTACACGTCGTACAGCAAGTTAGCATAACGCGAGGCGTTCCACGCCGATACAGCCAACTGCGTAGCTTCTAAAGAAATCAAAAAATAAATAACGTAGTAAGCTATTGCTTGTTTTCATACAAAATAAACCACACGAATTTTATCAATCTTATAAAATTAATTATGGGTAAATTTTTTGAGCAATTGTATTTATTCTTGGTTTAATTACATGAGTATTAATAAGATCTAATCGTTTATAAATTATTATTACATATCAAACATAAAATACTTAAATAAAAAAGAGCAGGTAAAATACTATCACCTGCTCAAAAATGCTATTCAATTAGAGTTAGTTTATTAAGGGCTCGATATCCCACTTTGGAATCAGAGTATTTGGCCTTTTTTCTGGATGAATATTACGTTTCTCCACTTTAATATTTTTACTTTTTGCTTCTCGCACTATGTAATTTTCAATTATTTCATAAATATCTTGGTCGATGGAGTCAGCTTTTCCTGCATCAATAATTAATGTAGAAAAAGCAGGAACCGAATGCAGATAATGTTTCAGCTGTACTTTTGCTAAAAAAGAAATATCTTTACGAAATATTAAAAGAAAATGATCATCGTACTTAACAAAGGTAAATGTATTTTGAAGGTTAGATAACACCGCTAATAAAACACTAGCACTTATTCCATAGATAATCCCCATTAATAAATCTACGCCCACTACTCCTACTATGGTAACAATGAAAGGTATAAAACGATACCAACCATCACGCGCTATCGAAATGAATAAAGCAGGTTTAGCTAATTTATACCCCGTTGCGAGAAGAATTGCAGCTAAAGAGGCTAAAGGAATAAGGTTAATGACTGAAGATAAAACAAAAATACTTAATAGTAATAAAACTCCGTGGGTAAATGCTGATAATCGACTTTGTGCACCCGCATTGATATTAGCAGAGCTTCGCACAATGACTGAAGTAATAGGTAGCCCGCCTAAAAGCCCCGCAATAAAATTGCCAGTACCTTGTGCTTTAAGCTCCTGATTAGGTGCTACCTTTTGTTTTTTTGGATCAAGCTCTTCTACTGCCTCAAGACTTAATAGCGTTTCTAAGCTTGCCACGATGGCTAAAGTAACCGCTACGCTCCATACATTAATATTCGATAACTGATTAAAATCTGGTAGCGTCAGCACATTTTTAAACGCGTCCCATGAGTAAAGAACAGGCACCTCTACGAGATGATCTTTAGTGAATGCTAACTCAGGATATACAGCACCTAAGGTAAGGGTTGTCAGTATTCCTAGTAATACAACAATCAGTGGAGCTGGTAATGATTTTAATAAAGGAATGCGGCGTATAAAAGAAGAATCCCAACTAAATAACAGTATTAAACTAATTATAGATAAACCAAGCGCTGGTAGTGAAAATGATCCCCATTGTGTAGAAAGAACTCCTAAACTTTGCGGTAAAATTTCACTTTTGAAACCAACAGCTACAGGTAGTTGCTTAATAATCAAAAGTATTCCAATCGCCGCTAACATGCCTTTAATTACCGTCGAAGGAATATAATTTGCCAGCTTTCCCGCCTTTAAAAAACCTAACACAATTTGTATCACGCCTGATACGACTATAGCAGTTAAAAAAGCTGAAAAACTTCCTAACCTTGCAATAGCATCAACAACGATAACGATAAGACCCGCCGCAGGGCCGCTTACGCTTAATGATGAGCCGCTTAATAAAGCAACTACCAAACCGCCAATAATTCCTGAAATCAACCCTGAAAAAGGATCAACGCCAGAAGCATGTGCAATCCCTAAACATAAGGGAAGCGCCACGAGAAAAACCACGACTCCAGCAATAAGATCAGTACTTAACGTATGCAATACTTTTTTCATGAAGTGCCTCCTTCTTTAAAAGCACAATAGTGAACAATCAGCTATTAATGATGACTAACCCTCGCGATTTACTTATAGTTTTTTTATTCTTAACAGCGCTATGAACACATGTTTAACATCATTCAAAACGCAATGTTCATCGATATGCTAGCGTTAAAGCCAACTTCTAAATTTAATAATTAAAAGGAAAGCTCTTCCGTTTTTAATACATTAATTAGTCCATCGTTTAAAGAAAAAATCCAACCATGTAATGTAAGTGGATGATCGATAGTTTGTATAATTTCATTTTTCATTAATGTTGAAATTTGATCTAATACATTCAATTCAGCTAAACGATCTACCCGCTTATCTATGCTATTTATAGCTGTAAGCTCATCATTATGAAATGATGCAAGCGCTCGTAATTTTTTGATGTGTTTGTTCACAATCGGTATATCATCAGATTGAGGCATTAATGAAGCTCTTACACCGCCACATTGGTAGTGCCCGCATACAACAATATGCTCAACCTTAAGTACCTTCACCGCATACTCAATCACACTGCCAGAATTAATATCATGCACATCAATAATATTAGCGATATTGCGGTGTACAAATAGCTCACCAGGATGTGAGTTAGTAATGCTTTCTGCTGGCACCCGGCTATCGGCACATCCTATCCATAACACATCAGGGTTTTGTCCTTGAGACATCTGTGTAAAAAAATCAGGATCACGAGTATTAACCTCTTGCGACCAGGCAACATTTTTAACTAGCATTTTTTTTGCAACCATTGCAACTCCTATAAAAATAATTCATTAAATCCTTTTGAGATAAAATGAGCAAAAAAGTATTTCATTTACTTTTCATAAAATATTAAATATATTTTTAATATTAGTTAGTTTTAAAAATAATTATTCGCACGCTATCATAAATTGACTTTTAATAAAACCATTCATCATGTATAAGATTTTCACTATTCATAATAAGGCACTCAAAAACATTTTACCTATTATCGAAAACTAATCTCCTATGATTGCTTAAATAAACTTTTAAACCATCACAAATAAAAGTTGATTTGAGCATATAATTATGACAAAATCGTTAAAATCTAAAAAAATATACTCAATTCATCATCTGGAGAAAATTTTCCCATTATTTCATCTCAATTAAAACATGAGAAAATTTGATTTTATCTTCTAAAAAACAGAAGAATTGAAAATTTAAAGAAGCACGAAAATTTTTTAACCAATTGATTTAAAATATAATTATTGAAATAAACTTTACCATACAACTTTCATAGGAAAACAACTTAGAAGTAAAGAAATAACCTGTTATTTACATTAAAATAAAAAAATTAACTAAAATTAAATTTATATGTTTTTTTGGTTATATTGATATAAGACCATAAAATCTACTGGCAAAAACAGTTATTTATTTCAAAAGACGCTTTTGTCTAAACAAATTGATTACTATATGAATCAACCGTACTTTTGGTTGAAAATCGCTATCAAATAAATTTGATTTAAATATTATAAATTTTAGAAGTTACGCAGTTTAGCTATATCAAGACATGGCAACGCAGACAGTACATGTAGTACGGCAAGTTGACATAACGCAGGGCGTCTCACGCAGAGAGAGCCAACTGCGTAACTTCTAAAGTTAATACCTGATAGCTTATTTTTGCTACTGTAAGACATTCAAAATATTAGCTGGAGAAAACCTGTCTGTTAAGGCAGGAACACCCGTTGTCATAGAGGCTAATTGTAATAGAGTAGATAAATACATGGCATCCACTCCAACACTTTTAAACTTATCTTGCAGTACAAAAGCCTGCCTATTAATTTTTTTAGAATCAGGCAAAGATCTAGCTGCCGCTATAATAATTCGATTTCCTTCATTTTTTTGAGTTATATTATAATATTGGCCAAAAACATGCTGATACGTTACTGATTCGTAAGGCAGCAACTTTCCTTTCGAAAATGTATTCGATGCTACTATACCCTCAGGGCTTAACGTAGATTTAACTTCATTGAGAAATTCTTTAGTTAACATATGCTCTGGAATATAACTATGACTAAATGCATCTAAAATAATTAAATCGTAATGGGTACCTTGTCTCTGGGCGTTTCTTATAAACTGCCTGCCATCACTTATTGTAATATGTACATTTGGCATAGCTTCATTAAAATCAAAGAATTGTTTAGCCACATTTAACATAGCAGGGTCAATTTCAACAATTTCTATTTTGGCTTGCGGATAAAACCTATGGAATGTATTAGGTAAAATGCCTGCTCCTAACCCTACTATCAAAATATGTTGAGGGTTAGGGTTTAAGAATAGAGCGGCTAGCATCCATTTTGTATACTCATGAAAAAGTTTCTCAGGTGTATTTTGATCTACGCAGGAATGTTGAAATTTTGCACTGCGAGGATAAATACATCGTATATTATTTTTATCTACTACTAGAATGTCTTCATATAAAGATTTTTCAGCATGAATAATATTTTTTCCTAAAGAATTTTCTAAGAAAAAAGCAGAGGCTGAAATAAATACTATCAATGAAAATACTAGATAATACTTCCTTCTGTTTGAAGCTAATTGGGTAGACGGCGCGTAAGCAAAAAACAAAAAAGAACCAATTAGTAGAGAAACTAGGCTTAGCCCAATAATAATAGTTTGAATTTCGAACCAAAGAACTGCGTAAAAAGAAGTAAAAATTGTACCGACCGCACTACCAAATGTAGAAATAAAATATAAAAGCCCTGCTGATTTCCCCGAAGTTTCTAAGTGCTTTATTTCAAGACGAATCGCATAAGGGGTAATCATGCCTGCAATGCCAACAGGAAAGCTAAACAATACACTTGCCCCCAACAAAGAACCATAACGCGGGTCTTGTAGTATAAAAGAAAACCAACTTAAAAAAAGGTTTCCAAATAGCGCAATAGGAAATGTACATAACGCAGAAGCAATGATTATTTTTCCGAGATACCTTAACGATGCATGATGCTGAGAATATTTTCCACCCTTTAAATATCCTATTGATAATGAAAGCATAAAAACACAAATAACCGCACCCCAAACAAAAATACTATTTCCGAAATATGGAGATAATATTTTACCTCCTAACAATTCTATCGACATAATAAAAAATCCTCCCCACCAAACGCTTAGGTAGAGAATGAAAGAGGATATTTTATTTTTAAAATCATTCATTTGTTAAGAACCATAGAATAAAAAAGACTATTTCATATTGAGTAACGACATAGATTTATATGGCAAAAAATATTTTAAAATTTTTACCCCAATCATTTTGCAAAAAGAAGTAATCGGTAAGCACAGTGCATTGTGTTTTTAGTATCGTAGAGAAAATAGCTTGATAAATTTCAAATAATGAATGATTACGGAAAGAAAAATAGTAACAGCTGCTATTTACCTAGCAAAATAAAATTATAGAATTAATATTTATCGACCCTTAATTATTTTATCTATACATTTTTTTAAACATGAGTCAAACTAGCTTTTCTGAGAAAGCACTCTCGGCTCCATTTATTAGCTGAAAGGAAATTCATCATGACATTATTTAATTCTAGTAAAAACCGTAAACCTGCTGCTAGCGAATATAATCATATTCCGTTTGTAAATATACCTTCTAGCTTAAATCCCTTACCTGAATTAGGATTACAAAATCCTGTTCAAGAGCCATCTGTTTCACCTTACTTAGGGAAATCTTTTGACTCTAAGGAAATTACTCCTCCACCTTCTTCTGCACAGCAGTATCAGGCTGGGTTTGAAATTAACGAGAATGCTTCCTTTAAAGACGAAAGCACACTGCCTGATTCAAATACATTATCAGCCTCTCAATCCCACCAGTTTAACTCTAGATCAACGCGTTCATAAATTAACGCTAGCTGTAAATAATACTGCTTAATAAGTTGAATACTACCTCCCTCACCTCTTGCAGGTGAGGGCAACATATCTTTTTAATAACCAATCGCTTTGCCCGCTGGCTGCCGTTCGTCATTTGCGCCATAATAAAAACTGGCTCTTAGTTTGCCTGATACCGAGGCATCATTACCCGAACTGGTTGATTTAGCTTTTCCTTCCTCTGGTAAACCTACCATAATTAGCTCTGCGGCTCCCCACGGCGTTTGTTCGATCATTTTATGCCCCATGCCTTGTAGTATCTTTAGCGTATCTGGCGATAAGCCATAAGGCTCGTAATAAACCTCATCAGGCAGCCATTGATGATGAATACGCGAGGCATCAACCGCCTCCTGAGGCGCCATTCCATAATCAATCACATTTAACGCTGTTTCAAGCGTAATAGTAATAATACGCGAGCCGCCGGGCGATCCTAAAACCATCAATATTTTACCGTTTTTGGAAACTAAGGTAGGCGACATAGATGACAGCGGTCTTTTACCAGGAGCAACGATATTCGTTGCCCCTTGTACTAATCCATAAAGGTTCGAAGCACCGGCTTTAACCGTAAAATCATCCATTTCATTATTCAGCAAAAAACCTGTGCCAGGCGCCATAACAACAGCCCCGAATCGGCCATTAATTGTATAGGTTGTTGAAACTGCATTACCTTCTTTATCTATAATCGAATAGTGAGTAGTTTCATTTTTTTCTTGCGGTAATACGCCAGGTTTTACCGAACGAGAAGGAGTTGCTGTATCAGGGTTAATTTTTTCTCTTAAAAATGCAGCATACGATTTACTAAGCAAATGCTTTAATGGATTGTTAACAAACTCTGGGTCGCCTAAAAACGTATTTCGATCAATATACGCATGGCGCATGGCTTCAATCATTACATGTATTGAGGCAGCAGAATGAAAACCAAGTGCTTTCATATCGTACCCCTCTAATACATTGAGTATTTCGCACAATGTAGTTCCGCCAGAGCTTGGCGGCGGCGCTGAGGTAAACACATACCCTCTATAATTACATGTTAGAGGCGTACTTTCTGTCACTGCATAGGCAGCAAAATCTTCTGCACGAATAACTCCCCCCTTAGCCTTCGCAGCGCGCTCTATTGCCAAAGGAATTGTTCCTTTATAAAAAGCATCAGAACCTTTATGTGCAATGGCCTCAAGTGTTTTTGCAAGATCTTTTTGAATAAGTTTATCACCCGGCTGCAGGGGGGAGCCATCCGCACGAAGAAAAATACGTGCTACTTCAGGAACATTACGAAACTGCTTGATGGTTGTATCAAGAATATCGGTATCACTGCGTTTCAGTACAAAGCCTTGCCTAGCAAGTTTAATTGCAGGGGCCATTACCTGTTCACGGCTTAATGTTCCATATTTTTTAAGTGCGGTATCAAGCCCCATTACAGTACCTGGTACTCCTACTGCTAAATACCCATATAAACTTGATTCTTTAATAGGGTTTCCTGTCGCATCTAGATACATAGTAGCGCTTGCAGCTGCAGGGGCTTTCTCACGAAAATTAATGAAGGTGTCTCGCCCATCCGCTAAGTGAATGGTCATAAACCCACCCCCCCCGATATTACCGCAGCACGGGTTAACAACCGCTTGAGCATAACCAACAGCTACGGCAGCATCGATAGCGTTTCCACCCATCTTTAAAATATCTACTCCAACTTGCGATGCTATGGCCTGTGATGTAACCACCATCCCATTGGATGCTTCTACAGCAGGCCTTGAAGCTGCATGAGATAAACTGCTAGCAGCTATTAGCGTTATTATCATGATTGCTGATAGATAACATTTGGTTAACCTTTGCGTGGCTTTTTGCGTTGTGTTGCGCATTGCTACAATCCTTTATGAAGTTTTTTCGCGTCCTGCCCAATACAATACTAAGATGATAAATACATAGGGTATTAGTGATAACTCATTTGCATACCCCCCATTCCAGGCGGGATTATTTGTTTCAGCCCATTTGCTAATAACCTGATCGAAATGAGGGAAAAAACCGGTTGTTAAGGCAATAATAATGCCTGCAAGTGCACCGCCTGCGATATAACCAGAAGCAAGAAGTACGCCTGAGCTACTATCTCCTGCTGCTTGTATTTCTTCTGGCGACTTATGTATATGTTGGGGCAGCTTAGCGTTATACCGATCGACTATCCACCGCACCACTCCACCGATAAACAAAGGCGCTGAAGAGGTCAGCGGCAAATAAACCCCTACTGCAAACGCTAAAGAAGGTACGCCAGCTAACTCAAGAACAAGCGCAATAACAACCCCAAATAGCACCAATGACCAAGGCAGTTGGCGATCTAAAATGCCTTTGATGATATACGACATTAATACCGCTTTAGGGGCATCGTATTTTTTTACTTCAGTACCATCAGGGCGTTTTGTGTAATGGCCATTAATACCAGGGTCAACCAAATAGGCTACGCGACCATTGGCATCTACCAGGTATTTACCTGCAGGCCCGCCCACGGTATCTGTTTTATGCCAGACCTTATAAATATTGCTATCAGTAATAGCCTGAGGCCCTTGTAATGCAGCGGTATCAACCAATTTACTAACATCTGTTGTTAATGTTGGCGCAACCTGAGCGGCAGGCACATATATGGTTCCTGCGTCATTTAGCTTAAGCAAAATAGGGCCAAGCACCAGCGCAGAAGCAAATGCCCCTAGCAAAATAGCGTATTGCTGCAAGCGTGGCGTAGACCCTACCAAAAAGCCTGTTTTTAAATCTTGAGATGTTGTGCCAGCATTACTTGAAGCAATACATACAATCGCCCCTACTGACAATGCTGTTACGTAATATTGACCACCCGTCCACCCTATTAAAAGAAATATAAGACAGGTAAATAAGAGCGTAGCAACTGTCATACCTGAAATAGGATTCGAGGAAGATCCAATTTCGCCTGTTAAGCGCGACGATACCGTAGTAAATAGAAAACCAAATACCAAAATCAATAAGGCCCCAAGCAGATTCATATGTAAGGGAGCGGCTAACGTAATAATGGTAATAATAGCTAAGGCGCCTATAAACACCCATTTCATAGGAATATCTTGCTCTGTTCTTAGCGTATGTATGCTTATATCACCCGATGCCTTACGAAAACCTGAAAGCCCCGCAGCAAGACTTTTCCAAATAGTTGGGAAAGCTCGTAGCATACTGACTAAACCACCAGCTGCCACTGCTCCAGCACCAATATAAAGCACATAGGCACTGCGAATATCGTGAGGGCTCATCTCACTAATCAGCTTAGTACCAGGAGCAATAGGCATTGCTACATGCTCACCAAAAAACTTAATAAGCGGTATCAATAGCAAGTAAGACAATACCCCGCCTGCTGCCATAACAGACGCAATTCGTGGCCCAATAATGTACCCTACCCCTAACAACTCAGGAGAAACTTCAGCCCCTAATGAAGCTGCTTTTAACGGCGCACCTAATACAGTTTCTGGCGCATCTTTCCACCCTTTAAAAGCAACATTAATTACCTTATAAAGTAAGCCAATACCAAAACCACTGAAAATAATGGCAGCACGCTTCTCGGCCTCGCCCTTCATTGCACTCGCTTCGCCTGCCGCATTGCGTGAAGTTTCATTGGCAGCAGCTTTTAGCACTTCAGCACAGGCTGTACCTTCAGGATATTTTAATGTTTTGTGCTGCAACACAATCATGGTTCGGCGCATAGGAATCATCAGCAAAATACCGAGCAAGCTGCCTAGTACTGCCACTAACATGACACGCCAAATTTCAAGATCAAATCCTAAAATTAAAATTGCAGGCATGGTTACACCCAAACCAAAGGCAATAGATTCGCCTGCTGACCCTGCTGTTTGAGCAATACTATTTTCAAGAATCGTAGAGTCTTTACCACCCAACTTATGGTTCAGGCGAAAGAGTGTAATAGCGATCACCGCTACCGGAATAGAGGCGCTCACGGTAAGACCAACTTTTAATACCAGATACAAAGAAGATGCCCCAAATACCATACCGAGTATGACCCCCACCAGTAACGCCCGAAATGTGTATTCGGGAATCACTGCCTCAGCAGGAATATAAGGACGTATAGAAGAAAGAGCTTCTTTTTGCATCAGCCATGACCTTATTTATATTGAAAATGAGTCTACATATTGCACTTTATTTGAATGGCATGTTATCTTGCACGCCCTAAAAGCTATCAGCTTTTTATTTATATACTTAGAAGTTACGCAGCTGAGCCCTCTCAGCGTGGGACGCCCCGCGTTATGGCAACTTGCCGTACTCTGCGTACTATCTGCGTTGCCATGCGGGGCATCCCATGCCTTGATAGAACTCAGCTGCGTAACCTCTAATAGTTATACCAATTGTTAAACATAAATGTGCAATGCGTCTTTTATCAGGCTCTACAGAGCAGCGGGTGATAAAAGTTTAATTAGACACAGTGTATTAGGGTAAATGGCATCATGAGTCTGTGCAAAACTGTTTCTAACCCCGAAGCCAGCAACAATCTTATCATTGTTATGGGCGTTTCAGGCTGCGGAAAATCTACGTTGGCTAGCGCATTAGCTGAGCATTATCATTATATGTGTTTAGATGCTGATGATTTTCATAGCGATGAATCTCGCACCATGATGGCACAGGGCACTCCCCTTACAGATCAACAACGTGGGCCTTGGGTAGCTTCCATTCAACACTACTTACAAGAACAGGCAAAGCTTGGCAAGTCTGCCGTACTCGCCTTTTCAGGCCTAAAAAGTAAACACCGCGCTGTACTGCGCGAAACAGGGCTTCGCACCATTTTTTTATTTTTGAATGGGCAAAAAAAAACCATTGAACAGCGAATGACTGAGCGTTTAAATCATTTTATGCCACCCAAATTATTAGATAGCCAGTTTGAAAGTTTAGAGCACCCGCTTGATGAAAACGATGTTTATAGTATAGATATCGAGAAAAAACTTGATGAGGTTATTGGCCAAGCAAAAGAGATCATTAATCAAAATTTACTACAAACTCAATGTAGTCCAACCCTCTAACAAGCAGTTCTTGCTGACAGGCGCTCTTAAGCTTTTATTATTTATTTAGCTAGCTAATTTAAGCCTATTTTTTAATCGCTTGTTTATTCGCTTATAATGGATAATAGGCAGCTCATTTTGCTTAACACTAATATTTTATAACCAAAACCCAATGCAGTAAATGCGATAACACCTGTATATTTATAACACGGCGTTTGACTCTGATTGGGAACAAAAATAACGGTCTATCTATGTTACCTACACCATCTAAAATTACCTTACAAGGGCCAGGCAACACCCCCAGCTTTGAACCGCTCAATGCATTAGAAACTTCGTTAAGCAATGTTCAAAAAAAAGTGTTAGCAAGACACGATTTTATTCAAACCTTGCTCGAAAGCGAACTTGTTGTATCAAGCGTTACGGAAATCATGCCCGATGGTTCAGGTTTTCTACCGCTTTTACTTAAAAAATTAAATGTACAAATGCTTGTATGCTTTACTGAAGAAGAACGTATCGGAAAACATGAGCAAACAGCCCCCTACTACGTAAGTATTTTGGGTAAAGATTTACTAAAGCGCTTACCTAACGGGTTTGGTCTTGTGATTAACCCAGGCTTATCTGTTAGTTTCGAAATTTCGCCTGATGAAGCACAACAAATAGTAAAAGCGTTTTAGGGCTTTAGTAGCGACAAGAGCCAGAGCATAAGCACGGGAGAATCAGAGCAGATGATCCCGTTTGCTTTAAGAAGGCCTGCATCCCCCTCGCTAATGCTCAAGTTGGCTCTTATTTCGGTAAGAATATTCACCTCATCTGGCATTTTAAGAGTTTTTTAGAAACGTCTTTAAAAATCAACAACAGTCTAATAACCTTCTCTGCATAACGATTATTATATTTCATCACGCTGTTTAGAACGAAGGCAGCACCTAGCTAATGTTTCTTTTTTTTCATATTCGCTAGCCTGGCTCCAATGAACAATTTCAGACAATGATCTAAAACAACCTATACAAATATCATTTTCATCAAGGCAGCAATTTCGAACACAGGGCGACGGTATATTGCCAATAGGCTCATTCGCTTCATTAGCCATGGCTATCTCCTGGTTAATTACATCAATAAAATACGTCGTTTATAATGGCTGCGCAGTTATAACGAACAGGCAAACCAAACTTATCTGTTTCTCCCGTTGCTTGACCATATTTAAGGTTGGCGCTCAATGGTTAAGGCCTCAATTTCTTCAACAGATTTAAACATGTAAACATGCTGAAATCCTTCCCGCTCTAACTCACTCATTGAACGATAAAGCTGCTCATGTTGATTGCGAATTACATCTTGCCCCACGCTTCGATGAGGTCTTTGAGCATCGTGCTCATAGCAAAGTGCCTCAGGTATATCTAGTACCAATGCGACAGCCGTAACATGGTATTCCCACGCTAACGCAAGCAATGTTTTTCTAGCCTCGGGTTGCACATTAGTCGCATCAATCACTGTTAATAGCCCTGCCTTCAGGCGCTTAGCCGCAATGAAATGCAGCACTTCAAAAGCATCAGCTGTTGCCGCCTGATTGTTTTCATCATTCGATACTAACGCACGGCAATAGTCAGAAGAAAGAACTTCTGTTGCAAGAAAATGCTTTCTAGCAAATGTTGATTTACCAGAGCCAGATGTACCGACTAAAACAATAAGAGAAAACTCTGGAATATTGATCTTCATGTTTATTTTTCGTGTGTGACATAACTTTATAACCACGACTCCTACTCACGGGTCAAAATATCATAAAGCTTCACATTAATATAATAATTAGCGCGTCCTATTTTTTCTTTTTTTAAAAAATCATGAGTCGTTAATACCTCAAGATATTTAGAAGCAGTAAGCCGTGAAATATTAAGATCATTTTCAATAAACTCTACTTTAGTATAAGGATGTTTAAAAAGAGAATTGATTAAGTCTTGGCTATAAAATTTAAAAGCTAATCGAATTCGATGTTTATAATCCATAATTGCTTCTTTGATAGCAGAAATAGTCGTAATCGTTTGCTCGGCAGTTATTTCAATGCCTGTGAGCATATATAGAACCCATTCTTCCCATTGATTTTTATCGCGTACTTCTTGCAACAAACGATAATAATCATGTTTGCTTCGAACAATATATCTGCTTAGGTAAAGAATAGGAATATCAAGAAGGCCATGCTGCACAAGATACAGCACGTTTATAATACGGCCTGTTCGCCCATTACCATCATAAAAAGGATGAATGCTTTCAAACTGGTGGTGAATAATAGCCATTTTGACAAGAGGGTCTACATCGAAAGTACTATCATCATTAATGAATCTCTCTAAATCTGACATAAGAGCAATAATAGTGGCAGGATCTTGAGGTGGCGTGTAAACAACGTGTCCATGATTATTTTTAAGAGCCGTTCCTGGCAGTTTACGAAAACCGGCTTGATTTCTTTCAAGTTCAGCCTGAATTAATAGGATATGATTAGCTGTTAGCAGCCTGCTTTGTTTAACATTTTGATAACCTATACGTAGTGCCTGCACATAATCTCGAACCTCTTTAGCAGTAGCATTGCTTATTGCTTCAGGAAAAGCCTCGCTTTTAAATAACTCGTCGTGTGTTGTCACAATGTTTTCGATAGCCGAACTATCTTTAGCTTCTTGTAATGCTAATGTATTAATGAGAATAGCTTGATTTGGAATTGAGGCCGAAACGCCTTTAAGCTCTGCAAGTTTACGACTTGCCGTAGCTAGTTTTTTAAAAATTGCGCGTGTTTCAAATTGCGCCACATCAATTTGCGAAAGAGGCACTAATTTTGTCATAAAACTTTCCGGCATATGTATAAAAAAATGGATTTTCTATACATATCATACGGCATATGTATAAAAAAATGGATTTTCTATACATATGCCGTATGACATTAGGAAACTTTTGAAAAAATCATCTTAAAATAGTCTTTTCTTTTTAGTAAACGCTAAATGCCTATGCAAAAGATGAATATGGATCAATAAATACTCATCTTTGCTCACATACCTACTTACGCATCAAAACCTGTTGAAATGGTTAGGGTTTTATAAGCATCAACCTCAGCACTAACCGACTTGAGTTTACTTTGAACCATTTCATATGCATCTGCCCCTAAAAACATATGTAAAGGAGGAGCAGACTCATTAGCCAAAGCAATCATCACTTCAGCTGCTTTTTCGGGATCTCCCGGCTGGTTTTGATGAATACCATTTACATGTAAATCAATTGCCTTACGTGCCTCGCTATAATCAGCAATAGAATGCGCTGTTACCTTCATAGACTCCTGATTCAGAAAATCAGTTCGAAAGTAACCTGGATAAATCAATGTCACATTAATTCCAAGACTTTTTACATCTGCATGCAGCGCTTCTGTAAGGCCTGCAACTGCAAACTTAGTTGAGCAATAAACACCCCATCCACTAAAGCCGCCAACATAACCACCAACAGAAGAAATATTAAAAATATGCCCAGATTTCTGTTGGCGCATAGAAGGCAATACACCTCGAAGAACATTAAGCAACCCGAAAACATTCACCTCATAATTTTGGCGTGCTTCTTGGTCACTTACTTCTTCAACTGTACCCGCTTGACCGTACCCTGCATTATTAACAAGCACATCAATTTTTCTAAAATGTTCCAGGGTGCTAGCTACAGCTTGAGCAATACTGGCTTCATCTGATAAATGAACTTCTAAAGGAAGAAACTTTTCACTTGGTTCGCTGATATTTTCAATAAGCGATTGTTTTGAGCGAGAGGTTGCTGCTACGTAATACCCTTCTTTAAGCAGCTTTTTAAGAAGCGCTAACCCTAACCCTTTTGACGCTCCGGTTATAAACCATACTTTTGCGTTATTCATTATTATCTCCAATAAAATATTGTCTTTACACTTTTAATATAGATGGAGAGGCAATATAAGCAGTAGATTGTTTCTTCAAATTTATTGCCTAATCCTACAAACAATAGTATTTTTAGGCTATCTATTCAAATAAGTGTTTTATCATTAATACAAAGTTGCGATACATTAAAAGGGATCACTATGAGTGAAATAGCGTGTGTAATACCTGATGAGTTAATTCAACGCACTCTACAATGGTGCTCACAAGAAGGCTTACACGACACTCCGCTCGCTTCTTTACAGATCGCCCGAAGTAATCATATAACTGAGCGAATTCATAATGTTTATAAACCCTATTTATGTTTTATTGTTCAAGGTAAAAAAGAAATACTGGTAGCAAATCAGCAATATAGCTACAGCTCAACCCAATATTTGGTTACCTCTATTGATTTACCTGTTTCAGGCCAAGTTACCCAGGCTACACCAGAACAGCCCTACCTTTGCCTGGTATTAACGATTGAGCCTAATCTAATTTATGAGATCATCACCGCATTAAACTTGGCTGCAACCGCTCCTCATCCTTTAGAAAAAGGTTTCTTTGTAGAACAGGTCAAACCAGATTTAACAGATGCTTTTTTAAGGCTAATGCGTACTTTAGAAGATAAGAACGATTGTCTTATTCTGGCACCTGCCATTATTCGTGAGATTTTGTATCGCCTTCTAACATCCACATACGGAGGTGTTATACAACAATTGGGTATTGCAGGCAGCCAAACTCAACGCATTGCAAAAGCTATTGAATTTATAAGAAGTAATTACTCGAGAGCCGTTAGAGTTGAAGAACTTGCCGAAGTTGCCAGCATGAGCCCCTCGTCATTTCATCAACATTTTAAGCGTGTTACCACCATGAGCCCCCTGCAATACCAAAAACAAATACGACTACAGGAGGCACGCTATCTATTAAGTGCACAGGGAATGGATGCAGCAAAAGTGGCATTTCAAGTAGGCTACGAAAGCCCTTCACAATTCAGCCGCGAATATGCACGGTTATTTGGACTGCCACCGATTAGTGATATTAAACGGTTACAGAAAATTGTATAGGTTTGCCACCCTGCATGCGCCTTACCTCTAACTCATACCATAGGCATTAAAATAAACGCTTCACCCTTAAAAATCTTCTTAGGGTTCCCACGCTCTAACTGATAATGCATTAACCGCCGATCTGCACGTTGAACATTACCTATCTCTTTCTCTCTACACGCCAACTTATGTGCAACTAGGCTTACAGCTAGCTTTTTATTAGCATGCTGGCTTCGTTCAGACTGTACTTTAACGCTAATGCCTGTAGCAATATGAGTTGCCCGAACAGCTGTTTCTGTTTTGTTAATATGTTGGCCACCAGGGCCAGACGCACGCATTGTTTCAAAATAAATTTCGCTAACCAAGCTGGGAGCGGGAGACTCACAGCGTGCAACACCGATAAACCAGTTTTTGCGTAGATGCCGAGAGCGATATGGGCTGCTACATATCCACTGGAGTGTACCTGCCCAATCATTTGCTAACTTTTCTTCGTTATTTCCTTCTAAACTAAGCAAAACCGAGCGAAATGTACCTGAATGGTTACCATTTTCTTGCTCAGCGATATCTACCTTAACCTCTGCCTGCAAGGCTTCGTTTATAAAATAGCGCATTGCTTTTGTAACCGCTAAACAGCATTCATCAGGCCCTTGTGCTGCAGAAAATTGAAGCAAAATCATTCGCAACACCCTCCACGTGTTTTATACGTAAGAAGAGGTTTTAGCCGAGCAATAATGTGAATGAGTTCAGCGTGCTTTAAGGTACTAATAATGTTATCAATCGGTTTATACGCCTCGGGTGCTTCTTCGTAAATAAGCGCACGATCTTGGCAAACCACGTAGCTACCTAGCTTTGTTCGGTTAAGTTGCTCTAACGTGTAACGTTTACTTAAACGATCTTTGCATTGGCTACGCATCCATTTTCTGCCTGCACCATGTGCTAAAGAAAAAAGGCTTTCTTCACTAGAAACAGGAGCTACCAGATAACTAAAGTCACCGCGAGAGCCAGGAATAATGACCAAGCCTGCATCAGAGGGAGTAGCACCTTTACGATGTAGCCATCCTTCCTCACCATAAAGCGTAGCAGCTTGCAGTAAATTGTGGTGCACATCTACAAGCTTTGAACCTGTTGTATTCAATCGTTCTAAAATACGACGCGCAATTAACTCACGATTTGCCTCAGCAAAATGCAGTGCGCCCGCATGATTCGTTAAATAACTTACTGCGTCATCACTGCCACACGCCAAACCATGATGCTGATGGCGCTCAACATGATCACGCAAAATAGCCTGGCCTAACCCGCGCGACCCGCTATGTACGAGTAATAAAAGCTGCTTTTTATCCAACTGTAATGCTTGTAGTGCGGTCTCATCATAAATCTCATCGATTCGCTGTAATTCAGCAAAATGATTACCGCCGCCAATAGTGCCTAAAGAAGCGTGATAAGGCGTATGAACAGGCGCTAACTCAGAAATCAGGGTACGCCATGATTCATCTAAAGCCCCATCTATATTACCCAGTCGCTTTTCTAGTTTTTGAATACCTACCTTATTAACATCGATATTTGTTTTCCATAACGACATTCCGCAACCAATATCATTACCTATCAATGCTGGATAAAAATAGCCGGTAGAAAAAAATGCAGCACCAACAGGGTAGCCTCGACCAGGATGCAAATCAGGCATACCTGCAACATACCGCATGCCAGGGAGTTTAGACGTAGTGTGAAGTTGTTGGATCGCTTCGCCTTCGATCCATGTATCGTCTGAGGCGATTAATGTAACGCCCTCAGATAATTTTTGAACGTAATTGCCCATAAAAATAAATCCAAATCAGAAATTAAAAAATGCTGATGTGGCAAACCATGATTAGGAGCAATGCGAGAATATTATAGAAAAAAAGCGCGATTAACCTAACCGTGGTTTGCAGTAAGAGAAATAAACTGTTGCATCGGTTTTCTCCTTCTTTGCAATAGGTTGATTAAAATTGGAGGTGGATAATAGCATTAAAAAAGTGATTAGGTAAATAACAAGATGAAAAAAGAAGGTATTTAGAATACATAAATCGTTTATTAGTATCTTTTGTTTTCGCTATTATTTTTGATTCACCTTAATACAGGCGTTTAAAAAGACATCAAGCATTGAATTTTTAACGCGTTGCAGAGGGGCCAGAAAAACTACTTGAGAGGATGGTAAACTTGATAGTGGCTCGCAACAAATAGCGTGTGAGTTTTGTACATAAGATTCAATATTTTCTTTATCTAGAATAGACCATCCCATTCCCTGTTCAATCATTTTTAGTATCAATGGGCGATTATGGGCTGATACTAGCGGTGTTGATTTTAAAGACGGCTCAAACTGTGCCATGATGTTAGATAAGGGATCATCTTCCTGTATCTTAATCATAGGATAATTGAATAAGCCAGCTGGTAATGAAGAAATAACTCCCCAAGAAGAAGGGTAAATACAATATAACTGGCTTTCATATAAGATAATCGCTTCCAGACTGCTCGGAATAGTAGAGGGCGCGTATACAATACCAGCATCGGCATAGTGATCAACAATATCCTGACAAATAGTATTTGAGTCGCCTGTTCCTATTTTGATTTTGGCGGTTGGGAATTTTTTCTGTAATTCGGCAAGTATGGGAGGCAGAAAAGAATGCGCTAAGCTGGTTGCTATTGAAATCGTTAATTGATCGCCTAAATCACGCTTCATTTGTTTTGCTAAACGCTCAAATCGCTCTACATGTAAATAGGCTGCCTGAGCTTCAGGAAATAATATTTCTGCTTCTTCGGTTGGCAATAATCGCTGATTTGATCTTTCAAATAACCTAAAACCCAAATGGTATTCTGCATGTTGCAATAATCGTGTTGCTGCAGGTTGAGTCATATTTAATACTTTAGCTGCTCCACTAACTGATTTCGTTAACATAATGGCATGAAAAATATCAATATGTCTTAAGCGCATGGTTGCTTATCCTTATTATTTAGTATCAATTTAATTAATTTTTTCGCTGAGCTAATACATCTATTTGCTTTACTGTCTCACTCTCTCACACCAAAAATCAATCCAAGCACTTACATTAAAAGAACATAACAGCATAGTTTATGCTGAATGCATTTGGCATGAGTGAGAGTGTAGTATAGGTTTCTTTTAAAACACTTAGTGCATAATCGCCATTACAAATTCAACATAGCCATATTGAAATATGCATTATCAATAAAATTTATATATACCTATAATAACAATCAATAGAGTTTAAAATTTTAAGACATCTAGTTTTAATAATGATCACAGCGATAAATTGTATAGGTAAAATATGAGTGTTTTGACGAACCAAATAACTATCGATGAAATATCAACAGTTTTATTGAATGCAAGAAAAAAAGGACTCATTGATGAAGATGATACAAGCGTACTATTTTTTGATTTTTCTAGATTAAAAAAAAGATTAAATTATGTAAAAAATTCTTTTCCAGAAAATTTTTTGCATACCGTTGCCATAAAAACAAATCCTCTTATCGGATTTTTAAATGAATGTATTAAAGCTGATATGGGCCTTGAAGCTGCCTCTATGGGAGAAGTTGAAATTGCCTTAGCTAGTGGAGCGCACCCAAGCAATATTGTTTATGATTGCCCTGCCAAAACAATAAAAGAATTAAAAAAATCTATTGAGTATGGCCTACATATAAATGCTGATAATATTGAAGAACTCAAACGACTAGATAAAATAATTGATGGTCAGATAAAAAATACAATTGCCTTACGCATTAACCCTCAAATAGGTTCTGGTAAAATAGAAGCACTAAGTACCGCTGGCGAATATTCCAAATTTGGTGTGCCCATTAAATATTATAAAGAAGAAATTATAGAATCATTTAAACGCTACCCGTGGCTTACAGGAATACATGTTCATTCAGGCAGCCAAGGAATGGATATTAGCCAGATGGTAGAAGGTATAAAAATTATTTATGACTTAGCTTTAGAAATAAATACTATCTTAAAAGATTCTGGCTACTCTAATAGAATAAACGTACTCGATATTGGCGGCGGTTTTCCTATCGCTTACAAAGAGAATGAGATTCAGTGCGATATGGAAAGCTATGCTAATGATATTTCCTTAAAGTGCCCCAATATTTTTAATATGTTTAAGATCATTACTGAGTTTGGCAGATTTTACAGTGCCCCTATTGGATGGGTAGCAAGTACTGTAGAGTATATTAAGAAACAACCTGGTAAAAATATGGCCATTATGCATGTTGGTGCAGATTTATTTTTAAGAGAATGTTATACACCTGACAACAATCATCATAAATTCTCAGTATTAGATGCAGAGCTAAAACCAAAAACTGAAAATTCTAGCGTTTGGGATATTGCAGGCCCCTTATGTTTTGCAGGTGATATTGTAGGAAGAAATATCATTACTCCTGAAATTCATTCTGGCGATTATATTATTGTTCATGATGCTGGCGCCAATACCATTAATCTTTGGAGTCGCCATTGTAGCCGCAATGTACCTAAAGTAATTGGTTATACTAGCCCTAATGATTTTACTGTGCTTAGAAATAAAGAAACCTATTCCGATTTAATAAAATTTTGGGGAGGCTAATATTAAGTATTAAAAAATTCTGCTAGCCCTTCGCTTAAATTGCTAAGTTTTGCTGATAAGAGAGGGCTGATAGTTTTAGCTTAATTCTTTGTTTACTCAATAGCAAGATTTGCTCCTAAATTCTCTTTTTTCAGCCACTTTGCTATCAAAAACCTATCCACCAAAACCAATATCACTAACTACTTCGTTACCACTTGCACATTGGCCTGATCCGTAAACATAGATTGGAAGCCCTTGCGCATAAGCCATCATAAGCATACTTTGCTTGTTTAGATTCAGATTGACGATCACCCGTGACTTTAACCATCCACCACAACCCTGAGTAGCGCACGCCGGTAATGCCCCTCGAGTGCCATTATTTTCTAGCATAAAATACATAACGCCATCAGCAGGTTGATTAGGGTAAGTTTGATACCCTCTGAGAATAGTAATTCTAGCTGCGTATTGATTCGAGGCAAAAGCTGAAGTTATGCCATTCGCTAGCAAAGTAGCTAAAAAAATGACTGTAATAATTTTTTCATGATTGTTCTCACTCAGCTATTGGGCGATAAGTACATTTTAATTTACGCACTTGCTTAGAAATTTTCTCTTTTACTTCTAAGGCTTTCGCATCCATAGGCTGCAAACCTTCAAGTTTTTTTTCGTAATCACGAATTTTTGCTAATACATCGGCATTCTGTACTGGATCGCAATAGTTTTCCATGTTTGGATTTTTACTATCAGGCACCGTGTTATTTAAAGGTGTTTGGGCTAATATATTCATTGAGCATAGTAGTGAAGAAATAGCGATTAAAAATTTAATGCCTCTAATATTAAAATATCACTAACTTATCGCTTAAATCGTTCAATCGAGTTAATAAAAATGGATTGGATATTTTGGCTTAACATCAATCCATTCTGCCCCCCTTTGATTTGTAAAAATCATCCTAAAAAAGATAATTATTTGCACTTATTAAAAAATTAACACCTCATATTTACTAAATGGAGGTTAGTTGTAAAATCTAATTTTCATTGCGCTGCACGTTTATTAATTTTTATTAAATGATTATAAGCCTTTAACAAAGTTAGTAATTTTACAATCGATTCCATAAGAAACTATCTCATACATTCCTGTGGATGATTCCAAGTTATCTGCATCTACTATATAGAAAAAATAATCCATATTTTCTTTAATACCAAAATCAAATTCTTTTTTACCTAAAGAATTTATTACGTTTTTTTTAAATTCAGCTTCACCTGAGTTATGAAAAATATAAATCCCTGCCATTGAACACTCAATCAGTTTTAAAAATGCATCCTCTAGTTTATTTGGATCAATAATTCTAATAAGACCTTCATAACTAGCAATTATCAAGCTAAAAATATACATATATTTCGGTAGCAAAGATCTATTAAAAACCACTTCAATTCCATTTACTTTAGCTAATTTTTTATAAGTTTCTTTAGGATGAGCTCCCATACCTTTTATATAGCAAACATACTCATTATTCTGTTTAAGAAAATTAGCAATTTCTGATAATTTATAATGTAATGATTCATAACTTATTTCACTATCATACTCATTGTAAGTGTTTTCGCTTTTTCCTAAGCCACCAATTTTTTTTAGATTTATTTTTCCCATTATTACTACTTTTTAATATGAAAATGACCTGGATCTTGAACCCTCCAATTTGAGCCAGGTAATTTTATTTGCCGGAGCCATTGGTTAAAATGTTGCATTGTAGTGTTAGGAATTTCTTTAATATATTTTCCTCCTCTTGCAGGTGATGCCCCCCAACGAATTGAGAGACTCATACGTTGACCAAGTTTCTTACTACAACTCAGCAAAAATCTAAACAAATGTTTAAATGGATAATTTTATTGTGCAACACGCCAAAATGGTAATAATGTAGCTGCTACCTCGGTAGTACAAGAAGAAGAAATCAAGCGCTTCAAGCGTGAACTTGCCCAATCCAAAGAGGATGTTGAAATACTAAATACTAAAAAAGGCCGTAGCGTTCTTTGCGAACGAGCTGAAATGAAGTATCTGTCAAACTGGGGGAGCTACATTCTGACCCTTTTGATTCCTCTTGGCGAACACTATTGATTTTTTATAACAACATAAAAGCTAATAAATATTACTAAAATCATCAAAAAAATAAAAAATGGCCTAACTTTTAAACGCGAGTTTCCCGTATCTTCTTCCTTTAATAAAGGAATTCTTCCCCATTTATCCATTAAATTTACTCCGATTATTGCTTAGGTTGGCTCTGTTGTAAAAACTGAGTAATCAAGTAATGCTTAAGAGTATTGTAGTGATTTCCGGGTAAAAAAATGAATGATTTCAAATGGCGTCATTACCGAGGTGAGATTATTTTAGGTTGTGTTCGCTAGTATTGCCGCTATGGGATCAGCTACCGGGATTTAGAGGAAATGATGTTGGAGCGTGAGATTAAAGTGAATTACACCACGCTCTACTGGGCTCTGTTGCAAAAAATTGTAGAAGTTAATTTGTCAGTCAAATGGTTCTAGAGATTTTTTATTTGGGTCGTCAATACCTCTACCTCTATGGCAGATATTGGAAAGTCTCAAGTAAGTTTATTATTAATGGCATTTTCTCAAGGACGTCCAATCAATGTAATTGGAATGGGAACATGTAATTTTTATTCTGGGATAGAAACCGCTTCCGACATATGGGTAACAAACTAATTGTAGAACACTACTATTTAAATAATTAACTTTACAATAAGCTTCCTAAAAAGCTTATTGTATTAAAATAACTTTTCCTCATTAAAACCCATGTAACCCCCACCCCACCAAAACACTAACCGCTACTATGCCGCCCATTACAATAACCGCCATTAAAGCATGGTAAAAATCTCGGGGGCTAGGCCACGATGCAATCAGCCACTGAACACACAAAAATTTCAGCACTAAACTCTGCCACTCATATGACTCATAATGCAGTGCTAAACACAATAACTGCCATGACAAAGGCACAAGAAGAAGTGGCGCTAAACTTACTGGTAACTTATTCCACCAGCGTAATCGCGCAAAAGTTACTTCACCTAAAATCCAATGTCTACCAGCACGGCGGGGTAATACTGAAAATGAGCTAGGTTTTGCAAACAATAGGAAACCAACGGCATAGTGCATAGCTTCATGTGCAATGGTGCCTGTTAGCATAAGCAGCGCAAACAGTTGAGGTATCGCTCGCGTCAGCAGCATACCTATAAAAATACCTATGCAAATAATTAGGTGTTCGCTGAGCGAACCTACTATTTTATTGGGCAAATACTTCATCACAACTAGCTCAAGAGTGTCTAATATCATTAGCATTACAGTAAAAAGTATAGTTTTAAACGCATTAGAAGTTACGCATATAAGAGTTCTCTTACCTTTTGTTCAATCGCAAATACCTATTGCTCTTCGTTATTAATAAACGATACATTGCCCGGTTGATAACCCCCTTTAGCCCAACAGCTGTATGTAAATCGATGTATAAATTTTTTTATGTCTACTACCCATTTCGGCAGTTTTCCTTATTAAAGCATATAAAGACAATGACATAAGGGCAACAAGCAAGTAATATTAGCCCTACCCTAATTTCTATGCGCTAGGCTTAATGCTTCGGGTATGTAATGCATGGGTAAAACCTAAATCTAAAAATTAATGAAATAAATGGAGTCTTTCATGAAAAAAAATGTCTTATGGGCATTATTATGCTGCGGCACCGCTTTAATTACGGGTTGCGCATCAACACCTGATAGCAGCTTACTACCAGACACCAATAATCGCCCCTACTCCGCAGTAGAAGCTAAACCTCAAGAATGCACTCTGCCTGAAGCTACTGAAAAGCGTAATACACAAGAGCATTTTACGCTTGAACAAAAAGTGGGCGATTTGAGTCAGAAAATTGATGACTTAAAAACCGAAGTTGCAAAAAAAGAAACGGCACCTGCACGTGCTAAGTTTAAGCATATTCATAAACATAAACGCAAACCCTGTAACTGCGTAAAAGATGGTTCTAAAAAAGACAGCACCAAAAAAGAAGAGCCAAAAAAAGAAGAACCTAAAAAGGCTGCTTAATAAAGCATAATAATTTGAAAGCATGGTTCGCTACGTTCAATAAGAATGCTTAGCCAGAGCATACTTTCAATACTTTTGTTAGCACAAATAATGATTTTTTTAATTATTATTTGTGCGTCATGTTATGTGTATACGGTTAGTTAACCATTTATAGAGTGCAGACACAGCCCAGCTATGGCAGCATGCACTTATTGATATTTCTTTAAAACGTTCTTATATGACGGCGCATTGTACAATTTATTTTCTTATTATTTAGCTTTGAGTAAAGCTTGCGCTCTTTTAATTTTATAATTTTAGTTTTAGGCTCGCGCTTTTGTTAGAAACGCTCCTATCCAATCAGCTACCAGAGAAGCGCTATTACTTGCCTCTAATTGATCGATAGATGTTAAGGCAGTATCAAGAGTATTAGCATCCACTCGTTCTCTGCGTGATTCAATTAATGCACGTAGAAAAGCTGTATTAAACTCGGGGTGCCCCTGAAAACTTAATGCAACATCATCATAAACCAAGGCAGCATATGGGCAAAATGCTGAAGAAGCTAATACCTTAGCGCCAGCAGGCAATTCAACTACTTGATCTTGATGGCTAGCAGGCAGCACAATGCTATCAAGCTTTTCCTTGATCCATTCTGGATGATGCGCTACCTCATAGGTTGCTAAACCTAATCCCCAGCCTTTATCTGACTGTATAACTTTTCCGCCTAATGCCTGCGCCATGATCTGGTGACCAAAACAAATACCAACCACTGGAACACGCTGCTCAACTGCTGAACGAATTAAGTGCGTCAGATCTTGCATCCAGGGTAAATTTTCATACACTCCATGGGAAGAACCGGTAATCATCCATGCATCGCATTCTTTTGCATTGTCAGGTAATACATCTAAAACAGAAACATACTTAAATGATAATGCATTAAATTTTTTCGATAGAAGAGATTCAATCATAGAAGGATAACTTCCGTGATTATCCTGAAGCCCTGCTGGAGGGCGCCCCGTTTCAATAATACCAATGATCATTTAGCTACCTTATACCAATTGTTAGAGATTAGAAGTTAAGCAATCGGGTTGCCTTGAGTGATCTCAAGTGCGTAACTTCTAATAGATATAAACTCTATGTTCTTTCTGTTCTAAACAAGAATGGCTCAAGCAGATATCTACTTGAACCATTCAGTTGCATAAAATTTTAACATAGCCTATATAAGAAACTAAGAAACGATCAGGTTTTTATCACATAAAAAATTTAACATACATTCAGTGCGGCTATACCGACATTTCCTGAGCAATCTGCTGAAACGCCTGCTCTAAATCAGCAATAATATCTTCTTCATGTTCTAAACCAATTGAGATACGAATCAGCCCCTCCGTTAGGCCCGTTTGTTCTTTTAAATGAGCAGGCACTCCTGAATGCGTAGTCGATGCAGGGTGGCATACCAATGACTCGGTTCCCCCTAAGCTAACTGCCGATTTAAATAATGTTAATGCATTAATAAATTTAAACGCCTGGGCGCGATTGCCATTCAACTCAAACGAAAATGTAGAGCCAGCTCCGCTGCATTGCTTTTTGTACACTAACTGATACATAGCATCTTCATTATGTTCAGGGTGGTATACCTTCACATGTTGATAGGGGTTCTTAGCTAACCATGCTGCTACGTGGCTCGCTGTTTTAGCACTATGTTTCATGCGCAATACCAAGGTTTCCATGGAGCGAGAAATCATCCATGAAGAGTGTGGATCAAGTTGAGAGCCAAACGCACTGCGAATAGAACGTACACGATCAATCAACGCTTTTTTGCCGGTAACACCACCCGCTACAAGATCACTATGCCCGCCCACGTATTTTGTAAGCGAATACACTGATAGATCAATCCCGTGATCAGCAGGCTTTTGAAAAATAGGCCCTAGCATTGTGTTATCACATACTGAAATGGGTCGGTAACCGTACTGAGATTCAAATCGGTCAATCGCTTGTTTTACCCCCTCTAAATTAACAAGGCTATTGGTAGGGTTTGCAGGAGTTTCAAGATAACACAGGCGCACAGGCCCAATTTGAGCCGCTGCTTCTAATGCCTCATAAATCGATTCCATCGATAAACTATCTTGAATCGCATGTGAATGGATGCCCCACTCGGGCATAATTTTAGAAAGTAGCGTTTCGGTTCCTCCATACAACGAAGCCGACTGAACCATTTGATCACCCGGTCGCAAAAATGCCAGTAATACAGCACTAATGGCAGACATTCCGCTAGAGGTGACTGCCGCAGCTTCTGAGTTATCTAATAACGCTAAACGATCTTCAACAATCTCAAGATTAGGATGATTGAATCGGCTATAAATTAACCCTGCTGATGTATTGTCTGGCGCAGGTTTACGGCCCGACATCACATCAAAAAAATTAGCGCCCTCCTCTGCAGAACGAAACACGAAGGTTGAAGCTAAAAACACAGGAGGCTTAATGGCACCTTCAGACAAAAAAGGATCATAACCATACGACATCATTTGGGTTTTAAGATGCAAGGGATGGCTATTGATTGTTTTTTTACAGTAGTTTCCATTAGACATAAAGAGATTCTTTCTTTTACAGGCATAGGCAGCGTTAATATTAGAAGTTACGCAATTCTTTTCACTCAAGGCATGGGATGCTCCGCATGAACACTCACACAGCACATGGAGTACAGCAGTTACTAACATGCCCAAAATGCCCAACTATGTCACTTCTAAAGATAAGAATATTTTACGGGGAGTCGAAATAAATAGTTATTCTTTTTTTACTTACAAGCAGGTAAAATTTAGCACTTTATTCTTCAAAAAACATTTTTTATGAAATATAATTTCAACCAACCTAACTTAGACGCTACAGACTTAAAAATTTTAAAAATTCTTCAAGAGGATGGAAGGCTGAGCAATTCTGAATTAGCTGAACGTGTATCCCTCTCTCCTTCCCCATGTTGGAAGCGCTTAAAGCGTTTAGAAGAGTCGGGTATTATTCAACATTATCAGGCTGTGTTAAATCGGCAAGCGTTGGGGCTAGGCGTTGTTGCCTTTGTTAGTATTTTGCTTGAAAACCATACCGAAGCAACCTGCAAACATTTTGAAACATGTGTAGCAGCGATGCCCGAAATTGTTTCATGCCATAATATTGCTGGTCAGCATGATTATTTGCTACATATTCTTGCAGCTGACTTGGAAAGCTATTCTGCATTTGCATTGAATCATTTGCGCACATTACCAGGCGTTAAAGAAATGCATACTAGCTTTTCTCTTAAAGAGGTAAAAACATCAAGCAAGCTGCCACTTTTTTTTGCTGACTAAAAAATGTTATGTATGATTAATTATTGTTGAAATCGTGTTGATTTATGACTATTGTTGAATATAACTGCTATCTAAATAAAAAAAGGGAAGATTGCTCTCCCCTTCTTATAAACAACTATATATTTACTTTGATTAATGCGCTTTTTGTGGCTCTTTAACCAAATGCTTACGCGCTAACTTTGCCGCAGCCACCATATTTGCTAATGCGGTTTCTGTTTCACTCCAACCGCGGGTTTTTAAGCCGCAATCAGGGTTCACCCAAAGATTTTCTACCGGTATAACACGCGCTGCTTTTTCAAGAAGCTGAAACATTTCATCGGTACTTGGTATACGAGGCGAATGTATATCGTAAACACCTGGCCCAATCTCATTAGGATACGCAAAGGTACCAAAGCCTTCTAATAGCTCCATGTTGGAACGACTCGTTTCAATGGTGATTACATCAGCATCCATCGCGGCAATGTGCGGCAGAATGTCATTAAACTCTGAATAACACATATGCGTATGAATTTGAGTAAGATCTTCTACCCCACTTGCAGATATTCTAAATGCGCGTGTTGCCCAGTTTAGATAATTTTTCCAATCTTTATGCCTTAGCGGTAAACCTTCTCGTATTGCAGGCTCATCAATTTGAATCATACGAATACCGGCACGCTCAAGGTCTACCACTTCGTCTCGAATAGCTAATGCAATCTGTAAAGCAGTTTCTTTACGAGGTTGATCATCACGTACAAATGACCACTGTAGAATGGTGATAGGCCCAGTTAACATTCCCTTCATGGGTTTAGAGGTTAAACTTTGCGCATACTTTGACCATTCAACTGTCATTGGGGAAGCACGGAACACATCACCATAAATGATGGGTGGCTTTACACAACGTGAGCCATACGATTGCACCCAGCCATATTGGGTAAACACAAATCCTTGCAGCTGTTCGCCAAAATACTCCACCATGTCATTACGTTCAGCTTCACCATGCACAAGTACATCAATGCCTAATTCTTCTTGCCTGCGCACAGCATGGCCAATTTCTTCACGCATTTTAGCTTCATAGTGCTCTGCGCTGATTTGTTGATTTTTGAAAGCTGCCCGCGCTACCCGAATCTCTGAAGTTTGGGGAAACGAACCTATCGTTGTGGTAGGAAAATTAGGCAGTGAAAAATGTTTCCGTTGCAATGTTTGGCGTGTTTTAAACGATGAATGCCGTGTATCGTCTGTTTCAGTAAGTGCTGTCACACGCGCTTTTACATTTTCACGGTGTACACGCTTACTGTTTCGGCGCGAGCTCACTGCTTTGCGAGCTTGCTCAAGTGCTTCAGCCGTTGCTTTATTACCCTCATGATCACCTTCATTTAATGCTTGCTTTACTATCTGCAATTCATTTAATTTTTCGCATGCAAACGATAACCAGGATTTTAATTCGGCATCCATCTTATCTTCATGCTCTAAGCTTACGGGAACATGCAGCAATGAACAGGAAGGCGCCAACCAGAGGTGTGCTCCTCGCTTTTCAATAATAGGCTTTAATTGTTCACAAACAGCATCTAAATCAGTACGCCATATATTTCTGCCATCGATCACACCTAATGAAAGTATTTTGTTCAGCGGCAACCAATCAACCACCGATGTTAATTCATGAGGGGCTTTAATGGCATCAATATGTAAGCCAGCAATCGGCAATTGGCAAACCTGGCGTAAATTTTCTTCTAGAGGTGAAAAATAGGTAGCTAATAAGATTTGTACGCGGTTTTGGCTTAAGCGGATATATGTTGGCTCATAAGCATTGCGCCATGCATGTGGTAAATCTAATCCTAAAATTGGCTCATCGATTTGAACCCACTTCACACCCAACTGATGTAAACGTGCCAATATTTGATCATACACAGGCAAAAGTTTCTCGAGCAAATCAAGACGATCAAAATCTTGTGGCTGATTATCTGTATGTTTAACTTTTCCTAACCATAAAAAGCTTAATGGCCCTTGTAAAACAACTTTAACCTCATGCCCTAATGCTAAGGCTTCGTTCACTTCATTGAACAAACGATTTGAATTAAGAGCAAATTCGGTAGCAATAGTAAATTCTGGTACTAAATAATGATAGTTCGTATCAAACCATTTAGTCATTTCTAATGCCGCACTTGCTTCTAATGACGCACTAAGTTCAGATTGCCCATGCGTTGCACAAGCATGAGAGCCTTCAGAGTGCTCTTGATGTTTAGCATCAATACGGCCTCGTGCCATCGTAAAATAGCGTTCTAGCTCTCCATCTTTTTCATTAAACTTAAAGCGAGCAGGTTCACAGCCTAATAACTGTATATGGTTAGCAATATGATCGTAAAACGCAAAATCACCTACCGTAACCCACTCTAGGCCAGATTCTTTTTGTATTGCCCAATGCTTAGCGCGCAACTGTTTGGCTACATCTTCCAACTCATGAATGGTTGAATCTCCACGCCAGTATTTTTCTAACGCAAATTTAAGCTCACGCTTAGCACCTATTCGGGGGAAACCCAAAATATGTGTTTGTATCAGTGTTTGTGTCCGTGTTTGTGCCATTTACACCCTCGTTTTTTTCAGAATATCGTATTACCAATGGGTATCTCTAGTTCTCGCTGTGCATGGCAAAAGCCTGCCTAATAGCTTTAGTTACGCAAATTGGTATGAGGTGTGTAGAATGAAGGCAACAGCATTATTACTCAAGCGAATTTTATTGCACATAAACATGAAAATTTTTCATCATGAAATCCATTCTTGAACTTAGACATCTTCGTACTTTATTGGCGCTTCACAGCACAGGCAGTGTTATAAAAGCTTCCCAATTACTTAATTTGACTCAATCAGCGCTTTCTCATCAGATTAAAGCTCTCGAAGAATGGCATCACACAGCCTTATTCGAGCGTAAGTCTGTTCCTATTCGCTTTACGCCAGCTGGCTTGCGATTATTAAAGCTTGCTGAATGTATTATTCCAGAAATAGAACAGGCAGAGCGCGATATTATTCGCCTTTCACAAGGCATCGCAGGGCAACTCAGAATTGCTGTGGAATGCCATACCTGCTTTGATTGGCTTATGCCAGCGATGGATGCCTTTAGGGCTCATTGGCCTGAAATTGAATTAGATATTGTCTCAGGCTTCCATGCAGATGCGATTGGTCTTATTCATCAGAATAAAGCTGACTTAGCGATAGTTTCGGAACCAGAACCAGAAGCTAATATTGATTATCACCCTCTTTTTACGTTCGATATCGTAGCTTTACTCTCTAACACGCACGCATTGAACACGCTACCTTTTTTAGAAGCAAAAGATTTTCAAGAAGAAACGCTTATTACCTACCCTGTGGCTGACGATATGCTCGACTTAATACGCCAAGTCCTTCGCCCCGCTAACATATCGCCCAAACGACGAACAACAGAATTAACCATTGCCATTTTACAGTTAGTTGCCAGTGGTCGAGGCATCGCAGCATTACCCTTATGGGCGGTCCAAAGCTATTTAGATAAAGGCTATGTATCTAGCAAGCGCATTGGTGAAAATGGGCTAAAAGGCGAACTCTATGCCGCTTGTCATAACACCGCATCTTCTAAACAATATTTAATCGACTTTATTTTAGGTACTCGGGAAAGTTGTTTTTTAAATTTACCAGGAGTGTATTTAAACACTGATAATTAATGCAATTACGAGTAAAATTTATCTAAACATAAAATCAGAAGCTTTGTATCAATTTATCTTTTAGATAAGTTTTGCCCGGCTAACTGTTGCTTGTTTGTAAATTTTTTGTATAAGTTTAATGCAACTTTCCATAATTGCCATACTAAAACACTCAAGCAACCCTGCCTAATTTAAATGCTTATAATGACCTAGGCTATTCATATAGTCGCAAGCGCGCATCATATAAGCGTATTATGTAATACAGCTCTCATTTCTGGCATAAGATTTACATATGACGCTCATAGAAAATATGTAAACATGTACTTTTATTACATTGATATTTCACTACAAAAAAATAGAGTCAACTGACAACAAATCCCAGCTTTACTTAATAAAATTTTCTAAGGTATAAAGAGATTGTTATTCTTAACTTCTAATTCTCTTTTTTTATTTCTAAAGATAAACTTCTTGCACGATTATTTTATCTATTAGCCCATGATTTTATTATATTTTTACGCTTCTACAAATATTAAATAATATGAAATCGATTCTTTTTTTATTAGCATATTTAAATAGTAGTTTATTCTCTTCAGGAAAAATAACATGAAAAAAAAATTATACCCCCTTTTAATATCTCTTCCTCTTCTTTTAGGAGGATGCGGATACAATACTTTACAATCAACGGATGAAAATGTAAAAGCCAGTTGGTCTGAAGTTATTAATCAATACCAACGCCGTAGTGATTTAGTTCCTAACTTGGTGAAAACAGTACAAGGTTATGCTAAACACGAAAAAACAGTATTCGTTGAAGTGGCTGAAGCAAGAGCGCGTGCAGGCTCTATGCAGGTTTCTCCTGAAATTTTAAATAATCCTGAAGCATTTACTAAGTTCCAAGCCGCGCAAGGCGAATTAACACGCTCATTAGGCAAGCTGCTTGCCGTTAGCGAAAGCTACCCGCAACTTAAAGCTGATGCACAGTTTCGTGATCTTCAGGCTCAATTAGAAGGTACTGAAAATCGTATTGCTGTTGCACGCAACCGGTATATTAAATCTGTGCAAGATTACAATTTAACAGTGCGTTCTTTTCCTAGCAATTTAACTGCAATGGGATTAGGTTATAAAGTTAAACCTAATTTTAATGTAGAAAATGAACAAGAAATCTCTAAAGCACCTAAAGTCAATTTTGATTCTGAACCCGAAAAAAATAAATAATTTTTATTGATAGAGGTTACGCAGCTGAGCACTATCAAAACATGGCAACGCAAACAGTACACGTAGTACGGCAAGTTGTCATAATGCGGGGTGTCCCACGCCGAAAGAGCCAACTGCGTAACTTCTAATTGTTTTCTGCCGCGTACTACCAGTAAAGCTAGTAAGCATATTGGTAGCTTCAGTAGCTTGCATAAAATCATATCAGTACCGTACGTAGCTCAAGCAAGCTTAGGACAATAGGCATATGCCATAGCGTCTCTGGATTTTTTAGGTAAGTTTTACAGCATGTTGATTATTCTAAAGGGCCAGAATACAAATGAAAAATAATAACCTCTTTCCCACTAATTTTCCTTGCCAATATATCAATGTTGACTACGGTTATATTAAGCGTAAATGTTTATCTTTCATCTCATTTTTTTTTACGTGTTTGATCATTATTTTTAGCTCTATGTCATTGGTATGGGCAGCTGATTCTTCAGAAATACCTATCCCATCGCTTACTCATCATGTTACTGATTTAACGTCTACACTGACTAATGCCCAACAAATCGAGCTTGAAAATCAATTAAAAGCTTTTGAAACACGCAAAGGCAGTCAGATTGCTTTACTTATTGTTCCCACAACTCAGCCAGAAACTATTGAGCAGTATGCCTTACGCGTTGTTGAAAAGTGGAAAATTGGCCGGACAAAAGTTGATGATGGAGCACTTTTTTTAGTTGCAAAAAATGATAAGACAATGCGGATTGAAGTTGGTTATGGGCTAGAAGGCGCCCTTAATGATGCTGTGTCAAAACAAATCATTAGTAATATTATTACACCTCGCTTTCAGCAAAATGATTTTTATGGCGGCATTCAAGCTGGCATTCAATCTATTATCCATATTGTTGATGGAGAACCTCTTCCGACACCTAATAATGCCCTCGCTAATAAATCTATTGATAGGCAAGAAGGAAACCACTGGATTATTTTTGCGCTTTTAATAGGGCTTTTTGCTGGCAAAGTTTTAAAAACAATGTTTGGTATTTTCCCCGGAGCATTTCTTTCAGGACTCCTAGCAAGCATTATCGTTTGGATGTTAGGTAGTGCGATATTGATGGCGATCTTAGCTGGATTCTTTAGCTTTTTCTTAGCCCTTACAGGAGGCCGCAGCGGCTTTAGTAATGGCTGGTATAGCGGAGGTAGCTCATTTTCAGGCGGCGGCTTTGATAATGACCATTTTAGCGGTGGCGGCGGCGGATTTGGCGGCGGCGGAGCTTCTGGCAAATGGTAAGCAGCTCTACCACTTTTAGGAGTTACGCAGTTGAGTTTTATCAGGGCAGATAATGCCCCGTATTGGCTGCCCTATCAGGCAGCGCAGCCAATATACAGAGTACTGCAAGTTGCCAACACGCTAAGAAAATTCAACGGTGTAACGTTTATCTTTTTATAACATGAGCTATTTTACTATGAATATTAAACGGATTTTTAAACACCTATTTACTACTCAATTTCAATTTAAACGCCATTTTCCTCCTACTACACTTGACGCCATTAAACAAGCGATTAAGGATGTAGAAGATAACCATGAAGGTGAAATACGTTTTGTAATTGAAAATCATCTTGATGTTTCTCAGTTGCTTGCTGATACAACTGCTCACGAACGCGCTATTGATATTTTCTCAACGCTGCGCGTATGGGATACCGAACACAATAATGGCATTTTAATTTATTTATTATTAGCAGATCACGCAGTTGAAATCATTGCTGATCGTGGAATTAATGCAAAGTGTACGCCTGCAAGTTGGAATACTGCAATAACATTTATGCAATCTGCTTTTTCAAACAATGAATTTAAAACAGGCGCTCTAGAAGGTATTAAATATCTTGCTAACTGCCTCGAGGAACATTCTCAATACAAGACTAGAGAAAGAATTAATGAACTTCCTGACGAAGTGGTAAATATTTAATGACAGCAAATCACTAAATTCAATTTTACCAAAATTACCATAATTACAGTTTTTATTTAGCTGAATATGTAACAATTTAAATAAAAAATATCCTGCTTTGATCATGAATTGATGTAATTTTACTCATACGCTCGTCAATTTTCACTAAAAAAACATATGCATAATGAGAGAGTTAAACCTTTTGAATGCAGCTTTTTAACAACAGCTCTTTGTTATATTCAATTTAAATTTTTATGCTCTTAACCGTTATGGTTTTTTTAAAGTCTTATTATTCTAAACATTAGAGTTATTTGTACTTTATTGCGCTTATATAAAAAGTATATTTACCTACTTTTTATATAATAATGATATCTCACTAATAGCCTTACGTGCCTTATATAATCACTAAATATAATCTATTTTAATACATTTTATTGACCATTTTATAAATGAATGTTACGATTGCTTCACATGTTTCTAAAAACACCACTATTCAGGAATTAACATTATGGACTTAAAATCTCTCTCTTACGTCGAACTCCAAGACATTACCAAAGAGATTGAGCATGAATTAAAATCACGCAAATCACGTATTCTCTCAGAAGCAAAAAATGAGATTTTTTCAATTGCTAAAAAACATGGTTTAACAATTGAAGAAATTCTTGCAGGTAAATCTGCAACTAAAGTAGCAGGGACAAAGTCTGTAGCTCCTAAATACAGAAACCCAAATAATACTGAAGAAACTTGGACAGGTCGTGGAAAAAAACCATCATGGGTTTTAGCTGCTATATCTGAAGGTACTAGCTTAGATCAGTTGAAAATTTAGTTTATTGCTAAAATTTCACCTCTTAAAAAGCAGGAATATTCTAAATATTCCTGCTTTTTTTGTTATATTGAAACAATGATTTTTATCTTTTCTACAAACAGATAGTAGGAAATATTAAATTTTTACAGTGCTAAAATATTAAATATAATTATCTGTTTTTCTATCTATCAAAATCCTAACATGCCTTCGGTGCTCTCGTTTTCACTTGCTACTATCTTAAATTAATTTTATATAGCAAGAAGCTTCTTTCATTCGAATGCCAATTATAATTTGTATAAGCCAATAAAACGCATGGTAATATTATTTTTCCATATTACTATTCATAAGGAAATAAAATGGCTATTCAACCTGTATTAATAATGGGTGAAGCGCTGCTTTTAGCTCAGGCTAAACCTGTTACGCAATTTGATACTCCATTTTTAATCAACTTGATTCAGGATATGGATGATACGATGCGATCACTAAACGGCGCAGGGTTAGCAGCCCCTCAAATTGGAGTTTCACTTCAAGTTGTTATTTTTGAAATGAAGCAAAATCCTCGCTATCCTGATGCTGAAGAAGTACCCTATACAGTTCTCATTAACCCAACGATTACACCGTTAAGCGAAGAAACAATTGAGGATTGGGAAGGATGCCTATCAGTACCCGGCATGAGAGGTAAGGTTCCACGTTTTAACCATATTCGCTACATAGGCTTTGATCAGTATGGTAAGCCTATTCATCGTGAAGTCAAAGGATTTCATGCCCGTGTCGTTCAGCACGAATGCGATCATCTGAATGGAAACTTATACCCTATGCGTATTCAAGATATGTCGCAATTCGGTTTTGCTTCCGTACTTTTTCCTAATAACCAATCGCATGATTAATCATACGATATTGACTCAAAGATAATCATATTGCCCCTGTGCTTACTGACATATATATTAAATGGCAGCTCTATTTTGCCTAGGAGCTTGCTTCGGCAACATGATCTGTATGATGCAAAGCATGGGGCGCTACAGGACGAGCTTGATGCCATTTATAAATTAAAAACATGATAAGAACAAGGCTAATACCAAAACCTATAATAGCTGTATTTAACGATACACCTGTTTTAATAGCTTGCGCATAAGCAAGCGTCATCAACAATATGCTTAAATTTTCATTAAAATTTTGAACCGCTATAGACCCACCCGCTGCCATAATACAATGACCACGATGTTGCAATAAAGCATTCATCGGCACTACAAAAAAGCCAGCAAGAATACCTATTATCGTTAATAGAATAATAACCGCGCCCCAAAGTATGAGGTTTGATCCATTTAGAAACTCTGGCAGTACAGGCATCAGCAATACCACAGCTCCCATTGCAATTCCTATAGGAATCACGCGTGGCGAATGCTCTAATTTTACTTTAGATGCCGCCCAAACAGCGCCAATTGCAATGCCTAACGCTACCGGCACATTAAGATACGTTGATTGACTTAAATTTAGGCCTAGAGCTTGTTGCCCCCATGCTAACACTATTACCTTTAATGTAGCGCCAGCGCCCCAAAATAAAGTAGTGACCGCTAGTGAAATCTGGCCCAACCTATCCTTGCATAATTTAATATTATCCAGCCAAAAATGGCGCGTTAAAGCCATAATATTTAGTTTAGTTTTCTCATAACGTGCGCCAGTATCAGGGATTCTTAAATTACAGAGTGCCGCAATTGTATAAATAATGATCATTGCAGTTAGCCATATATAAGGCATAGCCATCGGAGCTACGCCGTGAGAAGCTAAGCTATGTTGTACCCCTGAACTAATTAAGAATCCACCCAGCCCTTGCCCTAATACAATCGACCCAATCGTTAATCCTTCGATCCAACCATTTGCTTTTACCAATTGGGATGAAGGTAAAAGTTCTGTCAAAATTCCATATTTCGCAGGTGAATACATTGCAGCGCCTAAGCCTACAAAAGCATATGCAAATAAAGGATGAATATGCATCATCATAAGAACGCAGCCTGAGATTTTTACTAAGTTTGTAATAAACATTGCTCGACCCTTAGGCATACTATCTGCAAATACACCTGCTACTGGAGCAAATAATACATAAGAAAGCGCAAAACACGACTGCAAAAGAGGGTTCATTTCTGGAGCAGCCCCCATCAATTGTAATAATGCAATCGCCACAACGAAAAGCGCATTATCTGCAAATGATGAAAAAAACTGTGCGGCCATTACCGCATAAAAACCTCGCTGCATTCATTTATCCTATCTTTGAAATAACTTTTCTTTAAAACTATTTAGTCATAGACCAGCTATCAATATTAACCTTGTAATAAAATATTGTACTGAAGGTTATAAATTGATATCCCCTACACACAGCAACATTCAGAGTAATTATCTATCTGCTTATTGGTGCCACGTCTACGACTTTTCATCGCGTGTTTGCAGAGACTTCTCTCTGCTATTAACTAAGGCACAATAAATCACTACGTTTAACTTAAGCTATTTAAATAGCTTAAGTATTAGAACAAATATTGTTTAGCTCATATTTTAGAAGTTACGCAGTTGGTTTCTATCAAGACATGGAATGCCCTGCATTACACGCAGTACGACAAGTTGCTAACACGCGGGGCGTCCCGCGCTGAGAGAACCCAACTGCGTAACTTCTAATATTTATAAATACAGTTTGCCGTTATACTAACATCACCTATGCCATCAGGTAATTTTAAACATTTTCGTTAGCTTTGTTACCTTTACATTTTTAGGATGGTTATCAATAAAAACTTTTACTAATACCTTCACAAACAATTTCTTAGCATATTTTTGAAGAAAAAAGCTCTGGATCTAATATTATAATTAGGCAAAGCGCGTTTATCTATTTTTTTTCGCTTAAAAAGCGCTTTAAGCTCCATAGCATAGTACTCACCAATGCAGCAGGAATCATAAAGGTTCCTAAATCTGTTCGCGATAAACACGCACAAATAGCAATACTTGATGAAACACCTAGCCCTATGGTTCCGATCCATTGAAAATCTGGCTTCTCTGAATATAAATCACTAATAAAACCAAAAATGCTTGCTAACCATACCCATAAGGCTAGTAAAAAACCTACTATCCCCACTTGTAAAAAAAACCCAAAAAACCATGGAATATCAATCATATTTTTTATATGTGCAGGATAAACTTTATATAAAATATCTTGCCCTAACCCAAAGCCATTAATTAAAATACGAGTTGAAGGTATAGAAATTGATTTTATTGTATCCCAACCTGAAACTATTTCTAACCCTTTATTTTTTAAGAGACCAATAATACTAAATAGACCTGTAAACAAAAGAAGAGAAAATGCTTTTTTTAATCCTAATTTATGGGTACTTAAAAAATGAGAAAAAACATAATGGCATTTACCAGTCCAAAGAAAAGCTATTAACATAACTAATGTGGATATAAATAAACCCATCCATAATGACAATTTACCAATAATAAATGTGAGAAAGAAAATCAAGCTTAAACCAATGATTGAAAATCGCCTATGCTGTTTATCTTGATGCCAAAGTAATCCAAAAAAAATTGGATAGATCATTAATAACCAGGACTGTGAAGCTTGTTTAGAAAAATAATATAATGGCCATTCATACTGAGTTACTAAAAAATCATTTTGAGAGCTGGCACTTGCCATCGTTCCATTTAGAATAAAAATAAGATGCATTAAAAAAAATGCTAACATTTTACGCCAATGAAATAATCCGCCAATAAATTGATACTGAAATATGACAATTAAAAGAGGTGTCCATACTCCATATAACCAACTTAATAATGTATGAGTTCGATCAGGTGACCATATTGTACTGCTAATATAAAAGATAGCAGCAAGTATAGCCACTGGCATCCAACGCCCACCATCAGGCCAGAGTTCGCTCCATTGAGTAAATACTTTTTCATGAATCCGATTAATCCATGAAAACACCATCAAAAAAGAAAGAATGCCTAAAAATATAGGAGTATTTTGAATCGCTGCAAAAAACCAAAATACATAATAAAAAAAATCTTGAATCGTTCTTTCAGAAATTTTTGGGAAATTTTCAGGATAAACAATCAAATCTGAAAATTTTTGCCTTAAAGATTTTTTTGGTTCGGGAGAGGGTGATGAAGAATGATTATCCGATGAAAACATAAACCATCCTCTTTTAGATAAGATCCAGGTATATATCAGAAACTATGAGTATAAGATATATCTTTTATTTAGAAATTATTAAACATTTTCTAATAAACTTAGAATTTGATGTTCTAGCATACACGATATCAATGTTCACACTTACTAAAATAACTTTTCTTCACGCTATTATTTATAATTTTCGACGCACTAAATTATAAACTTAATTTAAACTAAAAAAGTTTTATTTAGCAACAATTTAGTATTATTATTTTATTATTGAGGCATAAAAAATATATCTATATTAAATGAGATTTAACATAGAACGCTAATAAGACCAGATATTTCATGTATGCAACACTAAGTTCTTTAATTTCTGAAATTAAATTTAAAACTCATGAAATATCCGGAGATATATTTTACAAAACTATTTAACAACTTTTAATGTAGGACGTTTTCCAGTAGACGATTGAATCTCTTTTTGTTGAACGACCACAGGAGCTGTAGCATCAGCTTCAACAGCTTGTAGCGCTCTAAGGCCTGAAGCGGGTACTGGAGATGGAGTTGAAACTATTTCAGGAGTTTCAACCACTTCAAACGTCATACCCTCTTCAGCTTCTCTGGCAAATATGCTTTCTACTCGTCCTATTGGAACCCAAATAGAATGTACAGTACCATTAAAACGCGCCTCAAACGCTACCCCATCGTTATGGATAAAAAAATTCCTGCACGCATTTGCACCGATATTTAATACTACATGCCCATTCTTCACATAACTTGCAGGCACCCGTGTCTGGGCATCTACTTGTACAGATAGATGAGGCGTCCAGCCTTCATCTATCACCCATTCATAGAAGGCTCGAAGTAAATAGGGCTTAAATACGGGGTTCATTTGCGCATTCCACGTTCAGGAGATGTTAATGCATCGATAAACGTTTGACGGCTAAAAATACGCTCAGCATATTTCAGCATAGGCGCTGCTTGCTTTGATAACTCAATACCGTAATACTCAAGCCTCCATAATAAAGGTGCTAAAGCAATATCAAGCATTGAAAAATCATCACTGAACAAATACTTTTGCTTAGTTACAATTGGCGAAAGCATAATGAGCTGTTCGCGAACCGCTTGGCGTGATTTTTCAGCCGCCTTTGTTGAGCTTTTTTCTAATGTATCGATATGGCTAAAAATTTCTTTTTCCATTTGGAAAAGCAAAAGTCTAGCACGAGCTCTCATCACCGGATCTGTTGGTAAAAGCTGAGGATGGGGTAATCGCTCATCGATATATTCATTAATAATATTAGCCTCATATAGCACTAAATCACGTTCAACTAATACAGGAACTGTGTTATGAGGGTTGATGACCGCTAAGTCTTCAGGCTTGTTATCAGGATCAACATCAATCACCTGAAAATCCATACCTTTTTCAAATAGAACAATACGGCACCGCTGGCTAAAGGGGCAACTAATACCGGAGTACAATTGCATCATAAAAGGATATCCTTCTCGAAGCTCGAGTCTTAAAGCCCAAAAAAATTAGCGAATATCTTTCCAATATTCGCGCTTAACGATATAAGCAGCAAATACAGCAAAGGCAAGCGCAATCACAATAAAACGTCCTGTTTGGCGATGTGCCAAATAACCAGGCTCCGCCATAAATGCCATATAGTTTACTAAATCGGTTACGTCTCGATTATAGTTTTCGGCAATCTGGGGAGTAGATTGAGGCATATTCACTTTTTCAAGAATATAGTGAGTAGGCCCTCCTCCGTGCCCGTGTTCAGCTTTTATTTTAGTAGGGCCATTCGTTTGCAACGCTTCACCTTGCGCCTCACCTAAAGATTCAAATTTCTGAACAGCTAACACGCCTTGGCTTGAACGCTCCCAAAGTACATGCGGCATTCCAACATTAGGAAATACAATATTATTCCAACCTGTTGGACGCGATGGGTCTTTATAAAAACCTCTTAAGTAACTATAAATCCAATCGGTACCTCTTGAACGCGCTGCGAGCGTTAAATCAGGCGGCATAGAACCAAACCAGTTTTTTGCGTCAGCAACCTCAATGTTAGATTTCATAGCTTGAGTAACTTTTTGACCTTTTGACAAAAAGTTTTGCTGAATTTGTGCATCTGTTAAACCCAGCTCTCTTAAAGAACTGTAGTTCATAAATTTAGCCTGATGGCAGCTAAGACAATAGTTACTAAATAGTCGAGCGCCTCGCTGCACTGAGGCTCTATCAAAGCGGTCAATTGGAGCTTGTTCAAGCTTAACTTCATCACCCCCTGATGCCTGAACTAAACCACCTGTCAAACATAGGGCAAATAGTAAGGGGCTTAATAATCCCAAACGTTTTTTACGCATCATAGTGGAATCCTTCAATCCTCAGTGCTTGGAATACTGAACGCGGTCAGGCTCAGGAAGTGTTTTATCACGAGCGGTATACCACGGCATTAAAATAAAGAAACCGAAATATACTACCGTCAGTACCCTTGCCAATATAGTACGCTCAGGGGTTGAAGGCATTACACCTAAATAACCTAGCACTAAAAAGCTCACTACAAATGCAGCCAAGAAAGATTTATATAATAAACCGCGATAGCGAATAGATTTTACCGCTCCACGATCTAACCATGGCAAGCCAAAGAAAATCATGACAGCTCCACCCATTACCAGTACACCCCATACTTGCGTTCCCAAAAAGGAGGGCACAGCACGTAACATAGCGTAATAAGGTGTGAAATACCATACAGGAGCAATATGCTCAGGGGTTTTCATAGCATCAGCTGGAATAAAATTATTGTATTCCAAAAAGTAACCGCCCATTTCAGGAAAGAAATAAACAATCGTAAAAAATATGAACAAAAATACAGCAGCACCAAAAATATCTTTTACGGTGTAATAGGGATGAAAAGGTATGCCATCCAACGGAATACCAGTTGCCGGATCTTTATGCTTTTTGATTTCTACACCATCAGGATTATTAGAACCCACCTCGTGCAACGCAAGAATATGCGCAGCAACCAAACCTAATAATACTAAAGGAATAGCAATCACGTGAAATGCAAAAAAGCGATTCAAGGTTGCATCAGAAACACTAAAGTCTCCTCGAATCCATACTGCTAAATCAGGGCCAATGATAGGAACTGAGGAAAACAGATTTACAATAACCTGAGCACCCCAATAAGACATTTGTCCCCAAGGCAAAAGGTAGCCAAAAAATGCTTCACCCATTAAACATAAATAAATGAGCATTCCAAAAATCCAGATAAGCTCGCGAGGCTTACGATAAGAACCGTAAATTAATCCTCTAAACATATGAAGGTATACCACAACAAAAAACATTGAGGCACCCGTAGAGTGCATATAGCGAATAATTCTTCCGCCCCATACATCTCTCATAATGTATTCAACCGAAGCAAAAGCCGTTTGTGCATCAGGCTTATAACTCATGGTCAGAAAAATTCCTGTTACGATTTGATTCACTAAAACTAATAAAGCCAGAGAACCAAAGTAATACCAAAAATTAAAATTTTTGGGCGCATAGTATTCTGTTAAGTGTTCCCGAACCATTTTTCCGACAGGAAAACGAGCATCTACCCATTCAAATGCGCGCCGGGCCACTCCACAGCTAGACTTAGATGACGACATGGCTTACCTTTTATTTGTGTTTCTTATGCAGATTGATCTTCACCGATGACAATTTTGCTATCGCCAACATAGTGATGGGGAGGAACTCTTAAATTTAAAGGTGCAGGGACACCTTTATAAACCCGCCCAGATAAATCGAATTTCGAACCATGACAAGGGCAAAAAAACCCTCCAAACCAATCATTTCCCAAATCAGCCGGTGCAATCTCATTACGTTGAGTAGGTGAGCATCCTAAATGCGTACATACGCCTTCAAGCACCAAATACTCAGGCTTAATAGAACGATGCTCATTTTTAGCATAAGCTGGCTGTTGCTCTTGCTCTGACTTGGGGTCTTCAACTAAAGCATCTGTTTTAGCCAAGTTTGCCACCATTTCTTTAGAACGGTGTAAAACCCATACGACCTTTCCTCGCCATTCAGCACTGATCTTCATACCAGGCTCAATTTGGCTTATATCAACTTCAATAGGTGCTCCGGCGGCTCGTGCCCGCTCAGAAGGAGCTAAGCTCATCACAAAAGGAGCCCCCACACCTACTGCCACACCTGCGCCAATGACAGCAGATGCGTTAACTAAAAAACGACGACGTGATTGATCGCCAACTTTAAATGATAACTCTCCAGAAGAAAGATTTTCTGACGGAGAGCGAGAACCATGGCCCATAAACCATCCACCCTATAACGTGAATCGTGCAATTATAAGCCACCTTGCTATCAGGGGGAAAGGCAGTTCATAGAAAGATTTATATAAACCTATAAAAAATGATCAATTTATTCTAATAAAGCTGCGCCAACCACTACCCGGGTTATCCCTTCCGCGGTTATAACATCTACCTTCCAGCCTGATTGAGTTAGTAATTGCTTAAAAGTAGAAATTTTTTGCGGTTCAATTGCATTCCATCCCATCCACCATCGTTGCCCCTCAAAACGTAACTCAGATAATGGGGGAAGATTTGCCCAAACGGCCAAATGGTTGATATGTGCCCAGGAACCTAAGGGGTCTAAATGAGGAAGCCGCTTTCCTACCGGAACAGGCGCTTGAGCAATTTTATCTATCCAGGCACGCTCTATTAGTTTAGGCGGCACTTGTGTAGGATAATGCTCTTTCCATAAGGAAATGAACTCTGCGTGTTGCTGATGTTCTTGATAGGCCCAATACAAGCGAGGATACAATACTAAACCAAAGCCTATGCAAAACAGGCAGCCTAATATCCAGTTTATTGAGCTATACGCACGTTTGCCTGTTTTTTTAAAAAATAGTGCAGCCCACTTTTCGCCTGTTAATAAATTCCAGCCTTGTGAATGATCTCGCGGCGCTTCATATAAAGCTGTCATCGGTAATACACGCCAACGCACTGCTTCAAAATGTGCTGTAACCATGCCTGCTTGCAATACCTCCTGCATGCATGCCATATCTGCAGCGTACCCTACCAATCCTTTAATCGTCTCAGCACAATAATTTATCCATAAAGCCGGATCATTTAGCCGACAACGATTAACAGTATAAATATCTCCTGAGGGAAGCTGCACCCAGCTCTCGACCCCATCATCCACCCACATTGCAGTCTCGGGCGGCAGAGCGATAGCCCACCACTCAGCGGCTGTCATAGCACCTACTACATGCGACTCTTTAAACGATTGCTGGGCATACGCCATTGCTTCATTAAGTAGGTTTTTGGGATAGACCAGTAATTGCACCATCGCATTATGCTCATTATCTGCAATAGGCTGCTCACTTAATAATAAGACAGCGCGCCCTTCGATAGTGGGTAAATGCTCTTCTACCGCATATAAAAGTGCATCAGGATTAGATAACAAACGTGCTGGCAATGCCAACTTTAGGCGTACAACATGCGACTCAGGCATGATTAGCACAACAAGGCGTGGCTTACCATCTGGAAAGGGCTGCCCTAATATCCAAGGAACACAGGCATCTTTCAGAATCAAATCTTGTTCAGCAAGAGATATGCTCATTCCTACTCCACGCTTCTGATATATCACTAAAAAATAACTTTAGACATAAGTATCGTTTTTAATAACTATTTAACGCACGCTTTCTTACAAAATAAACCTAATAGTTTTTTCTAGCCTACTGCTAAGCTTAGCCATTAAACGCATAATCTGTGTGCTTTGTTCTCAAACAATCTCATCAAAACTATTATAACTTGCTATAAACGTAACTCTAATCATCAACCATTAAATGCTTTTATTTATGCGTGTCTTATAACGATTTATCGAACTAAAGCATGCTTTTGATGTAATAAAGTTTGGCAACCACAATAACATTAGCATTTACAAAAGAAAAAGCCGGTTGGGCTTAAGGCCCTAACCGGCTTTTTTATTCTCAAAAAACGAGAATTACTTAGTAGCTTCTGGCTTTGCGTCAGCACCAGTAGTAGCAGAACCAGCAGCTGTAGCTTCTGTAGAAGCGGCAGCAGCATCGTCAGCTTTTTTCTTAGCTACGTGTTTTTTCTTTTTATGCTTTTTAGCTACTTTTTTAGCTGGCTTTGCGTGTGCTTCTGCCTTTACATCGCCAGAAGTTGCTTCAGCGGTAGCAGAAGCAGCAGGCGCAGCAGCTGCGGGAGCAGCTGCTTCAGTTGCTGCAGGAGCTTGTGCGGGAGCAGCAGCTGTAGCAGCAGGGTTAGCAAATGCACTGAAAGAAGCAACGGTTAAACCAGCAGCAACTAGAGCAGAAAGGAGTTTGCTCATAATAACTCAATCCTTATAAAAATGAGAATGACTACAATTATCAAAAAACCGAGAATACTTTTTAAGTATTCTTATGTCCCCAACGTGCCCACCACACCTAAGGTTGACATTCATACCTCAAGTTTTCAGCGAGACAATCATCAGTCGCAACATTATAGCCTAATTCTATTTAAGCGGAAGCGCCAGGCCTTGAAAATCCAGGCTTTGCAGTATAGTGCCAAAGAGTGTAGTAACTAAGCAACAGTTTCATATCAATGGCTTCTGAAAAATCTGGCCGCTAAAAAACATAGAACTACTCACATCAAAAGATAATATTTATGCTCCATTTTTAGTTTCTGCAGCAGATTCTTCATCTTCAATCCAAGGTTGAGCCTCTTTTTCGCCGCGAGCAGGAATCGTTCCTAACACACGAGTTAGCGTCAAATTACTTTTATTCGCTAATACTCGATGGTAAAAATACCAATTCGACAATACCCGTTTTACATATTCACGCGTTTCATTGAAAGGAATGGTTTCAATGTAAATTGCGCCTTCTAAGGGCTTTGTACTTTGCCAGGCTCTTGCTCTTCCTGCTCCAGCATTGTAAGCAGCAGTAGCTCTTACTGGCGATCCTAAGCGCTGCATTAGCTCACGGATATAATAAGTACCCATGGGAATATTAATAGCAGGGTCAATCAAAGCATTGAGCGTACTGCCTTCAATTCCGGTTTTCTTGGCAACTTCACGTGCAGTGGCTGGCATAAGCTGCATGAGCCCTAAAGCTCCAGCTCCCGAACGGGCGCGAGGAAAAAAACGGCTTTCTTGACGAATAATGCCTAAGACCCAAGCAGAAGGTACCTGAAACTGTTGTCCTGCTTGCTCTGCAATGCCTTGATAAGGCGCCAGGAAACGTAATCCTAAATTATATGTTTTTCGAGTACGTGCAGCGGTATTAATTGCCCAATCATAATACTGGTATTGCCATGCCACATACGCTGCAGCATTTATTTCCTCATCTCTTGCATCGCGTAAGGCCCACTGCCATTCACGGCGCCCCTCTTCCCGCCAATCAAGCCGAGCTAAAATCACAGCACGCTGAATACTAGCATCACGAGCAACTGTGCTTACACTTTCTTGTGTCGGCATAGCAGGCACTGTTAACGCTGGCCAGCTTTGACCTAGCGCCTCTTTTGCCAGCACCCCGTAATAATGAGGCTCTACTGCTAATGCGGTATAAATAGACTGTGCTTCCTCTACTCGATTGAACTCCACTAACGCTCGCGCTTGCCAATACTTCCAAGAACTTTCTTGTTCCTTCACACTTTCAGGAACAACTTCAGTAGTTTGTAACACTTCTTTCCATTGTGACTCACGTAAGAATGTACGTAAGCGCCATGATAGTACTTCAGGCGGCAAATCACTTGAAAGCGTGCCTTGTTTAAAATAATCAATTGCCTCTGGTTGAAGCCGCTTACCCAGTACATATCCTAAAAAGGCAAAACTTTCCTTTTGTAAGTTAGGATCAAGCTTATCAAGATAAAATTTAACTTTTGAGTGACCCGCTTCATTATTCGCTAACCGAAGTAAAGCAATTACACTCCATACAGAATCAAGACGGGGATTTTTTGCCAACCAGCGTATAGGTGAACTATAGAGCTCAGCCAAATCATTCGGAGGCTGAATCATTGATAAAGCACTTATACGTGCTAATGCCCGGGCATTACCAGCAATGCCGGCAAGGTAAAGACGGTAACGCAAACGCGTCGCTTCGCCCCCTTTTTGTACTCGAAGCGCTAACCATTGCTCACATGCAGGCGAAAGCTCTCGGGGCGAAACCCACATTTTTGCTTCTTCAGCTTTTGCATTAAGAGGTTGGCCTCTTAGCAACCACACAGCACACACTAACTCATCATCAGGCTTGGTCAGTAAATCGTATTCTGGTAGAAAGCGTGGAGTAATACTTGGCAGTTGCTTCTTAAGCCAATCTTGCCGCAGCCGCTCAGCTAATACAGTTGTTGAATGTGCTTTTATCCATTCTTGTATAGCATCATTGAACTCAGTACTTAACGGCGTGATATCTAGCATTCGCTTCCAATACCAATAGCCAATGTAATCACGCAAAGGATGATCTGTTGGGCGATCAAGATACGCTTTTAATGCATTCACATCTTTAGATTGAAACGCATTGTACGCTTCAATAATCATAGGGTCATTAGGATGCGGCGTTAATAAAATTTTATTTAAAATAGGCGCAGGGCTTGGCGCTGGAGAGCCACCAGTTGGAATAATAGAAGAGGATGCCTCTGCTGCAGAAACCATCGGCAAATCACCCAAATTGCCTGTTAAATTAGAAACGGCATACCATACCACTCCAATAACCAGCACAGCACCGGCCACTCCTGAAGCCATCCACCGTTCGTATCCTGTTGGTTTAGCTGTTGGCTTTTCATCACTCATGAATTTTTCCTTAAAGGTTATTCTACCCAGCGTCATTACGCTAAACTTAACCTTGATTATCTTCAAAAACCTCAAACTTTTTTATTGCTTGAAATAACTAAAATCTGCTCTAACAGCATGTGCTAGCGGCTTATGGAATAAGTACATTTTTCATCACATATCTTGCTCAACTAAGCCTGTTATTTTCACATACTCTTTTATTCACTGAAGGATTTTTTATGGCTAAAACTGCTTCGACAATGCTAGCGCTAGGCACTATTGCTCCTGATTTTACACTTCCTGATGCCGTTAGTGGGCGCTCTATTTCTTTAGATGATGTTAAATCTAAAAAAGTACTTCTCATCATGTTCATTTGTCGTCATTGCCCTTATGTGGTACATATCCAACATGAACTGGCTCGTCTTGGCAAAGACTATCAAGATAAAGACATAGGAATAATTGCTATTAGTGCGAATGATAGCGATATGTATTCTGCAGATAGCCCTGAAAACTTAAAAAAAATGGCACTTGAACTTGCCTTTACATTCCCTCTTTGCCACGATGCATCCCAAAAAACAGCTATTGCTTATCGGGCAGCCTGTACACCTGATTTTTATGTATTTAACGCTGAACGCCAGCTTGTTTATCGAGGGCAACTCGATAATAGTCGCCCAGGAAATAACTTACCTGTTACTGGCGCTGATTTGCGCCAAGCTATCGACGTTACACTGAATGATCTACCGCTAATACTTGAACAAAAACCGAGTTTAGGGTGCAACATAAAATGGAAACCTGGGCAGGAACCCTCTTATTTTACAGACTAATATTGCCGATAGCTTTGTAGCATGCTCAGGATAAATGACAGCTTATGCCATAGATGGAAAATAAGCATTCCACTCAATGCCTTTCACGACCTAATTTATCAAGTCAAGAAAGGTATTAGATGTGAGTAAACAAATAGACAAATGAATTTCACTATTCGTTATTTATCCTGAACCCTACATCTATTTACATTTCAGCAAAAAAACCTTCGCTTTAGCGATTATGCCCTAGGCTATCGGGCTAATAGAAGGAATTATGCCCACAAAAGGATTTACTATGTCCTTAGATTTATCTCGTACACAATTAGGTCACCCCACGCCTGATGAAGATGATGTAGTACGAAAACTCTTGGAACACTATCCGCTTACTGATGCACTCATTAAAAGCTCCCAGGTACAAGCTACTGGTTGGATTGAGGAGCTACGCGCCCATCAGCCACGCTTTTTAGGGCTTGAAAACCTAATGCATGAGTATCCTATCAGCAGCGATGAAGGGCGTGCTTTAATGCAATTGGCTGAATCGGTACTACGCGTACCCGATGCAGACACTATTGAAGAATTAATTAGCGATAAATTACGGCATCATAATTGGCAAGCGCATACGCAAGCAGACCATAATCTGCTAGGCAGAGCAAGCGGATGGGGAGCCTGGTTAGCAGAACAGCTTATAACGCCTCATAGCACTAACTTAACCTTAAACTATTTAACGCAGCGCTTGGGTGAACCTGTTGTGCGCCGAGCGGTACAGCAATCTATTCAATTTCTTGGTCATCAGTTTGTTTTGGGTGAAACAATAGAAGGTGCGCTTGCTCGCGGCGAATCGATTAAGCATGCTCAAGAACTCTTTTCATTTGATATGCTAGGTGAAGGCGCTCGCCACCAAGCTGATGCATCACGCCACTTTGAAGCGTATCGTCATGCTATTCAAGTATTAGGTGAACATTATGAAAGCCTTCGCCTTGAACAACGCCCCAGTATTTCAATCAAACTTTCTGCCCTGCATGCCCGATATGAGCCGGCTCAATTTATTCATTCTGAACCTGAGCTTTATGACCGAGTACGCACATTAGCCCAAGAAGCAAAATATTATGGATTAGGGATTACGATTGATGCCGAAGAAGCCGAACGGCTTGAATTATCAGTGCACTTGTTTGAGCGCCTAATGACTGAACCTTCGCTCAAAGGATGGAGCGGTCTAGGCATGGCAATTCAAGCCTATAGCAAACGCATTATGATACTGGCTGATAAACTTATTCAGCTAGCCCAAACCTATCAACAAAGGCTGAATATTAGGCTTGTTAAAGGAGCATATTGGGATAGCGAAATAAAACGTGCACAAGAATTAGGATTAAGCAGCTACCCTGTTTTTACTCAAAAAGCGCACACTGATCTCGCTTATATTTCTGCCGCACATCGTTTACTTGCCCATCGCGATATTATTTTTCCTCAATTTGCAACGCATAATGCACTGACCATAGCGCAAATTTTAGCGCTTGCCGGTAATCATACATCAGGCTATGAGTTTCAACGGCTTCACGGCATGGGAGAACGCCTTTACCCTATCGTATTAAAAGAGCACCCTAGTCATTGCCGAGTGTATGCTCCTGTAGGTACCTATCGTGACTTACTCGCTTATTTAGTGCGGCGCATGCTAGAAAACGGTGCAAATAGCTCATTTGTTTATCAAATTACTGATACAACTTTAACTCCTGCTGATCTCACGCATGATCCCAAACAACATATTCTTACGCTTCACGCTAAACAGGTGGCAGCACCTTTACCGCTACCAAGTGAGCTTTATGGCAGCGAACGTCGAAACTCTGAAGGAATAGATCTATCTGATCTCAATATTCTGCGTCATTATTCTGAGCGATTTCAACCAAACCGCCCTGCTACTCGCCCCAACACATTGCCAACTCAAGCCACCAGCCTGATTGGAGGAGTTGCTCCTAATAGTCTTAAAAGCCGCCACTATGAAGTGTTATCGCCTTCTGATACCCGACAAGTCATTGGCACTGCTCAAGCAGTTACTCAGCCTGAAGATATATTAAAAGCTTTTTCATTGGCTGCTCAACATCAGCCTGAATGGGATACCACAGCAGTCGAGCTTCGCGCGCAATGTTTAGAACGCGCGGCAGACGCAATGGAAAAAAATAGAGATAGTTTATTAGAACTACTGATACTTGAAGCTGGAAAAACCTTAGCCGATGCTTTATCTGAAGTAAGAGAAGCCGTTGATTTTTGCCGCTACTATGCAGCACAAGCCAGAAAATCTTTCACCTTAGAAGGGCAATTACTCCCCGGCCCTACCGGAGAAAGTAATCGTCTGGTATTGCATGGTCGAGGTGTATGGTTATGTATTAGCCCTTGGAACTTTCCGCTAGCTATCTTCATTGGCCAAATCGCTGCCGCGCTTGTAAGCGGTAATGCTGTGATTGCAAAACCAGCAGAAAGCACGCCTCTTATTGCCTATAAAGTGTGCCAGATTCTTCATGAAGCGGGTATTCCAGCTACTATTTTAAATTTATTGATAGGCTCAGGAAAAGACATTGGCGAAATAGCAGTTAATGCGCGTGAGTTAGCAGGTATTGCCTTTACAGGCTCTACCGATACTGCACGATGGCTTAATCAAAAGCTAGCCGCTAGAGAAGGGGCTATCGTACCGTTGATTGCTGAAACTGGCGGCCAAAATGCTATGTTAATTGACTCTACTGCGCTTCTTGAACATGCATGCGATATTGTTATAACAAGTGCTTTTCGTTCAGCAGGGCAACGGTGCAGCGCATTAAGAGTGCTTTGGATACAAAGCGATATTGCTGACTCGTTTATTAATATGCTAACAGGCGCTATGAATGCGTTGCGGATAGGCTCCCCGATTGATCCCTCAACCGATATTGGCCCTGTGATTAATGCTCAGGCTAAATTGAACCTAGAAAAACATGTTCAACACATGAAGCACGAAGCACACATTTTGCACCAGTTACCTATTTCTGATGATCTTCTACATAAGGGACATTTTTTCCCTCCCCATCTAATTGAACTCAACATGATTCAGCAATTAAAAGAAGAAATATTTGGCCCCATTTTACATATCATCCGCTTTCATTCTGAAGATTGGTCGGGCTTGCTAGATACTATTCATCAGCAAGGTTATGGGCTAACGTTAGGCATTCAAAGCCGGATTGATTCTCGAATAGCCGACATCACTCAACGCGCCAAAGTCGGTAATATTTATATTAATCGCAGCATGATAGGCGCTGTTGTAGGGGTTCAGCCATTTGGAGGAGAAGGATTATCAGGCACTGGCCCTAAAGCAGGCGGCCCCTATTATTTACATCGATTTGCGGTAGAACGCACGATTAGCAATAACTTAACTGCGTTAGGTGGTAATTTGGCTTTAATGAGTAAAAAACAGCAATGAAAATTTCCTCAGCAGGCCCAGATTGCAACCATGTTGGACACCTTGCCGTACTAATATATTGTATATATGGGCATGCTTTAATAGAACCCAGTTGCGTAACTTCTAATACTAAAAAATTTTATTTTTAGCCAGAAATCGATCTAATTGATTAGAAAAGGCTTGTCGATCTGCTTGATTAATAGGGGGTGGCCCACCCGTTTGAACGCCTCCACTTCGCAGCTCTTCCATAAAATTGCGGCGAGCTAAATGCCCTTCTATATTTTCTCGTGTATAAAACTGGCCTCTAGGATTTAAAGCAACGCCGCCTTTTCCAATAACCTCATAGGCCAAAGGAATATCCGCTGTAATGACTAAGTCTTTTTCAGAAAGCTCTTGAACAATCTTATTATCTGCAACATCGAATCCCGCCACTACCTGAATAGTTTTAATATAAAGTGAAGGCGGTGTACGAATATATTGATTCGCCACTAAAATCATTTCTATTTTGCACCGCTGCGCTACACGAAATAAAATGTCTTTTATCACTTTAGGGCAAGCATCTGCATCTACCCAAATTTTCAATTTTTTCTGCCTTATACCAATGGTTAAATACAAATGTGCAACAAACTGTAATAGCCTTTTAATAGACTATGCAAAGCAAAGCTTGGTAGAAGTTTACTTAAAAAAATAGCTCCACACAAAGGTGGAGCTATTTTTTATTTTAAAATAAGCACAAAGAACACTACTTATTCTTTACCGCCATATCACTCAGCAGGTAACTTAACAACTTGACCATGTACATCAACTTCTACACGGCGATTAGGTGCAAAACATGCAATCAATTTCGCGCGTGATTTGATACCATCACACTTAGCTACAGGATCAGCTTCGCCTAAGCCTTTAGCTTGAATTTGCTCTGGCTTAATACCTTGGCTAACTAAGTATTGACGTACAGCATTCGCACGACGCTCAGACAAACGTTGATTGTATTTGTCAGAACCAATACTGTCTGTATAACCATTTACTACAACCAACTCAAAGCTTTGTAGTGATTTCAATTTGTTTAAAACTTCACTATCAATTGCTTTTTTACCTGTTGGTTTTAATACTGCCTTATTAAAATCAAAGAGAGCAGTAGAAGCGAGGGTAATTTTAACAACTTCTGGAGCAGGTTTAACTACTGGCGCCTCAACTTGAGGTGCTGGAGCAGGTGCCTCAACACGAGGTGCTGGAGCGGGTTCTTCTTTAAGAAGATCACGATCGCACTCTTTAGTAGCAGACGCAGGAGTCCAAAAACCGGATCTCCAGCAAAGACCTGTACTATTTTTCCATACATTTGAGCCTGCAGGAGCTTGTTGGCTTTCCCAGTAACCTGCCGTGTTATCTTGTGCCATTGTCGAAGTAGCAAACACGGAAAGGCTGGCAGCAGCAATCAAACTCATTAGTAGTTTTTGCTTCATCCCTATTTCCTCTTATTTTTCAAAATCAAAAACATGCAAAACCTGCAACCACCCAAATAATAAATATAAAAGCGTACAGGTATTCTTGCCTCTATTGTAGATTCGAGCATCACCTGCAAGCAATTAGTAGCTGCAAATCAGTAAACTTTTACCATAGAGTTTGTGGCATAAATACAACGAAAAACGATAAAAGCAAAGAACCACTTCGCGTAAATAAACCCTGCTGTGATACAACAAAATGCTTTTTTTTAAGAAAGCCCTCTCCGGAAAGAGCGCTTAAAACCCTTTTCTTGCAGCAAGATGCTAAAATAAAACCTTCAGTGGCTAATATACCTCAGGTAGCTTTAAAAAATAACACTCATTTTCCTACAACTCGCCTTTGTTTTTTGCCAGGTAAACACTAATGACCACGGTTGCAAAAGAACTTCTCTCTGTAAGTCTTGAAAATGAAATGCGTCACTCCTACCTTGATTACGCAATGAGCGTAATTGTAGGGCGCGCCTTACCCGACGTTCGTGACGGTCTTAAACCTGTACACCGCCGTGTACTATATGCCATGGATGAGCTGGGAAATGCCTGGAATAAAGCATATAAAAAATCTGCCCGTATCGTCGGGGATGTAATCGGTAAGTATCACCCGCATGGTGATACAGCCGTATACGATACTATTGTTAGGATGGCGCAAAGTTTCTCCATGCGTTACCCATTAATTGATGGTCAAGGTAACTTTGGATCTATTGATGGCGATAATGCAGCCGCAATGCGGTACACCGAAATTCGGATGTCGCGTATTGCGCATGAGCTATTAGCAGATATTGATAAAGAAACTGTTGATTTCGGCCCTAACTATGATGGTTCAGAACATGAACCCCTTATTATGCCTACGCGCGTTCCTAACCTGTTAATTAACGGCTCCTCAGGAATTGCGGTAGGGATGGCAACTAATATTCCTCCTCATAATCTTGGCGAAGTGATTGATGGCGCCTTAGCGTTATTAGCCAATAGCGAACTAACCATTGATGACTTGCTGCAATATATTCCCGCACCCGACTTCCCAACCGCAGCGATGATCTATGGCACCAGTGGTGTAATCGATGGTTACCGCACAGGGCGTGGCCGTGTTGTTATGCGCGCTCGCACACACTTTGAAGACCTTGATAAAGGCGGCAAGCAAGCCATCATTATTGATGAATTACCTTATCAGGTAAATAAAGCACGTTTGTGTGAAAAAATTGCTGAGCTAGTACGTGATAAAAAAATTGAAGGCATTAGCGATTTACGTGATGAATCTGATAAAAGCGGGATGCGCGTTTATATAGAACTTAAGCGCGGCGAAATGCCAGCAGTGGTATTAAACCATCTCTTTAAACATACCCCTATGCAAGATACCTTTGGTATCAACATGGTGGCGCTAATTAATGGTCAACCTAAGACTCTTAATCTTAAAGAGATTCTTCGCGCTTTTCTGGAGCATCGCCACGAAGTTGTTATTCGCCGTACTCGCTTTGAACTTCGTAAAGCACGTGAACGTGGGCATATTCTAGAAGGGTTAGCGGTTGCTCTTTCTAATATAGACCCTATTATTGCTCTGATTAAACAATCGCCTGACTCCCCTACCGCTAAGGCAGGATTGCTAGCGAACGCATGGCCCTCTCCTCTCGTTGCTGCGTTGCTTGAACGCTCACCTAGCAGTGATGTTTGCCGACCAGCCACACTAGAAGAAAGTTACGGATTTCACGACGGCAGCTATCGTTTATCTGATGTACAGGCACAAGCGATTCTTGATTTACGCTTACACCGTCTGACAGGACTCGAACAAGATAAAATCACCAAAGATTATGCAACCATTGTTGAAACCATTCTTGATCTTATGGATATTCTTGCTCGCCCTGAACGTGTTACCTCGATTATTGAAGCAGAACTTCAAGCGATTAAGGCGCAGTATGCTGACCCTCGCCGTTCTGAAATTATTACCAATAGCGAAGATATCAATATTGAAGATTTGATTACGCCTGAAGACAGAGTCGTTACAATGTCGCATAGTGGGTATATTAAATCTCAAGCTGTTAGTGAATACCGTGCTCAAAAGCGTGGTGGGCGTGGTAAACAAGCCGCCTCTACACGTGAAGACGATTTCGTAGAACGTATGTTTGTTACGCATAGCCATAACTTTGTACTGTGCTTTTCAAGCCGTGGCGTCGTGTATTGGCTAAAAGTGTATGAGCTACCGCACGGGAATCGTACAAGCCGCGGAAAACCTATTAACAATTTGTTGCCGTTACAAGATGGCGAAAAAATTAATGCTATTTTGCCCGTTACCGAATTTAGAGATGATCATTTTGTTTTTATGACCACCTCAAAAGGCGTTGTTAAAAAAACTCCTCTTTCAGACTTCTCTCGCCCTCGCAGCCAAGGTATCATCGCGCTGAATCTGGATGATGGTGACCGAATGATTGGTGTAGCGATTACTGATGGCAAACACGATGTTATGCTCTTCTCCGATGCAGGTAAGGTATGCCGCTTTAACGAAGAAGAAGTGCGTTCGATGGGTCGTACAGCGCGCGGTGTGCGCGGCATGAGAATGGGTGAAGATCACACAGTTATTGGTATGTTTGCGGTATCTGACGAATCTCAAGTGATTCTTACCGTCAGTGAAAATGGGTATGGAAAACGTACTCGTGTAAGCGAATACACACGTCACGGTAGAGGCACGCAAGGTATTCTTGCCATGCAAACCACGAAAAAAACGGGACGCTTAGTCACTGCCACACCTATTGAGCCTGAAAGTGATGTGATGCTGATTACCCAAACTGGGGTCATGATTCGCACGCCTGCCAATAAAATTCGTGAAGCCAGCCGTGTCACTCAGGGCGTAATGCTCATGAGAGCTGATGAACTGGGGCAAGATAAGCTTGTTAGCGTTGCGACGGTAGCAGAGTGTGATGATGAAGATATCGAAAATGGGGTAGAGGATTGTACTGATGGTCTCGATTTATAACTTTTCTGCGGGGCCTTCTCTCTTACCTCGAGAAGTGATGGAGCAGGTTCAAGCTGAATTTTTAGACTGGCATGGTACAGGGCTTTCTGTGATGGAAATGAGTCATCGCAGCGCTGCCTATGAATCTATTATTCATGGCGCTGAAGCTGATTTGCGTAAACTTTTAGCCATTCCTGAAGAGTATGCAGTTTTGTTTATGCAAGGCGGCGGTGTTGGGCAGTTTGATGCTGTTCCTTTAAACCTTCGCCCTGAAGGAAAAAGCGCTGATTATGTCATTACAGGCGATTGGTCTAAAAAAGCGTTTAACATTGCTTCTGGTACAGGGCGCGCTCATATGGCATTGAGCAATGCTTCATCACATTATTTTGATCTGCCCAAAAGTGCCGAAGGCAATTTTAATCGTGATGCTGCCTATCTTCATTTTTGCAGTAATGAAACCATTAGCGGCGTAGAGTTTCCTGACTTACCAGATCTGCCAACAGATGTACCATGGATAGCTGATATGTCGTCAAACATTTTATCGCGCCCAATCAGCATTGCACGTTATGGCTTGATTTACGCTAGCGCTCAAAAAAATATTGGCCCCGCCGGATTTAGTGTTGTGATTGTTCATCGTGAACTCTTAAACAAAGCGCTTCCTATTACCCCTGCCGTTTTAAACTATACGATACTGGCTGAAAATGGTTCAATGTTTAATACGCCTCCTACCTTTGCCATTTATGTGTCTGGCCTTGTGTTTCAATGGCTTTTACGGCAAGGCGGATTAGTGGCTATTGAGCAAAAAAACAAAGAAAAAGCACAACTTGTGTATAACGCTCTTGATGCCAGCGCACTCTTTAAATGCCCTATCGCTCCTGCCGCTCGCTCCATGATGAATATTCCCTTTACGAGTGGAAATGCAGATATCGATGCACGCTTTTTAAGTTTTGTTGAACCTCGAAAATTAGTTCAACTGAAAGGGCATAAAAGCGTTGGTGGAATGCGAGCTTCTTTATATAATGCTATGCCTATTGAAGGCGTGCATGCGCTAACCGAAGCGCTTCGTGATTTTGAAAAATCGGCTGATTTTTAGAAAGCAATCTAATGACTCCCCCACAAGAAAGCGACTGGCTCAACCAGCTAAAAGGCTATCGTCAAAAAATTGATGCGTTGGATGATCAAATCCTTAAGCTTTTAAATGATCGTGCGCGTTGTGCTCAAGCTGTGGGGCATTTAAAATCTGAACACGGTGAACCCACTGTCTATCGCCCTGAACGTGAAGCAGAAGTTCTTCAGCGTGTGATGGATCAGAATCAAGGGCCGTTACGCTCTCAAGTAGTAGGCCGCTTATTTCGTGAAGTAATGTCTGCCTGCCTGGCGCTCGAGCGCCCACTATCGGCTGCTTATCTTGGCCCCATAGGAACTTATAGTCAGCAAGCGACTGAAAAGCATTTTGGGCATAGTGCAGAAACACATGCATGCTCAAGTATTGATGAGGTTTTTCATGCACTTGAAACAGAAACAGTTGATTATGCGGTAGTACCCGTAGAAAACTCTACAGAAGGTAGTGTGGGACGCACGCTTGATTTAATGGTGCATACTTCATTAAAAATATGTGGCGAAGTCTTTTTACCTATTCGTCATGCGCTGTTAAGCCACCAAAGCAATCTGGCGCAAATTAATACAGTTTATGTACATCCTCAAACACTCGGGCAATGCCAGGTTTGGCTGCATAAGTACCTGCCTCACGCTCAAACAGTCACCGTTGCCAGTAATGCAGAAGCTGCGCGTCGTGCTGCTCAAGAACCTGATACAGCAGCGATTGCAGGTGAGCAAACATCAAACTTGTATCAAATCCCGATTCGCCATTTTCCTATTCAAGATGATCCTAACAATATCACGCGTTTTTGGGTATTAGGCCATCAATCAGTTCTTCCTTCAGGCCGTGATAAGACTTCTTTAGTGCTGTCTGCTGCAAATCGCCCAGGCGCGGTTTTTGAACTTTTAAGACCGCTTGCTCAGCACCAAGTTAGTATGAGCCGCTTTGAGTCTCGACCTTCTAAAACAGGCACATGGGAATATTTATTTTTTATAGACCTTGAAGGGCATCAAACAGATACCAAAGTATCGAATGCGTTAGAAATTTTAAAAGAACAAAGTCCGTTTTTAAAGTTACTAGGTTCTTATCCCATCGCATTGCTTTAAAATAGCGCTACCAATCCTACATAAAGTTTTATATTAAAGTTATTTAAGTACTTTTTCTTCAGTGTGCAGGTTAGGGTAAGAAAGTAATTGAATTACCTAAAACACAGCTAAAACTATTTTAGATAGTCAGTTAACCAGCCCCCTCACCCTACCCTCTCCCTCAGGGGGAGAGGGAAATAAACGATAGCCTTTAAAAAAACTTTAAAACGCTATTTTCTATCTTCTTTAGGGCATACACCATGTTGAGTTGTTGCGAGTCGATCCCCTCTTTTATTCGAAATATTGCTCCTTATACTCCAGGCAAACCTGTTACAGAACTCGCCCGAGAAATGGGATTAAACCCACAGCATATTATTAAGCTTGCCTCGAATGAAAACCCATTAGGGCCAAGCCCGAAAGCATTGGAAGCTATTCAGGCCATGCTGCCTGAAATAACCCGCTACCCAGATGGTAATAGCTTTGATCTCAAGCAAGCATTACATAAACATTATAATTTACCTGTTGAGAGTATTTTATTAGGTAATGGCTCGAACGAAATACTAGAGATGATCGCCCAAGTTTTTTTAAGACCTGGTGATGAAGCTATTTATGCACAGCATGCATTTGCTGTTTACCCTCTAGCCGTTCAAACACGCGGTGCAAAAGGCATTGAAGTACCTGCCCACCATTTTGGGCACGATCTTGATGGCATGCTTTCAGCGATAACTCAGCATACTAAAGTTATTTTTATTGCTAACCCTAATAATCCCACAGGCACATGGATTCCTCATGAGCGGATTGAAGCTTTTTTACACGCTGTTCCTAGCCGAATTGTTGTAGTGCTTGATGAAGCCTATGAAGAATATTTAAATGATGAGCAGCGCTCTCCCAGCTTGCATTGGCTTGAACGTTTTAAGAATTTGATTATTACCCGCACGTTCTCTAAAGCATATGGGTTAGCTGGCTTAAGAATCGGTTATAGCGCCATGCATC
>JAZKAR010000005.1:333707-341638 GCA_040389065.1 Pseudomonadota bacterium | reverse complement strand
AAGCTCGTGAAGCTCGTGAAGCTCGTGAGGCTCGTGAGGCTCGTGAGGCTCGTGAGGCTCGTGAAGCTCGTGAAGCTCGTGAGGCTCGTGAGGCTCGTGAAGCTCGTGAGGCTCGTGAAGCTCGTGAAGCTCGTGAAGCTCGTGAAGCTCGTGAGGCTCGTGAAGCTCGTGAAGCTCGTGAGGCTCGTGAAGCCCGTGAAGCTCTTGAATCCACCGTGCCACCCTTGGGAACTCCTCTCGAAGATCCCTTAGCATCGCCTAGAAATTTACTACCCCGCGACCCCAATACCCCTCATAAATTCAGAGGAGTTCAAAGCACGATAGCTTCAGCCTTAATGGTAGAAAGCTTTATCGGAGGGGCAAAAGCTGGTTTAACAAAGCATCTGGGCGTATTTTATAAAACCACCACAAGTCGTTTATCTAATCCTGTTCCTATAACAAAAAGAAAAGGCAAAGAAGAAATTGAGAAGGTATTAGGTTTCACTGTTGCAGACTTAAGAAAAATTGCATTTGAAGGAGGTAAGTTTCCTTTTGGTGTCGATTCAGAAAAAGACTTAGAAACATTAATTAAAGAAGCAGAATCTAAACTAGAGAAAGTAACAGCTGAAGCCTGGGCAAGCTTCATGATGGAAATGCGCAAATTAGGGCGAGATATCAAAGAGTGGAAAGCGCGTGAAGGTGAATATTTAAGTGGGTTTTATCCTGATAATCGCGAAGGTACAGAAATGTATCATTATAAGAGTCAAGATACTTCCAGAGGCCGTAGAAACCAGATTACAACGAATCTGCGTACACAATTAATACAAAGTACTTCTAATGTTAATTGGCAACAATTATGGGATGATGAAGAAAACCGCTTAGCACAAAGTTTTGCAGAGGCGCTTGTAGGGCAACAAGAGCTTATTACTAATCATCGTGGTGGTGATGCTAATTGGCAACCTGCAACTTTGCCCTACGATACTGCACGTGAAAATGCAATTGAAGAGTCAGCTAAACGTATTCGAGGTGCGAGAATACGTGAATTACTGACTACAAATAGGCGTTGGTTAGAAAGTGTAAATAAAGGGGCAGGTGATAATTTAGATAAGCTTCGTAAAAGTTGGGATTATTTAAGTCAAAAAGATTTAGATATTCTTATTACGCAAGAAATTAATCATCAGAATACACACCCCGGAGTTGATGCACCCTTAAGCGATATACTAAATGATTTAAGAGACAATACTGCCATTGGCGAAAGTCGGGCGCGGAGAATACAAGGTGTATTTACTCAAGCGCATCTAGATGTGATGAGAGACGCTATTGAGCGATTTTTTAATGAATTAAGGCCACATGTTGGTGCTGAAATTCGTGATGACTATAGTGAATTAGATGATGAGGAAAGCATTGCTACTGGGGAGTCTGCTAGAGATGGTAGCCACATCCGATCTCCTTATATTCCTCATTTTGAAGAGAGGCCTGATGACGGGCGAATTGGATTACCAGTAGATGTTGATTTTAGTTTATATGATGCACCATCTCCACCATTAGGAACACGGGCAAGAGTAGAGGGTGGCAGTGAATTCGAAGCAGAAAGCTCGGGCTTTATGCCTAGAGATGATCGTGCAACTGAAGGGGAAGATGTAGTTGGGGATGAGTTTTCTGGTTTTGATGGTACTTGGTTACAACCGCCTACTACTATTCGTGATACGGGAACTCCAGTAAGCACTGGGCACTATTCCTATCAAGATAGCAGAGAAGGCAGCTTATTAGGTAGGCGCAGCAGAGGTAGAGTAGATGCTGATGATACTGAAGCAGTAGAGCCAGATATAGATTTCTCAGCACCCGCTGCACCAACTGATACTTATGATGATTACAACTCTAGTGATAACGAACATGCAAGTAGCAGATCAAATAGAGGTTTTAGAAGCGAAAGACCGCAGCGTAGCAGTAGCTCTTATTCTCTAGTCCCATCAAGACCAGAGCCTGTGCGCGAATACCCTCGTTCAAGGTTACGTGCAACACCATCATCACGGTCAGGTGAACCTACTGCAATAGAAGGGTTTGATCTTCCATTATCACAACCAAGTTTAGGACAAAGAGAGCAAGGGTCAGGAAGAGAAAGCCCTACTACAGTAATCTATTCACCGCTACCTGGCACAGCAAGCCATGTATCAAGAAGAAGACCATCACGCCATGATAGAGGTACAACAAGCCCGTTAAATCCTACGCGTGATGATGGCCCTTTCGCAAGAGGTATAATAGCAGGCTCTTCTAACAGTAGTGATGAAAGCTTACGTTCGGGTGAGGCGGCAACCTCTCGGGCTAAACCAACGCCTGCATTAATGGGGTCATATTCGCTTGATGCACTTGTTCCTTCAGCGCCACCAAGTCGTACAAAACAAATAACAGGAAAAAACCCCTCAGGTTATTTGCGTGATTATTCAAGGGCATCCAGTGGGGCGCGTTACGTACCTACTCCCCCAGCAAGGCAAACGCCCTCATCAGCTTTAGATAGCCATTCTGATAGTCAATCTAGTCGGCTACCACAAAATAGTCAAGAAGCGCTTCGGGCAGGCATAATGCTGAATCCATCAAGGAATGATGGGCCTTACGGTCAGCTTCCATTGCCGCCAAGGGCAGTACAAAGGCCACAAGGGGCAAGAAGAGAAGGTTCTAGTCCATCAAGCTTCATAGCGACGCCGTCTTTAGCATCAAATAGAACACGTCATGTATCAAGCAGACCAAGGCGCCAGGCATCTTCATTTGTAGAAACACCACCATCTCTACCCGCTTCTCCATTCAGACCTCTACCTACGCAAGCGGGAAGCACGTCTTCCTTTGACATTTTTCCTCAGCAACGTAATAGAAGACCACGGGCACAGACACGTAACTCAAATGATCCACTTCCACCTAGGCATGCAAGGAGCGCGGAAGGCCGTATTATTTTTTCTACTCTTTCTCCTCTTTCTCCCCAACCGCGTCAGATAAGACCTGGCCTCGAAACCAATTTATTAGAAGGAATAGCTAGCAAAAAACCTGAAAAAGATACTACAGGTTCAAAGGAAAACTCAGGTTCAGAAGAATCATCAAGTAATAAATCAGATAAGTCTGCGCAGAGATGGAGAGCACTAAGAGAACAAGCTGAATCCAGAGCAAACAAAAGTGATTCATCACAACGTGCAGGTAGGTCAACAGGTGCTTCTAGTCATGCAGGTTCAGCTGAGGGCATAGAGGGGCTGAGTGAAGAGCAGCCAGCACCTGAAGTTTCTCAAGATCAAATGCTTGCTTCGCTAAGAGCTGCTACCGAAGTAAGAGATGCTACATTAGGAACAGAGCTTCCTATAGGCGCTATTGGTGAACATACGCAAATTACAGAAGCTCAAGCTGAGTCCTCAAAAGGAATAGAAGCGCTTGGCGGAGTGGCACCGCTCTCCAACAAGGCAAAAAGAAGAGCAGAAAAAAATGCAAAAATTGCAAAAAATGAAGAAGAAAAAGCAGAGAAAATAAAAGAAAGAGCAGCTAAAAAACTAGCTATGCTTTCCTCTGCACAAGAATCAATGGATCCTACAGAAACTCCAGTGGAGCCTACCACTTCTGTGCAGAGCCAAGAAAGATTACAAAATGTACCTTTGCCTACTGGTCATATAGCGAGTGAAGAGGCCGCGCCAGTTGAAAGTAGGCCAATAGATCTTGATCCAAATCGTTTGCCTCCTGAACCTACAGCAGAGCAAAGGCGTGCTGCTGCTGAGGCTATATTACCAAGAGAAATTGCCTTACCTGTAGATCATGAAAATGAGCCTGAGGTAATAGATCTTGATCCAAATCGTTTACCTCCAGAACTTACAGCAGAGCAAAGGCGTGCTGCTGCGGCTATATTGCCAAGAGAATTAGAAGAATTGCCTGCCTTACCTGTAGATCATGAGCCTGAGCCAATAGAGCCTGATTTAGATGCCTTAGCACCAGAAATAAGAAATAGAAGACTACCAGGCACATTTTCAATTGCAGACGAAATAGAATTTCATGAAGAAATAAATCAAGCGGTAGTAGAGCGTGAACTAACTGCCGAAGAGCTAGCAGAACGAGTACCAGGAGCATATAGAAGAGAGTTTGATCAAGAACCAGAGCTAACTGCCGACGAGCTAGGTGAGCGAGTGCCAGGAGCATATAGAAGAGAATTTGATCAAGAACCAGAAGAGCCAGAGCTAACCGCAGAGGAGATCGGAGCAAGAATACCCGGTGCCTTTATCGATGATGAAGTAGTAGAGGAAATTGTAGAGGAAGTAGAGGAAATATTTGAAGATGCACGCGAGCATGTTCCAACTGCAGAAAGTCATTTAACGCCAGAAGAGATCGCGGCAAGAATACCAGGTGCATTTACAAAAACTGAAGAAGCTATTGCTAGAGAAGAGCGTGAAGAAGATGAAGATATATTTGAAGATGCGCCTGAGCATATTGAAAATGTACGCCCTCATAACCCTTATCAAGCGCGTGTTGAAGATGCAAGAGATGAAGATGAACAAGCAGAACTAATAAACCGCCCCGCAAGAATAATAGGTTTAATCGAGTATCCCGTTGCTCCTGTTGATGTTGCACGAGAAGCAGAAGAAGTTTCTGTTGAAAGTAGTGCTGATAAAGGCAAAGGAAAAGTAGTAGTTGAGTTATCAGCAGAATCAAGTGCACAACTAAACGCATTAACTGAGCAAAAAAATACACTAGTAACTCAAAGAAGCGAGTTAGAAGCCAAATCGAGTAAAATTGAAAAAGAAATTAGATCACTTCAAAAATCCATCAACTCTTTCGATGCAAGGCAAAGGCAAGCACAATCCTCATCATCGCTAGTAAAAAGTGAGATAAAAGATGAGTTGCAAAAGCAGCTTAATGAAAAAAATAATGAACGAACAGAAAATGATAATGCCATCGCAGCGAAAGACCAAGAAATATCGGGTGTAGATGCTGACATTGTAAACTTACAAACCCGTGATACATTAAAAGAAAAAAAGAAAAAAACAGTTAGATTTGTTGAAGATGATGCAAATGAAATTAAACCTTTCAGAAAAATTGCACAACCAAATGCCGAAATATCTGAAAGAGATTTGATATTAGCTGATGAAGCTAGAAATAAAATTGATGAAATTGAAAAAAATCTGCAACAGAGTGGGTCACAAGAAGAAGGTTTAGATAGCTTACAACAAATAAGTTTATTACGCGAAGCACAAGAGGCATATGAAACATTAAGAAGTTTAGATTTGCTATCAGAGCCTGAGATAATATCTGCGCGTGAAATTATTCAACAAAATATAGCAGAACTTCAACATATAAATATAATAAGTGATGGTGATATAAGTAAATTGCAAGAAATTGCAAAAGCATTAGGTATAGAAATAACATCTGAGCACGTAAGCGATGTAGATGATTATGGGCTAATGCACAATTATTTATTGCAGCAAATAAATGAAAGTATTAATAAAGTAAATGCTGATAGTGCCAGGTTAGAAATTACGGTTTCTCAATCTGCTATACAAGACTTACTGAGTAGCAACGAACAAGAGTATCAAATAGCAGTAGAAAAATATGTTTCGTTACTTAGAATAAGTCAAAATTTAGAATTTATAAGCCAATTGGGTCATATAACAGAAAATGAAAACCAGACGGTAAATGATATTTCGAAAGAGCTTCATGCAACGTATGAAACGTTGATGTCAGCTCTTAAAGCTTATTTAAAAGAGGAAGAAATTGATAACGATAAGTTAATTAGAGTTTTAGATGAAGCAATAAACAATGTAAATGATTTGCAAATTAATGATAATGTAACCTATCTAAAAATAGCATGTTATACATTAATGGCACATGGTAGTATTCAAGACAATATTTCAAAAGCAGGTGAGTATTTTGTAAAAGCATTTAATGAGCTTTTGAATATTGAAGATAATGATACGGTACAAAAAAATAATGTTGAAAAAGAAATTAAAGTATATTTTGAGGAGTTTATATCAACAGCGAATAGAAAAGTTTCAGAAGTCGATTTAGATGATGAGAGAAATCTTCTTTATGCAATAGAGCTATATAGCTCACTAATAAATAATATACCTAACTTTTTGAAAAATACTCAAGAGATAAGTACAGCACAAGAATTATTAAATACGATACAAGAAAAACAGGCTGTATTTCAAGAGCAAAAAGATTCTATGCTAGCAGTAAAAGAGGAGATAAGCGATAACTTAGGCTCAATAGAGGCGAACCAAATAAATGAAGCAATTAATAGTTTAAAAGAAGTTGGTGAATTTTTAGATAAATGTATAAGAACAAATGAAATAATACTGATTCAAGCAGAATGTTATGCATTAATAGCTTATCTCTATAAAAATCAAGACGAAAATCTCCAAGAACAAGTTGAGTATATTGTAAAGGCGCTAAAAAAACTTGATAATATTAAAGAAATAGAAATACAAAGCCAACTCGAAGATATACAAAATCTGTATATAGAAATTGTAGATAAACTTAATAATGAATCATTAGACATTCATAAAGAAAATCATATACAGTTAGCAATAGAGTTATATGGCTTAGTAATAGCTGCTATTCCTAATGCGCTAGAAAATAATGATACTATCAAAATAGCAATAGAAAGATTAGAAGAGCTTAAAGAAAAATTACAATTATTAAATAGAAAATCACCCGATATCAAATCTACTAAAGATAGCGATGATGGTAGTAGTGATTCTGATGATGATAATAACGATTTGCCAGGAGCTGGTGCAAGTAGACGTACAAATGTTGAAAGAGTAGCAACAAGTGAGGGTGCAAGTAAAGCTTCAGAAGAGTCAAGTAGTGGCGGCGAAAGACAAACTGCAAATAACGAGCGTGATGCAGAAAGCGGCAGAGTAGAAAATAAAATCAGTGAAACAGAATCATCTATTCAAACAGAAGGATCAACCGCAGTAAGAGATTTAGCAAAAGACACACAATTAAAAGATAAGCCTTTAGAACGCAGCAATACTATAGAGTCAGAGCTAAGTGATCCAGGGTTAACAGCAGATAACAGTAGAGCTTCAACATTTAGTTTGGCAAGTCGCGCTTCTTCTTTTGAGAATAATAATGTGCTTGTTAGAAGAATGTCTTCACTCACCGAAGGTTACGAAAGTGAAGAAGAAATTTCTGATTTAACTGGTAATGATAACGAAAACTTTAAACAGCAGCCGTCTATTCTTTCAGAGCAAGAAAGACAGCTAGCCGAGCCTTACTTTGATGACAAACCTTTACAATTAGATGATCAGATAGCAGCTCATGCTCAACAGCAAGAAACTGAGCGTATTGAGCATGAAATAGGCGAAGCAGCTTTAGGTGCTCGGTTTGGAGAACTTAAAACACTGAGTGAGCAAGAAGAAAAGCGTGAACGTAAAGTAGCCCTTCAAGAAAGAGTAACCACACTGTCTTATTCTGTAAGCCAAACAGATAAAGAAATAAAAGCATCAGCCGAGCAAATGAAAGCGCGTTACGCAGCAGAACGCAAAGAGCTAGATGAACAACTTAGTCGTGAACTAGAACAGCAAGCTCAACAGGCAGCAGCCGATCATGCAGCAAGACAGCAAGCACGCACCGAAAAAATGGTCGAGCTAGAGCGCGAGTTAGCTGCAGAACAGGCCAGCAGAATTGAAGCGCAAAGAATACAGCTAGAAGCCGAAGAAAGAAAAGAAATCGAGCGTGTTGAGCAGCGCCAGGCAGAAGAAAAAGCACGTATCGAACAGAACCATGCATCTCTAGATCGCTTAGAAGCAGAGCATGCCCAACAGCAAGAAACTGAGCGTATTGAACGTGAAGCAAGCAAAGCAGCATTAGATGCTCAGTTTGAAGAACTGAACACCTTGATTGAGCAAGAAGAAAAACGTGAACGAAAAGCAGCTCTGCAAAAGAAATTAACCACACTGACTGATTCTGTAAATGAAACAGAGAAA
>JAZKAR010000005.1:249056-333607 GCA_040389065.1 Pseudomonadota bacterium | reverse complement strand
AACAGGCCAGCAGAATTGAAGCGCAAAGAATACAGCTAGAAGCCGAAGAAAGAAATGAAATCGAGCGTGCTGAGCAGCGCCAGGCAGAAGAAAAAGCGCGTGCCGAGCAGAATCGTGCAGCGCTAGATCGCCTAGAGGCTGAGCATGTTCAACAACGTGAAACTGAGCGTATTGAACGTGAAACAAGCAAAGCAGCATTAGATGCTCAGTTTGAAGAACTGAAAACCTTGATTGAGCAAGAAGAAAAACGTGAACGAAAAGTAGCTCTGCAAAAGAAATTAACCACACTGACTGATTCTGTAAATGAAACAGAGAAAGAAATAAGAGCATCTGCAGAGCAAATGAAAGCGCGTTACGCAGCAGAACGCAAAGAGCTAGATGAACAACTTAGTCGTGAACTAGAACAGCAAGCTCAACAGGCAGCAGCCGATCATGCAGCAAGACAGCAAGCACGCACCGAAAAAATGGTCGAGCTAGAGCGCGAGTTAGCTGCAGAACAGGCCAGCAGAATTGAAGCGCAAAGAATACAGCTAGAAGCCGAAGAAAGAAAAGAAATCGAGCGTGCTGAACAGCGCCAGGCAGAAGAAAAAGCACGTGCTGAGCAGAACCGTGCAGCGCTAGATCGCCTAGAGGCTGGGCATGTTCAACAACGTGAAACTGAGCGTATTGAACGTGAAGCAAGTAAAGCAGCATTAGATGCCCAGTTTGAAGAACTTAACACCTTGATTGAGCAGGAAGAAAAGCGTAAGCGTGAAGCAGACAAAGCAAGGTTAGATGCCCAGTTTGAAGAACTAAAAACCCTAAGTGAGCAGGAAGAAAAACGTGAGCGAAAAGCAGCTCTGCAAAAGAAATTAACTACCCTGACTGATTCTGTAAATGAAACAGAGGAAGAAATAAGAGCATCAGCCGAGCAGATGAAAGCGCGTTACGCAGCAGAACGTAAAGAGCTAGATGAACAACTTACTCGTGAACTAGAACAGCAAGCTCAACAGGCAGCAGCCGATCATGCAGCAAGACAGCAAGCACGCACCGAAAAAATGGTCGAGCTAGAGCGCGAGTTAGCTGCAGAACAGGCCAGCAGAATTGAAGCGCAAAGAATACAGCTAGAAGCCGAAGAAAGAAAAGAAATCGAGCGTGCTGAACAGCGCCAGGCAGAAGAAAAAGCACGTGCTGAGCAGAACCGTGCAGCGCTAGATCGCCTAGAGGCTGGGCATGTTCAACAACGTGAAACTGAGCGTATTGAGCGTGAAGCAAGCAAAGCAGCGTTAGATGCTCAGTTTGAAGAACTGAACACCTTGATTGAGCAAGAAGAAAAACGTGAACGAAAAGCAGCTCTGCAAAAGAAATTAACTACACTGACTGATTCTATAAATGAAACAGAGAAAGAAATAAGAGCATCTGTAGAGCAAATGAAAGCGCGTTATGCAGCAGAACGCAAAGAACTAGATGAACAACTTACTCGTGATCTAGAACAGCAAGCTCAACAAGCAGCAGCCGATCATGCAGCAAGGCAGCAAGCCCGTGCCGAAAGAATGACCGAACTGGAGCGTACTCTGGCTGCGGAGCAGGCCAGCCGAGTTGAAGCGCAAAGAATACAGTTAGAAGCGGAAGAGAGAGAGAGAACTGAGCGTACTGAGCAGCGCGAGGCAGAAGAAAGAGTGCGTGCTGAACAAAACCGTGCAGCCCTGGCTAGCCTGGAGGCAGAGCATGTCCAACAACGTGAAACTGAGCGTATTGAGCGTGAAGCAAGAAAAGTAGTGTTAGATGCCCAGTTTGAAGAGCTTAAAAATTTGATTGAACAGGAAGAAAAGCGAGAACGTAAAGCATCCCTACAAAAAAGATTAATCGCGCTGTCAGATTCTGTAAATGAAACAGAGAAAGAAATAAGAGCATCAGCTGAGCAGATGAAAGCACGTTACGTAGCCGAACGCAAAGAGCTAGATGAACAACTTACCCGTGACCTGGAACAGCAAGCTCAACAGGCAGCAGCTGATCATGCAGTAAGACAGCAAGCACGTACCGAAAGAATGGCTGAGCTAGAGTGTGAATTGGCTGCGGAGCAGGCCAACCGAGTTGAAGCGCAAAGAATACAGCTAGAAGCTGAAGAAAAGGAAGAAACCGAGCGTGCAAAACAGCGCGAGGCAGAAGAAAGAGCGCGTGCCGAGCAAAACCGTGCAGCCTTAGATCGCCTAGAAGCAGAGCATGCTCAACAACGTGAAACTGAGCGTATTGAGCGTGAAGCAAACAAAGTAGCGTTAGATGCCCAGTTTGAAGAACTGAAAACCTTGATTGAGCAGGAAGAAAAACGTAAACGTAAAGCAGTCCTGCAAAAAAGATTAACCGCACTATTTGATTCTGTAAATGAAACAGAGAAAAAAATAAGAACATCTGCAGAGCAGATGAAAGCGCATTACGTAGCTGAGCGTAAAGAGTTAGATGAACAACTTACCCGTGACGTTGAAGAGCAACTCCAACTAGCAGCAGCTGATCATGCAGTAAGACAGCAAGCACGTACCGAAAGAATGGCTGAGCTAGAGTGTGAATTGGCTGCGGAGCAGGCCAACCGAGTTGAAGCGCAAAGAATACAGCTAGAAGCTGAAGAAAAGGAAGAAACTGAGCGTGCTGAACAGCGCCAAGCAGAAGAAGGAGCACGTGCCGAACAGAACCGTGCAGCCCTAGAGCGCCTGGAAACAGAGCATGCTCAACAGCTTGAAAATGAGCATGCTATCAGAGAAGAGCAAAAAGCCGTCCGAGAAAAAACGATTAAAGAAATAAATACGCTTATCGAGCAATACGAGCAAGCCGAACAGCAGTATGTACAAAACGTAATTAACCATTGGGATGCCAAGGTCGTATTGGTAGAAAAAATAAACGAAGAATTAGAATTCGTCGAAAATGCAATTAGACAAAAAGATGCTGAAAGTTTGAGGATTTTTGCAGAAAACCTATCATATACAGAGGAAGCGCGAAATGCGGCTAAAGAAGCACAAGTACAACTAGAAAAAGAAACACTTGCTCAATATGAAAGAGAAACTCAATTAGAAGCAGATACTCCATTAGAAGAAGATACAAGTGAGCTAGCACAATACAGAAGAGCAGTTCTCATTGCAGAAGCTGCACTAAGAGATGGTAATGAAGCACAAGAGGCAGAAAATTTAGCTAGGCTTCAATATGCAAGGCAAGAGTTAGAACTTGAAGAGAAGCTTGCTACATTGCAAGACTCTATACCAGAACAGGAACAGCACTGGAGTGATGAAGAAGATGATGAGTTTGAAGAGTATATAAGAAGCAGCAGCAATGTATCTATTGCCTCACAGCAAGAGCCTCGTGAAATTGATGAGCCAGGCACTGTTGGTACAGTTGCTAGAGAAAGTGAGGCAGAAGAAGCCATAGTTGCCGAAAGCTCTGCATCTCACCTTATTACAGAACCTATACACGAAGGCAGCCAGAAGGAAGAAGAATACCCTGAAGAAGATGATGTATACCCAGGCCATCATTTTAATGCAGCGCAGCCCGAGGTAATTTGGGTGAATGAAATTGCGCGGTTATGGGTTGATTCAGCAGGTGTAGTAAGGCGCTACGAATTTGATGGCAGTCAGCATGCTGATTCTTATGCCTTGTATCTGTTTAATAGAGCAGAAGAATCATTGTATCGTGTGAGCTATAACAAGAGTAATCAGATTGTTCCGCATCTAGAACCTATTGCTATATTAGGTGAAGATGGAAACTTCCATAGCGAGCAGCCTGGCTTTCAATTGGCCTCAATAGTGGCTGTGCACGATGCCATTGATAAAAGCTGGATTACTATAGATGGAGTTCGTGAGCTTTGGATAGACAGTAATAACTTTATCCGCCGTGCAGCGGATGGTGAGAAAGATGATTCCTTACCTGCCCTCTATTTTATGGATAAGCAGGGGAATCTGTTTAGTAGCACTTACTACCCTGAAAATGGTAGAAATAATCCAGACTTTACGACTATTTTAGGGCGTACCAATACTAAAACAGGTGATGTTTACTGGGAAAGCGAAAGCGTTGGCATTTTACATGAACCTATCATAGCTCTCGCCGTAGCAAGAGAGCATGAAGTTATTGATACACCAGTACAAGCACATGCAAGAGATGTTGAAGAAGAAAGTACAGTAGCAAACGACCGCCAAACACAGACAATTGCTAAAGCACCTATCACGCAAGAAGCGATAGATACAGTCATCGTCACCGAAGAGACTTTAAGAAAACTTGAAGCTGAGCGTGACGCAGCAGAAAAAGCCTATCATGATTCAGTAGGGGGTTATGAAGATCAGAATACCGAAAGTTTAAGCCAGGTTAAATTTAATGGGGCGCAAAAATTATATGATACGGCACAAGAACAGGCCAGGCTTAAAGTTGAACTTGATAATGTAAAAACTGAATTAGTTCAGGCGATAGAGCAGAAATTAGATAAGGCTGAAAGGCAAGCTATTCGCAGTAAGCAACTTGGTATACAGCATGCATACGAAGAGGCAGCACAACAACATGCATTAGCAACTCTAGAGGCTTCACGAAATCAAGAAACGTTAACAGAGTTTTTAGCTGAAATTGAGAGCGCAAAGCAGGCGGTGCGTAAAGCAACAGAAACTAATGATGATGTAGCAAAAGATTTGAATAAAGCCAGGCGCGATGAAGCTCAAAAAGTTTATGACAGAGCTTTACAAAAAATTCTAGCTGGAGAAGATGTTACAGAAAGTAATAGTGCCCCTATTGATCAAATAGAAGAAAGCGTAACGCAGGGTGTGCATGCGCATCAGGCTGATGAAGAATCATCTGGCAATGAATCAACCACTTTTATTAATAGAGAAAAAGAATTAGGTTTGGTATTTAAGGATGAAAAAGCCCAAGCAGGCCAAACACACGAACCTGAAGACGATTTAGTAGCCGCCTTCTTGCGAAGGGAAGCCGAAGCAGGAATTGTTGTCGATGAGCAAGGTAATCTTATAAGCCGTGAGCCTTCGCCAACACCTGGCGAACCAGTTCAACATGAGAGTGAAAGCCGCCATCAGGCTGGTCAGGAAGAAGACACTATTGAAGGCTTGCAGGCTGAACTGCAGCGTACAAACAATCCATTTATCCGGCTAGGTTTAGAAGAACGTCTGGAAAGATTAACAACGGAACAGAAAGCACCCACTTCGCATGTTCAGTCTGAAGAAGAAACTACCGAGGAGCCAATGTCAGAGCAAGAGCGCTTAGCAAGGCGTGCTGCTAAAGGAAAAGCAGTGGTAACAGAGGAAGGAAATGCAGAGCAAGAACTAATAGAGATGCTTGACGCAGTGGGCGAAGAAGATGCTGCAGATAAAGTTAGGCAGGTTCGCGAAATAACCCAAAAAAATTCTGATATTACTCTGACAAAAATAGTCAAAGCACTTGAAGATGACCTATCTGGCGAAAATATAGTCGCGCTCATGAATGCCTGGAATGGGGGCGACGCGCCACTTGCAGAAGTAGTAGAAAGAATAGTAGGGGTTGCAGCAAGAACATCAGAGGTTAAAGATAGCACTACGCATCGTGAGGGCGAAGACCTTACTTCCTCATTAGAAGGTAAATACGAATCCCCAACTGATACTGCCACTGGCTTAAGCCCTGCACATGAAGAGGCAGCTGAAAGCAATATACTTCCTCTGCATGAAAGTATAGTAAATGCACTGAATGCTTTACCTGGTACTGAGTCAGTTCATTTAAATGAACTTCCTGGAGCATCGCGCAATGAGGCAGGGCAGATTTCCAGCATAGAAACTACAGAAATCGCCACGTTGATAGGTCGTCGCTTAGGCGGGATAATTCCTAAGGAAATAGAGCTTGAGACACGTTGGACAATGGATCCCCGCTCATGCACAGTCATCAACGACGAAACGCAAGCGATTATTGTAGAAAGAAAAGATGGCACCCGCTTAGCTGCATACAAAACATCTGACGGCACATGGATGCATTTAACAATTCCTGGTGAATCTGCCCCAGAGGTTTATGCAGGTAGTTTACTTCAAGTGAAAATTAAACTGGGCGCACAGGTTAGAAATGGTGTTTCTACCGCATGGATTATACATAAGCAAGCGGAAGAAAGTGGTATTGAAGGTGATCGATTAAGTCAATCAGGTAGAAGCCTACATGATGCGCCGCAAGACACCGTAGCGCCGGTTGAGCAAGAGCATGCCAATGAATCAAATAAAGAAAAATTGTTAGGTGCTTTAGACAATGCAGCACAAAGAGCAGCCAATGCAGATTTTGAAGTTTCTGGAGACATCAGAGCAATCTGGGAAAGTATATCTGCCGACCAGTTGAGCAGAGATTTTGATGAGTTGCATACAAGCTTTACCAGAACAGTAGGCGATGCATGGCGCGAAGCAGACACATTTAACTGTTTATTTTCCATATATGGAATTAGGGCAGATTTCTTTGTTAGTGATCAAAATGGCGCAGCATTTGCTTTAAGTGGTCTTAATATTAAAAAAGAACCAGACTCTTTGATTTTTGTTAAAGATAAAAAAAGTCATCAATATAAAAGATTGATAATAAAAAATGCGATGACTGATAAAGGCTATTCAGAATTCTATATGGAAACAGAATCAGGCGAGAAATATAAAAATATTAATAAAGATTTTGGCAAAAATTTAGACATTGATGACAGCATAATGATTTTGAAAGGCGTACATCATGATGCAGCAGTTCAAAGAAAAGAAATTGAAAGCCAAATCAGATACAGATTGGAAGCAATAAGAAGAGCTTCGCCTCAAAGCAATATATCAGTAGATGAAATGTATCAAAGCATTGAAAGAGGAATTATTGATCACCGCTTAGGTAGAGTTGACGCTGAAGATCATTCAATTGAGTTACTAAGTAAAACAAGTCAAATTACTAGAAAGGCGAAAAAAGGAATTACAGGTTTATTTAAAGGTGATGAGGGTAAGGGCACATCTTCACCTTTAGTGGAAAAAATATGGAGTAGTGAAGAAGGTAAAGCGTTAAGCGATAAATTAAGTGAAATGAGCGCTCGCTATATAAGGCGCGAAGAAAAAGAAAAAGAGATTGTTGATGATTTATGGACAGGAATAGTATCTGCCGCAGTAAGCCTGGATTTAGTAATAAGAGAGGATATTCTGGGTGCAAATAGAGATTCAGGAATGGTAATTTGGCAATCTTTTGATCACCAACTTAATTATATAAGACAATTGTTGAGTGTTCAGCAGCCTGAAAGCCTGAAGGGAATGGCTCAGGCAAGATTGCCAGCTTTAGGTAAAATAATTAATGAAATCAAAGGTACGCTTCCTCGACCTCCTTATGCTGTTGAACGAGCTATTGCACAAGGTGAATTAGTAAGTGGTGAGTGGAGATTTATATCTGATGTTATAGTAAGATTAAATGAATTAAGCGATCATGTTTCTACGGCTGAGGGTACAGCTAAGCTCTATTTTGAAGGAGAGGCTGAGCGTATAAAAGGAATGAAGCGCTTAAAAGAAGGTATGGAGCAAGTTTATTATGAATTTGATATGGTGGTTTTATCAGCTACATGGAATGAAGTATCAAATAAATCAGATTCTACCTATGCTAAATTAAATAGAGACGCACAGGAAGCATTTAAAAATTATTTAATCAATATTAAAGTAAATCATAATGGTGATGATTGGAATCCTAGATCTTCAGAAAGATATGAGGGCAAAGGGCTTAACTATGAAAAAGAAAGAACTTTGGGCGAAAAAGCCATTAAAGACCTTATTAATAAAATTGCTTCACAATCAGGTTATGAAATAAAAAATGAAAATGCTCGTTGGAACTTCTTAATTGAAAAAATGGTAACCGTTGTTTTTAGCCCGCGCGAATTATCATGGATATCAGATGTGCGTGACGCCGAAGCAAGAAAGCACGAAATAAAAGAAACCAAAGAAGTTATAAAAATAATTGATGAGAGATTAGCACAGGAGCATAAAAAGCGGAAACAATACGGTATTACTTACCAAACTTGTATTAATTTTATGATAGGCAGAAATGATCGTGCTGAGGGGCAATTCAGGGAAAATAGGAGTGCTTTAGAAAAATGGGTAAATAACAAATACTACAGGGTTGGTACGGTTTATTTAGACCAGAACGGAAACCGTCGTTATCGCATCGATGATTCATTTTATATGTTTGGCTTTAATTTTGGTGGTGGAGAATTTGGTAAGCTAGGTGATAGAACAGACGATGATCTTAATAAAAACATATCGGTAACACCTGGCTCAGCGTATCATTATCTTACGCAAAAGATTTTACCTGCCTTCAAAGAGTTACAGCAAAAAAAACTGCTTGGTAGTGATACAGCAACAGATATAGCAGAATTTGCTAGACTGATAGATCATAGTACAGAAATTTTAGATTCCTTTAATAAATATGCAAACAAAGCAACTGGTTTTGTTGAAGGAGAGTTGTTTGATCTTTATTTAAGAATTGCTCAAACATTTATTAAATTAAAAGATCAGCCATTAGTACTTGTAAATGTATTGGATGCGTTAGTTGGCGATAAAATATCTGAGAAAGCCAATAAGCCATCAGTAACCCATCAACAAGCTTTGCGCCAGTTATGGGCTGAACAAAAAAATACTCGCTTGCCTGGGGCAGAGCATCAATTCGTACGCATGGCTGTAGAAATGGATCTGGCCGATAAAGGTAAAAATACTACTTCTTTAGCTAAAGAAAAGGCTGGAAGAGTTCTAGATAGTGTTATAGCTGAGGCGCGTCCACAATTAAGAGAAAATGGGAAATTATTAGGTGTATCCGATAAGTGGGCGAATCAACGCCAGCTTATAAATCTGTATGAGCATATAGCCCAATATCAGAGTGATCGCGACTTAAATCCAGCGATAATCGAATTGATGCTTAAAACGATGGGTATTGATGCATTGGTGTATAGACATGGAGAGTCTGCAGTAGATTTACGTGAAATTGTGAGCGATGAAAGCAAAAAAGTTGTCGCTAAGGTAAATAATTATGACCTATCCAAAGCATTTTCCTTGCAAAGTATGGGTGAATCTGCTTCGCAAAGAGATAAAACATTAAGAATATTAGAAAACAATTGGGAAGATTTGTTTGATTCAAAATATCCAATTATAGTTATCAATGGATATTTTAATAACAAAGAAGAAGTTTTACAGAGTGTTAGTTCCGGCGTTAGAAAGCTTTTGGGGAACGAAGAGTTGCCTCAACAACACGAATTAATTGAATTCTTGAAAAATGGAGTTGAGCATTTATGGGCGCCACCTTCATACGATGAGCTTCTTCCATCCTATGGTCAGGTACAACATCAGCATGATGTCGTTCTAGAAGTTGCGCCTATACGTATAGGTAGCGATATAAGCCACGATGACGCCAACGTATTATTAGTTAGAGGGGTAGCACCTGACCTTCATTCATTCATTAATCAACAGAGGGCTACTCAGCTTTCAAACTCTTATTTAAGAGAGCTTTCCAGGTTTATGCAGCAGCCTGAAAATAGCAATGCTGTAGACGGCGTATTAGAAACTGTAAAAAATCTGGTTAGTGCCGAGGAATGGAAGTTCTCAAGTGGGCTTGAGGTAGCGCTGGCTGCATACGGACAAAAAGTGCGGGTATTTGAAAATTCAGACCCTCATTTTGAACAGATATTGTCCTACAATGAAGGGTATGACTTTGATACAGACCATGCACTCTGTATCTATCTGCTATCAAACAGAACACGCCAATACGAAAAGCTTGAATGGACTAATGCAGGCTGGGCTTATGGGCAAGGCGAAAACCGGGTTATCTATCCAAATCTGGCTACATTGAAAAAAGAGTTTCAAACAGAGGCGCTCAGCCTGGTGTTTTATAAACCTGTGTCTTCTTTAGCACAGGCTAAAGTAGCAGCATTGAACGCGTTAGATGGTTTGGTTAGAAGAGGTGATGAGCTAAGGGTAGTTATTGAGAAAGAGCTTCTGGAAAAAATGGATGCTGTAATTCATTCCAGCCAAGCATTGCCGACCGCTACTGTGAAGTCTATTGGTCAGTATGTAAATGACGAATCAATTTACTTACATGATCAGCGTTATAGTGTTGAGGAGTCAGAAGGCTATAGACTGTTGTATAAGTTTGGTGCTTCTGGCGAACTTGATTTCGTATCTTCTTACAAAATGGATATCCAGGGGAACTTGTACAAAAATGTAATTGATCCTATTACTGGAGATGGGCATTTTGAGGCTGAACCTGAAGCTAATATTGATAGTTCAGGAAAAATTTATCCCATACAGCATGGTGAGCAGCAGCCTGAGTTAAGGGCAGCCTATTATCCAGAAGCATCAGATGATCTTTATAGAGATACCTCTCATTCTTCCTCTAGAAAATCAACTACACGCCTAGATATTGATACTTCAAAAATAGAGTCTAAAGCAACATTGGGTATTGCATTAAAAAATGTAGGTAAGCTTTTCACCAGTGAGCGTAAACAAGCAAAAACGCGCATTCAAGAAATAGTAAAAAATAAGGGTTGGTATAGCCTTAGTGATGCAGAGTTAGAAAAACGCAATTGGTTAATTGATAGTGTTATCAGGCGTGATAAATTAACCGGAAAAGCTAAAAAAGTAGATGGCTTCTGTGTAGCAGTAGCGTTATCTCATATCTTAGCTAAGCCTATAGGTATAGAAAGATTAAAGCAATCGCTTGAAGCATTCTCAAGTGATCTCATGACTGCAGCCAAAGATGATACAGAAAAAGAGAAAAAAGCTGTAAGTTATTTAAGAAGTTTACACAATTTCATAGAAGAGGGTTCTTTATCAATAGATTTAGCACATAGAGTGTTACTAGAAGAAGGGTTCGATTTTCAAAGTATTGATAAAGAAGAAAAAGCTTGGAGTACTTTAAGAGAGTTCTTGTCACATCCGCAAGAAAAGTTAAATGCAATAGAGAAGGTTGTATTTAAAATAGATTTAGAAGGCGACAATGTAAAAATAAAAGGCTCAAATGGTGTTACCTATACAACAAACAAAGCACATGCTTATGAAGCCGAAAAAAGCAAAAATTCAGACGTATGGATTCTAAAAGATCCAGCAATAGGTGAAATTATATCATTCAAATGGCAAGATCAAGCATCATTAATAGAATCTGGCGGAATAGAAATAGCAGTTGTAAAATCCTTTTCTCAAGAGCATTCTTCTGAGTCAAGCTTTGGTAGTGAAAGCTACAAGGCTCGCCTCAAAAGAATACTAGAAAATAATTCATATGAATTAGGCAGTATAATAGGAAATAAAAAAGATACAAATAGTCAAAGTATCGATAAAAAGAGTTCTGTTTCACTAACAGAAAAAATAAGAAAATATATTCATATAAACAATAAGAAAGAAAAAGGTTTTGTAGTAGAAAGAAAAAGTCCTGACTTTATTAAGTTTTCAGCAGAAGTAATGGAAGAGTTTCCTGATTTACCGCATAATGAAAGATTATTTTTAGTTAATAAGAAAATTCAAGAAAAAAATAGTAGCGAAAATGAAAGTATAACTGAAGAAGCATTAAGTCAAAGTTCAGATAAAGAAAATGATAAAGTATCTGAATCTATATATGAAGAGTCTGTAAGTGATTTAGTAATAAAGCCTGTAAGTGGGAAAAATAATTTTGTCAAAATAATAAAAAACGTTATTGAAAATAATCGAGTTGGGTATTTTTTCAGTCAAAAAATTAAACAATACAAACGTGGTTTGAAAATTGAACAAGAAGTAAAAAGAGAGTTCCCAGCACTGACTCGTAGAGAAACGGCTTTAAAAATTAAAGAAGGAAAGAAAAAAAGATTTAGTTTAAATGAATTTTTAGAAGAAGAACTTCCAGTACTTTCAATTGCGCCAGCAGATGAAAAAACAGAAGAGTATGCACTCTATTTACATGAAAGTGCATTAAATGTTATCGAGAGTCAAGACACTTCTAAATTATCATCAAAAGCTATTTTAGAGAATTTAGCCGTATCTTTAAACCTTTTAACTAGAGTAGATGATTTATTTGTTCAAGCAATGCCTGAAAAAGAAAAAATTTATAATGCTATTCAAAGTTACTTTAAAGCCTATTTCTATAGAAAAATTACTGAAGATAATAATGAAAGTTATCTAACAGTTAAAGAAAAAATAAGAACTATTAAATTAATGTTACTCGATTCTTTGGCAGGTAAAAAAGAATGGCATAATATTGATAAGCAATTAGAAATTTTTACAAATTCCTCATCAATTAATTTTATGAAGACTATGGATAGTCTACGAAATTTAATCGCAGCTAATCAAAAAGAAGAAGCCATAAAATTATATGAAAAAATGAAACATGAAATAGATTCAATCGATGTGGAATATACTTTCAAAGTAACGTTAAAAAATGATGTTGATAGATTTAATAGCGCGGTTGAGTACTTAACAAAATTTAATGAAAATATAGCGCATACTTGGAGACTTATTCATGAAGGCAAAACAGATGAAGCTTATATGATATATAACACTATACGTGCCGAGGCAGATCATTTAGAAAATGATATTAAAAAATCTTTAAAAAATATAATAAGTGGTTTAAATATATTAGAAAATATATTTAAAAATGAAATGAACTCCTTAGGAAATGAGTCATTAGCACCTAGAGAGTTGCGTGTTATAAATCCTGATAGATCAGAAAGTGAAAGTGTTGCAACAGGCGAAAGTAAAGATATAGGCGCTATTCTTAAAGAAGCTGATAGTGACCAAGATAGTAGCACTTCATCACTTAATGAATCTTCCAAAAGATCAAGTGCGCTAATGAGTGATGAAAAAAGAGAACTTGAACAAGAAACTGCACAAACGAGCTTAAGATCTTCTCTTGACGCATTGGTATTAGACACTCAGCAATTAGCAAATAATCTTGCACTACACGAAGAAGGTAATAGTCCTATACTTTCTGAGGCTTCAAAAAGATCAAGTACGCTAGTTAGTGAGAGTGCATCGCAAGAACAAGATATTCCACAACCTATTGCAAGATCATCCACAGAATCATTATCAATAGAAACTCAAAAACTAAAAAGATCATTAACAAGATCATTTTCTTTTGTTTCTGATAAGTGGGAAAATAGCGCAGTTCAATCTTTTATAAAGTATAAAAAGCAACAGCATAATCATAGTGTGCGAATTAAAAAATCAGTAAAAAGAGAATTTTCAAGTCTTTCACGAAGAGAGAGAGCATTGAAAATTGAAGCCAGGAAAAAAAGATTCAGCTTAGGAGTAGAGTTTCTAGAACAAGATTTAGCTGTTTCAAGAGATCCAGATGAAAATTTTGAAGACTTTATAAATCACGTTCATAGAAGTACTTTAAATTTAATTGAAAGCCAAGAGCCATTAACTCTATCTAATCAAAAAATTCTAGATAATTTAGAAATTTCATTCAAACTTCTTTTAGAGGTAGATGCAAGATATATTTCATCTACAAAAGAGATTAAAACAGAAATTGATCAAGAAAAAAATCAAGAAATAGAAAAAATTAAATCTGCTATTAAAAATTATTTAGAAATATATTTATCAAGAAAAATTAAAAATTCAAGTAACGATAATTATTTAACAATAGAAGAAAAAAATGCAACACTAGAAGCAATAATAAATAAAAATTTAATAGACGATCAGAAAAAGCAAGTTTTGGAGTTATTAAATGAATTAATAGAGTCGCCTATTATTAAGTTTATAAAGGAAATCGATGCAATAAAAGAGTTAATATATGCTAATAATGTCAACAAGGCATTAAATTTGTATGAAGAGTTGCAAGGAAAATTAAGTGCAATTACTATTAACTACACGCAACAATTAAAACTGGAAAATGAGATTGATCAGCTAAGTATATTTATAATAACTGAAAATATAAATAATGTATGGAAGCTACTTCATACTAATAATGATACAGAGGCGTACGAGTTATATAAATTAATACGCGAGAAAATCAGTATAAGAATTAATAAAGAAAATAGTAATAATAGAAATCAAGAGTTGCTAACCGCGCTTAATCGCTTAGAAACATTAGAAAAGATTTTTGATAAAGACATTTTTATTGCTGATGAACAGCTGAGTAAACCTCGGGTACTGCGCGTAACGAATAATATAGATATAGATAGTTACTGTTTTTCTAAAGGCCTAATGAGCTTAATGGGAATGGAAGGTGAACCTGAAATTCTAGATCAAATGATAGGCGAAGATATAGGTAAATATAAGCGTAATGAATACGGTCATTTAATTGATACCATGCCAGAGCAACAAGGGTTAGATATTAATAAAATTGATAACTGGATGACAAACCGCGGTCGAGTAGCATTAGGGCTAAAACAAGACGAAGAAAATATATTACAAGCGGCAGCTAAAGAGAAAGCATTCAATTTTGATAAAGAAGATCAAGCTTTTAAAATTGTACAAAAAATATTTGATGATTTTATAAATGAAAAGCTTGAGGCGGCAATAGTGATAGGTATGAAAGAATCTACTCTAAGTGGGGGCTATTCATTTAACACTATAAATGCGAATACCGTACATGCAATGATGATTACTAAGGGTGAGAACGGCCAGTTAAACTGGCTCGGGGTAAATAAAGAAAATGGAATAGATCAAAATCATAATGAAATAATGACTATTAAAGACGCGGAGCATTTAGCACATTTATTACGTCAGAGCGAATTTGAATTACGCTTCTATAAAAAAGAAGAAGGCGTAAATGAAAAGATAAAAATTAAATCAGATCTTGAAGAAACATTGTTATTGCCAAGATCATGGAGAGACGAAGAGAAAGAGCTTTATGTAGCTACTGGAAAAAGTGAATTTGAAATTGAAAGCAATGCATCTGAAAGAGATGAAGAAATAGTATATGAAGGCAAGCCACTTAGAGCTAGATACAAGCAAAAATCTAGAATAACCTTTTCGGGTCAAGAAGATACTGAATCAGACTATATATTAGGCTGGGAAAAAGGTAATGTTTATCGTGCAAGCAATGATAATAAAGAGTTTTATTTAGTTAAGGTAGATGAGGAGCATGATCCCTCTGTCGCTGAAAATGCCAGATTATTGAAAGCGATAAACGATATAGGCGAGTGCGATAACATAGTTGAAGTAGTTGGTTTAGTGAAGGTTAAATCTAGCTTAGTAGATGATGAATTAGATAAAAATACTAAAAAAGGAATATTTGAGTTTTATGGAAAAGATAGAGCTACTTTAAATACTGAAGAAGTATTAACAAGAAATGGTCTTGTCTATAAAAATATGAATCCTCATGAGCTTGATTTGCAAATCAAAAAAGAATCATTTAGAAAGTTACTAGAAAATAAAGAGTTAACTGAAGCTGATATGCATACAGAATTTATGCGTATTACTCATAGTATTTTAAATGTAATGAATCAGGCAGGTAAGGCTCAAATAAAACTCTTTGATGGCGTCGGCGAAAAGAAAATAAATGTTGCTACTATTCTAAATAATGGTTTTTGGATAGATAAAGATACTGGTCGTATTGTTTTGGAAGATACATCAAAAGCAAAAGAAAAATGTGGTTCAAATAATAATTATAAATTAGCTGCCTTTGAGCATTTATATGAAGATGATGTTGTCGAAGTTATTGAATATCTTACTGCTTTTATGAACTCAGTTTTAAATAAAACTTTGGCCTATAGCGCTGAAAGTGTACGTAAGGGTATTTCAGAGTATTATGCAAGCGCGGGTACTTCTGAATTTTATACAAAAATCTTACAAGGTAATTCTAATAAAGCGAAGAAAGCTATTATTGGAATATATAATAAAAAAATTCAGTTAGGGACAGAAGAGCAATCTGCTCAAGTTATATCTACTCAACCTGTACAAAATAATGAAGTACGAGCAGTTACAACTTCGTCATCAAAATTTACCTGGAAAAAAATAAAACCATCTTCAAAACTACTTACAAAAGATGTAAAGGTTACAGCCCCAATAAAACTTCAAGAAGGGCAAGTACTTACAACAACACTATATAAACACAGTGTGACAGACTTTGGCGAGATTACTGAAGATAAAGCGCAAACTAAAGATCAAAAAAAATCTTTCGTATTTGGCACAGAGCGGGGTGATATCTATAAGGCTACTACCAGTACTGGACACGTATATACCGTTAGAATGGATCGATACACAGATATTGAAAAAGGAGCCACGCTACGTGCTGAGTTGCCTTTAATAAAAAGAATATATGAAGATGATGAAACTTGCGAAAATGTACTCCAGTATTATGGTCAAGTAAAAGCTGAGGCTCAAGAATCTTTAGATGCTGAAACACAATGGAATTTATATGTAAATACTAAAGAGAATGATGGCAGATTTAAAAATCATCAAAGAGGTATTGCATTTGAAGATATTGAGTCTGTAAGAAATCCAGAATTATCATTAACACTCATGAAAGAAACATTAGCAATTTTCTATAAACAGAATAGGCTGAATGAGAATGAAATTTTAAGTATTTTCATTCATATAGAAAGTAGTATATTAAACGCCATGAATTTCTATGGAAAAAAACAAGTAAAATTCTTTGGCGATTTGAAACGAACTGTTAAGAGCGTTGAAGCAGCAATAAATGATGATTTTTGGTTTGATAGAAGCGGAAAAGGTAGAATAATTGCAGCACCTTATTTCTCAGATGCAAAATATGTTAAACATTCTGATAATAATCATACTATAGCGCATTATAAAAATTTATATAAAGATGAAGTCGAAGAAGTACATGAGGTATTTGCCTCTTTCCTTAATGAAATTTTTGATAAAAAAGCTAGACAATACGAGGCGCAAGATATAGCTAGAATGTTGAATGAGCATTATTTAAATAGTAATAATTCAAAACTTTATAAAAAAGTAAGTGCTTATAATTTAGAAAAGGCAAAAGAAAATTTATTAAAAATTAATGATATAGACTACTTTAGAGATAAAAAAGAAAGAGTTAAAGCTTTTCAAAAATCAAACACTGCATTCAAAAGAACTGCAATTATAAATTCATTAATAAAGGTAAGAAAAAATCTTGGATTTAATGTAAAACAAAAAGAAGAAATTTTTAGTAGAGATACTAACAAAAATTATTTTGAAATTACGTTTATCAAACGTATAAGAAAAGCAGAAGATCTTGCAAGAAATGAAAGTGAAAAAGAAGCTTATAAACATGTGAATATTGATTATGCAGTTGAAAAAATACTCGAGGGTTTAACGAAATTAGGAATGGCAACCAAATCAACAGAAAAAAATGGTTGGATATTAAATGAAAGTTTGCAAAATTTAAATCATGAACAATATAAAGTTATTATTAAAGAGTTAAATAAATTAAAATCGTGGCGTTCTTTTTATAAAATAGGAAGAGAAAAAACTGAAATAAATGAGATTAAAAAACTATTACTTGAAATTGAAATGAATAGCACAAGTAATAATGAGACTATTGAAGAAAATTCAGATAAAAATAAAAAGCCAACTATTGTAGAAGTTAATAAAGATCTAGTAAAAATGACTTCACCATTTTTCTTCAGAGGCATCGAAGATAAGAAAGATCATACTGAACAAACCGATACACAAACTACATTAATCGATATTAAACCACGCTTGAAAAGAAAAACACCAAAAAGCTTAGATTTAAGCCTAAGTAGCAAGCAAAGTAGCACACAGAGTTCTAGTGCAAATGTTACAGGGTTAAAAATTGATACAAGCCCAATTAAATCACTTGAAGTAATGAGCAAAGACGAAAGTGAAATTGGTCGATTATTCAATGCTCAACATGAAAATATTTTTATTGTTTCGGCAGAAAGTGATAGCAGTAAATATATTGGTGAGGTAGTTCATGATACTCAACGCACTAAAAAAGATGATGTATATAGAAAAATAACTGAAAGTTATACGCCTCAACAAGATTGTATGCAATATGTAGGCAGACGACATATAGGAGACGCAACTGCTAATGTATTTAAATTACCTGATTTAGTAGATGGATATTTTAAAGTAGAAACGTTAAGATCAGAAGCAAAGAAAGATGCTAAAGAAGATACAATAAAACCAGGTGCAAATGGCGCCGTTTATAAAGTTCAGAATAAAGAGGGTGAACAATTATTAGCTAAAGATGCAATTTCTTTAGAAAAAATGTATCAAGGAAGCCTTGCACTAGCAGAGTTTCAAAATGCTCCTGAAGGTGGAGATGCGCATATTATGCGTTATCGTGGAATGGCCATTATTGATGGAAAATTAATGGTTCTTTACGAATATGTGAATGGTAAAAATTTCCTCGACTTAGTTAATACGTTTATTGCAGCAATAAAAAAAGGAAACGCAACACCTGAAGAGTTAATGCAATTTATCAAGTATGTAATACCAGGCGTAATGGAAAGTTTAGCAAAATTTGCAAAGAAAAATAATGCACATCACGATGCACATTTCAGAAATATAATGATTGAAGAAGGTTGGAAGCGTTATGTTTTAGTAGATTTTGATGATGTAGAAAAATATGAAGACGAGCCAAAAGTATCTTTTCATGCAAATGGTAATCATAAATTGTATGGCGATGATGCTATCGCTATCGTTTCTGATTTCAAAGAGTATATATTAAATGAAATAAGAGATTATCAACAAACGCATAATACGAGCGAGTTGGAAGCTTTCTTTGGTAAGAATTCAGTTTTCGAATGGTGGCTAAAGAAAGAAAATGCTGGCTATACAATTGAAAAAGGATTGACGAGCAGCTTTGATGAACTTATACATAAATATTTAAGTGAAGAAGGCTATTCAGAAAGCATACATCAAAAATTAAATAATAAATTTATAGAACTATTAAATCAAGTAGATATTAAATCTGAAGCATTTAATGTTAATGAAATTGAAGAGAAATTAAAAACATCATTGAGTTTGTATTTGAATTATAAAGAAGTTAGTGAGATATTAGAAACATTAAAAGAAATGCTCAAAAATGCAGTTGCAGCTGAAAACTTTCTTAAAGAGGGTGCAAGTAATGAGAATAAGAAAGCTGAACAAGAAGTATTTTTTGAACGCTTAAATGAGATATTTAGTAAGACTGAAGCTACATTAGATGTTGATGACAAAGAATCTATTACAGAAAATGATAAAATAGATTGGAATACAAAAGCAATTGCTTTACAAGTCAAAAATTGGACATATTTAAGCGAGAAAACACAAACTACTATAATTGATACAGTATTAAATAAAATTAAAAAAGGAAGAATTGGCGAAAATAAATTTGCTGATATATCTAAAGAAATTGCAGATAAAATAGCTTCTATAAATGAAATTAGAGCCGTATTTAAAGGCCAAGATCGCCAAGAGTTTGTAAACCAAATATTAAAAATGTTTAATTTACCAATAGCTTCTTTATCTAAACAGCCTAAATTTGTAAGAAAAAATTTACAGCAATCAGAGCGTAAGCGTAAGGAAGCAGAAAAATATCTAGCTCAAGCACAAAGTGAGTCACAAAATGAAAACCTTTCAGCAAGTTTAAAGGCCTGGAGCAATGCTGAAAAGCTGTGGATAGAAGCTGCTAGATTTTCAAAGAATAGTCACTACTCCGAAAATGCTATATTGGCAAGAAAGCAAAAACAAAAAATCGAAAGGCAGTTAAAAGAGCAGCAAGATCAAACAAAATTTTTAGAAGTTATTGAAGAGGATAAATCGAAACTTGATTTAGATATTGCTTACAAAAAAGTTGAAAAGCAATCAACCTTATCAAACCTTAGTATGCCTTTGCCCTCAATTAGAAAATTTATCCGTAATAAACTTTTGTTTCAAAGAGCGGTAAAACGAGAGATGTTCGATACTGATAATAAAATAAAATTAGCGTATGAGGTTGTATCATTTTTATTTAGAAGTAAGGTATGTACGTATGATGATGGCTTAACTGGTGAGCTAATGGCACAATTAGAACCACACAGAAAGAGCCAGGTTGAAGATCAAAAAGTTGTTAGATTACCGGTTGGAAAAGAATCATTGCTAGGTAAAAAAGATTCTATAGCTGTAGTAAACTTAGAAAGAGAAAGCAAAAAGGGTGAAGAGCCAGAGTATATTTTATTTAGCCATGGTAATGCTGGAGATCTTGGGCATTTTGCTCCTGTTTTAAAAGCCTTTTATAATGAGGCAGAGGTAAATGTAGTTGCATATGATTACCGCGGTTACGGTTTAAGTACCGGCAGGCCATCAGAGCAAAAAACATATGAAGATAGCCAGGCAGTATTAGATTATATGATCAAGCCCAAAGCAGAGGGTGGTTTAGGTATAAAGCCTGAACAAATTACTCTGGTAGGTTATTCACTTGGGGGCGCTGTAACGGCACAGTTAGCATTAAAGAATAAGGTAAAAGCTTGCTTGCTGATCTCAACATTTACTTCTTTAAATAATGTAATAGAAGATAAATTAACGGATATGCCTCGCCTCAAGAAAACAGTAATGGCGGCAACAAAAAATCCTTATCGAACGTCAGAAAAGTTGCAAAGCAATCAAATTACAAGTGCATTTGGCCTCATTCATGGTGCAGATGATAATTTTATTGATAAAACGCATGGAATAAAATTGCATGAAGAAGTAAAAGCTTCATTCAAAGATAATGCTGTCTTATTAGTAGCCTCTGATCACACAGATTTATTAGATGTAAACAAGTCTTTCCTTGATGAAAACTCTGTTAGCCTTGAAAAGAAAACCTTAGCTGGTTATCTGAAAAAATTTATTGAAAATGTAAATTCTGCAAAAGAAACAAATACTGAACTATCTGACGCTAAGCCAACTGATGACGATGATATTAACGTAATAGGCACAGCTCCTTCCTCTTCTCGAAAAATGTCTGGTGCACTGCCTGCGCCTAAACAAATAAGAAGCTTAGCAGACGTAGTAAGGTCCAACGAGTTTTCCAGTGTAAGCTCGCTAAGTATTGATTCACTTTTATCAGCTAATAATCGTTCATTTGGTAGTAGTTACCACAGAAGAGATAGCAATGAAATAACTAATTTACCAGCACAGCAGTCACGAGTTGCTCCGCTAAGTTTGGGCGAAGTGCTGACCCGTAGCAATGTTGATCTTACTTTCCAACGTTCGAATTCAGACTTATTTGCTAGTAATGTTAGTAGTGTCAGAGATCAAAGATCTTTTCCAAGTTTAAGTGACGTATTATCAACGCAATCAAATCATGAAGCGCAAAGCAATGAGAATATAAGTAGAGATGTTGAAGAAGCAATATTTGGTAGATCCACCTTCTCTGCTACATCGCATGAACAAAATATACAAGAAGGCAGCGTAGCAGTATTTAGAGATATAGAACAATTGAATAGTAAAGAATGGAAAGAAGGGGCTGTATATCAAGCAGTGAAAAAGCTACCTTTAAAAGATTTAGGTAGCGTTATATCAAAAACAGCGAAATCAGATAAGAACATAGCTGACGATAAGAAAAAAGCTTTAATAGCTCTAGGCTTTGAGTGGAAGCAATTGAGCCGTGAAGAAATTATATCATTGAATCAAACGCGTGAAAATAATCAACAACCTCCAATTTTCAGTAAAGTAATTTATCAAATTTCAGATAAGGGCGGTGAGCCTGTAATTAAAGAGGCTCTAGGCGAGTGTGTATATCTTGGCTTACTGCATCTGAAAATGCTTAATGGAGCAATAGAAGAAGATGGAACCATAGGCATCAGCCAGACCAGAATAAATGAACTTTTTGACAAATTTAAAGAGAATACCCAGCAAATTTCAACCGACTACGAATCTATTGAAAAGCATGCTATTGCTGATCATATTGAATCTTTAAGACAAAAAGGCGAAACGTTATCTCACAAACAAATAGAAGAATATAAAGCTAAGCTTCTAAATTATTTATCTAGTGAAGAATATAGTATTAATATTAAAGATTACTTAAATAGCTGTGAAGAAGCCATGCAAAAAGGAGCATGGACAACTGAGTTCGCCCACTTAGTATTACAAGAAGAAATGCAAGCCAATTTTGTGGCTATTGACGGTTTAAACGGAAGAGGTATTTTTAGAAATTTAGCTGATAAACAAGACGCGTTAGGTAAACTTGAAGTCGATTTAAATGGTACTAATCAAGTGGCTTTAACAGTACCTGCAAATCAAGAAGGAAAAATCAAATTATTGGGTAAAGAAATTGGCCATAAAGATGCAGCTCATTATTTCATCGCTAACAGAGTTGACCCCACTAAAGATGAGTGGGAGTTATTTGATCCGCTTGATGGTTCTAGAGTATTAATTAAATTTAAATGGAGTGAGTTGATAGGTTCAGAACTGAATGGCGTACAGATTAGTAAAGTTGAATTTAATGATAATGCTTTCAAGATGGCTACCGCAAATAGCCATCTTGAAAGCATTATTACAGAGTTTGTAAGCCAGGTTATTGTTACAAATCAATTGGAGGCAGAAAAAGTAAGCGAGCATAAATCTGCTAAATTAATAGCTGAGGTTTTTGGAGCTAATCGTGAGGGAAGTAGTACTTTTAGAAAATGGGCTAAAAATGTATTTAGTAAAAAACAATCAAAGAGGTCTGACCCCATTTCTAACACTGAAGAAGAAGTACAAGGCGGTGGTGGTGGTGGTGGTGATGGCTCAGGAGCAGGTACTGGTGGTAGAAAGGGTGGGCATGGATCAGGTGCTAAGTCTAAATTAAAGTTATTTACTCGATATAAACCTCAATTAGCTCATGCAGAGACATTAGAAGAATTAATGAGGTTAGCACAACGTAGAGATAATCGTAATCAGCATAGAGAAAGCCTACAAAACCGTAGCGAAGAGCTGGTAGGAAATGCAATAGCTGAACTGGAGCTGAATGATCAAGCTGCAATAAATGAATTGATTAGGGACATCATAGCGTTAGAAAGACGAGGGGTAATTTTCTCAAGAAGTATTGGGCAAACAGTCGAGAGGCTGACTCACTTGAATACGTATAGAGAAAAATTAGGGAATATTCTGACATTAGATATTTTATTAGATATCTCTCGGCTTCCACAGCAAAATATAGTAGCTGAGCATCAGGGTGAATGGCAGGAATGGCTGAGAGAGCAAAGTGAAGCTGTAATAAGAAAAACAATAAATAAGCTCGATTTGATGGATCAATCTGCAGTAAGTCATGTGATAGATCAGGTGGTCGCACTTGAAAGACAACAGATAGACTTTGCGGCAAGTATAAAGCAAGCAATAGAGCAGCTTATTATTTTAAATATTCACAGAGATAGCTTAGTCAGTTCGCAATCAAGTAATCATTTATTGAGCTTAGCCCGGGATTGGGAAAAAGAAAATATCAGTGGTGAATTTCATGAAGCTTGGTTAAAGGCATTACTGAAACGTAGTGAAACTGTTATTACAGCTGAGATATATACGCTTGATGTTAATAACCACGATGTTGCCAATATTCTTATAGATAATGTTAAAGAATTAAACAAAAAAATAGAATTGTCAGAATATATAAAGCAGAAAGTATCAGCATTAGAAAAGCTGTTTGTTTATAGAGATGCTATTAATGATGCAAATGATATGGAAAGTTTAGTAAGTTTGACTGCTAAAACTATAAAATATTTACCAATTACTAATAAGCAGCAGCGGTGGTTGAATTCTTTGCAGGAAAGCAGTGTAAGAATAATTAAAGAAGAATTAAATAAGCTATTAGAGCCACTAAGAAGCTCATCTAACGGATTGCCAGATTCTAATTCTTTAGATGGGAAAAATCTAGAGGAAATTTGCGCCTATCTTGACGCTACTCTAAAAATAATTGATAAATCAAAATACCCTGAATTTTATGTGAAAACCATAAAACTATTAGCACATGTAAATGAACTTGTGGTTGAAGTATATAAACAAATAAATGATGTGAGTAACGCAGTAATGTATCAGGAGAAGGCTGCGGATGGTTATTATAATTTAGGTCGGTATCTACACAAAGAAAAATATTACGATGAGGCATATGAGGCTTATATGCAGTATGTAAAAGCTACAGATCGAATGGTAGAGATTGAGAAAAACCCAGAAAGGAAAGTTAAAAAATTAAGGGCGAAGTTAAATGATATAAGCTTTATAGCTAATAAACTATCAGAGGGTATGTCATTTGAAAAAATGCAAGATATTTATATTGATTATGAGCGCTCAGTAGATGATGTAATTAAAAAATTAAAGGCTATAAACAAGATTGAAAATAGCCAGGAAATAATTGATTGTTTAAATGATGCATTTGTATTTTTTGACAAGGAAGGATATTACGCAAAACCTGAAAATGTTGAATTTTTTGAGGGAAGAAAAAATAGGTTTTGGCATAATTGTATAAATGAAATTGATAGTGCTATTTCTAGGGAAATAGGCAATGATTCAACTCGATTTGATGTAATCGATGAAGACTTAATCATTGATACGCAAGCAGATGCCAATTTAAGTAAGGGTAAATTAAATACAATTAAAAATTGTGAGAAAGATCTGGAAGAGCAATGGCAGTTAAATAATATTGCTGAAGTTAGAAATATATTAAAGTACATTGAGAATATATTTAAAAATAATTTAAGTAAAAATATTGATATTCAAACTTTTAAGGCGAGAAATAGCTTATTTACAAAAGCTGCGCTTCGATTTAGGAAATTAAATTATTTTGAAGATGCTGCTGAGGCTTGGTTGATATGTGCTGACAGAAACGAAAATTTTATATATAAAAGAAACGCAGCACTAGATTATGAACTAGCAGCTGAATTGTATATTCAAAAAGCAAAGCGAGTTACAGGTAATCATGAGCAAGATGAAAGCAATTTAAAATATTATTCAAGAGGAGCAATTTTTTGCTACGAGCAGATTGGTGAGTTCGCTAAGGCAATAAATGTCTGTGATAATATGATTAAGAAATGTATTCTTTCGCCTGCTGCTGAGAATGATTATAAACAATTAGGTGATTTGATTATTAAAAAACAAGTGTTAGAAAATACGCTTATCCATCTTCATGGTATTTGGTTTCCACCTACATTACTCCCTATGCTAGGTAGAGGTAATCAGGAATATAAAGCTAAGTCGAAAGAGGCACTCATTGCAATGAACTCGGCAATGCGTGGGTTGCCTTCAAATGTAAATGTACATTTTTGGACTGCCTATAGAAATTTACATACGTTTTTAATGCCGATAATAAGACCAAATGGTATTGATATAGAAATACCGCATACTATGCTTCTTAACCTATCGCCATTAGCGATACATTTCCGCGGTGATATGGAAAGACGAATAGCAAGAGTTAGCGATAAAGATGCGCAACTGAATTTCTTAAAATTAAATACTCATTCAATAAATGAAAATATTGGAATTCGTACAGATACATTTAGATCATTATACGGCTCTCTTTATTTTGCTCATCAATTAAACTCTCTATATGGAGAAAATAATATATTGAATCTTCACCTTGATATTGATAGTCTTGATGCGATTCATGTATATAAAACATATTTAAATGCTTTTGCTGGAAAATATGGGTTTGAGCGTAGAAATCAAATTCTAGCATCTGGAAAATCAGAGGGTTTAAAGAAAGCAATGCTTGGATTACTTGGAATGCATGATTCAATGATAAGTTCTCAATTGTTAGAGAGCAGAAATCCATGGGCCAAGTTCTTGACGCAACCACAAATACCTATTCCTAAAGTAAATCCAGTTGCCATCCCCAAAGATTTTGGTCTAATGGGATATGGGTTGCGCAGAAGAGATAATGATGCTATTGGATTTATTCCAGGCCACATAAAAGGCATGGATGTAGCAAAGAGCATAAATAATAGAACAGACCAATTTCCAAATGAAACTCTTCAAAACGATTTGAATGAATTAATTACTTATTATCAACCCCAAACAAATTCACCGCTTTATATTGGTGATTTTTTACGGTTGGCTCAACGAATAACTGCAAAAAAGGATTGGTTTGAGGCGGAAATTAGAGCATTAGAGAAGCAGCTTGTTCCAGTGATTAGTTTGCAAAGTTATGACGAATTAAAATTGCAGCTTAGAGTTTTAATAGATATTTATTCTAAAGCTAGATATTTTATAAATTTATGTGTTGAGTTTTATACATGGGAGCCACAAGTATTAGGTGCTAATAAAAATGAGTTTTTAGAAAAAATTAGTGCACTGAAAGAAGTTGTTTCATCAATATTTGGTACTAATGTTAAAACAGAACTTAGCTTGACTTGGCAAGCAGAACCATTGAAATCAGAAATATATTTAAGCGATATTGGGGTTAATAGCCCTGGTTATATAGAAAAATTCAATGAATATGTAGAAAGGATGAAGCAACCTTTAAAGACATTTGATGGTGCTCCTTTAGGTTTGTATGATGATCTTGCTTTAGGTTCGCACGATGATTTGGGATTTGAATATACGTACAATAAAGGTAAATGGAGTAAAGATTTAAACCCGCATGCAAAAGATGAGGACTCAACACCAATTAGAGTAGGATTTTCCGAAAATGTTCAAGATCTTTATAATAAATTAAAAACCACCACTTCATTATTGCTAGCTAGCAGTGAGTACCTTGCTAATAACTCTGAGTTTTTGGCAATGGAAACTAGAGTCATTGAATTGGAACATGCAATAGATTTTTTTGTTAGTGATAGAGGAGAGAATATTTTTAGTAGTTTTAAAATGGAAATTGTAAACTCTCTAAAAGGGTTAATTGATGATATTTATGGAATGAGGGTTCTAAAAGAACATAATCAAGAAAAAGATACAATTTTAAATACAAGAATGCTAGAAATTTTTTGGAATAATCATCAAGATACAACTCATCAAGTATTAATAGGAGTGAAAGATCTTCATGCGTTACTAGAACATCATTGCAATGCAATAGATCATGAAAAGCAAGCTGAAGCATATAAAATTAATATGCAGCCTGAAGAAGCGGCTAGGGCATTTATGATGGCGCATGATGAATGGATTCAAGGAGATTTGAAAAATAATGAAATTCTGCAAAAAGCTATTAATTGTGTAATGGAGGCAAAAAGTCTATTCAAAGCAAGTAATCAACCAGATATGGTGATGTTAGTTATTTACAAACATATAAGTCTGCTAAATAAAATTGTTAGTGAGAATAAGTATGCAGTGGAAATGCGCAAAGAAGTTGTTAATAAAAGTATGGATTTGGTTGAAAGTTATATAGAAAATGGCAGATCTTTAAAAGAAGTTGCAAGTATTTTTAAAGGTTTAGTAGATGATTTAATTGTTGTTCAAGGAGACCTTTTATTTGGTATGTTGGTGTTAGAACGGTATAGCAGTATATTACAGAGTTGTGAAGATAAAGAAATACAGCTCTTAATTAAAAAAGAAGCATCAAAAATATTTGATGAAGTAAATGAGAGTTATTTTTTAAATATTAAAGATGAAATAAGTAATCTTGAAGAGTTAGAGAATAATGGAAGTGCCTCTGATGATGAGAAAAATAAACAATGTGAATTTATAGTTAAAATGTTTAAGGATTTCTCAACATTATATGAGACACATGCGCTATTGCTAGAGAATAATAGTTATAAAAATAAACAAATAGAACAGTTGCTTTATAAAGTAAGTCAATTAGAAGGCTTGGTAAGAGAAGCCTATATTGATGATGTATTTAAGGAAAGTATTTTAGATAGCGTAGCTAATTTTACAGTTGCAATGCATTTTGAATCAACAGCAGAAGAATCAAAGGGGTCTGACCCCATTCATACTGAAATAGAAAAATCAGAATCTCAAAAAATTTCTCTTTCATTAAAGCATTGTATACGTCAAGCAGTGCGAGCTTTTTATAAACAACAAGGCGAAAACGATGAAATAAAAACAGGTTGGGATGAAGTTATACATCCTGCTATCCAACAAGAAATAAAGGCATGGTTTGAGAGAGTTGATGCAGCTAATAGTAATAATCTTGCGATTCGTAATCTTTATGAAAAATACAATGAAGGTGTTCAGGAATATATTGATATTGCAGTTAAACTATTTTTTGAAAGAAATGGTGCAAGTCGTTATGGTTTGAAAGCATTAAGCGAAGAGCACACGCGTACTATGTCTGATGAGCAGAGAAAAGCTAAAGCTAAAGAGATAGCGCCTGAGTTATTTAATTTATTAACTGAATTTACCACAGATACTTCGCCAGTATTCTCTGTGCTGGTTATTGCAAAAGAAGGTGCTAGCGGAAATTTAAAATGGATCTCAAACGGTGTTGATCATAGCATTGACTATGATACAAAAGCTGATGCTCAGCATTTAATGGTACTGATTAAAGAAGATAAAGAAGATGGTGTATGGAAATTAGAAGGGCATAAGGATGCTTCTAAAACAGTTTTGATTGATAAAACTGTTTTAGAAGCACTCTTGGCAGATGATGATTTAGAGTTAGAGTTTCTTGGCGTTCACAGCGTTCTTGATAATGCTAGAAATAGTAATGATGAAAGCTTAAGAAAAGCAGCGGAAGACTTTTTAAAGTTAACGCAAAAGCTTGAAATTTCTGATAGTGATGAGGCTCATCTGATAGGTGCAGATAACTCACGCGCTAGTTTAAACCGAGATTCTTATTCTACAGAGTATGAGCTAGAAGAGCCTATCGTTGAAATAGCAGCAACAGCACAGCGAGTAACGCCGCTTAGAAATGATGAAATTAGTGATCACAATAAATTAGAAATTATACGTTTAGGCTCTAATGAGAACGATGTTGAGCAGTCTGCAAGTGGGCCAAGAAAAGTGCGCTTTGAACTACCTGAGAATGGTACAGGAAGTAATTTGAGCGAAGAGATAGTGCCAGAAATAGAATATACAAACACCAGAAAACATGGAAACTTTAAAGAAACGCATACCCCTTTAATTCCAACAAGAATAAGCTCTAATACTCATGCTCGTATGTCGAAAAGCCAAGAAACTTATCCGGGTGAGGGAAGTTTTGATAAAAAACAAGCTGATATCGCTATCCCGCCTAGAACATCTTCGAAAGGCAGTAGATCATTAGGAAGCATATTCCAGGAGTTTAAAACCGAACTTAACACAGAATACGCTAAAAGCCATAAGGACCCCAAGTATAGGTTTTGGGGAGCTGATTGGAGAATAATTGATAGAACATATAGGGCTTATGAAAAATCTTCACGCTTGAAACGTTTATTTCTTCAAAAAGTATTATTAGAAAGAGGCTATGGCATTGACGAAAATTCAAGCTCATTTATAGATGTTGTGCGAGATAGCAGCAAGCTGGAAGGTGAAAGTTATATCTTATTTAGCCGCAATGGCACAGAGAATCGCATTATTGAAATTCAGCAGCTAGAAAATGAAAGCCGTGAACTTAAAAAGTCATTGACCAAATTTAAAACGCGTAATTTATTGGCTACTAAAAAGATAAATGATCAGCAATCCGGTGAATCAATCTGGGAGTTAAAAAATATAGTTACTGGTGAAAGTTATGGTTTATTTAAGTGGAGTGATCAACAAGATCATTTAGTAAGTGGAAAAGTAAAAGGAAGCTATTCCAGAATAAACTTTCTTGAAAAATTAAACACTTCAAATGCGAAAGCAAAAGCAAAACAAGATTATGTGAGCGAAATTCAAAAAGAATTAAGCGTAACTGAATTTAGTTTTATTAAGGGTAAAGTAAAGTCAGGTTTAAATTATATTGGAAAAGAGTTTAGTGAATTTTTGGGTAAGAGGAAGGTAGCTTCAGTTGTATCAAAAAATGAATCTGAAACGAGTACTGCGCTAACAGATAGTATTAAGCTATTAGAAAAACCATTAACAGATATTAGTACTGAAGAGCGGTATGCCCATTGCGATAGAGTCTTAAATGCATTAGATGAATGGGAAGATAAATTTAGAGAGAATTTAAAAAAAGCTCATATTAAACAAAGAGCGCAATTTACAACCTATGATGATTCAATAGAGGATAATTTTAATGTGCAACATTATGGTGTGGTAGCGCATAATTTAAATGGAATGACAGAAAGCCTTGCTAAGGAAGCTTTACATAAGCGTGATGAGATAGCAGAAGGATTTAGCCTGATAATTGATAAGCTTTCTTTTATTGATGAGCGAATGAGTGATGTAAATATAGATTTAACACCTTCATTAGCTAATGCTCATAGTAGCTATGACAACTTAAAATACGATTTTGACAAGATCATGGCAATGAATGTATCTACTATATCTCATCCCTTTATAGTAGATTTAATAAGAGAATTTAAAAAGCGGTTAAATGTTATTTCTTTGGAAGTGGATCGAAAACAAATTAATGATGTTGAAATAATTTTTGATAAGTACATAAATAATTTATATGCTATAACTGAGTTGAATCAATTAAAAGATCGTTGGAAAAATGTTGGAATTCATGTGGTTGATAAAGTAAATAATCTTAAGTTGATACGTAAGGAAAACTTAAGGAAAACAATTAATGAACTTTGCAAAGATGCATTTGAAGAAACGGAAGCTTTTTTTAGCCGTATGGTTTCATTAGAAGATTCCAATAATGAAAAGTTTATACATGCAAATGATTGGCTTAATAATATTAAGCAAGTAAGAAAAAATTCTTTTTACTGTTGGGAAATGTTTCCAGCTACAGGCAAGTTTACAGATAGTAAGCATTGGAGCCAGCCGCAAACTGTGGTAATGGCTAGTCATTTAACAAATGAATGCCCTTATCAACTTTTAATAAACTACATGGGGTCGCTTGGATTTAATATACCACGGTATAGCCAATGGGTACTTATAAGAGCTTTAGTAGAAAATAAAGAAAAATATATTAGAAGTGATCTTCTAGCTGCAATGGGTATTGTCGGGGGGGGGGTGAGAGTAAGTGTATTAAAAGATATGATAGATTTTATGACGCTTGCTAAAACTATTCGTAGTGATATTTATCCATATTATGAAAGAGTGACCGATGTTGATCAAGAGTTAAAATTTAAAGTTCCCCCCCAAATATTAGCCAGTATAAATAATTTGTACAATTTGGAAAATGAAGAAATTTATATTCCTACTTTATCTACTAAATCTGATCACTACACTATGATTAAAGGAGTTAAAGTTAATAACTCAACCGATTATTATTGGCAGTATATTAATGCTTCCCATAATCGATTTGCTAAATTTCCCTCTCTTTCGACTGTAAGAAGGGTTGGTGTTAAGAATTATGTTAATAATGTTAATGAGTATTTAAAATTCAAAGTTGAAACAATAAAAGCAATAAAAGGTAAATACGTTATACAAAAAATAAATAGAACGGTTGAAAAAGGTTTCAAAGGAGGTGTTTTATTCCCAGTTAATGAAGATAGTAAACAAGCAAGAAAAAAATTCAGTAAATTGCTAGAAAAACTGGAAGTTGCAAAAGAAGAGAAGACGTTGAGCAGTTACACACTATTTTCAGGTTTGAACAGGTTACGAGCTAAAGCTGGAATTTATAATAAAGAGGATCAGTTCTTGGTGGAAGGAAAAGTTTCAATCGAGATATGTAAAAAATTTAGTAAAGTAATAATGGAAGATGTTTTAAAGAATTTTAATAAAAAAGCAAAAAAATATAAGACTTCTATAATGATGTTAGATTCTAGTCTTGAAGAAAAATTAAGATTATTGAAAGAGAGTCAAAACGAGTTAGAGGCTAGGGAAGAGGATTATAGCCCTAATGGAATTGTTTTAACATTAGTTTATGCTGAAATCTTAAAAGAAATTGCTATCGAAAAAGATGCATTATCGCAATTAAATATCAAAAAATTAGTAGTAAGCTTGTTTGATGGAAGCCCGATTAATAATAGTAATGCTCGAGTTGATATTTTAAATAAAATTATAAGCTCTGAAGATAATGCCCTAAAAGAATGGGTTGCTAGAATAGTATTAGAGCCAGAATTCAGCCATAATTATATTGGCATGATTGGTGCAAGTTTAACACCTGATCATGTTATGTATGAAAAATATGTGCGTAGATTAATGTATTTAATGCAATCGATAAAAGATGATATAGAAAATAATGATGATGCGATAAGTGCACGACGAGTAGATAATGAACCTGATATTCAGGTTGATCCAAATACCCCTAAAATTATTATTTCTCATTATGATGAGGAAAAAGAAGGGCAACAAAAATCATCAGATGCATATCTACACGAATTTAATATCGAAGATAAGGCAGGGCCTTCATCGCCGAGAAGTAATGATGTAGCAAAAATTCAAACCGAACATGCTGAAGAATCAAATAACGAAGCAATATTTGAACCATTGCCAGGTGATGTAATATTTGAAACAAAAAATGAGACAATAGAAGAAGCCCGGCGAGGAAAGCGTAAAGAAAACGATGTTTCTGGTTCTGAATTACCGATTGATTTAGAAATAATGCAAGCGCAGTCAGAAAGATCAAAAGGGTCTGACCCCATTAATACTGCTGGTCAAAGCAGCGGTCGCCATACTGTAGCTGCAGCAATATGGTGTGCTGAACTAGCTATGCATAACAGCGTAAGATCAAACGATCCCGGCTACCGGTTGCCTGAATTTTCAATTTTTAGTAATCGCGAATTTCCTATATTAAGACGCAATGCCACTGCAGCAGAAAAACAAGCGCACGAAGAGCAGCTTAAAGAAGTATTAGGCTGGGGCTATGAGTATTTGCGAGCAGCTAGAAGGCTAGGAGAGAGCGATGAAGCTGTACTGGCAAAATTGAAAGAGGGCAAAGCCGAATTCGAATGGGTTGAAGAGTTCCTAAGAGGGCAAGGGCGTGAGTTAGAAGTTGGAAGAAATATCGAGGCAGTATATGAGGGCTTTACTAATCCTGAACATGCTGTAATCGAATTTGGCTATTTAGCGCGCTATAACGATAACTCAGGTGAAGCAAGAGCCTTAAAGTTGAGTGTAGAGGGGCAGGAATCCGTAGTATTTGAAACTGGTCCCGATGCAGGCCACGTAATTTCTGTCGTTGCCGAAGTAAGGCATGGAGAGCACCTGCTGGTACTGAGAGGCTTCAGGGATAATAAAGAACTACTGATTAATGATCCATCAGGTCTGAAAAGTCTCATTGAGAAGGTTGGCTTTGAGCTAAGCTATGTTAGAAAACTGAAAGCTGGTTTAACGTTAGCTGAGCAGGCCAGACATATTGAAGAACATGGAATTTTACCGGTAGAAGAAGCCGGGGCAGAGGCATTGCAGGCAGAGCCTTGGAGAATAGTGGCCGCTAGTAACGCTCAAAGATCAAAGGGGTCTGACCCCATTAATGACCCCATTAATGCTCACTTAAGAAAATTGCTGAGAAAAGGCGACTATGCAAATGTTGCTAAGTTTGCTGTAGAAGCTTCCGAAACTGATAAAAAATGGGCATTAAAAGAATTATGGAGAGCTGAGAAGTACTCTTATTTTGCTGAAGTAGCTGCCTCATCTCCAATGCTGGTATCAGATAGCCAAAAAAGAACAGCACTTGATGACTGCAGAAAATCCAATAACTATAAGCTTTTTGCTAAGTTAGCAGCCTCAGTACCATTTTTGTCACGTGAGAAAGATGTTAAATGGGCCTTAGCAAAATGCAAAGCCTCTGGGGACTATGAAAGTTTTGCTGAGTTAGCTGCTAGCGAACCGAGCTTGGCTGATGCTAGAGATAAAAAACTTATTTTAAGATTAATCATTATTAATGTTGTTAAAGAAGAAAGTAATTTTGAAAAAGAAAAATTACGTGAATATATAAGAAAACTAGCAGCAGTTACTGCTTCGGATGATAGATGTAGTTTAATGAATGATTTCTTTGAAGATGGGCATTATAATTATTATTCTGAGTTAGCAAGATTTATACCTGAAGATAAGGATTTCATAGTAGGGTTATTAGAGCATAGAGAAGAGATTGAAGAGAGGAATAAGAATAAATTATTATCTGAAATTGAAAGTGGTTTTTTAGTTGAGGCAGAACTAGCTGAAAAAGAAGCTGAAAGAAGAGCACAAATTTTTAAAGAAGAAGGAAGGAAATTAGAAGAGCATGTTACTGATGCATTAAGTAAATTAGATAGAACTGATTTCTCGGAAATTGATAATACTCCTTCGGCTAAAGCAATAGATAATCTCTCAACAGTATTAGATAAAAATTATGTGCTATTGAGGAAAAGTGCTTTGCTGGCTCGCTATGAATGGGTGAGGGAAGAGCTTCGGCATCTTGATTTTTTTAATGCGTTAGATCAACTAACAGGTTTTTCAGAACTTAATGAATTGTTGTCTCATTGTTCTGATAATAAAGATTTAATGTTATGGGCTAAAGATTTTGTGACTGATCGACTGCCACAAATAATAAAATTTTTAAAAGATCATCCTGATCATTTAAAATTTGAATTGTTGGTCGAAAAATTAGAATTTTTTGTAGGGAATAGAGCATTCTTTTGGCAAATAAAAATAGATCAAAAATTATTTGAAAATAAAGAATGGTGGAAACATGGTGATCCTAGAGTAGATCAAAATCTAGGTAATTGTAGCTACCATGCTGTTGCTACAAGTCTACAGTTATTAGCGATTGAGAAAAATATCTGGATTCCGTTATATGAATATAAACATCATGCAAAACAATCTTTATTAATTGAAATGCAATTAGGATTTGTCAGGGAATTAAAGGGCGGTATTGAGGAAAGTTCATTATTTGATGCTATGCATGATGAAGGGAAGGCTCAAGTTATTAGTCAATTAACGGGCAATAGCTTTTTTGTTATGAATACAGATGGCAGAAAAACATTAGTGCTTAATAAGCCATTTATGTATTGTTATGCTATTTATAAAAAGAATGGGGAGTTTGATGTTGCGCATGTTTCGGTTGCTGGAATTAAAGAGTTTAGATCTTCGATACAAACATCTGATTTAAATGAATCTAAATTTGTGGGGTATAATACAGAGCGTTCAGATGCAATAACTACTAAAGGTAGTGCAGTAATAATACAAAGCCCAACGAAAGAGCTTGGGAATCGTTTGGATTTTGATGGATTGTTAAAGGCATTAAGGGATAATAAATTTTCTATTATCAATAATATAAAAAGCCATCCTTTTCTTAATGAAGCAAATCAGTTCCATGAAAAACTTCAGCAGCGATCTTTGAGCAGTAATATGGCTGATTTGCAGATTTATGTCAGTAAAATTATTAATAATATTGCTATTGATTTAAGCCGCGCAAATAAATCATCTGTATTGCAAGAGCTTAATAAACCTCAAAGTGGCTTGGCAGCTTTATTCAGGGCTATTGATTTTGCAATCAGGTTAGAAGAGTCGAATTCTAGTAGAGCCTCAATAGAAGAAAATAGAGAGTTATTGTCATTATTAAATCATCAAGAAGCTGATAAATATATCATTAATGATGCATGGTTTGAGAAATTAAAAGCCATTCCACATATTAATAAAGATCATCTAAATTTAATCAGTGAAATATTTAAAGGGTTAAAAGATAGAGAGCAGTTCTGTGATTTCTCTAAAGAGAGAAGTGTTGCTCTGGAACTTATGCGACCACATGAAGATGCGCCAAGTAAAAAAGATAAAGTTAAAAAAATATTAGGATTAGAAGAGAAGATATCGCTGTCTGGAGAAAAAGGAAAAATAACAGGCATGTATTTTATTTTCTCTTCTGTATTATCTAAACAATTAGCTGCTTTTTTAGACGTGCAAGGTGATTCAAAAGAGCGTGGAAGAAAAACTTTAAGACATAACAAGAGCTGGTTATCGCTAAAAGGTTCCAGAGAAAACCTTGGGAGCTGGAGTAGAAGTAGAAATAGAGCAAAGAATCAATCTTCTCAAAATGAGCAGCCGGAGTTACCCGTTGTACGTCAACAATTAGGTAACATTAGTTCTGTTTCTGAGGAACAATCAAGCCGAATTTATACCAAACATGATTTAGGCTATGAAAATGAAGCCAGTATACCAAGCCGCTGTGTACAAACCACTTTAGCTAACTTTGGAAAAGAAGTTAGAGAAGAAAAGCTTGCGAGTCATTTCAATGAATATATTAAAGTTGTAGAAGAAGAATTACTAAAACTAGGTATTAAACCCAAAGTAATAGCTCAACACATTAAAGATATGAAAGGCGACTATAACGAAGGAGCTTTCACGATCGAATTTGCGCGCTTCCTGTTTATGAGGAACGGAATAAGGTTTATGCCAGCTTATCCAGCCTCCGTTAGAGCAAAATTAGCAGGAGATAGACGCTGGAGAGAATTAGCTGATCGTGGGCTTGAGTTTGCAGAAAAAGCAGAAAATGATCAAGAGTTGCTGCTAAAAATAGGAAGCAAAAAGGCAGTTAAATTAGTTTCATTAGATGGCAAAGAAATTCAGCTTGATGAAGGTCATTTGGTAAGGATGAAGAAAGTAAATGGCCAATGGCAGATAGATCATGCTGATGGTCAATCATACTCTGTTGATTTAAGTGCTATCGATAAAAATCTTCTAGAATATATGAAGATAATGCTTCCTGAGAAAGGCCAAGGGGCTCAGGCAAAAGAAATAACCGTAGAGAAAATATTAGAAGATGCAGGGTTTCAGGCAGAGCTTCGTCATTTAGCAAAAATGCTTGAAAGAAAAATTAATCCTGAGAGCGGTGACCTTACAAGGAAAATTGGTGCATATCGTGCAGAAAAAGAAGAGAGAGAATCAAAGGGGTCTGACCCCATTAATACGATAACTCTGGGTGAGGAGTTATTATCAAATTTCCTCAAGCCCTTATCTGAAGAGTCAGAGGAATACAGAGTTGCGCACTCAAGTACTAAGATCATTGGTGATCTCATGCGATTGGCACGTACTAGTTTAGAAGATAACAATTTCGATAATGCCCTAAGATATTACAAAATCGCTCTGGATCGTTGTAAAGCAATTGAAGATAAAAATGCCCAAGACGAGCTTTATCGTTGTATTGCTAAGGTTTCAGCGATTTTAGCAGCAGAACCTCATGATAATAGTGATATGAAAAGAGCATATTATCATGAGGCTTTAGAGTCATATCAAAAAATCATAAATAATGGCTCTGATGATTATGAAATCATGATGAATTTTTTAAAGAAAAAATTAATAACTGATACCGCATCAGAAATTTTTTCTGCGAGAAGTGCAGTATTGTCTGATGCAGAAAAAATTTCTCAGAGAGATGCTGAAGATAAGGCTTCTTTATTAGAGGCTAGCTATGAAATGCTAAAGCAGACAAGAGTGCTAACACAAGAAGAGAAAGGCGAGCACTATCAGCGTATGTTGAATTTAATGCATATTATCCAAAAAGAAAAAGTTGAGGATTATAAGGAAGATTATCCATCTTATATTAAATATGTTTTAGTACCTGAAGAAATTGATCGGCAATTTGCCCAAGATTGCTTTGCTCAAATAAGCGATCGTGTGCAAAACATGTTGAGTAGATTTAATCAACTTATGGTTAATGAGTTTGGGCCTAACGCCGCATTCAAAATTCCACAGCTTGAGAAATCATTTAAAGATATACAAAAAATATGGCTTGAAACGCAAGAAAAAATTGCAGGTCTTTATGAAAAAGGTGATAGATCTTTTATCCATATAGCTGTTAATAAAACGACTCAAGATCTATTAAAAGCCATAACGGATTATCTTAATGAATCAGAAAGTATTTGTAAATCAGGAGATTTAATTAATAGAAAAATAAGATTTGAAATTAAGACATTTAGGGAGAACCTTAAAGAGGCTAAAGAAAATAATTGGTATTACTGGGAAGGGCAAGAAGTTTCAGGAAGTGGATTAATTATTAAAGATCAAGATTGGTGGAGGCCTAAGGTAGGAAAAACTTTTAAAGTGTATGGGCATCCTGAATACTATGCCGTATTTACTCATTTAGCTCAACAGGGTTATCCATCTCTACATTCTGATCAAGCACGTTTACTCACCTATCGCGATTGGCTTATTTTAGAAGAAAATTTATTTCAAGATGTTAGTGCAGAGGATTCATTATTACAAATAACTGGAACCGGGCGTGCAACATTATTCGCTATTAAACGTATATTAAAACTCCTTACGCTAGATTCTGTAAAGGGTATTGGTACGCTAAAAGAAAAATCAGATGATAATAGTTTGATTTTTGGTGAGGAAAAAGAAACAGCTGCCATATGGAAAAAAATAGCAAGCAACCGATCAAATTATTTTTCAGTGATAGGGCTAGGAAACAATACAGAAATTACTGTAGTAAGAGGCGAAAGAACTAAAGATGAAGATATTGATAATATTGCTATGTCTTCTGATGATCAAGGTAAACCACTTTTAAAATGGCTTCCTGTAATTAATGCTGCAGGGCTTAAAAACTATGTAAAAAAAGGAGTAATACGGAAAACAAAAAGTTTTTTAAGTGGTACTAATAAAAAATCTACCACCTATATTCATCTTCATGAAAAGCAGCTGAGCAGTAGAAGTAAAGAACAAATTCAAGAAGATATTTCTATGCTCGCAACTAAAAAAAATAGGGCAAGTGCATTCGCAGAAGATGAGGGGGAAGAGCTTGATACGCAAGAATGGTTGGCTATTCTTGAACAAGGTATTTTAAATTCCGCTAAAGATGCAAACAGTACAAGCTCGGCTGAAATTTTCAACAATTCCCTTTTGAATATTATAGGAAATAATATTGAAAGATCTTCGGTAGAGGAAAGTATTGAGTTTAAGAGTGAGCCTACCTCTAGTCTTAATCGTTTGATGCTAACAGCTATTTTTCATATGAGAATATTGAAAGCAGCTGGTGAAAATGAGGTTTTGGGTTTAAGTAATTTGCCGAAAGAGGTAACAGTATCACTCAGGAACATGGTCAATGGAGAGTTTGATGCACTATGCCGTATCTTTTTGCAGCCATTATTCGCTAATTTATTTATTCAAAAAAGAGCAGAAGAATTGGCTGAAAAAGATGCAACTCTAAAAAAATATAAGGAAATACAGATAGGTCATAAAAATGAATTGCTAACGTTGTCAGGCGAAAGAAAAGATAAAAAAATAAAAGAAATTGAACGTTTAGAATCAGCTATCGAAAAATTAGTATTAGAAATTGAAAATGAAAAGACATGGAGTTCAGAAGTATATAAGGAAAGCAAAAAACAGCTAAGTAAATATAAAGAAAAACTGATAGATGACCAAAAAGAACTACATAAGTTATCAGGAAAAGAAAAAGAGGAAAAAGAAAATGAGATTAAGGGTCTTGAATTAAACATTGAAAAGTTGACATTAAGAATTATAAATGGAAAAAAATGGAGTCCAGAAAGTGCAGTAAGCGCTATGTATAGAATGATAACTTTCTGGAAAAAAGAAGGAAATCTATTTGATTTTATGATTAGAGCTATGGCTAACAATGATCAAAATGTTGAGCCAGCGCTTCAAGTGTTATTGATGCAATTTAGCACTAATAGAATGGATGGATTTAAAGCTAAAGAAAAAAATAGAAAAGCGTTGACACTACAGCAACAAGAGGAGTTTTCGCAGTATTTAAGAGAAATGGAATTTGATAGGGTTGGCTCAGATGAAGATGATTCAACACCTTTATTACACGCTGCTACAGACAACTGTATAGCCAAAGCCATTATGCGCATGTTAGGTGCAAAAGATGAGGATGTTGAAAAGAATGCTGAGGCATTACGCCCTATTTTTGAAAACGAGCTAGGTATTGTTGCAGGTAGAGATGGGTTCGATATTAATAAACTTGATCACAACATGAGAAAACGAGGTCGCACAGGTTTAGCATTTGAAAGTCAAGTGGATGAGAGTGCATTAAGAGCAGCTGCCAATAAAGATGCTACCGATGCTGAAAAAGCATCTGTGATGCCAATCGTAACGAGCCTGTTTGAGGCTCTTAACGCTGGTAAGTTAGATGCAGTGTTTGTATTCGCACACGGTAACCGTGGAGAACCCCATGAAGAAAATAGTTTAACGTTTAAAGATGCGAAGTATTCCTATATTACTGAAGATAAAAATACGCCTCATTTAATGATTATAGAAAAAATAGAGAATGGTAAATTCGCATTAAGAGGCGTGAATACAGAAAAAGATGGAAAGCACAACGATTCAATTTTCTTTGAAACAGCCAAAGATTTAGCTGAGTTGCTATTTCAAGGAAAATTGACTCTACGTTTTTATGAAGCTTTAAATCATGAAAAAACGAGCTACGAGAGTGATGAATTAGGTGGTTATATTCTTAGTGTGCCTAAAGATGAAAGTACAAAAGATAAATTAGGTCTTGAGCCAGCCAGTTTACTGCCACGCATAAATACTGTAACTAGTTATACTGCTGTCAAGGCTGGCGAAAGAGGCAGAGGCTTGCGTAGAGGCTTTACTGAATCTAAAGATAATTTGAAAGCTTTCTTTAAAAATAGAAGCTTAAGCAGGAAAGGAACTCGAAGCGAGCAAAAAAATGTCTTATCTGATGAAGTTCCGCCATTACCGCTTCTTAGATCTGAGCACGATACTCAAGAACAAGCTGCTAGATCAGACTTACCTGCAGATAGTTCAGGTGAGCGTAGAGGAAGAGAACCTTGGAAATCATTATCTCCAAGGAAGGGTTGGAGTGATTTGCGAAGCTTGAGTCGGGGTAAAAGTCGTAAAAGAGTAGTAGCAGCTCTAGAGGATGATGCTGATCAGCCACCAGTACCTGTGGTACCGAAAATACATTCTGTGGGCAAATTATTACCTTCTCAGCCTGATCAAATCCATATGCATACTATGTGGTATCAACCCATTCCTATGCTGCTTACGTCATCTGGAAATAGCAAATTCAGAATGAATATGGTGACAGCCTTGTTAGAGCTTCAGAATATTTCTTTTAATCTTCCTGATAATGTTTATCCTCATATTTGGACAAGCCTCAATCATAATATAATTTCATTTATAACCCGATCATTTAAAGGGCCACAAGGTACAGTTATAGATATTCCAGTTTCTATGATAGAAAGAATGCATATAAAAATACATTATAAAGAAGATGTACCTCAGTTAATTAATCAGATAGCAAAGCAAAGATTGCGTGCGCAGTTACGATACCTCCACTATCATCCAGCTAGCGCAAATATAGGATTCGCAACAGATATAGAGCGTAATCAATATGGTTTCTTATATTCAGAAAAAGAAAATGCACGTTGGCGCTTGCCAGCTAAGCAAATAAATCTTTATATTGATTTTGATGATTTAGCTACCGTAGCGCGATCAAAAGAAATATTAGGTGAAAATGTTACTAAATCGATGTTATCTGATTGGAGGTTCCGCGCTCGTTTACGTTCGACGCTAATGGAAGGGGATGTTAATAATCTACCTAAGAAGAAAAAAGCACTTGGAAAGCTAATTGGTAAGTTAAATTCTCAGTCGAAAAAGAAGAAGGGCTTAGTAAGTATCCCTAACTCTTTATTAGAGGCCGGGTTTGCGTATATAGATGAAATTAGTATTCAAACAGCAGTGCCTGGTCATAAAAAAGTAGAGGAAATTATAGATAAAACATCAACTTCTCTGGAAACTGGCAATTATCTTTTTGCAGAGGGAGAAAAGAAAGGTATATATGAAATTTATGGACCATCAGTGGAAAGGTATGCATTAGAATTTGCTTACTTTGATGGAAAAAATATCAAAAAAACAGATCAAGCTACTAATCTAGATTATTTTATACTGGCGCAAAGAATAACAAATATAAGAGACTTGTTGGAAGTAATAACTGAATCCTTAATTAATAAAGTGAAAAATGCTAAATCTGAGCAAGATAAAAAGACTATTTTAATGTCGATGAAAGCTATTAGGAAAATATATAAAACTAGTAATGCTTTTGTTGACTCATTTGTTAATAAACATTCATTTTTCCCTCAAGCTATAGCTGAACCCAGTCGTGATACAACAAATGATTTTGTGGAGTTTTTTAAAGAGATATTTGGTGTTTCACCACAATTTGCTGCTAGTGGAAAAGGTTGGCATGGCGAAGAGCTTTCTGATCCTTATAAAGTTGCAGATATGGATTTTGAAAAAAATGATTTTGATAAACAATTACGAAAAGTTTTTGTTGGAATTAAGCGTCTATTATCTAGTAATGAAGCAGAGGGACTTGTTTCATTAAATCGTATTATTGTTGAAGAAAATGGTAATGAAATTAAAGAAGGTAACAATACATCTATCAAACAAGCAGAAATAGAAAAAATAAATTCTGTAATAGATAGAATGATTTCTGAAGGAAATCCTACTATCAGAAAAGAGGAATCAAAGGGGTCAGACTCCTTTGATGATCTTTCTTCTTCAACTCCACTGAAAGGGGGAATGAGCGATTGTGCAGTATTTATGATGACAGGGAAGGTTAAGGAGTCTCAGGCGCGTTTGGAAAATATTTCTGAAGAACTCAGATTATTTTTAGAGTTGAAAGAACTGAAAGCTTTTGTAAGTAGTAAAAAAGAAGATAAACAACATGCTTGGGGTATCTTAAAAAATTCACCATCTTTTCTTGGTAAATATAGAACGGAACTAGAGGATAAGGGAAATAGTTTAGAGTGGCTCAGATTATTAGAGCCATCTGCCAGATTGTATGAAGAAAAACAAAAAGGTGCTGCATTAAGCGAAGCAGAGAAAAATTATATAGCTTTAGCATTGTTGAGTGGCTTTGTGCATATGGGTTGGTTTAGTAACTATGTGTCTACTCAAGCTTTAGAGCTGCATACAGTACAAAAATCAAATGTACGGGAAGTTAGGCAGCTTTATGATGTATTGATGTCTGATGAAGAGTGTTTTGCACAGTTAAATACTTATGCAAGCTGGGGAGGGATTGGTCATACGCAACGGTTACAAAAAGCGAAGAGTAGCAATGGTGGTGATTGTATAGTACTTACTGACCGTAAGGTGGTTGTTAATGAAGCAGGAGAATCGCACTCCACTATTGATAAGCGTATAGAGTTTAAGAATGTAAACGATTTAGAAGCCTATCTTGATACTGAATGGCGAAAGAAAAAAGATAGCGAATTAAATGTAGCAGTCTCAAACAAAAATAGACATGGGTTTGAAGAGAGCAGCCTTTGGATCAATGCTCATGATAAAGACAAAAATTATTTGATGGGATTGATACCTGGTAATGTAAGAAAGCCAGCAGACTATATATTACCAGAAGATATAAAGAGACAAATTTCAAGGCCACTAACCAATAAATATATCTATGATAGCGTAGGGTGGGTAAGGGATAAAAATAGAGAACTTCAATATAAAATTCGAGAAGATGGATACCTATATAAAGTTTTTGATGACGAAATTAGTGAAAGTAAGAGTTATCAAATTCAATGGGAAAGTAAAAATGAAGGGTATATATATGAGGTTCATTTAGTTAATGAAGGAACAGGTTTTTGGTTAGATAAATTCCCTGTTGCGATGCTGTCTCATGGGCAATATTTTGAAATTCATGAGTTTGAAGGAAGAAATGCTGCTAGAAAAGAAAATGGAGAAATAATAGTCTATCCAACCGAACAGCTGCCTGAGTTTGAGGGAAGACTTTATCCTGAAAAGATAACGCCCTATTTAATAAATAGAGATGACGATGATGATGATAATGAAATAACCTATGCAGAATATGAGTTTACTGTTTCAGGCAAGAAGTATCTAGGTTGTTATTATAGTGATGATCGCGAGTTAATTAAAAATGATAGAGTGTTGAAAAGTACCCAGCAGCAGTTTGCAAAGAATCAACCTGAAGAATCCTCTACGCTACGTTATATGGGGTATATGAACGTGGAAATTAACGGTCATACTGGAAGTAGAGAAAAATTTAAAAGAATGTTTGTATTTGAAGTGCCTCAAAAGTTTTTTAGTGGATATGAGTTTGGTGAACGTTTGGGAGAAGGTGATTTCGGGGAAGTGCATGAAGCGAAGAAAGATAATTTTTCGTTGGCAGCAAAAAGTACAAGATTGATGCATTTATATTATGAAAGCAATATAGCTACTTTGATTGCAAAATCAGAGTTAAGTGATATCTTTACTGATTTTTATGGGATCGCATTAATAGAAGGGGATTACCATCTACTTTATAAAAAACAGCAAGGGAATAGTTTACATGATTTAATTCAAGATGTGCTTTCTGGCGAATTTAATATTGATCTTAGAAAGTTTGCAAAATATATTACCAATCTAAGTGCAAATTTATTGCGCACATTAGCTCGCCAGGGTTTTGCTCATGGTGATCTGAGTGCAGATAATATTTTTATAGTGCGCGACCTCGAAACGGGAAGAATTAAGCTGCAATTGATTGATAATGGTTCGGTTCATGTTAATAAGGTAGAGTTAAGCCAATATTTTGAAGTAGAGCATGGCAAGTTATTGGGGTATCCAGAAGATCAATATCTTTTAATAGATAAACTTTTAACTGATTTTGGATCTGTGCTCCCTATTAATGCGGGGAAAATGGTCTTTGATTCAATAGAAAATCACCATACGATAAAAAATGATAATGCCCTTGATAAGTTAGAAGAAGGGGAACTCGTTGATCACAGCTATATTAAATTTATAGGAAGAATGCTATTAACAAAAGAAACAATATCAGAAAATGATGAGGTAAGTGTTAGAGAGTGGTATGAGTTAGATGAAACACGTTTACAAGAAATGGAGCAAGAATTCTCACATTTATTTGATCAACTTGTTCCCTTGCAAGATCCACAACATGAACAAAGACAGCTAGCATTTATAGATCAAGAGCGCCGAAAAGTATTGGGTGATGCTGTAGTAGATGAAGAACGTATTAAACAACTGCTTTCAGATGTTCTGCCGAATGTGAGTAAAGAGGTAGCTAGTAGAGAGTTACTGTCTGCACTGCGTGATGTAGAAGATTTTAGTCCAACGGTATTCGCGGAAGAAATAGATAAGTGGATAGATGAGCATCATGACGGAGTGCTATATAACCAGATACAAGATATTGCAGAAAGAAAAGTAAATGATGGTTGGAGGGCATTAATTGCACAAGTTCAATGGGGAGTAAGAATAGTTGAATCAGGTAGTATTGTTTCTGAGCTTACCAGAGTTCCTGATTTACTGAATGGACTGCCATTCGATCGAGCTTTTGTAAGAAAAAATGAGAAATATTTACGAGTATTGGCTGAACTAGATGATGATATTCAAGAGGCCTATTGTAATAGAGCCTCTGATCCGGAGCAATGGCAGAAAGCAATAAAAGATGTATTAACTTTTGTTGCCAGATATCCTCAGTTTAGACAAGAATTAAATGAGACATGTATTACAGAATGGTTCAAACGAAAACACTATGTCTCAAGAGTATTGGATCAACGAGAAATATTTTCTCAACACTTATCTAGCCTCATTCAAGATTATGCACAGTTTGGAGTAGTTACTCGTCGTGAAACTCTCTTTTTAACGGATGTATTAGGTGAGCGAGTAATAATTTCTCCTGATCGGGTTTTAACCTTATTGCATGCAGGCGAAGGATACAGTGCGGAATACTTAAGAATATATGATCCATCTCGGATGGAGGTCAAGAATAAAGTATTTCCAGTTATCCACATTGAAAGCTTGATAGCCGCATTAATACAATCTGGTGGTGATGTATCACTTTTAGTAGTGCATGATTCTAAAGAACCAAATACATCCACATCTGCGCAGCAAGCAGGACATAAACGCCGTCACTCGCGAGCTATTTCAACTAGCACGGTAACACATGATTTAGTGCTTTCGCCGAAACGGAAAAAGCAAGCTAGAGGGACTGAAGAGCCAAGAGATAAGTCTGCCCCCAGTAGTACACATCATTACGGGGCTGGCAGCGAGGAAGAAGCTTGCGCTCTCTATTTCGCCCAGCTAGTCAATCAAAAACGTGGCGAAATGAAAGGTGCTCCATCAAGCATTAACCTGAACGATGCAAAACGTATTCTGAATGCCTATGCTTACCACGAAATGGGCTTTAACGAACAAGCCGGTTATAGCATGGATAAAAACGGCGTGCTGCGCCATGGCAGGTTTGGAAAAGAAGCCAAAGTATGGCAACAATGGGATGTAATGCAGATGGCTCTGCTTCATGAAGGCGTTATGCCTCATGAAATAACAGGATTTAAGAGCGCTAATGAAGAAGGACGCAAGGCCATTGCGGAAAATGTGTTCAATGCAGCAATGAATGGACACCTTTCCTCAATGGCTTTGGCTGTGAACCCACAGAAAGTTCCCCCCACCCTTCAACTGATGGTGGTTCCTGTTACTCCAACGCAGGGGCATATCTTACGGCTGGAAGTAGTGAAGCCATTCCTACCTGGTGCCTCTAATATCATCCGTGTTTATGGCCTGGGGCGCAAAGGTAATGAAAGCCAGACGATTACCAGTGCAAAAGATATGGCAAGCCTGCTGGCATTGGGTGATCGTATTGGCCTTCAGCCTGCAGAGGGGAAGATGAAGCAAGAAGCCTTAGAGTGGCTTGCTGGAGTAACAGATTTTGTCGATCCGGTTCATACCAATCCAAAAGCTTACCATGCTCCTGTAAGCGAAAAGGGCCTGAGAGAAATCAACCTATTGAACGCTATTACCTTTAATGTGCCGTCTATTGGCTCAGTAAGAAGAGTAGTAGGAAATATGGGCCATATGGGTCATTTATTCGGGCGGAACAGGGTTGCAGCAGTACCGCAATTAGATAACATAGTACAGCAGCAGCCTAAAACACCATTCTCAAGACCTGCAATTCCGGAAAGAACTTCTTCTCTCGCGCCAAGAACTAGACTTAAGAAAAAACCTGGGTTTAAAAACTTCAGAGAAGCAGTAACTGAATCTGAACATTTGAGTGGGGCGGATAGCTCGGAAGCGGGTCCTAGCCGAGTTGAACCTGAAACATCAATTTCCCATTCTCCGATCCAAGAAGTAGAAACGAGAGAAAGCGAAAAACTACTTGAGCGCGCAAATGAAGCACTCGATGATCGCCACCTAACAGTTGTAAAAAAAGATGAGCTGATTCGTGATTTGGAACAGTGGATAACTGCGCATGAACTTTATGATGCTAATGATGATGCAGTTAATCAGGCAAGAGCTACGATAGAAAGACTCAGAAACGCTACGACTGTTGAGGGAGAAGCGCAATTAGCAGAAGCTCCTCAGGTTCCGGTAATACCAATACCAGGTAGGCAGCCAGAACATGCTATGCAATCAGAGCAAGATGACCGGCGTAGTGAAGAATCAAAGGGGTCTGAGCCAGGTTTAGAGGCATCAAAAATAAAGCGTGCTAAGGAAATGGTTGAAGAAGATTTAAAAGGTTTGCTTTTATCTATTCACGAGATGGATATAAAAGATGAAGAAGCTCGTTTTGAACTTGCAAAAATGGTTGCTGCTAAAAAAGAGAATATCGGTAAGCTGTTAGGTTTAGACGCGCTTACTGATTCATTGGAAACAACAAATAAATTAAATAACTTTAACCTCAGTGAACGTTATCGATTTAAATTAGCTATTGAAATGACAACAAGTCACCCGGAATTGTTAAATGAGGATATGTTGTTATTAATTAATCTTGAAGAAAATAATTATAAAGAAACTTTAATATCGCTGTTTATAGCTAATTGTAAAATTAAAATTAAAAGAGATCCAAATATAAATTTCTTTGAGAAAGATAAATTCGAAAATCTTCTTCGTGAAACCTTAGCCAGTTTTCCTGGCGGTGTGGAAAATAATAAAGAAGTAAGCATTTTGCCGCTTGTAGAAAAATATTTACATGGTTTAGGGAAAGAATTACTAAAAGATATAACGAGCGACGAAGAAACATATAAAAATAGTTCAGATGTAAGGAAGGCAGCAGTGGCTAGATGGGGGATATGTGTAGCATTAAAACTTGATGGTCATACGTATTCCACTGAAATAGAAACAGAAATAAAAAACATTTTTTATAATAAAAAACAATGGGTAAATTCTTCGGTTAATCATGATATGATTAATTTATTGGATATACCCAATAATAATGATTCTGAAAAGTTCTTAAGCTTAATTAAAAAATTTAATACGCAGTCTAAAATATTTTTCTTGCCAATATGGTCTATTTGTAGAAATTTCTCTGATGATCAATTAACTAATAAATTAATTGATTTGGTTAATAGAAACATTTTTTATAGCAAGAATATCGATACTACACTAAACGGCTTAGTATTATTGGCTAAAAATAATTTTTTAAGTCAAGAAGAGAAACATAAATTGCTACGCGTTGCTTTAACAGGGCATAGTAATAATAATGATAAAAATAAAATAAATGATTCTAAATTGGTTATTGATAATATTAAATATTTGAATATTATTGTGTCAGCATTAATTGACGATAATTTATTATTGCTGCAGAAAATTAATGATATAAATACTCAAGAAGCATTTAAAGATACTGTTAATAATTTAATTGAAACTATATTCGGTTCTGATGATCCGATGATAGTAAATCGACTTTTAGATTTGTCTGAAAAGAAGCATGATTTATTTTTAAATGTGATGACATATGCGGTTAATTTTAATAAATATATTAACACTCAAATAAAGGATGGTGAAAGTGCTATAAAAATGAAAAAAGACTTCCTGTTTTTTGTTAGTAAAGGTCTGTTATCTGATGATAAGACAGAATATTTAACTGCCCGTTATAATGGGAATAACGCACAGGATTCTGATAAAGTATGGCAAGAGGCACTTCCAGTAAAGCAATGTGGAATTTATACGATACATGAAACAGATGATCCCTACGATCTATTTTTAAGTTCATTCTACTTACACACTTGCTTTCATTATAATAATCCCAAGAGTGTTTACCTAATTGCAAGATGTATGGATGGTAAGCGTCGGCTAATATGTGCTAAAGATCCAAAGGGGCAAATAGTTGCATATAGATTTCTAGCAAAATTAAAAGATAAAGTTAAAAATCAAGATGTTCTATATTTAAATCCTTTATATGAAAAATATTATGTAGATCATTCGGTAATTACTGCTGCTATACAAGATATGGCCAAAACAAAATCTGATAATATGGTATCGGTATTAGTTACTCAAAATGCTAATATATATGATGTAAAAGCTAATTATGAGAACGCAATCCATGCTCTTGGCAGCCCATCGCCATCTGAATATTCTGATGAAATTCATGAAATAGTGTCCGGCGCTTTTGAAATTCCAAGTAAAGGCCTTCAAATATTACATATTCCATCGCAAAGTGAACATAAAACAAACGTTACACCTCTTTCTAAAACACTAGAAAACTGGCTAAAAGAATACGAAATTAAACCTGTAGATAAAACAGTTGAGGTTGATGAAAACGTTGATAGAGTTAAAATGTCAATACTAAATTATATTTATAATGAAGGTGAAGGTGAAAAATATAGTGAAATAATATGGAAACATATAAAAGGCGAAATTGAAAAGTTAATAAGAATAATGGTAAGTGTTAATATTGATGAGATTAACGATGAGCATATAAATAAGCTACCTTACGATAGAAAAGATTTTTTAAATGATCTTTTGAGTGTAGTAAATTTTGATAGTGAATTTCAACAAAAAATATTCTATTGCATTAAAGATTTTTGTAATGCTAATCAACTTGATAGCGAATTCAAAAATATGGTTTTAGTAAGAATTAATGATCTTGAAAATTATATAAACTTGGGGCGTAAAGACAGGGAATTAGATCTAACATCGTTTATTGCTGAATATGTTTTCTATGTGGGTGAGCTTATTAAAACGCATGATTTTGAATTATCAGCTGATTTTATATCGAAAACAATATCCTTGTTAGAAAATATAGATGCTATAAATGATTTTGAAAATATAATAAAACTTTTAAATGCGTATAAACTATATTATAAAGATAATAATAATTTCGAGTCTGCTGAAGAAATTCAAGAGTTGATTGTTCGTGTGCAATCAAAGGGGTCAGACCCCTTTGATGATCGGGCACCAAGCTCTGGTAGTGGAGGCGCTGCTCATACCGTATCAGCAGGAGAAGACTGTTGGGATGTTATGCTGCGCACCTTGAATGGAGAAAAAGGGGTGTTGCCAAAGCTCGTAAGGCCAGTAAGGGAAGAAAGCGAAACAGAGCAGACTTATAAAGCCAGGGTCGATCAGCAAATTGAAAAACATGCGCTCTGGAAAGAGTTAAGAGAAGCTGCCTTGGGTGTAGAAAAACAAAAAAGACCGCAAGCGAGAGAAAAAGAGTTGCTGCTAGCTATCACAGATCGACTGCTGGATGGAAAAGCAGAGTTTGAGTGGATTGATAGATTATTTAGTCAGGAAGGTCGTTCCTTACAAACCGTAACCATAGAGGCTGATATAGGCGCTTTCTATAGAGACATGATAGAAGGCTATATTGAGCTAGGCATAGTTAATACCTGGAAGAAAGCTGGAGAAGAAAGTGGACATACACGGGCTTTAGTGGTTGAGGAATTAGCAGGCGGTCAAAAAGCTATCGTAGTTAAAGATAAACTTATCGAAACAAATGTATCTGGCGAAGTTGGCGCTGTGATGCTAGAGAGAGTGATTACTAGTGAAGCTGAATTGAGAGCCTTCCTGAAAGAAGAGGGTGCTGAATTGAGCTTTGCTTGGGCTAAAAATAAAAAAGATCATGAAGATGCAGCTTTATCAAGCAAAGCGAGTATTAGAGTTTGGTCAGAGGTTGCAGCCGAGCACCAGAAAGAACTAGAAGAGCAAGATAGGCTTTATACCGTGGGCATGAGGGATCAATCAAAAGAGTCTGACCCCATTAATAATGTGATTGGGGCAGCTTCAGATGACGATGAATCGGGTAGTAGTGTACCCAGTAGTGCACAAGTTTCTAGAGCGTCTACTTTTAGAACCGTGTCGAGGGTCGATACTGATCTTACCATTCCTTCGAGGGTTAATACTCTTGATATGAAGGAGCAGCACGGGGTTGGGAGGGCGGCGGGTATTTCTCAAGATAAAGTGTCGCCTGAAGAGATGCTTAAAAAAGAGTTATTACAAGATCTTTTAGCGCTAAAAGAATTAACAGGTACCACTGCGAATCCCATTGTACGTGAGTGGGGGAAAAAGTTTGGGAAAAATGCCCCAGAAGAAGTCAAGCTTTTCAGCGCTGAAATTAAGCGTTTGGTAGCCATCGCCGCTCAATTTAAGCGCTTTTCTGAAGAAGCGCCATCTAAGGAACTGATCGATGAGATTGAGAAAAAAGTCCAAGAATTAATAGGGCCTATAGATGAGAGGTCAGTGACTGAGTGGAGAGGATTAATTTCTCAGGTTGCACGTGAACGGTTAGAGCGTGAGAAACTTAGAGAATTAATAAAACAGGAAAAAAATGCTGTTAGCGCTAATGTTTCTCCAGCGCAATCAAAGGGGTCTGACCCCATTAATACTGCCATTCATCAGGAGCTTTTAGAAGTACAAAAAAGAGAAAAAAAATATAATGCAAGCATGGATGAATTGGAAACAAGTGATGAATGGGAGGCATATCTAGAATATATGAAAATATATTCTTCTAGTAATGAGCACGAATTAAAGAATGAATTAGATAGGATTGTTAGTTCAAATATATCAGAAAGTGAAAAATTAGAAATTCTTCAGAATATTCTATTGAAGTTCAGATTGCCTGAGGAAAGTGAATCAGATGCAGCGCTTAGATTTATTTATTCTTTACATCATTTAAATGTAAATGGAAAATACGATGAAATCCGAAGAATTTATGGGGAGTTGGTAAATTATTCTGAAATGAGTGTAAATGGTAATAGAGTTAATCAAGAAATAGAATATTTAAAAGATAAATATCCAATAATTACCTATGATGCACCACAAGAAGGTTTGAATTTTGTTAGAGATTTAGGCGGTGGATCACATGCACAGGTAAAAATCTATAAAGATGCAAGAGGCAAAGAATATGCTGTGAAATTCGCATTGGATGATGAAGAAGAGAACTCTGTCGATGTGATAAGTTATGAAAATGAAAAAAAGGTATTGGAAAAAATTAATTTAGATGAGAATGGATTTATCAGACCAAAAAGATTTCTTCCTAATTATTATGGCGAGTTAACTATAGGGAACCAGAGAGGGTTAGTTATTGATTATATAGAAAAACCAATTACTGAAGAATCAATAAAGAAATTACTTTACGTAGCGAGAAACCGTGGTGAACTATCTGGTGAAACTTATATGGCATCAAAAAGACTATTTGCATTAGTCAGATTTATGTTTGAAGCAGAATTAGCACCTTTATTGTTTAGAGATCCAGATAGAAATGATGGTAATTTCATTTTATCATTATTAGATAAAGGAAAAGTGGTAGGGGTTGATTTAGGTGAAGTAATTAAAATGAATCCAGAGGTAACTTCAGAAGAAATGTGGCATTTTATGGTGAAAAATCCCCATCTGAATGAACATATATGGAGTGCTATTTATCTCGGTGGGTTTAATAATATATTTAGTCCATTTTTTGGTTTGTTTAAGAATGTAAGTATTCGTGATCAAGGTCCTAGCAAATTTAATAGTTCTGTTATGGCAATTAGTAGATTTTTTAAAGCTATACCTAAGCCTAATTCAAAAATGATTTATGATGAGCTACAAACAGAAATGAGCTGGGGGTTTGCTCCTGATATTTCTTTAATTAATGAAGATAAAATTTCTATGCCTAGTGAAAGAGCTTTGCTAGATACACGTAGTTTTGATGTTCTCTTTCAAGAAGGAAATTTAGATGAAACTATACAAACAATAAAAGAAATAGAAGTAAGAGATGCAGTAAGAAAATTTTGGTTAGATGAAAAATATATTGATGCTTGGAAAGCGGCAATTAAGGTTGAATGGAAAGAAGAAAGTAGCAATGAACATTCTTCTAAAGGCTATAAAATTGAATTAAATAATATTGAAGTGTTTTTGGAAGAAATTGTAAATCTATTTTTAAATGAAGAAGCTTATGAGCATAGAAGTGAAAAGGAATTTTATAAAAATGCAATTCGCGGTATTTCTGAAAAATTATTAAATACACTCAAATTTAAATTAGAAGTTAAATTAAATTCTTTATTGGTTAAAGGAGTTGAATCTCAAGATTCTGTACTAACTGCTAAGGAAATAGAAAAAGAGATACTAAATCTCTTAAAAGATGTACTTTTAAGAGATTTAGTATCTCAAACAATTGATAAGAAAATGGCTGATTATGAAGGCCTAACAACAGAAGAAATATATAAAATAATTTATCCAATTGTCTTGAGAGCAAAAAGAAATATTGAGGAAGATAATCAAGATAATGGGGAGACGTCTTTTGTTGAAGAAGAATTACCTCAAAGAAAAAATGCATGGATAGATTTAGATGAGATCGTTAGTGAGGAAATAAGATCTGAATTTATATTTGAAATGAATCTTAATTTAGTAGAAGCGCTTAAAGTTTTAAGTAAATCAAAATTAGAGGTGCCAGCAAGCCCAGATTCAGACTTAGAATATATTGATCCAGTAATTGAAGAAAATTTAACTATTATATGGGATGTGCTCAAAGGAATTATTAAGCAAAGAACATTAGGCTCTTCTGATCATGATAGCAGTATGCACGATGGATCTAGAGAGATTGTTTATAATCCTGATATTCATATTTTACCTGAATATAGAGATGTTTCCGGATCTTCAGATTCTAATTTTATGGATAATGATAATGTTAAAAAGCGCATTGCTATTCATACACCAGAAACATTTATAGATCGTCAATTCTCTTATTCGAAAAAAGAAATTTTAGCTGATGATGCAGTGAGTAATCACCTGTTATGGAATTTCTCTCAAGAGAAAAGAATTTTAGATACAAGAAAGAAAAAGGTAGTTCAGAACCATGAGGAGCATAAAAAAGATATTTACAAGTTACCATTGAATCAAGATGCAATCTTGCAAAGAATAAATGAAAAGGGCATCTCAGAAATATCTAAAGAACGGCTAGATTCTGAGGAAGAGTTATTTATTTATGCGGAAAGTGGTATCTATTTAGAGAATCGCAATTGGAAAATACCAGCAAATGGTAGAGCCATAATTCGCTGTATTGATAAAAAGAATGGAGTTTGGAGAGTTTTTGGAGGAGAGGCAGAAGGAATTAATAAGCCGCATTGGGTACAAGATACTCAAGGGCAATGGATAAAAACAAAAGAGAAAAAGGTGATAGGATTTTTAAAAGAAAACTCTACAATTATCTTTACTAAAGATTTATTAGCCTTGGTAATGGAAAGTCATGTTGAAACTATCCTTAATGATATTTTAAAGGGAACATTATCTATTAAAGAGGCTCAATCTCGTATCAGTTCGTTTATAAGTCAACCTGAAAATAAACTATATTATAATGAGTTAGCAAAGCTCAAGAGTTCAAACGTTTGGGGCGTCATGAATGGGCTTGATGTAATGTTTGATAAAATTAAAAACCTTCCATTAGGTAATATGGTAGGGGCTAGAGCTAATTTACTAAAAAATAAATCAAAAGTTTTAGGCGATAAATGGGCAGAGAAAGCTTTTGATTTAGGGGTTAATCAAATAAATTATCGAGAGAAATTATTAGAAAAACCTGATTTACAAAATATGTCATTGGAAGAGTTAGATGAATTAAGAAATAGCTATCTAAAAATACAGAAAAATATGTTTAGGGGCAATGATAATCTTTACAGAAGAATAGAGGAGTTGATTTTAGGGATAGAGAAAGCTAAGACGGCATTCCAATTACAAACTATTCCGGATGCTGCTTTACAAAGTACTTCTAATAAACGCAAACATTCGACAATGTCATCAGAAGATATTGCAGTTTCACAAACAGGTACTGCAACTGAAGATTTGGAAACTTCTCCAAAGAGATTAAGACAAGAATCAAAAGGGTCAGACCGCATCTCCATGGGTGAGCAAAGTGGTGATACCGAACCTTCTTTATATGCCGCCACAGATAACTGTGTACCCAAAGCCATCATGCGCATGTTAGGTGCAAAAGATGATGTTGAAGAAAATGCAGAGGCATTACGCATTTCTTTAGAAGAAGATATCGGGATCAGCGAAGGTAGGTATGGATTCAATATTAATAAACTAGATCGCTACATGCGAGTGAGAGGCCGTACTGGTTTAGCATTTGAAAATCAAGCAGACGAGAAAGCATTGAGAGCGGCAGCACAGACAGATGCTACCGATGCTGCAAGAGCCTCTGCGATGCCAATTGTGGCACGACTCTTTGAGGCTCTTAACACAGACAAGTTAGATTCAATGTTTGTATTCGCCCATGGTAAGCATGGCGAAAACCATGAAGAAAATAGTTTGACGTTTAAAGGTATAAATTACAACTATATTACTGAAGATAAAAATACGCCTCATTTAATGATTATAGAAAAAGTAGAGAATGGAAAATTCGCATTAAGAGGCGTGAATACAGAAAAAGATGGTAAACATAATGATTCAATTTTCTTTGAAACAGTCGAAGATTTAGCTGCGTTGCTATTTCAAGGAAAATTGAATCTTCGGTTTTATGAAGCCTTAGATCACGAAAAGACAAAATACCAAGAAGATGATCTAGGCGGGTATGTAAGAAGTGTTCCTAAGTATGAAAGTATGAAAGCTGATTTAGGTTTTGTGCCAGCTAGCTTATTACCTCGTACCTATACCAGTATTGCGCAACCAGTCCAACCGGCAAGATTAAATAATTTATTAGCACGTCTCAAACAGTTGAAAACTGTGAGAGAAGATGAATCTGAGCGTGATGATATGAGTTCTTCATCAACACAAAGTTCTCCTATCACTGCTGATTCTTCGATTGATAGCCCCGCATTTAATACTACTAGATCTACTACTTTTGGCACAGATTTTTCATTTAATACCGGTGATAAACAACGTCCTTCTTCTATACATAGTGAGCGATCACAGCCTGCTGCTTATGCGCCAGAGGTTGTTCGCGATAGTGATCTTATTGTTGCTGATGCCAATAGTTTTGTTAGAGTCGAAAGTAGCAGCTTGGTACAACCTGAAGTTACTGCTGTAAACAATGAAACAAATAAAACTCCTAAATTAGTTTCCAGAAAGAGTTCAATAGCTAGCTTTTTTGGAAATATAAAGCGACGAATTACGGCAGGCAAGTTGCCTACACCTCTTACTTCTTCTAGTAGCGAAATTGTTTCACCAATTAGTCCTGTGATTACCGAACATTCTCTAATTGAGAGTGCAAAATCACCTGAGCCTCATCCTATTCAGATACAAGAGGCCCCTTATGAACTTACTGGGGAATCAGCGATCAGAAGCCGAGCAACTTTACCGATAGAAGCCGGAAGTGAAGAGATTTATGAAACAGCAAGTGAAGAAAGCGCTACCCAAGCCAGACTAGAAGTACTGCGCCGAGAGAAAGAAGATGCACGCCGTGAAGAAGAGCGTAAAAATGCAGGTGCAGAAAATGCACCGCTGTTCAATCCAGTGGTAGAAGAGTCTGCAATCATTAAAGAGATTAATGAAACACTAAAGAGAGCAGCAGCAAATGACAAAGCATTAGATGCGAAGTTAGCAAAGCAAGCGAGCGAAGCATCTAAGATAGTTAGCAGAAAAGGTTCTACCTTCTTGAGCAAGTTTGGAAGACGCCCTGCCAAAGAAAAATTCCCAACGGCTTCTACGAGTGAAAGTGCTTCACCAAGCCTAACTATTAGTACTATTAGTGAGCATGATGTTCATGAAAGTATACGCTCAAGAGAGCCTCAACAAACGCTAGAAACACATGAACTTACTGGGGAACCAGCGATCAGAAGCCGAGCAACTTTACCGATAGAAGCCGGAAGTGAAGAGATTTATGAAACAGCAAGTGAAGAAAGCGCTACCCAAGCCAGACTAGAAGTACTGCGCCGAGAGAAAGAAGATGCACGCCGTGAAGAAGAGCGTAAAAATGCAGGTGCAGAAAATGCACCGCTGTTCAATCCAGTGGTAGAAGAGTCTGCAATCATTAAAGAGATTAATGAAACACTAAAGAGAGCAGCAGCAAATGACAAAGCATTAGATGCGAAGTTAGCAAAGCAAGCGAGCGAAGCATCTAAGATGGTTAGCAGAAAAGGTTCTGCCTTCTGGAGTAAACTTGGACGACGCCCTGCCAAAGAAAAATTTCCAACGACTTCTACGAGTGAAAGTGCTTCATCAAGCCCAACTATTAGTACTATTAGTGAGCATGACGTTCTTGAAAATATCAGAATAGCAGCGCATCAACCTCAAGGCATAGATCGTATTGAAAGAATTAATGAAGTTGAAAGTGATAGCCAGCCAGTTTATGAAGTCGAGAATAAAGAATTGCGTCATGAGCTTGTGGGCACAGAAGGCGGAACACGAGTATTACTAGATAGCCAAATGGCAGCTAATCGTAGAAATGCAGAAAATGCCAGTCGTATAGAACTAGAGGTTCCGCTAGAGACAACAAGGCAAGAAATTCACGAAACAGAAGGCGATGCAGGTACGACTCAAGAGCGGCTAGAGGCGATACGTCATGAAAACGAGCGTAAAAATAAAGATGCCGAAGATGCAGTCTTGTTTAATCCCTCTGAAGTGAGAGAATCGGGAATTATACCCCTTGACAGTGATGTACTAGCACAGCTTAATCAAACGTTAAAGGATGAAGCAAAGAAAGACGCAGAAGCAAGAGAAAAAGCTGCTCAACAAAAAGCGGAAGCTATTGCTAAAATACCTTCTAAGAAAGGCTTCAAATTCTGGGGATTAGGAAGAAAATTTAGCATTAAATCAAGAGGTTCATTTTCCTCAAAGAGAGAAAGCGATTCACCAACTAGCCCAATTTCTGAACAAACTGTAAATGAAAATATCAGAATAGCAGCGCATCAACCTCAAGGCATAGATCGCATTGAAAGAATTAATGAGGTTGAAGAAGTTGAAAGTGATAGTCAGCCAGTTTATGAAGTCGAGAATAAAGAATTGCGTCATGAGCTTGTGGGCACAGAAGGCGGAACACGAGTACTACTAGATAGCCAAATGGCAGAAAGCCGTAGAGACGCTGCAGCAAGTAAAGCTCCAGAAGTCGTTAGAGGAAAACCAAGCAGCCCTAGAATATTAATAGATGATCAATTAGAAAGTGATCATAAGAAACTTATACAATCAGCATTAGATATAACGCATACAAAAACAGCTTTAGTAATGCCTAAAAAAGAAGAAGGCTTCTTCTCCAAATTTTTTGGAAAGAAAAAGGAAGCCGTTGAAAAAAATAAAGCTTCTATTAAGGCAATGTCTGAGCAAGAGAATACTTCAATTCTCAACTCATCGATTGACGCGCAGCGAGTAGAAGAATTTACTGAATATCAAACATCACAAAGTGATCGCCGCTCGATACGCTCAATTTATGAACTTTCTGCAATTATATCAAGAAGATCTTCTACAGTTGATTTGGCACCTCAAAGTTCAATAGTAAAAAATAGATGTGCAATTAATTTAATAGAAAAATTAGGCATAAACATTACAGATAATGAGGTTTTAACTGTTTTACGAGACTATATTAATCATCTCAATAAAGCCAAAAACGCAGCCAATATTACAAAAGAAGTGTTAGATGAACTTGAAGAGCATATAAAAGATTTAGAGAAAATTAAACATTCTTCACAATTAAATGAAGGATTACATATTGGATTTGCCCGCTATTTAGCAAGTACGCAGGGTGTGAGTTACGAAGGTATTCTTGGCAAGAGTAAAAATGAGCGTTGGAGAACATTAACTGAGACTCTGGTAAATTCTTTAGTGAACGAAGCTGAGCAAGCTAGTGAAACAAGGCAGTGGGTATTTAAAACAGGCCATACTAAAGGTACGAATAGTAGAGAAGTAAGCCTCGATGTATTCGACTATAGTGAACTATACCGTACTATACCTTTATCTATTCCTGCAGATCATCTATTTATTATTGAGCGAGATGCTAATGGAGACTGGTGGATAGATATTAATACAAGAAGTAATAATCAAAAAATTAGATTCGATTTAAATGCTAATGCAGCAAAATTAAAAGCTGCAAACGTTAAGGCAATGAGCTTAAACATAGGAAATGCAAGCGTTGAGACAAATGAGCATATATTTAAAGTAGAATTTGAGCATCTAGTAGATATGTTAAGCAAGCGAGTTCAGAGCGCACAAGATAATGCGGAACTAGCACCTGCCAAGTTAAACACGTATAAGACTTCAGAAGCAGAAGAGCCTGCTGCTTTAGAGCAAGAGCACTTAGCAGAGGCAAGTAGAGTTTCAGCAAGACAAAGAGCCGAAAGCTATTCTTCTGAACGATTGATGTCTGCAACCACGCGGCATCCAGTAATAGTGTCGGAGGAAGAAAATGCGACACTTACAAGAACCAGTTTCTTAAGCTACCTAAAAGATACTCGGTTTGTGAAAAGTGTTGGAGAGTGCTTATGTGGATTAAGGAATGCAAATTCATTAAGTATTGCTAGTGAAAGAGAGCATTTACTGCATGCAGAAGGAGAAAATCTTTCTTATCAAAGCATAACAACACGTTCTAAAGCTAAGCCATTGGGAGATGCAAGAGCTTACAAGGCTGATGAGTATACATCTATTAAACAACACTTATTAACGTTAAAAGATTTAGATGAAAGTAATAATCAAAGAATTATTCAAAAATTTATTTCAGAGCAAGAAAAAATATCTGATCAAAAAGACAAAGAGAGATTAAACCAAGAGTTTACTGAGTATTTAGAGTCAATAAAAGACAGTTCTAGTGTTAAAGAACTATCGATTATTGCCCAGATTGATATTATAAGCAGAAAAATTCAAAAAGAACTAGAAGAAGAACTCAGAAACGTTATTGAAAATATTGAAACGGACTCTGATAGTAAAAACTCTGATGCGTTGCTTGTATTAATGAGAAGAATTAAGGGGGCTGACGATCTCGCAACGATAAATGCTTATGCCTATATCGAACGTGCAAAATATAGTGTTGAGCAAGAGCGTTTAGACAAAGCGACCTACCATTATGAACAGGCTGTTGATAGCTTATTAACTATTGAGACTCATGAAGAAAAAGAGTTACATTTAATTCAAAGTTGTTATTTAAATCTTTATTTAAATCATTATAGATTATTAACTACGTTAGCTAAAGGTGCTGAATATAATGAAATAGCTGCAAAATGCCATGCCTATAAAGAAAAATACGCAGAAGCTTATTCAATATGGCAAAAAGAAGCCTTTAAACAGTTTTTTGATTCAACGAAGCCTGAGTACCATATATTAGACACAGCTAATATATTTAACTTTAATGATAGAGTTTTATCTGAACCTGTAATAGATTCTAGCCGAGTAGGTATAACGATTAAAGTACTTGGAAAAGAAGAGTTTTTGAGTGTGGCAGCTGAAAAAGTGCAAGATGAAGAGCTTGTGTCTGATGCCCCTTATATAGCGTCAAGTACTGTAAGAACAAAACCAATAGTGTTTACTAAAGGTGCTTTTAATTGCGCTATTGTAAATTTATATGACCGCAATAGTGGTACTGTATCGCATTTAAATTCAGAACAGCATTTAATCAATTCGGTAGTAAAAGATGATAAATCTGAAGCGCAAGAAAAATTTAGAGAATATTTAGAGCAAAGAAAACTCTGGGGTAACGTTACACAAGAGCTTTCAGTAGGTGAAAAAGGTGCAACAATTATCGGTGGCTTCAGCCTTGAGGCTGATATAGGTCGCTATAATAGTACTTTGTTTAGCGCCGATATTATGCATAGCCTTCATTCGCATGATATACATGCAATGTCTATTCTATGGGGTTCAAAAGCAGGGTACGCTAAGAGCTCACTTTATGATGCCAAAGAAAGAACACTATATATATCTATTTATAGTGTAGTAAAAAGTAATGAGTCACTTATTACCTTATCTTCACTTGTAGAAAATTTAGATAAGATTCATATTGCTCCTGGCGACAAAATTGTTGTGCGTAGTCAAGGGCAAGAAAAAACATTTTATAGTGTTGAAGAAATACAAAAAGAATATGCTCAAACTCAAGCTGAAATTGATAAGTTATTAAGTAAAATAAACAGTTTTGAAGATGCTATCAGTAAAGAAAAGCTCAGTGGTAATGAGCCAGTTGAAGAGCTGTATTTAAGTGAGCTTGAAGCTATTGAAGATGTGTTAAAGGTGTATGAACAAGAAGAAAGCTTTAAAGAGGCTGCAAAACTATGCTGGAAGCATGCAACTCTTTTAGAGAAAGAAGCTATTTACAATACATCTAACGCTATTAATGTAAACGTTGATAAGCTTTATTTGAAAGCAGCAGAGTTTTTCAAGAAATCGAGTTATGAAACAATAGTAGACTCAACCAAAAATGATATTCAAGCGTTTGAAAAAGCAATTAAAGTTTATAATCAGCTATTAAAAGATAGTTCACGTAGAAAGCTTTTCGCATTGCGCACAAGAGATATTGATAGCGCTATAGTAAATTATCATTATCTCATTACTGATGCCTTACATTTTGAGATAAGTTTAGATCATACCAAAATTAAACAACTTTACAATAATATAGCTGATCATATAAAGTCAGCTCTAAATACTATAAAAGAATCGCCATATTATAAAGAGCTAGGAGAAAGCTTTTACGATAAGTTAAAACTTTTAGTAGCAGGGCAAGAAAATCTTAGAAAAATATTAGAAGAAAGAGCCGAAGTAGGCAGTGTTGAAGATTTAAGATTATTAATAAACTTATTAGAAGATGAGGCGAGATTAGCCAGAAAAGCTGCTCAATATAGTGCGAATTTTAATGATAAGGGTAATTTATCTAAAAAATCTGCTGAATGCTTAGAGAAAGTTAAATTTATTTTTGATCAAAATAAAGATGATTATCAAACTGAAATAGCGTCTTTATTAAGAGATATTGCTGATGATTATTATAATTCAGCTAAAGCATATAAAAAATCTAAAGATGTAGAAGAGGCGCTTAATGCATATCACTTAAGTGCAAAAGCCTCAGATGAATTATATTCGATAACAGGTAAAGCCAGCCATTTAGATTTATCTAAAGATAGTTATAAAGCAATCGTATCTATTTTACAAAAGCAATATAACGATAGCGATAGTTTTGAAGATTTGTTAGCAATCCTAAAGAATTTTCAACATGTTATACAATCAGAAACTGATACACAAAAAATAACTGTGCTGCATGAAGGCATAGTCGAATATGCTATTCATTTAAATGAATTTGATAAATCAAGAGTTGACTTAATTGAGGCTTACAAAATTGTAGCTGATAGTCTGAAGCAGCTTGATGAACAGCAAAAATATGAAAATATATTAATTAAAATGGGTGAGCTTGTTGAGCATCAAAATAATATAAGCGATGAGTCGAGTGTAGATGAACGATGCGCTATTCGGTTGATAGAAAAATTAGGAATAGACGTTAAAGACCATGAAATTATAGAAATTTTAAAAGGCTATATCAACGATTTAGAAGAAAAGGCTAAGAATTTAGCTACTAATATAAATGAAGACGTTCTAAAACTGTTAAAAGACCATATAAATGAATTAAACGAAATTGTTGAACATCCTGAAAAATTGAATGATGGCTTACATATTGGATTCGCACGGTATTTAGCAGATGCGAAGAATGTTGAGTATAAAGGACTTGTTGGTAAGCGTGAAAATGAGCGCTGGAGAGCGTTAAATAATAATTTAATAGCCATATTACGAAATGAAGCTGAGCAAGAAAATGAGACAAAGCGTTGGGTATTTAAAACAGGTCATAGTACAGCAGAATATGCAAGAGATTTACGCTTAGATGTATTATCAGGCCCCACAAAGTTTATAGATATCAAAGCAGATCATCTATTTATAATAGAGCGTGATACGAATGGCGACTGGTGGGTAGATATCAACACACAAAGCGGTAATCAAAAAGTTAAATTTGATTTGAATGCCAATGCAACGAATTTAGAAAATGCTGGTGTTAAGGCAATGAGCTTGCATGTAAGAGCAAGTATTGATACTGATGTAAGCAAACGTAGTTTTGAAGCCGAATTTGAGCATTTGTTAACAATGTTAGGTAACAGAGTTCAGCGTGCAAAAGATAACGACCAACAAACGCCTGATAAGTTAAATACATACAAAGTTTCTGAAGAAGCAGATGCGTTAAGAGATTTAAACGATGAACAAAGAGAGCTATTAGAAGCTCTAAATAAAGCCAAAGAAGAAGATGACCCCATAATTTATATAACATTAGCTAGAGAGAGGATTGAACTAACAAAAGATGAAGATGTGTTATGGGCATTAAATAAATGCTTAGAAAAAGACCAATTAATAGATGAGTATGTAAAACTTGCTGTATTGAAAATACATTTAGCTACAGATGAAGATATACGTGAGGCATTAACCAAATTATATAATGCACCTTATCTAATACCAGATTCATTTGGTAGTTGGATTTTGCCTGATGAAACGTTAGAAGCTTATATAGCGTTAGTTCGTTTAAAACCACGTTTAGCATTAGATAGTGAAATTGAATTACTGTTAGCAGATCTTCGTCAATCCCAAAGAGCAGTCGATTATGCTTGGTTAGCAAGCATAAAACCAGGTTTGGTGACTGCTGTAGATGCTCGATGGGCGTTAAAAAGTTGTAGAGAAAAAAATAATCCTATAGCTCTAGCCTATCTGGCAGGTGTAAAGCCAGGTTTAGTGAAGGCTGAAGAAGTTCGATGGGCTTTACATGCGTGTAAAGAAGAAAATAATCCTGTAGCTTTAGCAACTTTGGCCAGCGTAAAACCTAATTTGGTGACGGATGAAGATGCTCAATGGGCGTTAAACGGATGCAGAGAAGAAAATGATCCTATAGCGCTAGCAAAACTGGGCAACGTAAAACCTTATTTGTTGACAGATACGGAGACTACATGGGCTTTAGAAGGATGTAGAGAAAAAAATGAACTTGAAGTTCTAGCAAAACTGGCTAGCGTAAAACCTTTTGTAGTGAGGGATGAAGATTTTCGATGGGCTTTCAATGGATGTAGAGACTTTACTGTTTTAGCAGAGTTGGCAAGTGTAAAACCTGATTTGTTAAATTACGAGGATGCTCGATGGCTATTAGAAAGATATGATCCTATAACTGTTGCAGATATGGTATGCGCAAAACCTGATTTGTTAAGGGGTGAAATTGCTGGATGGGCATTAAAATGGTGTAGAGAAAAAAATGATCCTGCAGCTTTCGCAAAACTAGCAAGCGTAAAACCTGATTTAGTTACTGCTGAAGATGCTCTATGGGCTTTCGAGTTGTGTAGAGAAAAAAATGATCCTATACCTCTATCATATCTGGCAAGCGTAAAACCTGATTTATTGACGAGGGATGTGGGTTGGGCGTTAAACGGATGCAGAGAAGAAAATGATCCTGTAGCTCTAGCCTATCTATCAAGTGTAAAACCTGCTTTTGTGACAAATGAGCAGGTTTTATGGGCGTTAACAGGGTGTAGAGAAAAAAATGATCCTATAGCGCTAGCAAAACTGGCCATCGTAAAACCTGATTTGGTGGCAGATGAAGATGCTCGATGGGCATTAAATGGATGTAGAGAAAAAAATGATCCTGTAGCTTTTGCAAAACTAGCAAGCGTAAAACCTAATTTGGTGACGGATGTAGATGCTCAATGGGCATTAAATGAGTGTAGAGAAACAAATAATCCTCAAGCTTTAGCCTATCTAGCAAGAGTAAAACCAGCTTTGTTTACAGATGAAGATGTTCAAAGATTATATGCTTCTCCAGTAGGGAATGCGCTAGGGGCTATAGAGGAAAATGATTATTGTATAGCGCTAGCCTATCTGTCAGAAGTTAAACGCCCTGCCTGGATGACAGAAGATGAAGCTCGACGTTATTTAAGTAGGCTTCGCGAAGAAAATTATCCTGTAGCTTATGCAAAACTGGCAAGCGTTGAGCCTAATGTGGTGAGAGATGAAGATGCTACATGGGCGTTAGCAGGATGTAGAGAAAAAGATGATCCTCAAGCTTTTGCAGCTCTGGCAAGCAAAAAACCTAATTTGGTGACGCATACAGAGTATATGTGGGCGTTAAAAGGCTGTAGAGAAAAAAATGATCCTGTAACTCTAGCAAAACTGGCTACCAACACCAGCATTTTTAATTATTATGTGCCATCTGAAGATGTTCAATGGATGTTAAAAGAGTGTATAAAAAACAATGATCTTATAACTTATGAAAAGCTGGCAAGATTAATGCCTAATTTGATGACAGAGGAAGATACTCGATGGGCGTTAAAAGAGAGTTTAAAAAACAATGATTTTATAACTTATAAAAATCTGGCAAGATTAAAGCCTTTTTTAATAACAGAAGCAGATACTAAATGGGCTTTAGAAATTATTCGTGAGAGAGAGAATTATCTAGATATATTTACATTTGCTGCTAAAACAAAACTTCCACTTTTAGAGGGGGAGTTATTAAAAGCCTTAGAATTTTATGTTGCACATAATGATATAGATAGTTATTTAGCTATTGTTGATACAGATTATGATTTATTATTATTAGATATTGGTACATCACAGGCTTCAATACAAGATATAAAAATACTTTTAACATTGCTTGATCATCCTGAGCTAGTAAGTGATGAATCTGTACGTCAACTTGCAATAAATAAATTAAACGATCGATTAGGTGGAATTAGAAGTCGTATCAAAGATTTTGAAAGTATAGTTGCTGTTTACCCCCTTATTATTGATAGCTATACAAAATATAATCATCATACTTCTATTATTTCAGAGCATATGGGGGAATTGGCAGATGTATACCGTCATTATAATAACTTAGAAGGTACAGAAGAAATTTTGTTAGATCAAGTAAGATTACATCTTGATAATGATCATACAACACAGCCGTTATTAGCCGAAACATTCGATAAGCTAACAGAGGTTTATTCAGAAAACGCTTTAAATGAAGCTGAACGTTTACAACAAGCAAAAGAGCAAGCCCAAAGAGCATGGCATAAGATAGCAAAAGAACTCTATGAGTCAATAGCGACATCTGGCGAATTGCAATTTGCAGCGCAGTTATATCCAAATCCAGAGCGTATCTATAAATATTGGCGAAATGCAGCGCAAATGTATCAGAAAGCGGGTGATTATGAGCGATCAACATTTTGCTGGAAAAAGGTTGATATATTTTTTGACCAAGCAGATCCTGAAATAAAAAAGAAACTGCTTTTAGATTTAGACTTTACAAGAAAATTTGAACAAGAAAAACGCCAACGCTATCTTGATATGGTCGCCCATGTAGAAGCCAAAGAAATTGCTCAAGATATGGCTGAGCGCCCAAGGCAGCTATATAGTTTGTGTATCGACCACGGTTATTTACCTGAAGCAGCACGAGCACAGGCTGATGAGTATTCAAGCGATAATTTTAATTTGGCGCAGCTAGAAGAGGCATTATCACAAGCTAAACGGCCTTTAGTTCAGCAAGATGCCCACCAAATGGCGCGCTCTCTAGATAGTTATGATGCTGAGTTCGTTATACTTTATTCACCTGCAAATAGCCGTACTGCACATACTGTCGAATTAGGCCAAGAAAATTATTCCGTTACGCTTGAGCCTTCGCAACAAGCACAAGTGCTTTGGTTACAAGACCAAACAAATCCTTATTATGATCGAGCTAAAGCATGGGTAGTTGGCGGGTTACGTGATACGCACCATGTTGAGTTGAATGGTTATAATCATAAGGGTGAGTTACAAACATTGGCTAATGCAGGCTTTGCGTTTTATATGATTCGCCGCCGCTACTATAGCGCAGCCAATTATGTAGCAATGTTAGGCGAGCGTGGATTTTTAGGTGAAACCAAAAAAGCCTTTACATCAGAGCAGTGGGTGCAGGAGCTTAATGATAAGGCTTATGTATACAGTGAAGGCAAGTTAGGTGAAGCCGCATGGTCTGATCGTACTTTAAGGCAGTTACTCAAAGATAATGAGCAAAAATTAGAAGCCATTGAGTCAGTTGAAATGGCTGTTCAAGCATTGCAAAAAGGTGCTATCGATCGGTTATCGGTGCGTGTTGAGCCTAGGGGTAACGAACAAGCAGGTAAATTTGAATGGTTAGAACAAACGTCTACGGCCTGGGTATTAACTTCAGGCGTGCGTGATGTTCAAAGTGGGCAATTTATTCGCCGTAAATTGGCGAATTTGCAAGATTGGGAGGGGTTACAACATCAATTACTACAGCTTCAACAACAGGGCGGCGTAATTGAAAGCTTATCGCACGCTGTACAGGTATTGCCTGCCTATCAACGTATGCAAGCGTTAAAAGTATTAGATACTCAATTGCCGCTGAATGCTGAGCATTTACCATTTAATGTGTTTGCAGGCTACATTCACGAGCAAGGTTACATGATTCAGGAAGAGCGAAATGCACATGAGTTATGGCAGGCGATGCAGGCTAAACAGATAAAAATGGTGCTTGTAAGAGTAGGCAGTAACTTACGTATTGAGTTAAGCGGTGGCGTATGCAGTACCGAGAATATTGAAGCACGTTTGTTCTGGTTAGAGCCAGTTGCTCAAGGCTGGCAATTACGCGGTATTGTAAACCCAGGCCATAAACTCGATATTCGCCTGAATAGTGAAGAAGATATAGCATTGCTGTGTGCTCAGGCGCATGTAATGTATTTGCCTGAGCAATTTTATGATGTAGCGCAGGTAATGAGTAAGCTTGCCAAACGTAAAGCCTTTAAATCAAGCTCCAACTTCAACCAGCAATTTAAGTTAGCTACCGATGCCGAGCAAGCCTTGCGCTTAGAGGCTGAACAGCAAGGTATTAGCCGCATTGCAGGCCAGTTAGGCGAACGTTGGGATACCTTTATGGCGGTAATGGATAAAGGCGGGTATCCACTACGCCATATGGTGAACGTAGAGGATATTTGGAGTACGCTTGAAAGCAGTGAAGTTTCTTTCTTATTGTTAAGGGTTCCAGCTGCGCGTGAGTCACGCTATGTAAATTTAACCTTTACAGGCCAGCATGGGTATCGTCAAGCAGGGTATCAAATAGATAACAGAGTAGGCCAGGTATTGTGGATCGAGCGCCGTTTTGATCACCAAGCGCAAAAAACATGGTATTTAAAAGGGCTAGAGAGAGATCCTAACAAACCCGCGCGCGATATTAAAATACCGATGACAAGCGAGGCTGATATTCAAACCTTGTTAGATTCAGGGCTAACATTCTTTGTGCCTTCCTTGCCCCGCTTTAATGCTACAACAGCCATCAATTATGTATTAAAAGCAAGCGGTCAGCAGTCGGCTAATAACAAACGTTTTGCTGGCTGGCAGCAGGCACATGATAGCGCTACCTATTCTGAATTGCCGTTACCTGATTTTCTAAGTTTGATTCGTTTAACAGGAAACCCCTGGAAGCGTTTATCAACCGATAGAGAAATGATTGAAAGCGTGTTTGAAAGAGCACAGCAAGGTGATATTACCTGGATATGGGTAGCAGCTCACCCCAGCTTAAACGCTGTAAAACAGTTTGAGTTAAGCGCTGGTATAGCAAAGTATAACGTTAAAGATACCTCAGGCAGTTTACTGTTGATTAAGCCAACGGGCGATGGTCAAACACTAACCTTGCAAGGTGTGCATAATGAAAACAACCCAGCTAGGCCGATGCCTATTCTTAATGCACGTGATTTAGAAATTATTTGCGAAGATAAAAACCTGCAAGTATTTTATGTAACACGCCCCTATTATATTGAAAGCCTTGCTATCGCCATGGCGCGTGAGGGGTGGCTAGGAAACATATTAGGCGAGCCTGCCGAATATCGTGTAGAGGATGATTACGCACTGGCCTTCAGACGTTTAATGAGCCAATACAAAGGCACAGAAGGCTTTGATGATGTATACCGCTTATTAGGTATAGCCAATGAGAAACATGCTGATGAACCTTACAAGCGCATATTATATGAAGTAACTAGCGATAATATAGGGCAATTGGTACAGTCTTTAGCCGTACATCGTGAAAAATTACTGGTATTAAAGGTGTCAGGTTCAACAGCTCTTCAACTGGGTGGTAAACGGGTTGACTGTGTAATAAAATCTGAGCAACAAGGGCGTACTCTTTGGGCAATGCCATCAAAAGAATCACCTTTATTATGGGTGGTATACGGATTAAACCGCCAAGGTATTAAAGGTTGCACGCTCGACGACTTAAAAGCGATTGTAAATAACGATAAAATCAAACTTTTCCACTTCCTTAAGCTCTCTGATGAAGAGATTGTAATGAGCATGGGTAGAGAAAATGCTTCAGAGCAGCAGCGTTATCAGTTAGTGCAGTCAAGCGGTCGTTCTATGTTATCGCACATGAGTTCGTTAAACATAGAGGGTAGTGTTTTAACAGGCCTGGCGTCTACCAAACCTTCTTTAATTTCTTACTCAGCGAGTGTAAAAGAAGGGCAGCTCTTACAAAACATATCTTTAGATACCCAATACGTATTAACAACCAGCGATATTCAAGCGTTAGCTAAAGGAATAACCAGCAGCGATATTCAAGCGTCAGCTAAAGGCGTTTCATTAAAAGGGAAAGAGCCTGTAAAAGCAAAAGAAGCTCCTGTTACCCCTCATCTTGCCCATGAATGGGGATATTATGATTTGCGTAACCGTTTAGCACGGCATCAGTTAGAAGCTGACCTTAAGCAACCTCTTATAAAAAATCAGTTTGATCAAGAAGTACAGAGTTATATTAAACAAGATAAAGCTAATAAAAAATTAAAGAAAAATGTACAGTTTTGGAAAAATAAAGATAAATCGAAGGGTAATGAAGATTCATATGAATGGGTAGAAAACCATATTAAAGAAAAATGGGTAGAAAGATATGGTAAAGCTGTTAAGGCTAAAGGAGGTGTTAATACACTGCAAGGAATACTTCATATGGCTGAGCAGCTTAGCCAATATGAAAGTCTTGAGTTGTCTCCTCAAGCGGTAGAAGAAATATTAACTAGCCAACGTAGCCAGTTATATAAAGATGTGTCTACTACAGATAATTTGAATAATGCTCAAAGCCTCTATATTTGGATTAAGCCTAGCAGCGTAAAACAAAGCCGCATACTGACACTGATGAATAGTGATACAAATCGTATGGAAATAGAGATACCGGTTACAAAAGGAAAAGGCAGAGTTATTCGCTTAGAGCGTGATGTTGTAAATGATTGGAGAGTAATTGATCTTAACGATAATGTTCGTGAAATTCGTATTGGTGATGATCAAGTTCGTAAGCTTGTAGAAGATAACGAGCATTCTGTTTGGATGGTAGAACCTACTCAACAATCTAACCTTCGCCTTGCCGTAGGCGATTGCGTTCAGTTATGTATTAAACAGGGTATTTTTAAAGACACCAGCAACGTTGAAACATTAGCAGGTTATACCCAAGCGCTAGAAAACTTTAGATACGCGTATATCGAAAAAACACAAGGCGAAGATGCCGCACGGCAAGCGTTTGGTGAAACATGGTTTGAGCAAGATCATTTAATTGCGTTTATGCGTATGAATGGGTTGAAACTGTATAGCGTTGAGCCTTCAACTGTGCATGATTTTGTTAGCGCTTCAGCGATTGCAACCCGTTTAATGACAATTCCTTCAGTAGACACATTGATTACAAATAATAGTGGGTTAAGTAAAGCGTTATCAAAAGTTAAAGAAGGCTTGCCACTTGATAAAGGCGACCTACCATCTAATATTGCTTCAATAGAAAAAGTTAAAAAACAACTCGAACAGTTCGATCCTGTACTAAATGAAAAAGTTGTAACGGGTGAACAAGAAATTTATAGAATTCATATCGATTTAAATAATAGCGGTCGCTTAGCAGTTATTGAAATTAGCGAAACAGAAGGCCATTTAATGTGGCTAGATAAAGAAGTAGCACATGAAGGTTTGGTGGTAAAAGGTATCAAAGAGCCTTCAGAAAATACTTCTACCGAATTAGAGGCTACTCAAAGAGCGTTAACTCAAGCTGATCTGCAAGGTCTGTTTGATTTAAGGCTGTTTGATTTTGCAGTTAGCTTGCACGCTGAGCAACATGAAACCCATAGCGCTGAACAGCGTGAAGCGCTTAACTACTCTAGCAGAAATGCATTAAGGGAAGAGGCAGCGCGTTCTTCATCTCAAGCTATTAAAGTATTGCAAGAACTGATTGAAAATAGACCTGATCAAGTCATGATGCCTGTAGTGCATACGCAACAGGCTAATCAGTTAGTAAGCATACTGGCACTTAGAGAGTGGGGAAGCCAGCGCGAGCAGATTAGTGCATCGGCTCCTGCTGTATCAACAGAAATGACACCTCGAGGAACCAACAAACAAAGTGCATTCCAAAAAGCCATAACACATTCATTTGCGAGTGTAATGAATGGTTACATTCGTTTAAGCCATAGAAATAATAATGATTACTCTAAAGAAATTGGTAACATTTTTGGATCCATTGATAATGGTATAAAACTTCTTATGATTGACTCAAAACTTGAAGAGGCGAAATCGCTTTGGAGAGCATTGCAGTCCTATTATAAACAGTTAGAAAATTATAATGGCGTTTTACCTCAAGAAATAGAAAGCATAATAAGACGAAATGTTGAAGTATTTGGAAAAGAACAAATAGCATTCCCAACACCTCTTAATGCTAGAGTGTTAAACGAAAAAGATCTATTAGCACTCAGTAGCAAGGCAATAGTGAATTTGGCTATACTTTGTAGAAATGAAGAATACAAACAAGCTTCAACAGCATCGCAAACTTCAGCTTCAACTACTGAAAACGACACTAGCAGAATTCATGATTCGCGAGAAATAGTGAATGCTGTAAGAAGCATGCAAGTTACTAAGCCCCTATCTAAGTTTGAACTAAAATCACTGCCTCAAGATAAGGAAAAAGAAGCTAAAGAAGCTAATGCACTTCATCGCAAATTTTTTAATTCTTCTGAGCAGTTAAAAAGAATGCAATTGAGTAAAGCTAAAGAAGATTTATTCGAGGCTTTCGAGCAACGTGAAACGAGTAAAGCAGGAACAGATATTAATAATGAAAGCTTAGCATTAACAGAAAGAATGTTAATCGCTGCCAATGAGGGCTTTGTAAGATTAGGCGATTGGGATAGAGCATATAAAAACCAACTAGCAGTGATTAGAATGTGCCCCCCTGATGCGTTAAGAAGAATAGATTTCATCAGAAATGCTGCTCGTTATGCCGCAGCACAAGGCAACTGGTTAAAAGCCCTTGAACATGCAGAAGCATCTGCAGCATTATTAAGAACATTAATACCTAATAGACTTGAAAAAGATCAGAAAATACTGGCTAGAATCTTAAAAGATGCTGAAGATTATCGTAGACACGTAAATCAATATAAGCTCAATGAAAGCAATAAAACTCAACCAGTAAAAGCTCAAGAGTTAGGTGCAAGTGGCTCTGATTCTTCCCAGCTTGATGTTCCAGCCACAAACCCACATGTTGAAAGCTTGAAAACACAAGCACTCGAAATAAAGGCAGTTATTGATAACTTAGATGCGGCAATTGCTGAGTCTAAAGGTAAAAAACGTGTATTAAATAAATTTTTAACAGAAAATTTGATAAACAGACGCGAAGAAAAAGCACGAAGAGAAACATTAAAAGCTACGTTACTTCAACTAGAAAATTTTATTAAGACATTATCTAGTATTCCTCCTGTTCAAGCGATGCCTGCGTCAATAAAAGAAGAAATTGTTCTATTATTTGATAAGGCAAAAGGTTTGCAGCGTGCAGCGAATGTGCGTGAAAATATGCCAGTATCAAGCGATTTAATAGGTGCTGTATCTAAAGCAATGGCTGGCATACATAAACAAGTAGAGAAAACCAGCCAACATTTATTGAATGCTCGCATCAATTGGGAAAGCGCTGCCGACCCAGAAGTTAGTAGCCCTAATGCACCTGAACATCTGCAAACAACAAGAAAGGTTGGGCCTTTACCTCGTGTAGAAGAAGAGACTGAAGGTGAGTCTTTACCAGAAAGCAATCAGCGCACGTCTGCCAGAAGAGAATCGATTGATTCATGGCATTCTGCCTTAGGAGAGCAAGAATCAAGCGATAGCAGTAGACCCTCAAGCCCTGAAGCTTTTTCAAGCGAACAAACCTCTCGCCAGCCTTCAACCAATACTTCAGTTGCCTCTGGAGATGGTAGAAGTTCACCTTTAAGCCATACTTCAGCATCTGATTCAATTGAGTTTGATGCCTTTAGAGCTATGCCGACTCGTATTAGAGACAATAGCGATAATGAAAGCGTGTTATCAAAAGAAAGTTTTGTTACAACAAATACTCATTTTGATGATGAGCCATCTGCAGTCTCTGTAGATAGTAATAGGCATGCTGCTGAATCGCATGTGCCTGAACATGCTATTGAGCAATTAAGTTTGGTTGTAGCTGCACCTACAGCACCTGCACCTATATTTAAACCAACGCCTATATCTAAAGTTACACCTAAACTTATGTCTGCACGTAGAGCTACTGCTGTTGGTTCTGTAGCTACTAGCTCTAGAGCAGGAATGTTACAACCTACTCGTACTGCACCATTGCAGCCAGTGCGTAAAATTGCTATTCCTAAACGAGTGGTTGCTTTAGCAGGTGGAAGATATAAAATAGGAAATGAAACGACAAGACATATTATTCTAACGAAAAATCTTATTGAGCAAGAGTATCCTAGATTCCATAATTGGTTAGATGCATTAAGCACACTTCAAGAAGAATCAAAAAATAGCGCTTACATGAAAGCAGCAGCTCATTACTTGCAAAGTGAAAACGCAGAGAGTGTAGAGACGCAATTAGGGAAAGCTTTAGAGAAAATTAGAACTTTTTCTAACAAATATCCTTCAATTAAATTAAGCGATATAGAAAACTGGCCTGTAAAAGCTACAACATATAAAGAAATATTAGCCTTACTGGATAAGAAGCTTTTAGAAAACATTGTACGTGAAGCAGGGGAAAAAGCTTCTGAAAAAAATCGTACAAAAGCAGCTTTGGCGCTTGTGGCTTCTGTTTTACCATTTGCCTATATGTTTAAAAATAACCAGGAAGCTATACAAAGACTGCGTAGCCCAGCTCAGTTAGCAAGGCAAGAAGAGAGAAAATATATTGCAGCATTGCGTAAGCAAATTGAACCTCAACACATTGCTGCTAACAAACCAGGCTCTGCGTTACCCATCATTGCTGAACACTCTGCTGAGAGTGAGCAATCATTCTCAGCAACGGTAGCGCCTGTTACTCGTGAGCCTCAACATCATCAGCAACCCGATAGAATAATGTTTGAAGATAGAATGCTAAATGAAGAATATGATCGCCTTCTTCAAGCAGTTGAGGCAAATGATGATTGGATGAAAGGTAAAATAAACGATTGTATGGAGAATGTGCTGAAGCATATGGCTCAGCATGTTTTAGGAATAGAGCTAGATAGCCATGCTCTTAGAGCTGCCTTGTTAAATCGGGCTTGGGGCGGCGATGTCCCTAATGAGTTGAAAGTATGGATGTTGTTAAAAGCTCAGAAAGCGTTAACACCTTCTCAGCAAACAATTCTGGCAGAACTTGAAAACTTACACATTGTGCAAGCGCATCCCACCATAGAAGGCCACTTGTTACATGAAGCGACTCAGCTACTTAAAGAACAATCTTCAGCATATAGTGAGCGTTTAACACTTCGTCACTTTACTGATGTGGGAGTGTTTGAGAAATCATTAAATGGTATTAATTTTATTGTGATGGCAATAGGTTCTCAGGAGCTGAAAAGCTTACTTTCAGGTTTAGATGCAGAAATTTCTAGAAAATTTGAAAGCCTTGCAGGCCATGCAGCAAGTGCTGCTCGCGATAAAGATGGCAATTGGGTATGGAGCGGTATTAAAGGTAAAAATAATCAAGCATTGGTGTTAACAGAACAAGAAATGTTAAAGCTTTTAAGCTTAAATAATCCGAAAGGCTCAACAGACGAAAATGGTAAACCCAATTTTGCAATTGAATTTGGGGTGCTATTAGATAGCGAGCATGCACGATTCGATACGCTGAAAGCTAGGTTGGCTGGTGAATGGGGAACTCAAGAAAATGCTTTAGATGAGCGGATGGGTATAAATATTGGTAGGCAACAGGGGCAATTAGCAGTTTATTTAAGAGCCTTACCACCCGAAGTTAGAGAGCAGATTCCAGAGCCTTATAGAACATGGATGATTACAGGCTTCAATGATTGTTATTTTTGGTCTATGGTAGCGCTTGTTCAACATTGGCGCGATGCGTATGACAATAGATTGATTGATCCTGATACTTGGCGAAATACGGTAATAGTTATACTGACTACAATTTCGGATCATTATCATAGGGCTCTTGGAGAGATAGGCGATATACCGGAGTTTAGGGAGCAATTTAATCCCGGTGTGTTTGATTCGCAGGTTATTGCTAACATTGCATGGGAAGTTACAGGAGGAGAACCCACTCAACTTCATCATTTACGCCATGGTGATGATCCTGTCTATCATAGAGGGAACCCTCATGCTTTACCAGCGACCTTGCGGTATTTGCAAGATGCGTTTAATAATGGCAGTCGACTTTTGATGACGCGTGCAGATCATACTGTTGCTTATGATCCTGTCATTACGGAAACAGGTGAACAAGGTTTTGTCGAGCGTAATTCTATGGGTGGAAATCGCTTTTTCACTGTGGAGCAAATGTATCAGTCTTTGCGCCAAAATGCTGCTGAGTCTGCCGCTTTATTAGAAGCTAATGCTGCAGCGTTAATAGATCCTGCTGGAGTTTTAGCTGTTGGCGCTGGGCACATAATCAATCATATGCCAGCCGGAGGCCAAGCTCAGCCAGCACTGGGAGGATTAGGCGGGCCAAGTCATTCACCAAACCCATTCTTCAGAAGACATTCATCTGCTTCATCTTTTGGGGGAGGCTCTCCAAGAGGTGGTTTCCCCAGACGAAGCCCTTCACCAGTACCCTCTATACATTTAGCCCCTACTGCTTCCCATCCTTCCTCACTATTTGATGAGTTCGGTGCACCCGGCATGCCAGGCAACACACTTTATCGCGATAAAATGCCCTTTGCTGATAACATTGAGTGGCGTTTAGATGTGAAAACAGGCAAGCTCAAAGTTAAAGACTTAATCAAAACTACTGGTAAAGGTTGGGTAGAGGTATTTAGAGATCCTACAACGCTTGAAGAATTGGCACAGCGTATGTCTCCTAAACCTTTAATGGTGTCATTAACGACAGAGTTTAAGGCGGGCGATCCTACAAATCCTGATTCATTCCAAGATGCGTCTTCAGAAGCATTTTGTGTATGGAAATCGCTCACGAATGCTGGCTTCCCCTGTTCTTATGCAGATTTCAGAAAAGAGTTAAGAGGCGCAGCTTCAGATGTCGCACGCTTTTATCACCTGTCAGGTAGTGTGCATTCCAAGGCATTAGAAAACTTTATGAAAGAAGGAATGGTAAAAGGCTATATGTATGAATTAGCCGTAACCCGTTACCTTATTTCTCGTGGCGTACACGTTGAAGGCGTTCGTGCTTCTGCGTCTACTGGTGGCCTGGGCATGACGCGGTTGGGAGATCTGCCAACGATGGTATTTAATTCAATAGCAGATCGTAGCCATGATGGAGTAGCCACTGATCCTGTTACAGTACGTAGAGAGCATCATTCAGGGCTGTCGGCTTGGTTGAGTAAGCACGATACAGCGTTTTTACGCATTCCCGGTGTAGGCCGCAAAACGGGTGATGGCTACAATGTGCGGCCCTATGGCAATATGATATTTGTTTACGATAAATCAACCCGCAAGCGCTATGGTCTTTCTACAGGAAACCATTTAACAACTCTGAAACGGTTAGAGCTTGATTTGGGGCTTGATAATCCTTTGTTGTCAGACAAGAGTCCTGTTAGAAATCCTCTATACGAGGCTACTGTGCGAGGCGATTCTGAGTATATTTTGGAGGGCTTTAAATTAAATGAATACGGTGCACCTATTGTAATTACAAATTTTCACCGCGATGAACGTGGCGCGCCTACATTCCCTCCAGCAAAATTCCAATATGTATTAAATAGCCATGTACTCGATGATGAGGGCCAACCTCGTTTAAATAATGCGTGGAAGCCTGGAATGGCTCAGCATTTAAGATGGATTCATGATTGCTACGAATTAGATGCTAATAAACAGCTTATTCCTAACCCCCATTGGGAATTAGGTGATCCTGACCAAGAGCGTTGGGTTCAAAAATGGTATTACCTTGACCCATTGCATCATGCTAAAGGGCCAATACACATTGATTTAGAGCGCTTACAGCACGATAACCCTGATCTGCAAATTATGAAAGCCAGCGAGCGTATAGGTAAAGGCATAGCAGCAAAACGTGAGTCTGATGATGAGCACGTTTTACAAAGGGCCTATTGGCACGAAGCATGGCATCATGTATGGGCGCAGCTAAGAGAGCTGAATATATCTAATGCAGGCGTTATACCTGGCATACAAGGAACAAGAAGGATTGGGATAGATGCATATGGGGATGAAGTGCATCTACCCATTCCAGAGTTGCCTGCATTAGGCCGTATCAGTTCAGCTGTACCTCCTATTCCTGCGCTTCCTGCAACACCACCTACTACGTGGGGGCGTGCGTGGGCAGAGGCATGGCGCCAAGCTCTGCGCTTAAGAGTTCCTGATATCAGTGAAGAGAACATTTTAAGACTGGCGATGGCTAGCAAGCAGCAAGTTGTTCCTAATTCATTAGAGTCGTTTGCTCCTAAAGCGCCAGATATTCCGTATGTTAAATGTTTACCCGCCATTATTAAGCAGCATAAATTGGTAGATGAGCTGGAGATGGGTTTAATACGTGCTACGGTAAGTGGTAGTGGTTTTGCAAATGCAGATACACGATTTAATTCCCGCTCAACCTCTGATAAAATTGCCTACTTTTTAATGAAAGTACTCGATGTTTTAACAGCGTATATGACGTATGACGAAAAAAGTTATATGAAGTCATTTAAACGAGCAACTTGGACAAAAGTAGCGTTCAGTACCAATATTTTATTGGTGCCGTTCATGCATTTGTCAAAAGTTGAGCGACTATTGAATTGGATTAAAACATTTACAGATAAGTTAGGATTAACGACTGCACGTGCTGCTAATTGGGGTCTAAATGATAAAGTTTGGAAACTTACCTTCAAGCTTCTGAAAACTTGGCCTGACGATATTCGTGTCGTTATTTTTGATGATGGTATTACAGGCGATGGCATTGAATACTCTGATGAGGATTTTTATGATGATGACTTTTATGCCAATATCGATAATTATTATGGCGATATCGTATCAGGCGCTAGTTTAGCAGCGAGCGATCGCGCTAGAGAATGGGCTGCAGAGTATAGGAGAAATTTACAAGATGATGCAGCGAGATCGCTTACAGAGCAACGCCGGGTGGTTGCCCAATTTGCCCAAACGCTTCAACGTGCGCGTGTTCTTACAGATTCAGATCAAAAAGCTATTCAGGCCATGGTCAATCGAAAGCGCATTAAAACAGAATAAGCCATCGTGTTTGATGGCTTTTTTTTCGACCTGAGCATTCGTAAATTTGTGCAAAAGTGTAGTCTAATAGACTTATTTTGCTGCATAGCAGCACAATAAGTAGGCGCAGTCAAGCAATGACCCTGCTATAATCGGCCCGAATGATTAACGCCTGAGGACGCCATGGATATAACGCCTGACATTGATCCCCAAGAGACTGCTGAGTGGCTAGAAGCCCTAGAAGCGGTGATCGCTCGTGAGGGTGCACAACGCGCTCACGATCTCATGGAAAATTTACTACACCGCGCTCGTTTAAATGGTTTGCGCTTTCCTTATCGAGCGCAAACTGCATATCTGAATACTATTCCTCTAGAAGCTGAAGAAAAAATTCCTGGCGATTCAGGAATTGAACAGCAAATTCGCGCCATTGTGCGATGGAATGCAATGGCAATGGTATTGCGCGCAGGTAAAAAAGACCTCGAATTAGGAGGCCATATCGCTAGTTTTGCTTCTGCAGCAACGCTATACGATGTGGGTTTTAACCACTTTTGGCATGCCCCCACTCAAGATCACGGCGGCGATTTACTATACATGCAAGGGCATTCATCCCCAGGTATGTATGCCCGTGCTTTTGTGGAAGGTCGACTAAGCGAAGAGCAGATGGATAAATTCCGCCAAGAAGTTGATGGCGGGGGGTTATCATCGTATCCTCACCCTTGGTTGATGCCAGATTTTTGGCAGTTTCCTACCGTTTCAATGGGTTTAGGGCCTTTAATGGCGATTTATCAGGCACGTTTTCTTAAGTACCTGCAAAATCGAGGCTTAGCTAAAACCGATAATCGCAAAGTATGGGCGTTTATGGGTGATGGTGAAATGGATGAAGTGGATTCCTTAGGCGCTATTAATATCGCCATGCGTGAGCAGCTAGATAATCTTGTATTTGTGGTGAACTGTAACCTGCAACGTCTTGATGGCCCAGTGCGCGGTAATGGAAAAATTATTCAAGAATTAGAGGGTATCTTTCGTGGCGCTGGCTGGAATGTGATTAAGGTCATTTGGGGAAGCCATTGGGATCCTCTACTGGCTAAAGATAAAGACGGTATTTTGCTAAAACGGATGGAAGAAGTCGTTGATGGTGAATACCAAGCGTTTAAAGCGCGCGATGGCAAATATGTTCGTGAAAAGTTTTTCGGTAAGTATCCTGAGCTTAAAGCAATGGTGTCGAATATGTCTGATGAAGATATATGGCGCTTAAATCGCGGCGGGCATGACCCTCATAAAGTGTTTGCTGCCTATTCAGCAGCAATGAAACATACAGGTACTCCTACTGTTATTCTTGCCAAAACGGTTAAGGGTTACGGCATGGGCAGCTCGGGTGAGGGGCAAAATATTACTCACCAGCAGAAAAAAATGGATATGGTTTCAGTTCGGGCCTTCCGTGACCGCTTTAATGTGCCAATTACTGATGACCAGCTAGATTCTATGCCGTATTACCGGCCTGCTGAGGATAGCCCTGTCGCTAAGTATATTAAGGCACGCCGTGATGCCTTGGGGGGAAGCATTCCTCAACGCCGTGCAAAATCAAATACATTACCAGTTCCTCCGTTAGCTGCTTTTAAATCACAGCTTGAATCTACGGGTGAACGTGAAATATCAACAACAATGGCATTTGTGCGTATTTTGGCTACGCTTCTTAAAGATAAGCAGATTGGTAAGTATGTTGTGCCTATCGTGCCTGATGAATCACGTACTTTTGGTATGGAAGGTATGTTCAGACAGTTGGGTATTTATTCTCCTGTCGGGCAGCTTTATGAGCCAGTCGATGCTGATCAGTTGATGTGGTACAAAGAATCGCGCGAAGGGCAGATTTTGCAAGAAGGGATTAATGAAGCTGGTGCAATGGCTTCGTGGATTGCTGCTGCAACGTCGTACAGTACCAATAATTTGCCGATGATTCCTTTCTATATCTATTACTCAATGTTTGGAATTCAACGGGTAGGCGATTTGTGCTGGCTAGCGGGTGATATGCGCGCTAGAGGATTTTTACTGGGCGGAACCGCAGGGCGTACCACCTTAAATGGTGAAGGCTTGCAGCATGAAGATGGTCACAGCCAGATCTGGTTCTCATCGATTCCTAATTGCCGCCCGTATGATCCTACCTTCTCGTATGAAGTAGCTACCATTGTTCAGCATGGTTTGAAACGTATGCTAGAAGAGCAGGTAGACGAGTTCTATTACTTGACGTTGATGAATGAAAATTATAATCATCCTGCAATGCCTCAAGGGGTTGAGGAGGGAATTATAAAAGGAATGTATTTATTCAAAGCCTCTGAGCAGAAGAAGCCCAAGCAGCAAGTTCAATTATTAGGCAGTGGAACCATTCTGCGAGAAGTAATTGCCGCGGCTGATCTGCTAGAAAATGACTGGGGTGTAGCGGCAGATGTATGGAGTTGCCCTTCTTTCATCGAGCTGCGTCGTGAAGGTTTACGCTGCGAGCGCTGGAATTTGCTGCACCCTACCTCTCCTCGTAAGGTTTCGTATGTGGAAGAATGTTTAACCTCCCGCAAAGGCCCAGTAGTAGCCGCTTCTGATTACATGAAATCGTTCGCAGATGGTATTCGATCGTTTATTCCTAAACGCTACCATGTATTAGGAACAGATGGTTTCGGTCGCAGCGATTCACGTGAGAATTTACGTCGTTTCTTTGAAGTAAACCGCTATTATGTGACCATTGCAGCGCTAAAAGCATTGGCAGATGACGGTGAACTAAAACAAGAAGTCGTTGCCCAGGCTATTGCAAAATATGGGGTTGATCCTGAGAAACCAGAACCAACATCAGTATAGAGTAGGGTGTGGCAACAGGCTCGCCCGTTTAAACCTGCTCAAAAAGAGGTGTCAAGTATGAGCGTAATAGATGTAAAGGTTCCCGATATTGGGGGCTTTGATGATGTTCCAGTCATTGAAATATTGGTTAAGGTAGGTGATAGCGTACAGGCCGAAGAGTCGCTATTAACACTAGAGTCTGATAAAGCCACCATGGAAGTTCCAGCCCCGCAAGCGGGAACGATTAAAGAGATTTTGGTCAAAGTAGGCGATAAAATTTCTGAAGGAACATTAATTGTTCGGTTAGAATCTGCTGAAGCTGGTGGTTCCAGTGCAGCAGCACCTGCTACTAGCAATACGCCTGTAGAAGCTAAGCCAGAAACCATTGAGCAAAAAGCTGCACCTGCAGCATCTGCTATTGCTTCTTCTGCGCCTGCTACATCTTCGCCTTCAGTTTCATCCCCGGCTGGTTCTTCCAGCTTGCCCGCTCATTCTCAATCAACGGCTGTAAATTCCGCGGTCTTGCTTGATTTTTCGGGTGTACATGCTTCACCTTCAGTGCGTCGTTTTTCTCGCGAGTTAGGCGTTGATTTACGCCAAGTGAGCGGTTCTGCACCTAAAGGGCGTATTACTAAGGAAGATGTTACTGCTTTTGTTAAAACGCGCTTAAGTGCTTCACCTTCAGCATCGGCAGTCGCTCAAGGCTCAGGGGTGGGGTTAGATCTTCTGCCTTGGCCTAAAGTAGATTTTGCTAAATTTGGTGCTGTTGAAGTACAACCCTTGTCGCGCATTAAAAAGATCTCTGGTGCAAATTTATGGCGCAATTGGGTAATGATTCCTCATGTTACTCAATTTGATGACGCTGATATCACTGATTTAGAAGCCTTTAGAGTGCAAATTAATCAGGAACAAGCTAAACAAGGTACTAAACTAACAATGTTGGCTTTTTTAATGAAAGCCTGCGTGGCAGCGTTAAAGAAATTTCCTGAGTTTAATAGTTCTCTCGATGGCGACCAGCTCGTATTGAAAAAGTATTATCACATTGGTTTTGCTGCTGATACTCCTCAAGGTTTAGTGGTGCCTGTCATTCGTGATGCAGATCAAAAGGGTGTGGCTCAGCTTGCGAAAGAAATGGGTGAAATGGCTGCTCAAGCGCGTGATGGTAAGTTGAAACCTACTGATATGCAGGGTGGTACGTTTACAATTTCTAGCCTTGGCGGCATTGGAGGCACAGCGTTTACGCCGATTGTAAATGCGCCCGAAGTTGCTATTTTAGGTGTTTCAAGAAGCCAAACTAAACCAGTGTGGGATGGAAAACAGTTTCAACCACGCTTAATGTTACCGCTCTCATTATCCTATGATCATCGTGTAGTTGATGGTGCTTCAGGAGCACGTTTTGCAAGTTATATTGCAACTGTGCTGGCGGATTATCGCCGCATTCTGCTTTAAAAAATAATGGTATGGTAATCAGTGTCTTATTACGCATATAGATTAGTTCTATGTATCTAAGACCTGGTTCCATACTATTTAAAGTTAGTGCCTTGAAAAATAATGTATACAAGAGGTAATGTTCATGAGTTTAGTTGATGTAAAAGTACCCGATATCGGCGGTTTTGATGATGTGCCTGTTATTGAGATCTTAGTTAAAGTCGGCGATAGCGTAAAAGCAGAAGAATCTTTAATTACGTTAGAGTCTGATAAGGCAACGATGGAAGTTCCTGCTCCTCAAAATGGAGTAGTGAAAGAAATTCTGGTAAAAGTAGGGGATAAAATTTCAGAGGGAACCTTAATTGTTCGTCTGGAAGCAGAAAAGGGTGAGGCTGCTGCTACTTCTAGCACTTCATCAGCTTCATCGGTAGCGTCACCTCAGCCTCAGCAAGCACCAACGCCTGCAAACACTTCAGCAGATAATAAGCTGGCAACGAGTCATGCAGCAAAGGCGCCATCTGCCGCTGTGGTTTCTGGCGGTGGAGTGCCACGCGCAGATGCAACACGCCGTACAGAAGTGCTTGTGCTGGGAGCAGGGCCTGGAGGCTATAGCGCAGCGTTTCGTGCTGCTGATTTAGGCAAAAAAGTAACCTTAATTGAGCGCTACAAAACACTAGGCGGTGTTTGTTTAAATGTTGGGTGTATTCCCTCTAAAGCTTTATTACATGCAGCTAAAGTGATTACTGAAGCCGAAGAAATGGCTCACTTTGGTGTTAAGTTAGGTAAGCCTGAAGTTGAAGTAGCATCATTGCTTAACTGGAAAAATAGCGTTATTGGTAAGCTAACAAAAGGTTTAACAGGGTTAGCAAAACAACGTAAAGTAGATGTAGTGCATGGCAAGGCTGAGTTTGTAGATGATCATCACATTCGTGTAAATGGCGACGATGGGCAAAGCGAACTTGTTTTCTTTGAGCATGCCATTATTGCGGCGGGATCACAAAGCACTAAAATTCCTGGCTTTCCATATGATGATGAGCGCTTAGTTGATTCAACAGGAGCATTAGAATTACGCTCTATTCCCAAGCGCTTATTAGTGATTGGGGGCGGTATTATCGGGCTTGAAATGGCATGTGTGTATGATGCTTTAGGTTCAAAAGTTACGGTAGTAGAATTAGGGCCTCAACTGATTCCTGGTGTAGATGCAGATATCGTAAAGCCTTTGCATAAACGTATTGAAAAGCGCTATGAGGCTATTTATCTAAACACTAAAGTAGCTAAATTAGAAGCAACTCCGCAAGGTTTAAAAGCCACATTTGAAGGTGCAAATGAAAAAGTAGCACCGCAGCCTGATGTATATGATCGCGTATTACTAGCCGTAGGCCGCAGACCTAATGGAAAATTGATTGGGGCAGAAAAAGCCGGTGTGAATGTTGATGATCGCGGGTTTATTTCTGTAGATAATCAACAGCGCACGAATATTCCTCATATTTTTGCTATTGGCGATATTGCAGGCGACCCTATGTTAGCGCATAAAGCGGTACATGAAGCAAAAGTAGCTGCTGAAGTTATTGCTGGGCATGCTGTTGCGTTTGAAGCTAAAACGATTCCTTCCGTTGCTTATACTGACCCTGAAATTGCTTGGATGGGCTTAACAGAAATACAAGCGAAAGCGAAGGGTATTGCTTACGAGAAAGCTAGTTTTCCTTGGGCAGCCAGTGGTCGTTCTTTAGCTATGGGGCGCGAAGAGGGCATTACAAAAGTGTTATTAGATCCTGCCACTCGCCGTATTTTAGGTGCTTCATTTGTCGGGCCTAATGCAGGTGAGTTAGTGGCTGAAGCTGTATTGGCGTTAGAAATGGGCGCAGATATGCATGATATTGGTTTAAGCGTTCATCCTCATCCTACACTTTCTGAAACCCTGGCAATGGCGGCCGAAATGGCTGAAGGTACGATTACTGATCTATTTGTACCGAAGAAAAAATAAAGAGAAGTGCTTACTTCTATGCTTTATTA
>JAZKAR010000005.1:114078-248956 GCA_040389065.1 Pseudomonadota bacterium | reverse complement strand
ATCTTTTTTAATATTCATTTATTTTCCCTTCTCTTTTAAGGAGGAGGGAGACTTTATCCATCTTTTTCTCTAAGAAAAATTATGAAGCTTAAGCACAAAGCTTTATATACCGCATTATTTATTTTCATTAGTTGTACATGTTGGCTGTTTATGGTCTCAGTACCATCTTTTATAGAGTTTCAACAGCTTAATAAAAGTTCGGAAGCACAGCTTCTCGATTCAAAAGGTGTCATTCTCCATCGGTTGCGTTTAGATCCTAAACGCCGAGTATTAACCTGGATAAATCTTTCCTCAATTTCCCCGCGGTTAATAACAACAATCATTCAAGCAGAAGACCAACATTATTATAGGCATTGGGGTGTTGACCCTAAAGCTATTATTTCTGCAATCGCCGATAATTTTCATCGTAAACGACCCCGAGGTGCTAGCACCATTACTATGCAATTAGCTACTGTAGTTCGCGAGGGTGAAAAGCAGGCGCTTATTGATAGAAATATTTTTTCAAAGCTACAGCAAATACGGTATGCCTTGGCAATAGAGCGTAAATGGAGTAAGGCACAAATTTTAGAGGCTTATCTTAATCGAGTTACTTTTCGTGGTGAACTGGTAGGCGTTGATGCGGCTTCAAAGGGTTTATTTAATAAAGGAGTGGATAGTTTAGATTTATCGGAAGCAGCCGTATTAACAGCGCTCCTTCGTGCGCCTTCTGCTTCACGTGAAACCATAGGGCAACGTGCCTGTTTAATTTTAAAATCTCTTCATTCGCCTGAACATTGTGAGTTTGCTATTTTCATAGCCGCTGGGTTGCCTAAATCTGCATATCCAATACAAAATGAAAGTGAAGCCCCCCATCTTGCTCGTCAGCTTCTTCATCAGCCGGGCGAGCGTGTAACTTCTACGCTGAATGCTTCGTTACAACGCTTTGTCACTGAAACACTTTATAGCCATTTGGCTACGTTATCTGAAAAAAATGTAGAAGATGGTGCTGTGGTTATTCTTGATAATCGAACAGGCAATGTATTGGCGTATGTAGGGTCTAGCGGCACGCTTTCACGGGCTGGTGATGTTGATGGTGTGATGGCACTCAGGCAACCAGGTTCAACACTCAAACCTTTTCTGTATGGGTTAGCCATTGATCAAGGATGGCTGAATGCTTCTTCTATACTTGATGATTCTCCATTGGCACTGACAACCCCTTCAGGGTTATATATCCCCCAAGATTATGATCGTTCATTTCGTGGTGCTGTTAGCGTTCGTACAGCGTTAGCTTCATCATTAAATGTTCCTGCTGTACGTACTTTAACCCTAGTAGGAGTAGAGCCATTTTTGAGAACGCTTCACCGGCTTGGTCTTCACACGCTGACGCGTAGTGCTGATCATTACGGATATGGGTTGGCATTAGGCGGCGCTGAAGTGAATCTTTTATCGCTAACGAATGCTTACCGTACACTGAGCAATGAAGGAAAATGGACGCCTATTCATTTTTTAGCTGCGCCAATATCTTCATCATCTGTTGTAGAAGGTAACAACGTATCGCCGATTCAAGCGCTAAGCCCTCAAGCATCGTTTATTATTAGTGATATCTTAGCCGATGCTTCAGCACGAGCTTCAACATTTGGGTTTTCTAGCCCCTTATCTACTCGCATATGGGCCGCTGTAAAAACAGGTACGAGTAAAGGAATGCGCGATAACTGGGCCATTGGGTTTACTCAGAATTACACGGTAGGCGTCTGGGTAGGTAATTTTTCTGGCGCTTCAATGTGGGATGTATCAGGCGTTACAGGGGCAGCTCCACTATGGCATGATATTATTGAATACATGCATGCAAACCAAGTTAGCTCTGCTCCGCAGCCACCTAAAGGAGTCATTAGGCAAGAGGTTGTGTTTAAGCCTGAGATTGAAGCTACACGAAAAGATTGGATTATTTCTACTTCAGACTCTGCTTTACATGCTTCTGCCCTAGCATCACTTGTTCATATTGAGGCTTCTACCCCTCATTTAATTGCGCCTGCTAATGGAACTATTATCGCGCCAGACCCCGATATTCCTCAGCCAATACAATCTATTCTTATTCAAGGGGAGGGGAATCAACATACATGTTTGAAATTGAATACTATATCTTTGGCTCCTTGCGGAACACTTAAAATGCTTTTACCGTTACCTTCGCCTGGTCAATATACTCTAACGTTAACGGCGACAAACGGTAAGCTTCTTGATCAGCATTCTTTTACCGTTAGAGCACTATCAAAATAATTTTATGTTATTGCTCTATAAAAAATAGTTTTAAAGAATATAAATGACGCAGTTAGGTTCTTTCAGCGTTACAAAAATTTACCGTACTCCTCGTATGCATACGTTGCCGTGTGCTGGTAAAGCTCAATTAAGTAATTTCTAAAGAAATATATTGATGATGTGAAGAAAAAAGCCTTGTGCAAATGCATTATTTTGGTAACTATTTAAAAGATAGGCTATTGAATATAATGAATAAAAGTATGACTAGTTTTTAGCGGGGAAATGAAATAAATATAGAAGTTACGCAGCTGACTCTCTTAGCGTGGGACGCCCCGCGTTATGTCAACTTGCCGTACGATGTGTACTACCTACGTTGCCATGCGGGGCATCCCATGCCTTGATATAGCTCAACTGCGTAACTTCTAAAATAGTCAAATGATAATAATTTTAGTGCGTGTTAAAAGTTCCATTATAAATCAATGCCATGTGTTTTATCGTTCAGGAGGGGTTGATGAAAAAAACATATACCTATTTGATGAGCATTGTATCTATTTTGACAAGCACGATGGCAGTAGCTGAATGGAATGGTGAATGGGTTACCACTAAGTGGAACGAAATGTCTGTTTGTGGAAGTACAAAAGGGCCTTCTATTCCGGCTGGCCCTATTTGGGATAATGAAGATGCTAAAAGAAAATGTCCTGAAGCAGTACGTGTTGGCGAGCAAAAGGCAGATAGTAATGCAACAAACGGCATTTGTAGAAATTATGCGAATGGTGTGACTAAAGATGAGGCTGGTAATATCACAGCAGGGCCAACTAGTCCGTGTAAGCGAGGAGTAGCCTTCCCAAAACCAACCTCGGGTGATTTGCAAGCACTTAAAAATGTTTATTGGTGGTATGGCTGGGCGCCAGCTCCTGAAATACCAGCCTCAAGCCCTAATATGGAATTTGTACCGATGTTATGGGGTGAAAAACAATTTGGTTTAGAGACTGCTATTCCGTCTGGAAGCCATACATTGCTTGGTTTTAATGAACCTAATTTTTTTGTTCAGGCAAATTTAAGTGCCGAAGATGCAGCAGCAAAATGGCCTAAGCTTGAAGCCCTAGCAAAAAGCAAAAATATGAAACTTGCCTCACCTGCAATGAATTATTGTGGCGGTGGATGTTGGGATACTGACCCTTTTGTGTATCTTGATAAATTTGTTGCTGCATGTAAAGGATGCCAAATTGATTATATTGCCGTGCATTGGTACAACTGCGATGTAGCTTCTCTTAAAGATTATATTGGTAAATTTAAGCGGTTTAACAAACCTATTTGGTTGACAGAATTTGCCTGTTTACAAGGCGATACCTCTGTAGCCAATCAGAAAAGATATATGAAAGAAGCAGTTGATTACCTTGAGCATGAGCCGGCTGTTGTGAAGTATGCGTGGTTTGCAGGCCGTTCCCCCGAATTGCCTACTTCGAATTTGTTAGCAAGTGATGGTCAATTAACAGAGTTAGGGCAGCAATATATAAGTCTTCCTGTAGGGGAGGCGTGCAATCAGAAATGATCTGTCTTAATAGCGAGAAGAATTTTTCATGTTAGACGCACCTATAGCAAAAATATAAAATATTTTTGCTATAGGTGCGTTATTGTTTTTTTATATCATATCATTACTAAATAATTATGATTATTGGGTTATACCCATTTTGCTTTCTTCAGTCGCCCATACAGCGTATAGCATCCTAAGCCTGTTAACATTAATACAGCAGGGTATCCCCATTGCCATTTGAGCTCAGGCATAAACTGAAAATTCATTCCATATAAGCTAAATACCACGGCGGGAATAGCCAATACGGCTCCCCATCCTGTTTGCCGTTTAACAATATCGTTTTGCGCAACGCCTACTAATGCTAAATGAACTTGCATAGCTGTTGTTAACATTTCACGCCGGCTATCGATGCTTGTAATAAGTCTACGCACATGATCTTGCACATCGCGAAAATAAAGCCTTAACTCTTTTGGAATAATATCTTCATGGAAGCGCATAAGTTCATTGCAAATATCTTCTACAGGTAAAGCCGCGTTTCTTAACTTTAGTAGCTCTCGTTTTAAACTGTATAAGCGTTGAATGGCGAGGCGATCAAATTCTTCTTTAAAAATGTTTTCTTCTAAGCTATCAAAAATCGTTTCAAAATGTGTTGAGCAATGAATATACTGATTTACAATAAAATCAAATAAACCATAAAGTGCAAACCCTACTCCTTTCTTAAGCATGGCGGGACGCGACTCGCATGCTTTTCTAACCGATGCATAACTTAACGAATTGCCATGCCTAACAGAAAGAAGAAAGTTTTTGCCAATAAATAGGTGTGTTTCGCCATATTGAATGGTGCCTTCTATAAGCTCTATTGTTTTAAGTACAATAAATAAAGAGTCACCATAGGCTTCAATTTTAGGGCGCTGGTGAGCATGTGAAGCGTCTTCAATGGCCAATTCGTGTAAACAGAATTCTTCCTTGAGCTTAGCTAGTAGAGGGGCAGTAGGTTCATATACGCCTAACCAGACAAACGTTTCTGGATCTTGTATAGCTTCACTGATTTCTTCAAGAGTAAGCATTTCTGCAATAGATTTGCCTGCTTTATAAGCAGTGTTGTTTATGATCATACTCATCCTGAATGTGCTCCTTTTTCTTGTATAGTATCTTTCTTTGAGCCTATATACAAAATACTTAGAAGTTACGCAGCTGGCTCTCTCCGCGTGGGACGCCCCGCGTTATAGCAACTTGCCGTACTTCTTGTACTGTCTGCGTTGCCATGCCTTGATAGCGCTCAACTGCGTAACTTCTAATACTGTTATTTACCTATATTTATTAATATTTCCACGCCATAGTTTTATAAAGCATGGTTTATATCAACTACGAGCATTAACCCGTTAATATTTTTCTTGTAGAGTTGATTATTGGAGCAAAGAGAAGAATATAGGTGCAGTCAATTATAAAAAAACAGAACGTTTTAAAGCTAGCCTAGCATGATGGAGTCTTGTCACGCTAAGTGCTTTGCTACGTTATTTAAAATTTTTTAATACATCTTAATATTTTCATCAAGGGAGCATTAAACATTCATGTGGAAAACCATCTTAATTTTAGGAATTTTTTGGCTATTATGGCGGCGCTGGGTGCACTTTTGGCGTAGTAGTATTGCGCGAATTAATATCAACGAAGCTGGCACCCCCCATTCTGCGGGCGCATGGGCAAAGCCTCAGCCGGCTTCTCCTGAACGCGCAGAAAATAACCGTGTGGTTCGCTGCGAGCAGTGTGGGGTATATGTTCCTGCTAACGAAGTAAACATTATTGCTCCATTGCCGGGTTCTTCTATTCCTCGCTATTGTTGCATAGCACCTTGTGAACCTGAAGTTAAATCCTAATGAGGCTTTCTATCAGTCGTTTAAACCTTACGATTAGTACTGAATATCGTACTTTTCTGGCCCTTAATATTTATCGTGTGGCGGTAGGATTACTTTTAGTAGGGTTACGAACACCCGATACCAATCGCATTGTTGATCCTGATCTTTACCATTGGCTAACCTTTGGGTACGGGGCAATGGGGTTTTTGCTTGCCTTAACGCCCAAGCGCTTTGTGACTCATTATTTAAATCGCTGCATTCTTCGTTTTGACATGCTTTTTACAACCTTATTGGTTGCTTTAAATTTTGGTTCAGGAAGTGGAATGGCATTAGTGCTTCTTCCCATGCTAACAGGCATTGCTGTTTCATCTCAGGGAAGGCAGGCTCTGCAGGATGCTGCATTAGCAACAGCTCTTATGTTTGGTGTTGAAATTTGGGTGGAGCATCACTTTGGGGAAGGCCATTTTTGGCATGCATTAGGCGCAGGTATTAGTTATTTAGCCACAGCAATTCTTGCTGAGCGCTTAGGTATGTTATTGCAAGCACAACGCGCTATGGTTGAACAGCAAGGCGCCGATTTGGCAAGCCTAGAGCAGTTAAATCAGCATATTATTCATGATATGCCAACAGGAATGATTGTGGTGGATGATCAGGGGCAAGTGTATCGTCGTAACCATCAGGCCGAGCGCCTTTTAGGGTGCTTAGAACCTTATCAAACGCCTCGTAACTATCTTCAAGATTATTCTGTGCCATTAGCCGAATTACATTCACGCTGGTGTGCTGCTGAAAATTTAGACGGGTGCACGTTTACCGTGGCTGCTAATCAACGCTTAATTCATCCACGTTGGATTTCTCTACAAAATAACGGCACTCATTTACATAATAAGGGCGCTATTATTTATCTTGAAGATTTGCATGAAATTCAAGAACATGCGCAAAGAATGAAGCTAGCTGCTTTAGGTCGGCTTACTGCTAATATCGCTCACGAAATTCGTAATCCGCTTTCTTCAATACGCTATGCGACAGAGCTGCTGCATGAGCAGTTTTCTGAAAATAACGATGCTGCGCCTGATCAGGCATATTCGCACGCTTTTACTCGTATTATTTCTCAAAATGTTCAACGTATTAATCATATTGTTGAAGAGGTTATGCAACTTAATCAACGTGATCGAGCGCAACCTGAACAATTAAAATTAGAAGAACTTATTTGCCATTTAATTCAGGAAAAAACGCAAACAGGAGAGCTTATTGCAGATGCTATGTATTTAACGGTTGAACCAAATCTACAAATATGGTGCGATCGTTTTCACCTTGAACGTATTTTATGGAATTTAATTTCTAATGGTTGGCGGCATAGCCAACAAAAAACCGAAAGTGTACATATCCACGCTAGATTAGGTTATACGCATGAAGTAACAGTTATAGACGTTATAGATGATGGCGCAGGTATTTTGCCAGAATTACAGTCTCGATTATTTGAGCCTTTTAGTACAACACATCGTCAAGGTAATGGCTTAGGATTATATATAGCTCGAGAACTTACCGAAGCTAATCATGGTACTTTAGAATATCTAGGACCTGATGATATTGCACGGTTACCTCATACAACGTTACCCGGTGCCCATTTTCGAATCATTTTGCCGTGTGCACAGTTGCGAGTAAGTACAGAAATAAAGCTTGTTTAAAGAGAGTGGTGTATTAAACCTAACAATATTTCCCATTCAAACGATTCAAATCGGAAGCATGTCTTGACCAAATAATGCGGCGCATGACATGTCTAAATCAGTATTATAGGTTACGTAGTTGGCCTCTCTCGGTGTTTTATGGTCACTTGCAGTACTCTGTACTGTCTGCGTTACCATGGCGGGGCATCCCCCATGCCTTGATAGAACCTAACTGCGTAACCTCTAAGTCTATCAATTTAGATAATGGGTATAAGGAATAAAATGACTAGTGTTTTATTAGTTGACGATGAGCCTGATATTCTAGATCTACTCTCAATAACATTAATTCAAATGGGAGTTCATCCTGTTAAGGCAGCTTCTTTAGCGCAAGCACGGCAGCATTTACTTTCAGGAGATGTTTTTGCATTATGTTTAACAGATTTACGGTTACCTGATGGCGAGGGAACTGAGCTATTAAATTTAATTGAAGAGAATCATTTAGATATACCTGTGGCTGTTATTACAGCACATGGTAGCCAAAGTAGCGCTGTTGAGGCGATGAAAAAAGGTGCTTTTGACTACTTGAATAAGCCGATTGGCTTAGAGCAATTGCGTGCTTTGATTAAGTCTGTGATTCAAGTGAATCCTATTGCTAAAAAAGAGGTGGCTCATGCATTAGATGAAGGCTGTGGCCTTTTGGGCCAAAGTCTTCCAATCGTACATGTAAGAAATCAGATTCAACGTATTGCGCCTAGCCAAGCGCCAGTTCATATTTTTGGAGAGTCAGGTAGCGGAAAAGAACGTGCTGCACGGCTTATTCATGCATGTAGCCGACAAGCGGCAGGTGCTTTTGTAGCGGTTAACTGTGGAGCAATTCCTGAATCGTTAATGGAGAGTGAGTTTTTTGGGCATCGGAAAGGTTCTTTTACAGGAGCAGACCGGGACCATATAGGTTTTTTTCAGGCGGCACATGGGGGAACGCTGTTTTTGGATGAGATTGCAGAGTTGCCGCTTTCAATGCAGGTAAAACTCTTGCGTGCTATTCAAGAAAAATCTATTCGGCGTGTGGGGAGTACTGAAGAAACTTCTGTGAGCGTTCGAGTCTTGAGTGCAACGCATCGTCCTTTACGTGAATGGGTAGCGCAAGGCCTATTTCGCCAAGATTTATATTACCGCATTAATGTTATTGAGCTAACGTTGCCCCCGCTAAGAGAGTTGCGTGAAGATATTGTGCCAATTGCTCAAGCTATTCTTAAACGGCTAGCACCTCAAGAAACTATTGCTTTATCGCCAGCGACTCAAGCGGCTTTAATGGCCTATTCTTTTCCTGGAAATGTTCGTGAGCTTGAGAATTTGATGGAAAGAGCATTGGCTCTACGTATGAATCCTTTTGAAATTCAGGTAGAAGATTTGGGTTTTTGTGAGACTTCTCAATCTGCTTTCATTCCGGCCACTGATCATCATCTGGTTTCAATGCCTGAATCTGAACCAGCAGGACTCATCAAAAGCATTCTGCAAACAGGCTCGTTAGAAAATTATCTTGATAACATAGAAAAACAGGCGCTTGAAGCTGCTTTATTACTAACCCAAGGCAATCGTACTGCTGCTGCGCAAACATTAGGCATATCGTTTCGTTCAATGCGGTATCGCCTTGATAGGCTTAATCTTACTGCCCAAGGGGATGAGTCATGATCATGCTTCCCTCTGAAAAGCGCCCGCAATCGGGTGCGCTGAATGCTTCTCGCTGGCAAGTAGGGGCTGATGGGTGGCTTCCTGCTGCACATTCTTGTATTTCGCCTAATTATGATGAACGTCCTCTTAATGTTTATCCTAAAATTTTAGTTGTTCACGCTATCTCTTTACCTCCTGACCATTTTGGAGGGCGAGATATTGATGCTCTTTTCACGAATACATTAAACCCTGCGGCTCATCCTTATTATGAAAGTATTGCTCATCTAAAAGTTTCAGCCCATTTTTTAATTCGGCGAGATGGCGAGTTAATGCAATATGTGTCTACAGCGCATCGTGCATGGCATGCGGGTGTTTCTTGCTGGAATGGAATAGAGAAATGTAACGACTTTTCAATTGGGGTAGAGCTTGAGGGCTGTGACACCATAGCCTTTGAGAAACTTCAATACCCTATTTTGGTACAACTCACCCGTGCATTGTGGAGGCACTATCCGCTTGAAGAAATTGTAGGGCACGAGCATATTGCTCCTGGAAGAAAAACAGATCCAGGGCCTTATTTTGATTGGGATTATTATAGAAAATTATTAGCGCTTGATTAATTAATCTATTGGGATAATTACTATTTGTAGAGGCGATCTAGGTATTTATAATAATTATTTCAGGATTGCTAATAAGGCCATTTTTTTTGATTGCGTAAGCAATACTGAGGTTATATTTTTGTAAATAAATATGCTCAAGCAATAGCTCTGAATTTTTCGAGGCAAGCATGAGATCAAGATTCTCATTGCTGGTATTCCATCCTTGTTTATGAAATTTACCTAACGCTTCTTTAAGAGTCCAACATTTATAAAAAAGCTCTTCTGCACTACTATCGCTGTGATTATTATGAGCTAAAAAAGCTTTTTCTTGAGAGTTAAGCAAATCATCTAAATGTGTTAAAAAATCGCGATTTTTATGAATTTCAAGATCAAATCCTACACAACTAGATGTACTGGCTAAACATCCTACCCAATGTTTACGATGGCTGATAGAGAAACGAAGAGGAGCAGGCGTCTTATCTTTTCTATAAACCAAAGGGGGGCAATCCTCCTGTATCACACCCTCTATTCCTAGCATTTTAGTTGCAGCAAGTAACATCAGATTTCTTGAGGTGGAATGTTGGAGAGATTTTAAAGAATTTTTCTGAGCGTTTTCTGGGGAGAAAGGTTGTATTTTTTCTAAAATAATCAATGAGGTAATTGTGTTTTCAATGTGTTGCGACATAGTGGATAATAAGAAGAATTGTTGATGGCGCATTAGTAAGTTCAGTATTAGAATAGCGCGCTATGATAATTTAAGTAAAGAAAATAAATAGATTGTGTTAATAAAAGAGGTTCTTATACCAAGTGTCAAAAATAAACCCTTAATTTTCTGCTGGTAGTTGCTGGCGATGGCTGATTCGCGACTCTTGCAGAGTCAGTACAACATCAGCATTTGAATTGAGCATTTTATTAAGACAAATATTTTTATATTAAAACAATTTTGCTTAATACTATTTGCCCTAACTATAAATATTCAAGCGAGTCTTACCGAACTAATATTTTCGTTTTGATATAAGTGTACTTATCTAAGGATGAGCTTATAGATGGCCTTCTAATTTTATAGCCGATACACACTACTATCTTAGGTTTTTAAAAAAGTTTATTTTTATCTTATGCCAACACTTCCTCTTTATGCGCATATTCGACGCTGGGCTATTTGGCCTACTGCTATGCAATCGAGCGCTCAACCTGTGCCTTCGTGTTCTTTTTTAGATGCAGGAGCACGGCGCCGTCTTTCTTCATTAGCTAAAATTGCTTTTTGGTTGGGTTATGAATGTGAGGCACATCTTTTAAAACCTCGAGTGGTCTTTGCTTCGCGTCATGGGGAGGCAAATAAAGTTGCAATGATGCTTGAAAATATTACAAAGAATGAAGATGTGTCACCTACAGCATTTAGTTTATCTGTACACAACGCAGTGCCAGGTTTATTTTCTATGCATACAAGCAATCATGCATCAATGACGGCTATTGCTGCGGGTGAGGGCACATTAGGCATGGCTATTTTGCATACTATAATAGAGCAACGCTTTCATAAAGAACCTGTACTTTTAATTTATGCAGATCATCCTTTAGAAAATGAAATATATAAAGGTACTGATTCTCCTTCATTTGCTCATGGGATTAGTTTATTAATTGATAGTGAAGGAGAAAAAGTTGAATTTATACGTGATCAGAATAATATTTCTGAGCCGATAGATGTGATATTTCAGGGAATGTCTAGCTTTTTAACAAAAAAAGTAGATCGTACAGAGTTACCGGATAAATCAGGGAGTTGGAAACTTCGTTATGTTTAACTGCATACAGCATAATCTAAATTATAGTTGGCGATTATTAATGACGGCCTTAGCCTTTTCTTTATTTAGTATTGGCGGATTATGTTTATCTGTTTTTATTTTTCCTTGGTTAAATATTTTACCTACGCATAATGGATTAAGAAAAAAAATAGCCAGGCGCTGTATACAGCGTACATTTAAAATTTTTGTAAACTTTATGTGTGTTTCAGGAATCATGTCGCTCACAGTGAAAGGCATAGATTCTCTAAAAAATGCTAAAGGAGTGCTTGTACTCGCTAATCATCCTACGTTGATAGATGTTGTAGTCATTATTTCTTATATGCCTTTTGCTAATTGTGTAGTGAAAAGTAAGCTTTGGGATAATTTTTTTTTAGGCGGCGTGGTTCGAGCTGCGGGATATATTAGAAATGACGATAGTTCTGAAATGCTTATTAACGATTGTAAAAACTCGTTACATAAAGATGAGCCTTTAGTTATTTTTCCTGAAGGAACACGCTCGGTTAAAGGGCAGGAGTTACGATTTTTAAGGGGAGCGGCTCATATAGCACTTGCTAGCCAAGTGCCTATTGTGCCCGTCATTTTGCATTGTGATCCACCTACATTATCTAAGGCTGAGCGTTGGTATCATATTCCTTCCCACCGATTTCATTTTAGCCTGGAAGTAAAAAGTGTTGTAACGATTTCAACATTGGTGCGAGATACAACAACTAGCTTAGCTTCTCGGCGCTTAACTGAAGCACTTACACATTATTTTAATTACGCATTAGCCGAAGAGAAAGTACAAAATGAGTACACTTGAATATGAGGTGAAGGATTTGATTATTAAATCCTTAGAGCTTGAAGATATCTTGCCAGAAGCTATAGTTACAGAAGCTCCCTTGTTTACAGATGAGGGTTTAGGACTAGATTCAATAGATGCTTTAGAGCTAGGGGTTGCTCTTAAGAAAAGGTATGGAATCAAATTAGAAACAAATGATACATCTAATAGAGAACATTTTTATTCTGTGGCTACATTAGTACGCTTTATAGAAAATTATAAAAAGGAAATTTAATCGATGCCAACATTAGATCGAGCACAAATTTTAGAGGAACTTCGTACTATTTTGCATGAAACGTTTGAGATTCGTCCTGATGCAGTAGTACTTCAAGCTCAATTATTTACAGATTTAGAATTAGATAGTATTGATGCTGTTGATTTAGCAATAAAACTCCAACAACTTACAGGAAAAAGAATTAAACCTGATGAGTTTAAAACTGTTAAAACCGTGGAAGATGTTGTAAATGCAGTTGAGTCGTTATTGGCTTCATAAATAAAGATAGCTATAAAAAATAATACTTTAATTATGATCATTTTATAGTTACTGATTAGATTTTTAATGGTTTTATATAATAAGTAATAGGAAATATAAATTGGCAACAGGATTTTTAAAATTTTTATTAACTATTTTTTATCCTGTCATTATTTATTATGCGTTGAATTTTTTTTCGCCCAGGGTTGTTGGGTTAATAGTTTTAGTAACATTGTTTATTAAACACTACCACCAAACGCAAGGATTATGGAGCGGGTTAGCAAAGCCGCAAAAGTGGGTTTTTTATATACTAGTATTATTCTCTCTGAACATTTCGTTTTTTAATAGTGAGCTTTTGCTTAAACTTTTTCCAGCGTTTGTTAGTTTATCGATGTTGTTTTTATTTTCATATACGTTATTTTATCCGCCATCAATGATAGAGCGTTTTGCGCGATTGTCTAAAAAAGAATTACCTAGTACAGCTATTTTTTATACGAGAAAAGTTACTTATATTTGGTGTGGATTTTTTATTATCAATATAAATTTTTCATTAATAACAGTATTTTGTTTTTCTAAAAAATATTGGTTAATTTATAATGGGTTTGTTTCCTATTTACTCATGGGGTTATTAATGGGTGGGGAATGGATATATCGCTATTGGCGTTTGCCAGAAAGTAGAAACAATAAATAGTTAATTGTAGAAATTTTAAAGTATCAAGCTACTTAAATATTTATGCCTTATTTATTAAGTATTAAGTATTAAGTATTAAGCATAACTTTGTAATATGCCTTCTATTATAATCTGTAGAGCAGTGCTTAGTAGGAATTTAATTAGACAACGTTTTTTATGTGAAATGGTATTGGAAGGGTGATAAGGGTGCAAATAGATTCTATAGAATTTAAACGCGATTTAATGGCATCTGTATCATTTTGTATTCCTTCACAATTAGCCTTAAGTGAGCGTGATCCGCAACTGATCATTGCTTATCAAGCGCAGCATATTTATCGCTGGCAAGATTGGCTTTGCCAGGTTAAATATTATGCTTCAAGGTTCATATGCACTTCTTATAAATCCTATGTATTAACAGTAGAGAATAGCTGGAATTTTTTAATTGGGTTATTTGCGCTTTGGTATGCTGGTAAAAAAATTATTATTCCTCCTAATAACTTACCTCTAACCTTATTGCAGATATCAACGGAATTTGATGCTATTTTAAATGATAGTGATTTTCAAAAAGAATATAGTTTTTTACCAGAATATTTGGTTCAACCATTACGTGCTGAGGAATGCGAGCTTATCATTTATACCTCAGGGTCTACAGGTGAGCCGAAAGCAATATTAAAAACATTAAAGCAGCTTGAAGCAGAGATAGAAGTTTTGCATCAGATGTGGGGTGCGCGTTATAACCGTGCAAAAAGAATAGTATCGACAGTTCCTCATCATCACATTTATGGGCTTTTATTTCGATTATTATGGCCTTTAGCCGCAGCAGTACCTTTTGAAGTAGAGTTATTTAAATTGCCTGATGAGTTATTTAGGCAGGCGTCATTAACGCATCCTATTATTCTGGTATCAAGCCCTGCTCATTTATCACGGTTACCTGAGCTTATTGATATCAGCAAATTTTTAACATTTGTAAACATTTGCTTTTCTTCAGGTGGTGCTGTTACGCCAGAGACAGCTGGGCAATTTATTGAGGCTAGTGGATTTTCTCCAATAGAGGTTTTAGGCAGCACAGAAACAGGCGGTATTGCATGGCGTCAACAGAAACAAAATGATGTGGCTTGGTCAGCACTGCCTAAAGTAATATGCACGCAAGCGCCAGATACTTCTTTAGTTGTTCAATCTCCTTTTGTAAGAGCTTCTTGGAAAACAGCTGATAGCGTAGAGTTTTTAGCAGATGGTCGCTGGATATTAAAAGGAAGACTTGATCGAATTATTAAAATGGAAGAAAAGCGTCTTTCGTTAGAGGAGCTGGAGACTAATTTATGCCAGCATGCATGGGTAGAAAAGAGTTACAGCTTGGTGCTTGAAAAGAAACGACCTATGCTGTGTGTTGCGATAGTATTAACAGTCGAAGGCTTAAAACAATTAAAAAGTTTAGGAAAAGCGAGTGTAGTGCAAGCGTTACGCCATTATTTGCTACAACATTATGATCGAGTACTTCTGCCTCGGCGCTGGCGATTTATGAAGCAGTTGCCACTCAGTGAGGGCGGCAAAATATGCCGGCTTTCATTATTACGAAATTTTGAAGAACAACATTGAGATTTTTTATGGATTATTTGAGTAGTTTACCTTTGCTGCTAGAATGCCAACAAACAGACACTAATCTTTTTTTTAAAATAAAGCTAGAAAAATCATTGTTTTGTTTTGATGGGCATTTTCCTGGTTTTCCGGTTTTGCCAGGTGTTGTGCAAATTCATTGGGCTTTTTTATTCGCAGAAAAATACTGGGGTGCCCGGGGCAGATTCTTGGCATTAGAACAGATTAAATTTATTGATATCGTGCAGCCAGAAGACAATACAGTATTAAATTTATTATTAGAATGGAATGCGGATAAGCAACGTGTTGCGTTTGAATATTCCATTCAAGAAAAGCGTGTGTCTTCAGGAAGAATATGTTTTAGTAATCACTAATGATTAGAAGTTACGCAGTTGTGTTTTCTTTGCGTTGCCATGCCGGGGTGTTCCACGCGTATAGAATTCAACTGCGTAACTTCTAAAGATATTGAGTGTTGGTTTTTTAGAGGTAGTAATGTTGTTTAGACCCTGTATTGTAATTCCTTGTTATAACCATGGTGCTGCCTTAACCTCAAGTCTTAAGTATTTGACTGCATATAATATTGCTATTTTTATCGTAGATGATGGAAGTAATCAGCAAACACAGGATATGTTAACAGCGATAAGCGAACCGCTAGTACGATTATTTCGCCTGCCTGATAATCAAGGTAAAGGCGGCGCTGTAATGAAAGCCATGTATGAGGCTTGGAAAGAGGGTTTTAGCCATGCATTACAGGTAGATGCTGATGGGCAACATAACCTACAAGATATTCCCCAATTTTTAGAGCTTTCGCAGGCTAACCCTGCACATATTATATGTGGAAAGCCTATTTATGATGATACTGTTCCTAGATCAAGGCTATGGGGGCGATATGCCACCCATTTTTGGGTTTGGATTGAAACACTATCTTTTCAAATTGAAGACTCAATGTGTGGTTTTCGTTGTTATCCCTTGCGAGAAACATATCACTTAATTAATCATATTTCTATTCCAACACGCATGGATTTTGATATTGAAATCATTGTTCGTTTATATTGGCAGGGGCTAGGCATTATTAATGTGCCAACTAAAGTTACGTATCCTATAGGAGGGCTATCACATTTTAATATGGTTAAAGATAATATTAGAATCAGTAAGATGCATGCGCGATTATTTTTTGGCATGCTGCCAAGAAGTATAGGTTTGCTTCGAAGAAATTTTTCTAAACAATCTTCAAATCAGCATTGGGCTAATATTGTAGAAAGAGGAAGTTTGCTTGGGCTTAAAATTATTTTCTTTCTTTACGCATTATTAGGCCTAAGAGTCATTAAATTTATTTTGCATTTTGTCGTGGCCTATTTTTTTCTGACCGACGCACATGCAAGAAATATTTCATTCCGTTTTCTAAAACAAGTTTTTACTTATCAAAAGTGTTCTAAGGTTGTGCGATGGCGAGATATCTATGCTCACTTCTATGCTTTTGCAGAGTCAGCAATAGATAAAATAGGTGCGTGGCGTGGCGATCTTTCTGAAAAAAATGCTATTAAATGCCTTACCCCATCAGTAGTAAATGAAGTTATTCAACGTCAGCGAGGCGCCTTATTTATTGGGTCTCACTTTGGCAATCTCGAAATGTGCCGTGCCTTAGCCTCTAATAAAGTGTCTCATAAGAAAATTAATGCTGTTGTTTATAGTGAGCACGCGGTGCAATTTACAGCACTGTTGAAAAAGGCTCATGCTGATTTTGATGTTAATCTGATTCATGTTGGAAAAATGGGTGTGGAAACTGCTATTTTGTTGCAAGAGAAAATTGATGCCGGAGAATGGGTATTTATTGTGGGAGATCGAACTCCTGTAGCAGAAAATGGAAGAGTCAGCACAGTGAATTTTCTAGGTGCATTGGCTCCTTTTGCTCAAGGGCCATGGATTTTAGCAAGTCTTTTAGAATGCCCGGTCTATCTCTTTTTTTGTTATAAAGTGAATTATCAGTATCAACTAGTGGTTGAACATTTTGCTGAAAAAATCGAGTTGCCTCGTAAAGAGCGCCAGCAGCGCTTACAACATGTAATTGAACAGTATGCACAGCGATTAGAGCACTATGTATGTTTAGCACCTTTTCAATGGTTTAATTTTTATGATTTTTGGCGCACTGAACATCCATCTACAGAACTGTAACTTCTAATTTATCAGAAAGTTGAAACGTGCCCACTCCTAAGGAATTTCCTTATTCTCCTGTTCTAATAGGCTCATCACGTCTTTCTATTGAAGATGTGGTTTCAGTAGCCTATAGAAAATGTGAGATTCAACTATCAGAAGATGAGTTTTTTCGAGAAAAAGTGACGAAAAGTGCTTCGTTCTTAGCACGCTTACTCGCTGAAAATAAGCAAGTGTATGGAGTGAATACTGGATACGGAGATAATTGTACTGTTTCTATTCCGCCTGAATTAGTTGAGGAATTGCCTCTACATTTAATTCGTTATCATGGGTGCGGGTTAGGTCAGTGTTTTGATGAACCTTCAACGATAGCTATTCTTATGGCTCGCTTGAATTCCTTAGCTCAAGGTGTTTCAGGAGTGCGATGGGTTTTGCTTGAACGACTGGCTCAGCTTATTCAATATCAACTATTACCGATTATTCCATCAGAAGGGTCTGTAGGGGCGAGTGGTGATTTAACTCCGCTTTCTTATATAGGTGGTGTGCTTGTCGGTGAGCGCAATGTTTTGTACCAAGGTAAATCACTGTTATCAAGCATTGTTTTTGGTCAGTTAGGTATTGAGCCTCTTAAGTTAGCGCCAAAAGAAGGTCTGGCATTAATGAACGGTACCGCTGTTATGACTGGGTTAGCTTGTCTGGCATTTCACCGAGCCGAGTATTTAAGTCGTTTAGCGACACGATTAACTGCATTGGCTACGTTTGCTTTAAAAGGCAACCGAGGGCATTTTGATCCTGCCTTATTTGCAGTTAAGCCTCATGAAGGTCAAAATAAAGTTGCTGCGTGGATTTACTCAGACCTAGACGAAAATGCGTATGTAAATAAAGATAATAACGAGGCTGGTGAGCAATTGCGCTTACAAGATCGTTATTCTATTCGATGTGCGCCGCATGTTATCGGTGTCTTGCGGGATGCGTTAAGCTGGATGCGTCGAGATATAGAGAACGAATTAAATAGTGCGAATGACAATCCCATTATTTGTGGGGTAAGCGAGCAAGTATTGCATGGAGGTCATTTTTACGGAGGGCATATTGCGTTTGTGATGGATGGCTTAAAAAATGCTGTTGCCAATATTGCAGATTTAATGGATCGACAGTTAGCGCTTTTAGTTGATACACGCTATAACAACGGATTACCTCAAAATTTGTCAGGGGTATCAGGCCCAAGAGCAGCGATTAATCATGGCTTCAAAGCTGTACAAATTACTGCTTCAGCTTGTGCTGCCGAAGCCTTGAAAAATACTATGCCTGCTTCAGTGTTTTCTCGCTCTACAGAATGCCACAATCAAGATAAAGTTAGTATGGGTACGATTGCGGCCCGTGATGCTTTGCGAGTGCTTGAGTTAACAGAGCAGGTGGCAGCATGCCTTTTATTAGCTACGACACAAGCGGTTTTCTTAAGGGCGCGTGTAAAGAGTGATTTTCTAACGACTATAAACCCCGATATGCAAAGCTTTTTAAGCCATATAGCAACGGACTTTAAGTTAGTGGAAGAAGATCGTGCTCTTGAAAAAGATTTGCGTTTACAAATAGCAAATATTGAGCAGCAAAAGTGGAGTCTTTATTTGTGACATCAGCGCCTGTAAATTTACCTTACTCAGAAACCGCGATTGAAATTCCTTTTCATGATGTAGATGTATTGCAGATCACATGGCATGGTCATTATATTAAGTATTTTGAAATTGCCCGGTGTGATTTGCTACGAAAAATAGGGTATGACTATCCCCAAATGAAAGCTTCAGGTTTTATTTGGCCTGTGACTGAGTGCTATGTTAAATATATACGTCCTTCTTCTTATGGTCAGCGTGTTATTGTAAGCGCGCAGCTTATCGAATATGAAAATCGAATGAAAATTAACTATCTCATTCGAGATAGTGAAAGTGGAAATAAATTAACGAGCGGTTACACGATACAAGTTGCACTGAATTCTGAGACGAAGGAGCTACAATTTGTAACGCCTCAGGTATTGTGGGATCAAATCGAAAATCATGAAAATTTGAAGGATTTGAAAAATGTTAACGCTTAAAAAAATGGTTCTCAGTTTGATTTTGTTCATCTTCTCGCAATGGGTACAGGCGGCAGAGTTAATTGATACCATCTCACAAAAACTGGCTGAAACCTCACGGTTACAATCTTCTTTTACACAAACACGCCAGCTTGCTGCGCTTAAAAAACCTTTAGTTATTCAAGGGCATATGATTTTTGCACGTGAGCAAGGGGTGCTCTGGAAAATTGAAAAGCCGTATCGTATGACATATGTGATGACAGCTAAGGGTGTACGAGAAATACAGGCAGATGGAAGTTATAAAGACAGAGCTGCTGCAAATATTCCAGGTATAGGTTCAGTAGAAGGTTTATTTCGTGGAATTTTAACCGCTGAGCGCGATATTCTTGCCCAACATTTTAATGCTAAAACTACCGGCGATATAAATGCCTGGACGCTTTCTTTATTACCTAAAAATGCTACGCTGCAAAAAGCATTAAAAGAGGTGACATTAGAAGGAGGCGATCAAGTGAAAGCTGTGCGTATTCAAGAAATAAATGGAGATGACACAAAAATCAAATTTTCAGAGCTGGAGCCTTTAAAGGAACTCAGTAAAGAAGATGCCGCATTATTAGCTTTAAATTTAGAATTTAAGCAACGGTAATTATAACTGTACACATAAAATTAGAAGTTACGCAGTTGGCTCTTTCAGTGTTACGGCAACTTGTCGTACTAGCTGTACTGTCTGCGTTGCCGCGCCTTGAAATAGCTCAACTGCGTAACTTCTAAAAATGATAAGGGTAAGCAACCAGTGGTAAAAATATTTAAAGTTATCGGATTAGTGTCACTGGTTATGTTTTTGGGCGGATGCGCAACAACTCGTGTGATAGAGCAATCTAGAGATTTATCAAGTTCAGCAATTATGTATACTAATGCTGTGAATGAATTATTAGACGTAACAGCAGACCGAGTCATTGATTTTGATTCTGAAGAGTTGAAAAAGACACGTTATGGAACCAGCTCTCATCTTCAGGAAATGATTGTTGAAAAAAATAATGCAGTGATTGATGTGTTGGCAGAAATTCATCAATTTCGCTTACAAACAAGACTGTTGAACGCTTATTTCTTAAATCTACAGAGGTATGCTAACTCAACGCTAGAAGACGATATAGATGGTCTTATTAAGTCGATAAGCGATAGTATGCGTGTTTTAAATGAGCCATCTGCTTCTCAATCGAGAAGAAAAACTAAGAACATACTAAAAGAGCAAAATTATGTATCGGCGTTGGGTGAATGGGGAGTTTTGATTGCCCAGGGGAAACATAGTGAAAAAATGAAACAGGTATTGAATAGAGACGCTGGCATAATAAGTGCTTATCTACATTTGCAAGAAGAGCAATTAAATGTAATTAGCCAGTTGCTACAAGATCGGTTTAATGCAGAAAATGATGAGTTTTTAGTACGAGAAGTTGTTGGGTCATATATAGATAAAACGCAAAAGCTTGATGGTGCATGGAAGCTAAAACGAAAGCAGTGGTTTAAGTCATATTTTATAAGTCAGCAGTTAGCAACTGCTCAACAAGCAGCTAAACAGTTACAAGGTATATGGATTGATATTCTTCAAGGTAAAGAGGATGCGCAGTCGATACAGTTTTTAATTTCAGACGTAAACGAATTTGTGAACGTTGCTCAACATTTAGAAAATTCTGCAAGAGACCACTAATGACAACCGTGACCGTTGATTGGGATATTAATTTAGCCACCTTAGATTCTTTACGTGCCGTGCGGCGTAAGTTATATGGTGTTTTAGAGACTGAATTAAGCGGAATGAGTTTAGAAGATCAAGTTAAATATGGAGCTAGTCTCCATCAAGTAGGGCTTGCAGTGCTTAAGTTAGAAGCTGCAAAACTTAAGGGTGTGAACCAATTATTTAAAGAAAAAGAAAGTGATTTAAAAGAGGCTACTGCAGCTCTTGAAGCGAATAGCGCAGCGCTTAAAGATACCGTAAAAATGATACGGGCTATTAACGAAGGCTTAAGTCTGGTTACACATTTTGTGCAGCTGTTAGACTAGAAACAAAACATTCTTCATATTCAACCAGAAGCAACATTAATTTTGCCATAGGGCATTAGCTGAACAAGTAGTTCTGAATATAGATTTACCTAGTCATTTTCAACGTGGGTGTAGGCTCTAAAAGAACCAGTAGTCCATCATCTCTAAAATCAGCGATAGAAACCGATGGTTTTTTTGATTTGGCAAGGCACGAAGAGGAGACATAGCTGTGGGGGGCGGCCTCCCGCCTATGTCGACGATGAGTAACGTAGGCATATCAAAAAAGGCACGATTTATACTCTGATTTTAGAGATGATGGACTACTAAATGCATTACATAGTGTTACCGGCAGTTTTTCTTTAGTTTCATGGTTACTGAAACTAGTAGTCTAAACTAGATGTACGCGCATTGGATGAGCATATGCCTAATATCGAAATAAAAAATAAACCTGCTTTATTCGGGTTTTTTGCCTGGTTGATGGTAGTTTTAATAGGTTTAAGCTTTATTATTTACCGATTTTCAAACGGTATTTCACCTATTGAAACCAATATGTTAAGCATGCTGCCTGTTGATCAGCGTAATGCTGCTTCTGAAGTAGCGGTAAGTCGCTTGGTTGAATTGTCGGGCCAACGCATTGTGATGTTGGTAGGAAACAAAGATGTCATCAAGGCACGCCAAGCTGCGGAAGCCGCTTTTAACGTATTAAAGGCAGGTAATGGACTTGAGCAGGTACAAGGAGAGGTGGGAAAAGTCAATTTAGATAAGCTTCTTGCCTCCTACAAACAGTATCGTTTTAGTTTGCTAGCACCTCAAGATCGTGTCTCGCTGCAAGAAAATCCATCTGAGTGGTTAGAGCAGCAATTGGCAATGCGCTTAATGTTGCCGGTTCAAGGAAGTATCGGATTAGATATTCAAGAAGACCCTTTTGGATTTTTTAACCGGTTTTTGATGACTCTTCCATTTAATAGCCAAAAATTACATGTAGATAATGGTTGGTTAACAACTGAGGGAGAGGGCGCTCAGTGGATTATGCTGTCTGCTAAGATTAAGGGCAATCCATATAGCAGCCATGTTCAAAATGACGTCATGAAAAGCTTAAATAGCGCAATTCAAACAGCACAAAATAAAGGTAGTTACGTAAAAAGTACGGGGGCAGTATTTTTTGCAAACTATGCCAGAACCCAAGCTGAATCAGAAATGCATTTGATAGGAGCTATCTCAATAATAGGTGTGCTATTGGTGATGATGAGCGTTTTTCGTTCGCTGCGCTATTTAGTACTTGGGCTAGCTGCAATTTTAGCCGGGATGATTGTAGCAACAGCCGTTACACTTCTTGTTTTCAAGCAGCTTAATTTGCTCACGTTGGTTATGGGAGCAAGTTTAATAGGCATTGCGATTGATTATCCTATTCAGCTTTTTGCCTATCAAATTGAATTAGGCGATCAATGGAATTTAACTACAGGGTTACGCCGCGTGAAAGGTGCCTTGATTTTAGGTTTGCTTGCTGCGGTTATTGGTTTTGGTTCTTTATATTTATTGCCTTTTCCTGGATTAGAGCAAATCGCTGTGTTTGCTTGCATAGGTTTAACAGGAGCTTTGCTGACCGTATTTGGTTGTTATCCGCTTTTTCTGAATGCGCCTGCACATTATAAAGCTAAAAAATCGCTGTATATTCCAGGCACTATTTTGCGTTTTTATGACCACCTGTGTTCAGGTAAAAAAGCGTTTTTGGTTTTGTTATTGGGTTTATTAATAACTTTTCCAGGTATTATGCGATTACATACTGATGATGATGTACATCGCTTTATGGTTACTTCTCCTAAGCTTTTAAATGATGAAGCGAGTATTCAAACTTTGATAGGCCAAGGAAATAGCCGGCAGTTTTTTTTAATAGAAGGTTATACCGAGGAGGAATTGCTTTCCCGCAGCCAAGTTTTATTGCAGCGATTGGAGGTATTAAAGGAGCAAGGAGAACTTAAGAATTATCAAGCGATTGCTTCATTTATTCCTCCTCAAAGCCAGCAGTTAAAGGATGCACAACTGCTCCAGCATGTTTTCAAAACAGATAATCGGTTAGAAAAAACGCTCAAAGAAGCGGGTTTTAAAGACCATCTTATTAAATCATATCTTGAAAGCTTTGCTAGCGCTTCGGGTCGATATTTCTCGATAGAAGCTTGGTTAGCTATGCCCCTTTCTGCCCCTTTTCGCCATCTATGGTTAGGCCCTATTGATCATAAATTAGCAACAGTCATTATTCCAACTGGATTCAAATCATTTGCTGCATTAGAGAAGAGTGTTCAAGGTTTGGAGGGGGTAAGTTGGGTGGATAAGGCGGGTAGTGTTTCTCGTTTATTTCAACAGTTTCGTGAATCGAGCACACGGTTATTTGCGATTGCTCTTGTGATAACGTTTATGGTGCTTGTATGGCGTTACACATGGTCTACAGCTACTTTAATGATGCTGCTAATGGTGGCGGTTCTTTGGATGACATTGGGTGTGCTTGGCTTCTTAAATATAGCGATCAACCTATTTGTAGCGTTAGCATTTAGATTAGTCTTAGGCTTAGGGATTGATTACACAATTTTTTTGCAAGAAGCTAGAGAAAAAATGAAAGGACAAGAGTGTGGGCATGACCGAGCTGCTTTCCTAGGCGTTATACTTTCGGCAGCGATGAATATCTTATCATTTGGTTTATTGGCATTTAGTTCTACGCCAGCAGTGAGTGATTTTGGATTTACTTTATTGATTGGGGTAACGTTTGCGTTATTAACGGCACCTTTTTTGTCATTGATGCAAAGCAGCATATTAAAAAAATCTCACTCAATAAAGGCTTTTCAGTCATGACATATTTTTCTCAAAAGAAGCGCTTAAGTAAGATTTTTTTGATCCTAAGTATGATTTTTTTACCACTATTCATAAGTGGATGCATAACGAACCAGCAGTCCTCATCATGTATGTCAATTACTGAAAATGTTTGGTATTGTTTCGCGCCAGATGCAGCTCCATTGCAACCAGGATTACAAATGGTGCATGTTAAAGGTGTAGGGTTTGAAGAGCGTATGATTTTTCAAATGGAGTCTAAAGATACGACTGTATCGATGGCAGTTGTTTCGCCTATTGGGCAACCCGTTTTGTCATTGGAATGGAATGGAAAGCTCTTAACATCTCAGTCTATATTAGGCGACATTGTTACCCGGCATTCCAGACGCTTATTTATGTTTGTACAATGGTTAAAATGGCCAGAGGAGCAAATGTTAAAGGGCTTTAGGGGAGGTTTTGTGCACTGGCATCACGAGCAATCTCTGCATATAAGACGTTTAATAGTAGAAGATAGAACATTGCTCGAAGAAAAAATTAAAGAAGATGGCGAGCATGTAATCACCCTTCCAGGCTTTGGTATTACTGTAAGTATTAAAGATTTGGCTGAATAGAAGTTACGCAACGGTGCTTTCTCAATGTGTTGGCAACTTGTCATATTCTATTGCAGTGTCTGTATTGTCATGCTTTATAGCGTTCATTGTTAGTAACATTCCATGAATTAAAGAGAGTGTATGTGAGTGTTTTTTTAAATGCCCTGGGAATTATTAATGCACTAGGTGCAACGCAAACAAAAGTGTTCGAAGGATTGATAGCTGAATCTATCGATAACATGTTGAACGAGACAGGTTTGCTGTTGGAGGGCAATGCGCTAGTAGGGCGAGTGACTACGATTTTGCCATCTATTCCTCCTGAGATGACATGTTACAAAAGTCGTAATAATCAGCTGCTCTTAGCCGCTTTTGAGCAAATACGCCCGCTTTTTAATGAGATGGTGCTGCGTTATGGGTCAAAAAAAATAGGAATTGTTTTAGGCACGAGCACATCAGGCATTGATGAAACAGAGCAAGCTATTCATGAACAGATACATGAAGGCACATTAATCAATGATTATCATTATGCTCGTCAAGAAATGGGGAATCCAGCTAATTTTTTAGCAGAGTATCTTAATTTAAGTGGAATAGCGTATACAATTTCTACTGCTTGTACCTCAAGCGCAAAAGCTATGATAGCTGCTCACCGCTTAATAAGCACCGATGTGTGTGATGTGGTGATTGCAGGAGGTGTTGATTCTTTATGCCGGCTCACGCTAAATGGGTTTCAGTCATTAGAGTCTATTAGCCCTTTTACCTGTTTACCCATGAGTTTAAATCGTCGAGGAATTAATATCGGGGAAGGAGCTGCCTTATTTTTAGTAAGCCGAGAGCCATCGAATATTAAATTTTCAGGTTATGGAGAATCAAGTGATGCCTATCATATTTCTTCCCCTGATCCCGATGGTTATGGTGCCGAAGCAGCAATGCGTGGTGCATTGAAAATGGCTAATTGTTCTGCTGAGCAAGTGGGTTACATTAATTTGCATGGAACAGCAACAATCAAAAATGATGAAATGGAAAGCAAGGCAGTAGCCCGTATTTTTGGTTTAAATACATTGGTAAGCTCTACTAAGCCTTTAGTTGGGCATACGCTGGGTGCTGCAGGGGCAACTGAATTGGCCTTTTTATGGTTAATGTTTCAACAAAAAGATCGAGTGTTATTGCCTCCTCATTATTGGGATAATGTTTATGATCCAGCTTTGCCGCCTATACGCCTAGTAAAGCGAGGAGAGTGCTTGCCAGATAACAAACGCGCTGCGCTTAGTAATTCGTTTGCATTTGGCGGCAATAATGTTTCTTTGCTGGTCGAGGTTGTAGATGGTTAGTGAAAAATTTCCCTCTATTGAAGATGTGCTGCCGCATCGCGGAGCTATGTTATTAGTCGATTCGATAGAGTCTTATGATGAAACTACTATCACGCTAAGTGCTAAACCTAAGCAGAATGCTTGGTATAGCAATCAGGCAGATGAAATGCCCGCATGGATAGGTATTGAATTAATGGCACAAGCGGTTGCTGCTTGGGTAGGGCTTACTTCAAAGGTACATGGATTGCCTGTAAAACGAGGTGTATTATTAGGAACCCGCTCATATGTGCCAGCGCAAGCGGCGTTTGCTGTGGGTGTGCCTCTCATCATAAAAGCAGCTCCGATTTATCAAGATGAGAGTGGAATGGGTTCTTTTCACTGCCAGATTTTTCAATATGACAAATGTTTAGTGAATGCTGCAATCAATGTATTTGAGCCAGAAAATTTTGAGATTTTTTTACAGCAGCGTAAAAAGGATGATTAAAGGTTATTGAAGGCAATTAAGGGAGTAAGTGAGGTGTCAGAGTCTCCAAAACAAAAGCGTGTTTTAGTTACCGGTTCAAGTAGAGGCATCGGTAAAGCTATTGCATTGCGTTTGGCTAGTGAAGGTTTTAGTGTAACCATTCATTGCCGCAATCAGCGTACTGAAGCTGACAAAGTAGTCGATACCATTCAGGCATCAGGTGGCGATGCGCAATGCATTCAATTTGATGTGAATGATCGCGAGCGTGCGCAACTAGTTTTAACTGAGCAAGTAGAGCGTTTTGGTGCTTATTGGGGAATCGTTTGCAATGCAGGGGTGACTCGAGATAATGCTTTTCCGGCGATTGAGGGTGAAGATTGGGATATCGTTATTAATACTGCGCTTGGCGGATTTTATAACATCGTTCATCCCTTGGTTATGCCCTTGGTGCGTCAGCGCCAGGGGGGAAGAATTATTACGCTTTCTTCAGTATCAGGTGTTATGGGCAATCGAGGCCAGGTAAATTATAGTGCTGCTAAGGCTGGTCTAATTGGCGCAACCAAAGCACTGGCAGTAGAGCTTGCTAGTCGTAAAATTACAGTTAACTGTGTAGCGCCAGGGTTAATAGAGACCGATATGATTCAAGAGCTTCAGCTTGATGAAGCGTTGAAATTGGTGCCGATGGGGCGCGTGGGAAAAGCTCACGAAGTAGCTTCGGTTGTTGCGTTTCTAATGTCGGAAGATGCCGCGTATATCACTCGCCAAGTTATTGGGATTAATGGCGGTATTATATGATTACAAGTTATGCAATAGGGTTCTCTCAATGTGTTGGTAACTTGCCGTACTCCGTGTGCTGTTTGCATTGCGATGTCTTGAGTGAACTTAATTGCGGCACTTCTAATGATTTTAAGATTAATAAAAATACTATTGAACTTAGCCTATTGGATTTAGCATGGTAAGGCGTGTAGTGGTAACGGGAATGGCAGGTATCACCTGTTTAGGAAGCGACTGGGAAACGATTTTTACTGCATTGCAACGCTATCGCAATGGTGTTCGCTATATGGATGAATGGGCGCATTTTAAAGATTTAAATACCCGCTTAGGCGCACCTGTTACCGATTTTATTTTGCCTACTTATTATCCTAGATCTATTAGACGTTGTATGGGGCGCGTTGCCCAAATGGCTGTTCGCGCCACTGAGAGGGCGCTAGAGCATGCCGGGCTGCTTAATGACCCCATTTTACAAGAAGGCCGAGTTGGCGTTGCATACGGCTCTTCATCGGGTAGCGTTGAGCCAGTGCGTCAATTCGGTGAAATGATCTCTACAGGCTCAATGGCAGGTGTAACGTCAACTTCTTATATTCAAATGATGAGCCATACCACGGCAGTGAATATAGGGCTTTATTTTAAGCTAACGGGCAGAGTGATTCCTAGCTCCAGCGCGTGTACCTCAAGTAGCCAGGCAATAGGTTATGCCTATGAGGCCATTCAATATGGCAAGGCTGATATTATGATTGCGGGAGGAGCTGAAGAGCTTTCAGCAGCAGGTGCAGCTGTGTTTGACACCTTGTATGCTACCAGCCAATTTAATGCGTCGCCGGAGTTTTCTCCTCGCCCTTTTGATATTGCTCGCGATGGCTTGGTCGTAGGCGAGGGCGGTTGTACATTAATCTTAGAGGAGTTAGCGCATGCTCAGGAAAGAGGCGCTCCTATTTATGCCGAAGTATTAGGATTCGGCACGAATACTGATGGGGCGCATGTAACGCAGCCTGAAACCGCAACGATGGCAGCAGCTATTCGTTTAGCGTTAGCTGATGCGAACCTTCCTGCTTCAGCCATTCAATATGTAAGCGCTCATGGTACAGCGACAGATAGAGGCGATATTGCAGAAAGCCAGGCAACAGAGCAGGTATTAGGATACGTACCCATTAGTTCTTTAAAGAGCTATTTTGGGCACACACTAGGCGCATGTGGTTCTTTAGAGGCATGGTTAACCATACAAATGATGCATGCGAAATGGTTTGCACCCACTATTAATCTTACTCAAATCGATGAGTCTTGTGGCCAGCTTGATTATCTTATGCATGAAGGAAGATTTCTAGATATACAGACAGTGATGTCAAATAATTTTGCTTTTGGAGGAATCAATACCTCATTAATTTTTGGCAAGTTTTAAACGCTAGTCTGTTGTGCACGCGATCATTGGAGTAAGTTCTAAAAATTATTTAAAATGCGTTTGAGTGATAATAAGTATTCTTTTTTTTAGATGTATTTAATTTTTTGTTTTTTTATAGTAAGCATAAGAAATAATGAATATAACGTTCAGGATTAATTCATGAGTGAAGTAGAGCAGTGTGATGTTCTTATTATTGGCGCAGGCCCCGCAGGTTCAGTTGCAGCTAGTTTATTACGGCAACAAGGGCGCGAAGTTCTGATCGTAGAAAAAGAGCAGTTTCCCAGATTCAGTATTGGTGAGAGTTTATTGCCTCAAAGTATGCAATACCTTGAAGAAGCTGGAATGTTGCAAGCGGTTGTTGAGGCAGGGTTTCAATTTAAAGAAGGTGCCGCATTTGCATGCGGTAATCGTTATACTGATTTTGATTTTCGTGATAAATACTCAAAAGGGTGGGGTACAACCTACCAAGTGCAGCGTGCTCATTTTGATCACGTGTTGGCAAAAGAAGCTGAGCGATTTGGTGCGAAAATTCGCTATCAACACCAAGTGCTTAAGGTTGATGTAGATAAAGAGCGCCCGGTGATAGAAGTTAAAGATACGAAGGGCCAGCACTATTCTATACAAGCTAATTTTATATTAGATGCGAGTGGTTTCGGACGAGTTTTACCGCGTTTATTAGATTTGGAAACGCCCTCAGACTTCCCTGTTAGGGGGGCGGTATTTACCCATATTGAAGATGGTATTTCTCTTGCTTCAGGCTTTGACCGCAATAAAATTCGAATTACGGTACATTCTGAAGAACATGATATCTGGTATTGGCTAATTCCTTTTGCAAATGGGCGCTGTTCATTGGGTGTTGTAGCCTCTACTGAGAAGTTACAGCGCTATCCCGGAGACTACACTGAACAATTACAAGCTTGGATAGCGGCTGATTCTACGTTAAGCGCACTTTTAGCACATGCAAAGTGGGATACACCAGCCCGGCAAATAAAAGGGTATGCCGCTAATGTTAAATCTTTATGGGGTAAAAACTATGCGTTATTGGGCAATGCAGGCGAGTTTTTAGATCCTATATTTTCATCCGGCGTTACGATTGCTGTTAAATCTGCAAGCCTAGCGGTGGCTGCGTTAAATCGGCAGTTTGCCGGTGAACACGTAAATTGGGAAAGCGAATATGCCAAACCCTTGAGAAAGGGAATTGATACGTTTAGAACCTTTGTCGAATCATGGTACGCAGGTGGTTTTCAACGCGTTGTTTTTCATGAAGAGCAGAATGTAAAAGTACGCCAAATGATTTGTTCTATTTTGGCAGGGTATGCGTGGGATGAAACAAATCCCTATGTGCAAGAGCCACAGCGCAGATTGGCGGCTCTGGAAGAAGTTTGTAGTTAGTTAATTTTATAAAAAGGTTATTTATGAAAATTAAGTTTTTGGCAAAAATAATGTATATAGGTATTTTTATAAATTTGGTTTCAAATGCCCATGCTGCTGATAAGAAACAAACCTTTTTAATAACCCCCGCTATGGCTATTGCTGATACGAAAGAAAAGCTTCAAGGCGATGTAAAGTTTTTTTTCGGTAAGCAGGTTTATCCTAATGTAATAAAAAAGATTAATACAAATAGCACTACACGCAAATCTAATAGTTTTGCTAAGGATGATAGTGCGTCATGTAATAAAGCTTTTTTATCTGCACTTATTTCGCTTGAAAAATATGCAAAGAAAGTAGGTGCAAATGCTGTAGTTAATATAGTTAGTAATAATAAAGATGAAGAATTTTCAAGCGAAAATGAGTTTGAATGTCGTTCGGGATTTTTGATGAGTAGCGTAACCTTAAAAGGGGATTTTGTTAAAGTTAATGAGAAGTGAAAATTAGGATATTAATTAAATGAAATATTGTTGTATACAAGCGCTTTAGTAAGATAAATGCGTCGCGTTGTAGTTACAGGGGTAGGTGTAATAAGCCCAATAGGTTGCGAACCATTAAGCGTTTCTCGTGCTCTAAAGTCTGGACAAAGTTATATCAAGTATCAGCCAGATTTTGCAGAAATTGGTATGTCTAGCCATGTGGCAGGTATACCTGATCTTAATGGGCTGATTGAGCCGCCCCGTAAAATAAAGCGTTTCATGGCGAATGCTGCATTATATGCGTGGCATGCGGTTCAGCATGCCTTAGAAGATGCAGCATTAACTGACTGCAAGATATCGCACCCACGTACTGGATTAATTGTAGGGTCAGGGTGCGGATCTGTTGAACAATTAATGGCGATGCAAAATGTTTTAAATCATCAAGGGCTTAATAAAGTCTTGCCTTATGCAGTACCCCGAGTGATGGGAAGTTCAGTATCTGCAAATCTTGCAACAGCCTTGGGTATTCAAGGTATTAGTTATGGTTTAACCTCAGCGTGTGCTACCTCTGCCCATTGTATTGGCCACGCAGCAGAACTTATTCAATGGGGTAAGCAAGATATAATGTTGGCAGGTGGTGCTGAAGAAGTAAGTTGGCATTCAGCCATGCTTTTTGATGCCATGGGAGCATTATCAGTTGCTGGCAATACGAATCCTTCAAAAGCTTCTAAGCCCTATGATCACTACCGCGATGGTTTTGTTATTGCAGGCGGTGCGGGAGTTTTAGTACTAGAAGAGCTAGAGCATGCATTAGCACGTAAGGCTTCTATATATGCAGAAGTTGTAGGATATGGTGCTGCTAGTGATGGCGATGGAATGGTGTATCCATCTGCTCCTGGTGCTTACCGTGCAATGTGTTTAGCCATGAATGAGGCAAATCTTGCTATAGACTATATAAATACACATGCCACGGGTACTCAGCAAGGCGATATGGTTGAAGTGGAGGCGATCAAACAAATTTTTGGACAAGAAGTACCTTCGTTTTCTTCAACAAAAGCACTAACAGGTCATGCTATTGGCGCTTCAGGAGCATTGGAATCTATTTTTTGTTTACTAATGATAAAAGAAGGGTTTATTGCACCTTCTGCTAATATTGAAATTCAAGATAGTGGATTAGAAGGGCTGCCATTAGTAACACAATGTATAGATTTTCCTGTGGCTAGCACCTTATGTAATAGCTTAGGTTTTGGTGGAACGAATGCTTCGTTAATTTATTCTACAAAAAAGCTGTAATATAAGAATGTGTATACAAAATTGTACTAGTGCCTCTTCAACAAGCAAATAATGTGTTGAGTAAATAGCGCTAAATGTACTGCCCAAGTCTGCGAGAATAGTTTTGTATAAGTCTTAATAATAGATTAGAAGTTACGCAGTTGAGCTATATCAAGGCATGGCAACGCAGGCAGTACACGTAGTACGGCAAGTTGGCATAACGCAGAGAGAGCCAACTGCGTAACTTCTAAAGATGAAAAGTTGGGCAAGGCTGGAAAAATAGCTGAAAACCAGCCATTGAGGAGTTTGCTATGCTGTTAATGATTGATAATTATGATTCTTTCACCTATAACCTTGTGCAGTATTTTGGTGATTTGAAAGAGCACGTCGTCGTATATCGAAACGATGAAATTACGTTGGATGAGATTGAGACAATGAAGCCTGATCGTATCGTGATTTCGCCTGGGCCGTGTAGCCCTAACGAGGCCGGAATTTCAGTTGCTACTATTAAGCATTTTTCAGGGCGTATTCCTATTTTAGGTGTTTGTTTAGGGCATCAAAGTATTGGGCAAGCATTTGGGGGGAAAGTTATTCGAGCAAAAACAGTGATGCATGGCAAAGTGTCAGCTGTTTCTCATCATAACCAAGGCGTATTTAATGGGCTACCGAATCCTTTTCAAGCCACGCGCTATCATTCGTTAGTCATTGAACGTGAAACCTTGCCTGATTGTTTGGAAATAACCGCCTCAACAGATGATGGAGAAATCATGGGTGTGCGTCATAAAAGCTTAGCCGTCGAAGGTGTACAATTTCACCCTGAGGCAATTCTTACCGAGCACGGGCATGCTATGTTGGCAAATTTTTTGAAGGTTGGTGCCAATGAGTTCTAAAGGTTTTGTGGCTGAAATTCTTCAGCAGTTAAGTGATCGTATAGACTTAAATGCTGACCAAATAAGAACAGCGATGCAGCAAATTATGCAGGGTGAGTGGCAGCCTGCTCAAATAGGTGCTTTTTTATTAGGGTTAAGGGTAAAGCGCGAATCCATTACTGAGTTAACGGTTGCAGCTGAAGTTATGCGATCGTTTGCAATGCAAGTACCTGTGAGTTCAAGGCAACATCTTATTGATACCTGCGGAACAGGCGGCGATGCAAAAAATACATTCAATGTTTCTACTACTGTTGCTTTTGTAGTAGCGGCAGCAGGTGGACGCGTAGCTAAACATGGAGGCCGTTCTGTCAGCAGCTGTTGTGGTAGTGCAGATGTTCTAGAAGCATTGGGTGTACCTCTTAATTTATCCTCTGAACGTATCGGTGTGGCAATTGATACCTTAGGAATAGGCTTTATGTTTGCGCAACATCATCATCCAGCCATGAAGCATGTTGCTGCGATTCGTAAGGAATTAGGTACGCGAACCATTTTTAATGTACTAGGCCCTTTAACAAATCCAGCAGGGGCGCCGCATCAGTTGTTGGGAGTATTTTCGGGGGCGTTAGTAGAGCCTTTGGTACGTGTTTTAGATCGTTTAGGGTCTAAGCGAGCGCTTGTGGTGTCTGGTACCGATGGGTTAGATGAACTCAGTATCAGTGCGCCCACATTGGTTGGAGAGATTTCAAAAGGCAACTATACTGAAAAACTGGTAGCTCCGGAAAAGTTTGGCTTAAAATCATCTCCTATTGAAGCTCTCAAAGTAGCCACATTAGATGAGGCAAAAAACAGTATTTTAGAGGTTTTATCAGATACCCCAGGCGCTAAGCGTGATATTGTATTGCTGAATGCAGGAGCCGCCTTGTATGTGTGCGGAATCGCGGCTTCTTTTGTTGAGGGTATTGATAGAGCAAGAGCTGTACTCGCTAATGGAGCAGCCCAAAAAAAACTAGAAGCTTTAGTTCAATTTAGATAAACATAGAATCTACATCAGCGGAGTTATAGAAGATTTATAGCGGCTTAAGACGCATGTAGCTAATATAGGTTTTGACGCCATATTTTAGACAAATAGCGTTATGTGGATTTCCAAATAAGATAGAGGTATAGCTTGAATTCAACGCCTACCATATTGCAGCGCATTATTGATACAAAGCACCAAGAGCTTGAAATCGCACAGAAAAAAGAATCGTTAGCATCATTAAAATCTAAATCTAGAGATAGTGAGCCAGCACGATTATTTGAGGCAGCAATTGTGCAAAAGATTCGCGCTCAGCAACCTTCTGTGATTGCAGAAATTAAAAAGGCTAGCCCTAGTAAAGGCGTATTACGTGAGCCTTTTTATCCTGCTGATATTGCGAGAAGCTATGAACAGGCAGGGGCTACGTGTTTATCTGTGTTGACTGATGTACAGTATTTTCAAGGCAGTGCAGCGTATTTAAAAGAAGCTAAAGCAGCTTGTACATTACCAGTGTTAAGAAAAGATTTTTTGATCGATTCTTACCAAGTATGGGAAACACGGGCAATGGGTGCAGATGCCATTTTGCTTATTGCGGCTGTGTTAAGTGTTTCTCAAATGCAAGATCTTGAAGGCCTTGCGCATGAACTGGGAATGGCAGTACTCGTTGAAGCGCATAATCAAGAGGAATGGAACCAAGCATTGTTTTTAACGACACCATTGCTAGGGGTCAATAATCGTAATTTACATGATTTTTCTGTATCGCTTGAAACAACGCTACAGCTTTGTGCTCAACTTCCGAGCGATCGTGTATTAATTAGTGAGAGCGGAATTTTATCCATTGAAGATGTGCAACGCTTACGCGCAGCGAATGTTCATGGATTTTTAGTGGGGGAAGCTTTTATGCGGGCAGAAAACCCGGGAAGCGCCCTACATGCATTATTTTTCTGAGTAAATGAGTTGCGAGCTACTGATACAAGTGCATCTGCATGATAACCTCATATTGCACTATTACTCTGAGAGCTGCGGAGAGGTTTGCTATGAGAGCTACCAGAAATTTTCAGAGTACGTTCACATACATTTGGTCATATTACTGATGATATTCTCTGTATGATAAACCCATCTTATCTTGTAGTATGTTTGTGTGCGGAATGGTGCGGAACGTGCAGAGACTATCGCTCAATATTTTTGTCAAACGCATCACAATTTTCTGACATGCAATTTTATTGGCTTGATGTAGAGAAAGAATGTGATTGGTTAGAAGATATCGATGTTGAGAACTTTCCTTTGTTATTCGTATACTATAAGCAAAAAATTCTCTATTATGGTGCTGTATTGCCGCATGCAAGTCATTTGCATCGGTTACTAACCTTATTATTACAAAACTCTGATTCTGGAATGATTGAAGCTGGCGCAAATCTAAAGGCGTTGCATCAGTTAGGTCAACATTTATTTAAGTCATTAAAATTAGAAGTTACGTAGTTGAGTTCTCTCGGCGTGGGACGCCCCGCGTTATAGCAACTTGCCGTACTGCTTGTACTGTCTGCGTTGCTATGCCTTGATAGAACTCAACTACGTAACTTCTAAAAGTAATAAAGACTACATAAAAAATCGTAGTTCTTTTATATGCGATCAAGCATAATTAAATGCAATGATTACGTGTATATCAACATATCAACTGCAATTAGTTTGAAGTTTTTGCAAAACGCTGAAAAATTTATTGATTTTCGTTCGATACATCAAGGATAGTATTATGACATTACGCTTAGGCGATATAGCTCCAGATTTTACCCAAGACTCAACCGAAGGTACTATTCAGTTTCATGAGTGGTTAGGAAACTCTTGGGGTGTCTTGTTTTCACATCCTGCCGATTTCACCCCCGTTTGTACAACAGAGCTAGGATTAACAGCCAAACTTAAAGATCAATTTCAACAACGTAATGTAAAAGCGATAGCTTTATCAGTTGACCCCGTTGAGAGTCATCATCGTTGGATTAATGATATTAATGAAACTCAATCAACGACAGTAAATTTTCCTATTATTGCTGATGCTGATCGTAAAGTATCGGGCTTATATGACATGATTCATCCCAATGCTAACGAAACATTAACAGTTCGTTCATTGTTCGTTATTGATCCTGTTAAAAAAGTACGCTTGATTATTACTTACCCAGCCAGCACAGGGCGTAATTTTAATGAGGTTTTACGCGTTATTGATTCTTTGCAGCTTACAGACCAGCATAAAGTGGCAACACCCGGAAACTGGCAGCAAGGTGACGATGTGGTAATCGTGCCATCATTGAAAGATGAAGATGAAATTAAATCAAGATTTCCCGCGGGTTATAAGGCTATACGCCCATATTTACGTTTGACACCTCAGCCAGGTAAATAAAAGTAATTAATATTGCGTTTTAGATAGTGATACTAAAACCTACTATAAGATAGGTTATTTCCTTCCTGTAAACTCAGAAAAACAGGAAGGAAGTATTTTAGAAGTTACGCAGTTATGTTCCCTCAGTGTGTGGGAAACTTGCCGTATTCTGTGTGCTGTCATGCGTTGCCATGCCTTGATAGAGCTTAACTGCTAGCTTCTATATTATGAAATTTTTTGAAAAGGCTCGGCGTAATTATTTTGTACCTCTATACCATTTGGTAGATTTTGGTAAACATAAGGCGGCTGTGCAACGCGGCTGGCAGAAAAACCTGCATATAATTCAGCATTAAGTATTTTATCCCACCAAATCTCACGACCAACTTTTTGTTGTTGAGGTAAATCAGGTGATTTCTGAATAAGTTCTCGTATAAATTTTGTATGATCTGATTCGTACATGATAATGGTCTCCTTTTTTAAGGCTCTTAGGCGTATTAAATATATCGGAATGTGTCTATTAAGTATTAGTATAACGACAGCCTGAGCGTTCGTGAATATAGATTGTTATTGAAGTGCAAATACGGCGCGGCGTTGAAGTAACTCATTTTGCAATTCTAGTAAGCGCCCGTGAAAAAAATGACCGCATTTTGGAAAAATCACAACAGGGCGTTTTTGCTCGTAAGCCCATAATAATACTTCATCAGTGCTAATAATTTCGTCGTTTTGTCCTTGAATAATCACTGACGATAAGTTTTCTGGAATATTGGCAATAGGAAATGAACCTACTGCGGGGCCTACTAATACAAGACCTTTAATATTAGAGTAAGTATCATGGCCCATAAGGCGATTAGCAAGTTCAACCTGAATAAAGCTGCCAAAAGAAAACCCAGCTAAAACCAAAGTGTTAAGCCCCAAGTGTGTTTGAGCATAATTTAAAACGGTTGCTGCGTCATCAGTTTCGCCCTTGCCTTCATCATACTCGCCTTCGCTTTTTCCTACTCCTCGGTAATTAAAGCGTACCGTAGCATAGTTCATTTGTAAGAATGTACGTGCAAGTGTATGAACAATTTTATGTTCCATTGTACCGCCACGCGCAGGGTTAGGATGCGCTATTAAAGCAATGCCTACAGGTGAGGCGCCTGAAGGTAAATTGATGGCAATTTCAAGTTGGCCTACATTACCAGGAATGAGTAAGTTTTGTGTGCTTGAGTTCATGAGAAATTCTATGAAAAGGAATGATTTAATAATGCCTTAAAAAAATGGAATTTTCTACTAAGTTGTCTTTCAGCCCTCAAATAAAAAGCGGATAGGTTTGAGGTTGAGGATCGAAGCCATCGTTATGCCGATGATGAGTTGATAAAGATTGAGCTGACTTGTATTGATAGTTTTTAAATTTTTTGATCTGTATTCTTTTACGATATTGATAAATTTCTTTTTTTATGAAAAAAGAATGCTTATTTTCTTTGTTTTTTACTCAAAGTTTTGTGAGTTGCATTTAATCCTATTATTTAAATTCCTATCTTGGTTAGAAAAACAATTTTTAAGTCGTATAGTATAATATTGCATATTCGAGGGTGATGTATTTAGTAAATAATAGTTTTAGAAAAATGAAAATTAATAATAATTAAATATTTAATCGAGTAATTTTTTATAGTTAAAAAGCTCATTAAATAATAGTATAAAAAATAAAATTTCTAAAATAAATAGATGTAATGAGGTTGTAAGTTAATAATTTTTATGCATATAAAGTATTGTATAAAAATTATTTTCTTCCTGTTTTTAGAGTTGTTGAATAAGTTAAGTAATATGACTATATGAATTTTGTTTTTATTCAAATGGTTAGTTGTAATTGATAACAAGGCTTGTGAAACAGGGTGTAGATATTTTTTCAATTATAGGTATAATAAACTGTTGAAAAGAATTGCTTTTCATAGCGAAATAAAATCTTTTAGGTTTTGATTTACTTTCATTAATTTAAAATATTAAAAAGGCTATCAATTAATGTCATGGATATTAAGCAATCTAAAAAAATATTGCTTTTTAGGATTGCTTGTTGGTTTTGGTGAATTAATGCCTGTGGTAGTTGAGGCGCGCTATCTTGTTGAAATAGAAGCTATAGATACATTAAAGCCCCTGTTAAATGAACATTTGAATATTGTCAGGTACCAAGACAGAACTGATATAAATGAAGATCAGTTTAAATTTTTGATAGCAACATTACCCGATCAAATTAAGCAGTTAGTTTCTACTGAGGGTTATTTTTCTCCTAAAATAAATGTGCAAACCTCTTTAGATGGAGACAAAAAGCAGGTGCATATTACTGTTAATGAAGGCAAGCGAGTAAAAGTTTCTGGAGTTTATCTAAACCTAGAGGGGGAAGTAGAACAAGAAAAACCACCCCGTATTGATAGAGTTCGGCAGTATTGGCGCTTGCCGGTAGGCCAACCTTTTCGGCAAGCCGATTGGGATGATGCAAAAAATAGAGTATTGTTGAGTTTGCAGCGTAAGCGTTATTTAGCAGCCAAAATAGATGCTTCAGAAGCTCAGATAGACCCTGTGAATTCTGAAGCTGAACTCGGGGTAGATTACGACAGTGGGCCAGTATTTAAATTAGGTGCCTTACGCATTAAAGGGTTGCAACGTTATCCTGCTTTAATCGTTGAGCATATGAACCCGCTTCAAGTGGGTGAAGAATATGATGAAGAGCGATTGTTAGAGTTACAGCGCCAGGTTCAAAGTGTTCCTTATTTTAGTAATGTACAAGTGAGTGTTGTGAATGATCCTCTGCAAGCAAAGGCAGCACCTGTAGAAGTAAAAGTAACTGAGTATCCTGCTCAACGATTCCAGGGCGGAGTAGGTTTTGCTTCAGATGCTGGCACACGTGTTGAAGGCCACTATTCTAATCTGAATATGTTTAAACGTGCCTGGGTGTTGGGGGGAGATATAAAACTTGAGCAAAGACGGCAATTTGAGCAGATTGAACTTGCAATGCCGCCTGGTAGCACAGGCTTTATAAATAGCGGTCATGTATCTTATGATCGTACAACATTAGAGGGAGTAGACTTACGCAGTATGCGTTTGGGTTTGCAACGTGCACGTAGTCTTGAAAAGTATAAGTTAGCGTATGCACTTGATTATTACAGTGATGATTTAGATAAAAAAGACGATGCGCAGCTTCCTCCTGAGTCTTTCATTTCGCCTGGGCGACACCGAGCGTTAGTTCCAAATTTTACATGGTCACGGCGTGATGTAGATAACCCAGTATTTCCTCGAAAAGGAAATATTATTTCGGTTCAAGGAGGGTTTGGTTTACAAAGCGTTTTATCAGATGAAACCTTTTTAAGATTCTATTCACGCATTCGTCACTATCATAGTATTACCCGTCGTGATTTGGTGGTTTTAAGAGGAGAAGCTGGAGGCGTGTTATCAAGACGTGAAGATACTCACGTACCTGCATCGTTATTATTTAGAGCAGGTGGAACAGACTCTGTACGAGGGTATAGTTACCAAAGTATTGGTAATAAACAAAATGGTACGGTTTATCCTGTTAAGTATTTATTAACAGGAGGTACGGAATATCAGCATTGGTTATCTGCTGACTGGGGAGGTGCAGTCTTTTATGATGTAGGATTGGCAACCAACCGCTGGCAAGATAAAACGCTATATCATGGAGTCGGTACAGGTGTACGCTGGCGTAGTCCTGTGGGGCCAGTGAATGTTGATTTAGCCTATGCGCTTAAAGATAGAAAATTCAGACCACATATTTCCTTGGGCGTAGCATTTTGAGTAATCCATTATTGTTCACAAAAAAGCCGGTGGATACATTATCTACTCCGCCCAATCTCCCCTCGAATTCCTCGAATAGTAAGAAAAAAAAACCGTATCGTTATTTTTTTCTGATTATTTTATTTTTTTTATTAAGCTTGGCAGGGGCGGTATTTTACATTACGACAACTGAGCAAGGTACCCTTACTTTTTTTCGTAGTGGGGAAACACTATCGAAAGGAGCATTTCATTTCCGTACATTGCAAGGTTCACTTTTGAAAGGTGTTCGCCTTTATGATGTAGATTATAAAAATAAAGAACAGCATATTAAATTAGATAGTTTTGAAGGGCGTTGGGAGGTAACAGCATTTCCTCGACAATTAAATATTGAGTATTTACGGTTTGGAAATATTACAATTGATCAATTAGCTCCGAAACCTCCTTCTTCACCGCTACAACTTCCTAAAAATTTACATTTGCCGCTTGACGTTATGTTGCAGGAAGGAAGTGTAAAGAAAATAATTATAGTTAATAAAAATAAAATTACAGAATATAGCAATATTTTTTTGGGGGTTGAAGTGAATACTCAACGTCATCATGTTATGTTGACGAATATTAAATCTCCTTTCGGAACATTAAAAGCAGATATAACAATAGGTACAACTAAACCTTTTAATTTAGATGGTAAAGCTACTTTATTACAAGAGTATCAAAAAAATTTATATATTGTAGATACCACGATGAAAGGCTCATTAGAAACGATAACGATAGATGCCAAAATGAGTGGCGAAAATTTAATAGGTCATGCTATTTTAGTCGCTACTCCTTTTAATAAAATACCATTAAAAAGTGTGATAGCAGACATTAAAAATTTTAACCCTAAACTATTTGTTAATGGTTTACCCAATGCTGATTTAAATATTAAAGCAAACATTCAACCGAAAGAGTTAACTGCTAATTTATCCGCTAATCAATCGCAACTATCGATTGTTGGAAACATTAATATAAATAATAAAAAACCCGGCGTTTGGGATAAAAATCTTTTTCCTGTTGAAACAATTTCTGCAGATATTAATCTTAGTGAAAAAAATTATGATGCTTCAAATATGAAAGTTAAGTTATTTGAAGGCGCAATGATCGATGGAAAATGTGCACTTAAAAGTATAGAAACTGAACATAAAAAAACTGGCCTACAAGGTGAAGTATTGCTACATGTAACTGATCTTAATTTAAAGTCTTTACATAGCACATTAATTACCTCAAAGCTAAAAGGTATTACTACTGTAAAAATAGAACCGGATAAACAGAACATTCTTTTAAATTTAGAGGGTGCAGGCTTTGCAAATGAGCAAGGTAGCGCTGAGCTGCTGAAAGCTGAAGCTAACATAGAGGCTGATCCACAAAAAATTGTTTTTAATAAAGTTTTATTGTCAGATACACAAAAGAATGGAGCCGTCGCTTATTTTGATATGAAAGGTAATTATTTACTCAATGCAGCGGCAGATTATAATTTTCAAGGCAAGATAAAAAGTTTTAATCCTTCGCATTGGGTAAATGGTTTGGCTAAGAAAAATAAAGAAAAAATGAATGTACCCGATGCCAAAATAAATAGTGAATTTGAGATGGCTGGACATATGCATCCTCAGCTATATACTAAGGCAAAATTAAATGTTTTTGATAGTACATATAACCACATGCCTTTATTGGCGAAAGGCCAATTTGAGGTTAAAGACAAGCGGTTACTGCAAAGTCAGTTAAATTTCATGATCGCAGGCAATACATTGGCACTTCAAGGCAGTTGGGGTAATAAAGATGATGAACTTAATTTAGAGCTGAATGCGCCTGCATTAAGTAAAGTAGGCTTAGGGTTTTCAGGTTTGTTTATAGCAGATGCTAAAATAAAAGGAGGCCTGAGTCAGCCAACAATTAATGCACATGTGAAAGTAGATAAATTTTCTTTTGATAATTATCAAATATCAAAGCTTACTGCTAAAGTTAATATCATTACACAGCTTAAAAATGGGCAATTGGTTCCTGAACAATCGCGAATGGATACTGATGTAACGGTAGAGGGTTATCATAGTGCAGGTATTAATATTAATAAATTAGGGCTCAATTTAAATGGAAGTTACGCTTCTCATAAACTAAATGGGTATGTGCAAGGCGATGTAAAAGCAAAGCCTGTTGCTCTAACTATAGGCCTTCAAGGTAGCTTGCAAGGCCAAGAAAAAGCGCAATCTTGGCAAGGTAAAGTTAATACGCTAAAAGATTTAGGCTGGTCGAAGTTCAATTTATTATCACCAGTAGGTGTTATTGTATCGCCTAATCGTCTTTTGTTAACTGCAACCCGTTGGAATGTATTAAACACACTATTTGAATTAAAAGAATTTTCCTATGATAACGGCTACATGCATACAGCAGGTGCTGTGAATAATTTACAAATTAACAATGTATTAGCGCTTCAACAGGAATTTAGTAGTGAGGCGACGCCTATAGAAAGCGATTTGATAATAGATAGCGCATGGGATATCTCTTTAAAGGAAATCTCTTCAGGCTATTTTTGGTTAAAGCGCCAAAAAGGAGATATCGTTGTTAAACGGCCTCAAGGTAAAGTAGCGCTAGGGCTTTCTGATTTAGATGCCCGCGTAGATATTTTTAAAGAAAAAATTAATCTTAAAGCTAATATTAAAGCAACCAAAGCTGGAGTGCTCTCAATACAAGGCCAAACAGCCTTGCCTTATCGAAATAAAGTATTTGCAGTGTTACCTGAAAGCCAAGTAACTGGCGAGTTGCATTTTGTAGCAGATCAGCTCCGACCAATAGGAGCATTCATTGATCCTACTATGATTATTGATGGCCGAGCTGAAATTATCGGCAATATTACCGGAACAATTGCTAAGCCTCATTTAGTTGGAAACATAAAAGGAAATCAGCTAAGTATTATGCTGTTAGACCAAGGCATTCAGCTTAATAAAGGGGTTTTAGATATAGGTCTTGATGAAAAAAATATTTATCTTCGCCAGGCCGAATTTTATGGCGGAGGTGGAAAATTAAACGCAAGCGGAAAGATTGTTTTAGGAGAGAAAAATCCTGCTATAAGCGCACTTTTAAAAGCTGATCGTTTTCAAATGTATGCTGATCCACAAAGAAATTTAATATTGTCAGGTGAAGCACATATTAAAAATGCAAATGAAAAGTTTTATTTAGATGGGTTATTCAATATTGATAAAGGATTATTTGATCTTCCTAAAAAATCTGCTCCGCAATTAGGAGATGATGTCATTATTGTCAGCCGTGATAAAAATCAAAAAGAAGCCTTAAAGCCTCAAGATAAAATGAAAAAAATGGCGAAAAGTCCGGTGGCAAAATTTCCTTTGTATATGAATCTTCAAGTGAATATGGGTGATAATTTCCGCTTTAAAGGAGCAGACGCTGATTTAAAATTAGTAGGCGATATGAAAGTCTTAAGTGAGCCAGGCTCCATAATGCAAGGGTTTGGAACCATTAGAGTTGAAGATGGAACGTATGAAGTTTTTGGGAAAAAACTAGAAATTGAGCGCGGTTTAATTAATTTTCAAGGGGCGTTAGATAATCCTTATATTGATATTATTGCCATGCGGCGTAACCAAGAAGTAGAGGCAGGAGTTAATATCACAGGAACCCCTCGTCGTTTACGGGCGCAATTAATATCTGAGCCTAATGTTTCAGATGAAGAAAAAATATCTTGGCTAATGTTGGGGCATGGTATGGAAAGCGCTGAAATGGGTCAGCGCCAAGCTTTAGGTGCTGCATTAGGTTTCTTGGCAAATTCAGGCAGTAAAAAAATTGCACAAGGCGTTGGCTTGGATGAGCTTTCAGTAAAATCTAATAGCTCTAGTCAGGGCGAGCAGTATGTTGTTTCGTTAGGGAAAGCAATTAGTGATCGCTTTTATGTTGGCTATGAGCAAAGTTTAGATGGTGTAACTACTGTAGTAAAAGCAACCTGGAAACTTTCACGGCGCTGGTCAGTAGTATTGAAAGCGGGTGTTATCAATAGCTTGGATTTGTCGTTTGATAAGCGCTTTGATAATGGTAAAGACTTATTTTAAACGTTCTCTAATTATAGCCCTTTCCCCTTGAGGGATAGGGCTAAGATGAGGGATAACTGGTAAATAAATCACCTAGAATGGTTTTTATCTTTAAAGTAATTCAATCACCCCTCATCAAAAGTAGTATGCATAGATTAGCCCTGGAGGGAGATAATTAAAAATAAATTGCCTCCGAGAATAAGAGGCAGCGATTTTCTAGTCTAGCGTTGTGGCACACGCAAGCGTTCTACAGGAATGCCATTTTGTAAGTGAGAGCTAATAATTTCATCTACATCATGCTCATCAATAATGGTATACCATACCTCTTCAGGATAAACGACCCAAACAGGGCCATATTCGCATCTATCAAGGCATCCTGCTCGATTGAGGCGAATTTTACCCTCACCACTTAATCCCAGGTTTTTAATTTGTGCTTTTGCATAGTCAAATAAACGCTGAGCACCTAAATGGGCGCAGCATTCTTCTTCTGGTTTACGTTCATTTAAGCAACAGAAAACATGGTGTTGGTAGTAACTCATAACTTACTTTCAGAGGTAGATGAACTTTTTTCAAGTCGAATTAAAGGAGGGGTATCGTTTAACATTGCTAGTTGAATAATCATCCAGGTAGTTACTGTCCATATTGTTGCAAATGTTAGTTGGTTAAAGTGAATGAGTTGACCATATGACCAATTAAATAAACCAAAGGGAATATCGGTACGCAGTAGGTCTTTGCCTAGAAAACTCACTCCGATGGCAGAGGCTAACGCAACTCCTGCAGCGATTTTGCGTCTGAAGGGAGGTAACCACAATAAAATAAATAACCATGCACTTCCAATACCTAATCCTAGCCATTGATGTGCATGAACAACTTTAAAATCAGGGTGAAACAATGCCTTGGCGCCGATATATTTTAATGCCAATGCCGCGATTGAAAACGATAGTATATAACGCCGAATTGAGCGTTCTTGCCTGATCAGTAATGAAAAAAATAAGCCAATACCTACGTATTCAAAAGCGATTTGAATACTCTCGATCCATACCCTAATAACATCATTACTTGGTGTTTCTCGTTGATAAATAAGTCCAAAGGGAGGAATTGCCGGATTAATATGCATTAAAATCCAAATAGCGATGAGGGCTTGCCCGGCAATATGACTAGGCGTTAAGTGAAAAATCTTTCCATAAATACGAGAAAGATAAGCTAAAAACCACGGGTGTTGCCTTGCCTTATATACGCACCCTAAGCCTATGATAGCGCCTATGCTATTAGTGAGCCAATCTAACCAATTAGCTACTCTGCTGGGAAGAAACTCTTGTGTATATTCGATGCCAAAAGAGAAAAAGCAAGTAATTAGAAATGTGATGAGCGCACGTAGCCAAACTGAAATATTAGGTAATGAAAAAAATAGTAAAATTGAAACAGGGATATAAGCCAGTATATTAAATACTATATCTGAAGCTAGCCAATAGTTACCGAGCGGGCGAAAAACAAAAAGCGGTTGATTATCGAGCGCTTTAAAATCCCATCCTTCAAAAGGTATTAGACTTACATATAGAACGAGCAATAAATATCCCGCAGTAAGCGAGCGGGCTAAAAATTTGAGGGCAACTTGTGATTGCACAGTAATTTTCCCTCTCTACATAAATGAATATTTAAAAAATAAACTGCGAGGTATAGGATTTACGATGGCGAGAGAGGTTTTCATGGCAGTTGGCGAAAAACCTATTAGGAACGTTGCCATAAACCTCTCGCGAATAGATAACATGCCGTTTCATTTTACACTCATGAGGCTTAAGTATTCACTAGTGATTTGTCATAGTATTAGTTCACTTTAATCTGAATCCAGTATCGATTTAATAAACGTCTATGATGCCTATCTAAATCTTTCAGCATTTCGAGATTAGCCAATTCTGTAGCGGCTGGAAAAATTGTCCGGTTATTGGCTAGATTCGGTTTAATATAGCGCATTGCATTAGTATTAGGGTTGCCTACACCAATCAGATTCGTTAATTCAGCAGAATTTTTACCTTCAAGCATAAAGTTAACAAAGCGATGTGCCAATTCAGGATTCTTACTAGTGCGATGTATCACCATGTTATCAACTGCTAAAACAGCTCCTTCTTTGGGCGTGCTATATTCAATATGAAAAGCCTCTGGTTTTTTTGCTGCGACTTCCATTTGTGCAGTAAACATATCGCCTGAATATCCATGTGCTAACCAAATATTGCCTACCGAAAGTTCTTTGGCATAAGAGCCTGCATTAAAAGCTGCCCAATAGGGTTTTGCTTTCAAAATCACATTGCGTGCACGCTTCCATTTTTCAGGGTCAGTATCATTAATCGAGTAGCCAAGGTACCTCATTGCAGCAGACATAAGCTCGCGTTGGCTATCAAGAACAGTAACTTTGCCTTTAATTTTTTCGAGATATTTAGGTTCAAAAATTGCGGCCCAGGTATTGGTAGGAATACCAAGAGCCTTCATTTTTTCTACGTTATAACCTAATAAAGTAATTGTATAGGCATATGGAATCGAAAATTGATTTTTGGCATCAAACCACATTCCTCGAAATTCAGGTTTTATATTGTGAAAATTAGGAAGTTGAGAATAGTCAAAAGGAAGCAGTTCTTTTTGCTTAATTAGCGATTCGACGGCATTTCCTGTGGGAACAATTAAATCATAACCTGCTGCTCCGCTGGCTATCTTAGCTAACATTTCTTCATTATCAGAATAATAATCCTGAACAACATGGCATTTACATTCTTTCTCAAATTGGGAAACCACATCTTGGGAGATGTAGTTATTCCAATTATAAAGATAGAGTTTTGGCAGGTTATCTGCATGCGCAGGAAATACCATAGTGAAGAGGCTTAAAAGAAAAATATAGCTAACTAGCCTACGTATCATGCTAAGTGCTCCTCGCTAACCGTAGCGATAAGATCATGGTCATGTGCATCAGTAATTTCAACATCTAAATAAGAGCCAATTTCAATCTTATGGCCTGGGTGCTGAACCAAAATAACGCCATCAATTTCAGGTGCTTCAGCATAACTGCGTGTTATCAGAAGATTTTGCTCTGCATCAAAAGAATCAACTACCACTCTAACGATATCGCCTTGCCGTTGACGTAATTTTTCTTTACTAATTTTTGCTTGATGTTCCATAAAGCGTGCTAAGCGCTCTTGTTTTAGTGATTCAGGCACTGCATCTGGCAATTCATTAGCTAAGGCTCCTTCAACAGGAGAATATGCAAAGGCGCCTACTCGGTCAAGCTGAGCTTCTTCTAAGAAGTTAAGTAAGTTTTGAAATTCTGTTTCGGTTTCCCCAGGAAAACCTACAATAAAGGTGCTGCGTATAACAAGCTCAGGGCAAATCGAACGCCATTTTGCAAGCCGCTCAAGTACTTTCTCACCGCCGGCTGGCCGTTTCATAAGCTTTAAAATACGGGGATCAGAATGTTGAAAAGGAATGTCTAAATAAGGAAGAATTTTACCTTCTGCCATTAAGGGGAGCACATTATCAACATGAGGATAAGGATACACATAGTGGAGGCGAATCCAAATATCTAACTCGCTTAGCGCATTTGCTAGGTCAAAAAAACGAGTTTTAAGAGGTCTACCGTTCCAAAAATCTGTTTTGTACTTAAAATCAACCCCATAAGCGCTAGTGTCTTGAGATATAACGAGTAATTCTTTAACTCCGGCATTTGCAAGGTTCTCAGCTTCTTTCATTACTTCCCCAATGGGGCGGCTTACTAAATCGCCTCTCATCGAGGGAATAATACAAAAGCTACAGCGATGATTGCAACCTTCAGAAATTTTTAAATAAGCGTAATGTTTAGGCGTAAGTTTAATGCCATAAGAAGGCACAAGATCAATAAAAGGATCATGGGGAGGTTGAGGTAGGTGAGAGTGAACATGTTGCATCACTTCTTCAGTAGCATGAGGCCCTGTGACTGCTAAAAGATTTGAATAACGCTCATGAATAGCAGCTCCCCCATCTTTTCCGCCTAAGCACCCTGTTACAATAACCTTGCCATTTTGATCAAGGGCTTCGCCGATGGCATCGAGTGATTCTTCAACGGCAGAATCAATAAAGCCACAGGTGTTTACAATCACAAGATCTGCACCTTGATAAGAGGGGCTAATATCGTATCCTTCAGCGCGGAGTTGTGTCAGAATCCGCTCAGAATCAACCAAAGCCTTGGGGCAGCCAAGAGAAACAAAACCAACTTTAGGTGCAGTGCTCATAATAAAAATAACGTCTTCCTGAAAGGTTAATACTGGAATATTTCCAGATGAAACAAATGTAATTCAGGATTATAGCAGGCGATGCGCATAGGTTTTGAAGATATATTCTAAATATTAAAATTAAAAACTTATTCTTCTCCTTATCTTATGCTGATTAAGCACGAAAAGATAAGAGTTTTTATTAATCATAATATTAAGGGAAATAATATTTGAAGTTACGCAGTTGAGCACTATCAAGGAATAGCAACGCAGACAATACACATAGTACGGCAAGTTGATTTAACGCGGGGAGTTCCACGCCGAGAAAGCTAACTGTGTAACTTCTAAATATGATTATTTTCTTATTTCTACGGGTTGAATGAGCATATGATTACCATCTGTTTAATCTTGGCTGGCTTAATAATAGATAAGTGCTAATAGATGAAATGAAAATCATAAAAGATAAAAAATTTTATTAAAAAAATTAGCGAATAGAGCAGAAGTAACTATCAAATTATTTTTTTGGCTGTGCTTTATAACACTATTATCGGGTTAGGATCAGCCTTCAGGTACATGAATGGTATATGAGTGAGAGCATACCTTGAAGGTGCTGCTGTATATTGGCAGCACCGTATTTTGTATTATTCGTAGCATAAAACATAATGAATGATTTCTTCTAAGTTTATTGAGACGAATCGCTTTTTGATGGAGCCGGAGGCACAGCTTTAGCGCTATCTGCTTTAGGAGCAACAGAAGTGGATGATGAAGCCGGTGTATTCGAGGTAGCTATAGGTACTTTAACGCCTGTTAATCTTTCAAGTTGCTTGATAAGCACTTTATCTTCTTTAGTAAATTCTTTTTTGACTTGAGCCGATTGACTCGGCACCAAAATAGCTTCTAAGCCAGAAAAGCGGGAGCCAATCACGAAAAAGCCTGTAATAAAAATAGTAAATATCATATGCCAACTTGCTCTGAAGAACTTATTTCGAGACATAACATATTCAGCAAATGATCTAGGAAACGCTTGCCATATCACCCGATTTTTCTTTTTTTGCAAATAATTTAACCCGCCCCAAATTGCCATCCCAAGGAATAAAAAACTTAGCAAATACACACTGTGGGTAGCAAAAACATGCATGATAATAAGCAAGCTAGTGCAAGATGTAAGAATTAACATCATCCAATAGAGGAATCGAGTAGACAAGCTATTTGTTTTGAAAGGGTCCTGAGGAGCTTTCATACGTTCTTGCATACGTTGTTCTAAGCGTTTGACCCACTCTGGAGGGTTAGCATTATCATCTTTAAAGGCCATGATGCTTTCTTCCAAAAGAATATAGAGAGTTATTTCTCCTGGGATAAGTATCGGCAACAATCTGCAATATACTCAATAGCATTTTCAAGTTTTGGGTTAAGACATGTAATATGTCCCATTTTTCTTTTAGGGCGCGGTTCATTTTTACCGTATAAATGAAGCTTTGTGCCAGGCTTTGTTAGTATAGCCTCCCAATTAGGTGTTGAGGAAACCCAAGCATCTCCAAGAATATTAAGCATGACAACTGGGCATAATAAATCTGTATTACCTAAAGGCAGCCCGCATAATACACGCACTTGCTGTTCAAACTGTGAGGTTACACTGGCTTCAATCGTGTAATGCCCACTATTATGAGGGCGTGGAGCTAATTCATTGATATAAATTTGATGTTCAGAAATGAAAAATTCTACGCCTAATATTCCACTATAGTTAAGTGTATTAGCAATTTTAAGCGCTAGATCGCGTGCCTCATTGGCAAGCGACTCAGGAATGCGCGCTGGTACAATACTGGTTTCTAAAATCCCATTTTTGTGGTGGTTTTCTGCTGCAGGCCAGGTAATGGCTGTATGTGTATGCGATCTTGCAACCATGACTGAAATTTCAAGATCAAGCTTTAGTTTTTTTTCTAAAATACATTCAACGTGTTCTAAGTTATTCCAGGCTTGTTCTAGCTCACTTGCGTTTGAAACAGGAATCTGACCTTTACCATCATACCCAAAACGGCTAACTTTCAAAATTCCAGGAAATGCATCACTTGGAATGTTTGATAATTCTTCAATCGTTTGTATTTTCCAAAAAGAAGTCGTAGGAAAATTGTGTTGGCGAAGAAACGATTTTTCACCCCAACGATATTGAGTGATGGATACAGATTCTGCAGAGGGTGATACAGGAAGGGTGGTTGAAAGATATAACAAGCTATCAGCGGGAATGTTTTCAAATTCAGTTGTTACTGCGGCACAATGAGCGGCTAGAAGCTCTAGGGCAGTAATATCATCAAACTTTGCGCAAATATACCGATCAGCAATAGTAGCGGCAGGGCAATTTGAGTCAGGGTCGAGAACCCAAATACGGTAACCCATGGATTGAGCAGCAGAGCAAAACATTTTACCGAGTTGTCCGCCTCCAAGTATTCCAAGCGTTGCCCCTGGTAAAATAGGAAAAGAATACATTGTGATTACTCAGTCTAGGTTTTCGATATCAAGGATAGATTGGCTGGCCTGAGCGGTTTGTTGAGCACGAAAAGCCTCTAACCGATGAATTAACTCTGGATAATAATTAGCCAGCAAACTTGCAGCAAATAAGGCTGCATTGGCAGCCCCAGCTTCACCAATTGCGAACGTGGCAACCGGAATACCTTTAGGCATTTGAACAATTGAGTAAAGAGAGTCTTGCCCATGAAGCAATGTAGCAGCGATAGGAACACCCAATACAGGAAGCGTTGTTTTAGCGGCTAGCATTCCTGGTAGATGCGCTGCGCCCCCCGCTCCTGCAATAATAGCTTTTAACCCTCTATCGCGCGCCGTAGCGCCATAAATAAACATGGTATCAGGCATGCGATGTGCAGATACCACTTTGGCTTCAAAAGGTATACCTAGCTCTTTAAGTATTTTTGCAGCCTGTTTCATGACTTTCCAGTCGCTGGCACTACCCATAACCACTCCTATCATTGGAGCGGTAGATAAATGTTGAGGGCTAGAAAGCGGGCTATCTTTTTGATCCATTATTAAGAATTCCTGTACGGATAAAGTATTCGTTTTGTGTTCAGCGTGTACTGTTGGCTGAGATGAGGCAGAGGTTTGATCTGATGAGTGAAGGGTTGATTGTAAATGATGAAAAGACTGTGTCAGATCCTTTTCTATGCTATGCCCCCATTGCTTTAAATCATTCCATTGAAATTCATTTTGGATATCATGATGGGTTTTTTGGACGAAATTGCGCCATTTGCTGATTGTACGGCCTAACCATCGAGCAGTATCAGGGAGTTTTTCTGGCCCTAATACAATTAATGCAACCGATGCAATAAGTAGCATCTCTCCAAACGAAACATCAAACATAGGTTAGTGCTTGGGAGTAGTTGGGTCGTCATGTTGAGAGAGGCTAGTGGTTGGAGCCGGAGTGCTAGGATTCTCTCCTTCACGGATTCCTTCTTTAAAGCCGCGAACCGCTGCTCCTAAGTCTTGGCCCATACTTCTAAGCCTACGGGTTCCAAAAATAAGGGCTACTATTAACAAAACAACGATCCAGTGCATCAGGCTAAATGTTCCCATGATGGCGATAATTCCTTTTTTAGCTATGAATCGAGCTCATCATTCTTGGAAGTGACGTAGAGCTTCCAAGAATATGAGCATGAATATGATAAACTTCTTGACCCCCTATGGTGCCTGTATTAAATATGGTTCGAAAGCCATTATTTAAATCTTTCAGGCGAGCAATTTCAGGAATCTTAACCATAAGATGTCCTAGCAGAGACTGGTGCTCGCTCTTGCTATGCGCAAGTGATTCTATATGGGGCTTAGGAATAGCAAGCAGATGAACAGGAGCTTGAGGATGAATATCTTCAAACGCCAAAACAAAATCATCTTCATAGATAATGTTGGCCGGAATTTCTTTTTTTACAATTCGGCAAAAGATACAGTCACTCACTAATTGACTCCCCATATGTCACGTCGAGAATAGGGTAGTAAGTGTATCAGATTTAGTAGTTTTTCGTCGAAACTAGTAGTTTTTTATTGCTGCCTTTAAGGGTTTGTTCAACTCTGTTTTAAATAGAGCTGCTCGAACAGCTAGGAATTAAATAGTAGTAGTGCTAAATCTTAAAATCCAATAAAAATTAATGGAGCTAGTAGCTACTACTATTTTGGTATTTCACATATGTTTTGCTAAAACAGCACTAACAATTTCTGCTAACCGTTTTAGATATACCGTTCCGTGCGAAGGTTGAAAGCGCCGTACATCATAACTCCCAAGGCCTAAAAAGCCCCATGCTCCAGCTGAGTGTTCAAGTGGTAATAATGCAAAAGAAGACATTTCTGCTTGAAACCATTTTTTAATATCACTGGGTAGCTCATGTGTGCAAATAGGATCTAAGCTATTTGGTGTTTTAAGGCTAAATAGGTTTTTCCAGCTACTAGGAGGCGTATCTAATGTCATGGATCGCGGAAAGCTTGCAGGAACTGAAAGTTCAGAATTTCCCCATACATATAATATAACTTGCGCTGCAGCAAAATGTTCTTGAATAAGAATAGGAATGGCTGATAGTAAGTCTTCTAAATGTGTTGGGTAAATTAAATCTAAAGTTAAACGATGAAGTTGTGCACTGATTCGGTCATTCGCTTCGCCATTTTGTAAAAACTGTAAGAGCTGCTTTTCTAGTTCATTTTTTTTCTGTTGCAATAAAACTGCTTGCCGCTCTACTAGAGAATTAGGGTTGCTTCCTGCTAGCTGAATTGATTCAAGAATGTCAGGATGATTGTCAAAAAAACGAGGGTTTTGTTTTAAAAAGAGCGCAATATGTTGAGGTTCCATTTAGGTGCTCCTGATATTTCAAGGTATAAAGTTTTTAGACCCTCTAAAACCATGCGTTTATTTTAGAGATGCACTTAGTTATCATCTAAACGTTTTTTTATTGTACCGTGAGATGTACGGCTTGGGGAGAAATAACATCACTCGACGTAGGTGTTTTATATATTTTATACGTGTGTGTTCATTTTGCAGCTATAAATTCATGTGCAGATGTTATAAAAGGTTATAAATGAGCTGTGAGGAACTGTAGCAAATTAGCGAATAAACCAAATTACTACAATTCTGTTATTTAAGTATTTGCCATCAATTTTTTATTTGCATGAATTGACATCAAAATACCTATGCCTAAAAAAAGAGTAACAAGGGCGGTTCCGCCATAGCTAATAAACGGTAACGGTACACCTACTACAGGCAAAATACCACTCACCATTCCCATATTAACAATAGCATACGTGAAAAAACTTAAGGTAATTGCACTGGCTAACAGTCGCTCAAAAAGACTAGACGCATAACGTGCAATAAATAACCCTCGGCTAATTAACGCAAAATAAAGTAAAACGAGAACAATGGCTCCTATTAAACCGAATTCTTCGCCAAAAACAGCAAAAATGAAATCAGTATGTTTTTCAGGTAAAAAATCTAAATGCGTTTGCGAACCATTTAACCAGCCTTTGCCGACTGTACCTCCTGAGCCTAGTGCAATATTGGCTTGAATAATGTGATAGCCAGCGCCTAGAGGATCTTCTGAGGGGTCTAAAAGAACCATAATTCTTTTTCGCTGGTAGTCATGCAGTGTATGCCATAGAAATGGAGCGGCAGCTCCAATAGTAGCAATGACAGCACTAATAATTTTCCAAGGTAAACCTGCAAAAAATAAAATATAAAATCCTGAAGAAAAAACTAGAATGGTTGTTCCCAAATCAGGTTGCTTAAGAATTAATAGCCCTGGCACTAACATCATAATAATGGCTAGAGTGAATGTTTTAAAGTTAATTTCATTTTGCTGATGATCAAATAGCCATGCTAATGAAAGCGGTAGAGCAATTTTCATGATTTCAGAGGGTTGTATCCTCATCACACCGATATTAAGCCAGCGTCTTGCTCCCTTACTAACATCACCAAAAAAATAAACACCGATAAGCAGAACGATTCCTAGCAAATAAAGTGGAATAGCAAAACGTTTAAGTAAATTGGGGGGTAAGTAAGTTGTGCACCAAAGACATGTAAACGCAAGAATATAGTTCATTAGCTGCGCTAACGGGCGCGTAATGTTCGTTTCAGAAGCACTATATAAAACGAACAATCCTAATATAGTAAACATAAAGGCGATCCCTAACAAAACAGGATCTAACTTATAACTAAATTTGTAAAGTGCTGCGCCAATGCGCGAGTCAGTCATGCGTGGGCGTCGAAGATTCATGATGACCTAAAGTAGGTAAAGGTTTAGATTCAGAAAGATTTTTTGATGGACTTTTAAGTGCAGCATCGAATAATTTGCGAGCAATAGGCGCAGCAGCTTGTGCGCCAAAGCCACCATTTTCTACAAAAACGGCAATAGCGATTTGCGGTTTTTCTGCGGGCGCATAGGCAATAAACCATGCATGATCACGTAATGTTTCATGTACGCTATGTGCTTGATATTTGTTACCTTTTAGCGAAAATACCTGTGCAGTGCCTGTTTTGCCACCTGCTGTATAAGAGGCATGATCAAAAACCTTTGAGGCAGTTCCGTGTTGTGTTACATCTACAAGAGCATTTTTAATAATCTGGATATTATTTGCTTTAAACGGAACGCGTCGTATAGGGGTATCAGGTGTAGGATCAATCTGGCCTGTTTGAAGCGTATCAATACTGCGCACTGCATGAGGCGTATATACCGCCCCATTGTTCAGTAAAATAGTGAGTGCGTGAACGAGCTGAATCGGCGTAAAAGCATTGTAGCCTTGCCCAATACCAATAGAAATATTATCCCCTAAAAACCAACGCCGCTGTAATTCTGTCCCTTTGCTGTAACGCTTGGCTTTCCAGGCACGAGACGGAAGCGTTCCATCAAGTTCTCCAGGGATATCAATACCTGTTTTTTTGCCAAAATCAAGCTGAGTCATAAATTCATAAACGTTATCAATATCAAGATCAGCTGCTAAACGGTAGTAATAGGTATCACACGACACGACAATCGATCTATGCATATCGACCATGCCATGCCCTCCTGGCACATCATCTCTAAAGCGATGCTTAGATCCTGGCAAAATAAAATAGCCAGGATCAGCAATGCTGGCATAGGGAGATCGTTTATGTGTTTCTAATGCCATGAGTGCCAAGAAAGGCTTATAAGTAGAGCCTGGAGGGTAAGCACCTCGTATTGCTCTATTTAGCAAAGGTTTGTCTTCAGAAGTGTTTAAAATATTCCAATTTTGAGGGTCAATACCTTCAACAAAAAGATTAGGATCAAAAGAGGGTCTGCTTACTAAGGCCAATATCTCACCATTGCGAGGGTCAAGGGCAACAAGGGCTCCGTTTTGGCTGGTAAAAGACTCTTCAGCTAGTTTTTGAAGATTAAAGTCGAGTGTTAAGTGTAAAGTCTTTCCTGGAATGGGGGGATGCCGCCGAATGGAGCGAACAATATAACCACTGGCATCTACTTCGACCTCTTCAAAGCCGCTTTGTCCATGCAGCACAGATTCATAAGAGGCTTCTAACCCAATTTTTCCAATATGATCAGTGCCTTTATAATTTGCAGTACTGAGTTCACTTTCAATGCGCTCTTGGTCTTTTTTATTAATACGGCCAATGTATCCCATCAGATGCGCAGCAATTTCTCCGTGAGGGTAGTTACGCAAGGGTCTAACATTAATCTCGACACCAGGAAAGCGAAAGCGTTGTACGAGAAAGCGAGCTGTTTCTTCAGGTGTAAGACGAGTACGCAAAGGCAGTGCTTCATAGCCTTTGCTTTCTTCCATTAGCGTCTTAAATTTTCGATGGTCTTTGGGAGTGATTTCAATCAGCTCACCTAGTTTTTTTAAAGTTTCCTGAAGGTTATTAACTTTACTTGGCGTTACTTCAAGAACATAGGCCGGATAATTATGGGCAAGTATGACCCCATTTCTATCAATAATAGTACCGCGGTGTGGCGGAATAGGGAGTATAGCTGTGCGATTGTTTTCGGCAAGGTTTTGAAAGTGCGCATGTTGATAGACTTGAATATAAGCGAAGCGTGCTATCAATCCTAAAAAACAAACCAGTACAATTCCCCATGCTAGCCAAAGCCGCCGTCGAAATAAAAGTGTTTCAGCAGAAAGTGTATGATGAGGTAACAGGGTCACAATAAAAGCTTAATCTAAGGTATGTAAAAGGGTATGTCGCCGCCATCTGAACATACAATGGCATCCAATAATCCATAAAGGGATAACCCACAGATTACCTAGAAGTAAATGAAAGGGATAATTAAACTCATTATTACGTAACCCGCTAATCCAATAAACAGTCGCTTGTCCTAAAAATGTAATAGGGGCAATATGAATACTTTGATATAAAGGTGAAAAACGAAATAATCTACGTTTGAGCATAATTGCAAAAAAAACTGCAAACGCATAGCAAAGACTATGTTGGCTTAATAGTGTTCCATGTATTACATCCATAAATAATCCAAGGAACCAGGCGCTTAAAATACCAATTTTAGTAGATTCAAACACTGCCCAAAATATAAGCGTACAAAGCAAAAAATCAGGGCATAAGGCGTAAATTCCTAAAGGAATAGGCAATGTATTAAGCCATAAACTAATAATACACGTTAATATAATGACCCATAAGGGAGTGCCGGGAGGAAGACGTCCGGAAGTGGAGTCGTTTTGGTTAGAAAACATTATGATCGCCGGGGTTTATTAGTTTTAGAGGGTGTTGGCTTATGAACCTCTGGAATAGGCCGTTCTTTTATGGAAGGTAGTGCAAATACGAGCATATGCTTGTGCTGGTTAATTTTTGCAAGAGGAGCACACTCAACACGCATAAACATCGTATCTGTTTTACGCTCAATACGTTGAATAACAGCCACGGGTAAGTTTTCAGGGTATATTCCATCAATTCCAGAGGTTACCAACCTATCTCCTTGTTTTAGATCCATATCTTGTGTGGCGAATCGAAGCTCTAAAGGATGCCCCAGCCCTTTTCCATACACCACACCAAATTGATTGGTACGTAAAACTTTTACGGGAACGGCATAATCAGCATCTGTAATTAATGTTACTTCTGAGACCAATCGTGACACTTGGGTAATTTGGCCTAAAACTCCTTCACTATCAATAACAGCTTGGCTGACTTTTATACCTTCGGCCTCACCTTGATCGATAATAATTTTTTGTTCAGTTGGAATTTTAGAGCGGTATAAGAAAGTGGCAGGAATACTTGTTTCTGAGTATTTCGGGCGTAATCCTAAGAGGGCGCGCAGGTGTTCATTCTCTGTTTGAGTGCCTTCAAGTTGAGAGCGAAGTGTTCCTGATTTTAGCAGTTCTGCCTGTAGATTTTGATTTTGCTCAATTAATGTACGCTGCAATGAAAACCATTGACCAAAAAACCATAATTTTGTTTCTGGCACTGAAGCAGCTTTTTGAATCGGAAATGCTAAGGTCGCTAATGCCTGCCGCACGATGTTGAGGTATTTTAAGCGGGCATCTATTGTCATGAGAACAAAAGAAAGCGTAACAGCAATTCCCAAGCGCCAAATTGGCATCCATCCGCGTTTTGTAAATACAGGAATTGTCTCGGAGTGAATGGGGTTCATGCCACCTTTCTAATTTAGATTGTTCAGCTTTTTTGTATTGTAGCAGTCTAGCAAAGATAATGGCGTCTTAAAGCAGATAAAAGATATTTATTTTATTAGGGCAGTTCACTTAAGGGAATAAGTTGCGTTTCAAGCAGAGGGTCAAGTTTTAAACAGGCAAGATGGGCAGCATGTTGTTCTGCTTGCCTACGGCTGCGCCCAGTGGCACGTGTTGTAAGCTTATGAGAGCTAATATGGCATTCTATAGTAAATAGCCTATCGTGAGATAACCCTTGTTCTTCTACAACGGTATAGTTAGGGCGTTCAAATTGACGTTTTTGAAGCCATTCTTGGAGCTGGGTTTTTGCGTCTTTTCGTTGAGTGCGCTGAATAGCATTTTGGAGTAACGTAGCATATATTTTTTGAACGACAGGTCTAACTGCATCAAAGCCGCCATCTAAGAAAATGGCACCAAGAATAGCTTCAAGCGCATCAGCTAAAATTGAAACTTGAACAGGTTGTGGCTGTAATCCGCTGCCTAATTCAGCTTTACCTAATAATAGATATTGTGAAAAGTTAGGAAACTGCTCAGTTAAGTTAAAAAGACATTGTTCATTTACCAATTGAGCGCGAACTCGAGACAGGCTGCCTTCACGCTCACTTGGATACTGATTATAGAGAAATTCAGCGATAACACAGTTGAGAACACTATCACCGATAAATTCTAGTCTTTCATTATGTTCTGTGCTAAAACTGCGATGTGTCAGTGCCTGTTTTAGCAAAGAAGGTTTGCTAAATTTATATTCAAATAAAATTTCTAAAGGATGCATTCGAGTATTTTAGGGTTCTGTAATTTCAAATTCAAATAATAAACTAACTCCAGAACCTTCGATTAATTCTTGCTTTCGGGCGTAGGAGGTTACAACAACAATACCTTTTTCACCTTTGCCTGCTGCTCGTTGAACATCTAAATCACCTCCTCTTACCGAAGCAATTTCATCAATGCTAGCTTGTTTATCGAAAATTCTGCGAATCTCTTCTTTAGTACATGCTGTACATTCTTTTGCTGCTCTTAACATAGCGCGCTTTATTGCAAAATGTTCAAGATAAACGGGGAAGGTGCGCATAAGTGTAATAAATACTGGTACTCCAATAAAAAGTGCTAGTAAAAATGTTGTAAAAGCCAACCCACGTTGGCGTGGTTTTACTTTTTGAGTCAGTGATACAGCCATGGGCCATCCTCCTAGGAAGGGGGAAAACGTTATAGATGCTGACCAAAACGACCAAAGTCAAGATTTTTGAAGTGCGACCAATTAAACCAGATTAAAAAGGCTTTACCGCGTAAGTGGTCATCAGGAACAAATCCCCAGTAACGGCTATCGCTACTGTTATCTCGATTATCACCCATCATAAAGTAGTGTCCAGCAGGAACTTTACAGCGGAAGCCACTATTGTCTTGCGAGTATTCGCATAAATTAAAGGTTTTAGATTGTTCAACACTATCAAAATTGACAGTGGGTTTTTCGTCCATTGTTAATATATCGTGATTAATCCCAGAAAAATTAGTGTGAAAGCGACGGGTAGATATAACTTGTCGTCGTTCATCATCACCTTCTTGGTAAGAGTAAATACCCGCAGGCGTCACTGCTACAGGCTTTCCATTGACGGTGAGAGCTTTATTTTTATACTCTACCGTATCTCCCGGTAAACCAATAAGACGTTTAATATAATCAATAGAGGGATCATTAGGGTAACGGAAGACAACTACATCGCCGCGTTTCGGCTGATTAATTTCAACGACTTTACGTTCAATAATGGGGAGACGTAATCCATATTGATATTTATTGACCAATATAAAGTCACCGATTTCGAGCGTGGGAAGCATGGAGCCAGAAGGAATAACAAAGGGTTCAAATAAGAAAGACCGAAATATAAAAACGATGGTAACAACGGGGAAAATAGCATGAGAAATATCTAGCCACCAAGGCAGTTTGGCATCTTTAGGACGAGGTGTAGGATGTGTTCGCTGAGACCATTTATCCCACATAACAATAATGCCTGTAATGATAACAAGCAAAAATAAGATAAGGGGCAGGGGGATAATTTTAAATAATGATTGAAACACGACTACTTATCTCCAACAGTGAGTACTGCTAAAAATGCTTCTTGAGGGATTTCAACATTGCCAACAGATTTCATCCGTTTTTTCCCCTCTTTTTGTTTTTCCAATAATTTACGCTTACGGCTAATATCTCCTCCGTAACACTTGGCTAAAACATTCTTTCTTAATGCTTTTACAGTTTCGCGCGCAATAATGTGTGCCCCTAGTGCAGCCTGTATTGCAATATCAAACATTTGTCGAGGAATTAGCCCTCGCATTTTTGCAACGATTTCCCGTCCGCGAAACTGAGCGTTATTCCGATGAACCATAATTGAAAGCGCATCAACGCGTTCATTGTTGATCAAAATATCCATCTTCACGACATCAGCTGGAACAAATTCTTTAAGTTCGTAATCTAATGATGCATAGCCTCGTGATACGGATTTTAATTTATCAAAAAAGTCCATGACAACTTCAGCCATGGGCAGGCGGTAGGTTAGAACAACTTGTCGCCCCAGGTATTGCATATTTATTTGTTGGCCTCGCTTTTCAGTGCATAGCGTAATAACAGCACCTACATATTCTTGAGGCAGCAAAATAGTTGCTTCCATCATTGGCTCAAGAATGACTTCTATTTTAGAGGGGTCAGGTAATCGGGAGGGATTTTCAATTTCTAATTCATTCCCATTTTTCATTTGAATTTTATAGATAACCGTTGGGGCGGTAGTTATGAGATCGATATTGTATTCACGTTCTAAACGCTCCTGAACAATATCCATATGCAGTAAGCCTAAAAAGCCGCATCGAAATCCAAAACCTAGCGCTTGAGAGTTTTCTGCTTCAAATTGAAGCGAGGCATCGTTAAGCTGGAGTTTTTCGAGGGCATCGCGCATAGCCTCAAATTCATTACTTTCAACAGGGTATAACCCTGCAAATACCTGTGGTTTAACTTCTTTAAAGCCTGGTAATGGAGTTGTAGCTGGGTTTTGTGCAACCGTTACCGTATCACCAACTTTTGCTGCTTTTAATTCTTTAATGCCTGCAATAATAAAGCCTACTTCGCCAACGCTAAGCTGCGTTCTTGAGAGTGACTTTGGGGTAAAAACACCGAGTTGGTCGCAAGGATACGATGCCTTCGTTGACATCAACATTATTTTATCTTTAACTCGAAGCGTACCTTGCTTAACGCGTACAAGCATCACAACGCCAACGTAGTTATCAAACCAAGAGTCGATAATAAGTGCTTGTAATGGGGCTGTTGGATCACCTTGTGGCGGGGGTATCCTTTCAATCAGCGCCTCAAGAATGTCATCAATACCTAAACCTGTTTTTGCACTGCATAAAACAGCATCGGTAGCATCAATTCCAATAATCTCAGCAATTTCTTCTCGTACTCGTTCAGGCTCAGCAGCAGGGAGATCAATTTTGTTTAAAACAGGTACTACCTCTACACCTTGTTCTATTGCCGTATAGCAGTTAGCAACGGTTTGCGCTTCAACTCCTTGCGAGGCATCAACTACCAAGAGCGCACCTTCACAGGCAGCAAGCGAGCGTGAAACTTCATAAGAAAAATCTACGTGACCAGGCGTATCAATAAGATTGAGCTGGTATCGCTGACCATTTCGCGCAAGGTAACTAAGCGCAGCTGTTTGGGCTTTAATGGTGATACCACGCTCTTTTTCTAGATCCATGGAGTCAAGAACCTGAGATTCCATCTCACGGTCAGACAAACCACCACATCGCTGAATAAATCGATCGGCAAGGGTCGATTTTCCGTGGTCAATATGGGCAATGATCGAAAAATTGCGAATGTTTTGGCTTGTCATAACAGCAGCTCTTTAGCCTCTTTTTAGTATCATGAAGGATTGAATGTTTCCACGGCGAATGCGCAACACAATTGAAGTGGTAGCGCGACTGACAAAGTCTTTCAGATTTTCCACCGATGAAATGGGCCTTAGTGTACCACGGTCAATGATGCCCAGGATAATGTCGCCTTCTTTTAAGCTTCCTCTCCAATCACCATTATGTGTAACGCCTTCAACAAGTACTCCACCTGTTGAAAGTTTTAGTTGCTGGCGTTGCTCGGTTGTTAGGGTGCTAGCATAGATTCCTAGTAACCGATTCAATGTCTCATCTTTTTGATTCTTACTTGATTCTAAAGGGCGATTATTTAAATCATCTTTATTTTCATCTAATTTTAAGCTGAGATTGAGAGGGTGGCCTTTGCGCAACACTTCTATATTAATGCTTGTTCCAGGGCGTGTCTGGCTTACCAGTTTAGGAAGCTCATCAGAGCTTTTAATGGCCTTGTTGTCATACTTTAAAATAACATCGCCAGGTTCTAGCCCTGCACGTTCAGCAGCGCTGCCTTCCATAATGCTATCGATTAATGCACCTCTAGGCTCCCCTAAACCAAATGCCTGAGCAATTTCGGGCGTAATATTTTGAATAGCTACCCCCATGCGTCCACGGCTTACGCGTCCATGCTGGCGAAGCTGTTTTACCGTTTCCATTGCCACATCAATTGGAATAGAGAAAGAAACACCCATGTAGCCGCCATTTCGGCTATAAATCATCGAGTTAATTCCAACGACTTCGCCGCGCAAGTTAAACAGAGGCCCTCCCGAATTACCAGGGTTGATGGCGACATCAGTTTGAATAAAAGGAACTAAATCTTGGTCGCCGCGCATAGAGCGGCCTTTGGCACTTACTACTCCTGCAGTGAGGGTATTATCAAACCCAAAGGGTTGCCCTATAGCAACAACCCATTCACCTACCTTTAATTTGCTAGGATCGCCAATGTTTACTTTGGGCAAGTTTTTTTCTTCAATTTTAATCAAAGCAACGTCAGTACGTTTATCTGCACCAATCACTTTAGCTTTAAATTCGCGTTTATCAGTGAGTTTAACAACCACCTCATCTGCATCTTTAACAACATGGTAATTGGTAACAATATAACCATCCGATTCCACAATAAATCCTGAGCCAGCCCCAGGTATTTCATCATATTGTTCTTGTCTATTATTATCGCCTCGAGGTTGCATGCGTGGTACAGGTACCCCAAATTGGCGAAATAACTCTTCAAAAGCATCATCTCCAAATGCCATTCCCTGACGCTTAATGCGTTGAGTAGTACTTATATTAACCACTGAATTTCCATAGCGCTCATAAAGCTGAGTGAAATCAGGTAAGAGCTGAGTTGGCGCCACGGCGGCAGGAGGAGGGGTAGGCTGATGAGAAATCGTGGGAGGTGTTTCTTTTTTATTACTGAAGTTAGGTAAAAGATCAAAGGCGTAGAGAGCTGAGCTAGTGACAAGAAGGCCAGTAATAAGGCTAATAGCATGAATAGAGCGTTGTTTGGTCACAATGTTCTCCGGGTAAATCATTTAAACAAAATATTGAATTCATTAAAATTGCTGGTGTTTTATCACACATTATTTAGGGCATAAATCTGATCTTATTTCGGCAGGCTGTGTTACCTAACGTAGTCTTAGTTATTACTAAGATACCGCGTTTTGCCTGATATCCTTTTTCTATCTCTAAGATAAAAAGTGATGTCTCGGTAAGAGTCTTTTCTATATCCTAAAAGAGCATAGATATACGTGTGGGTTTTTGCACTTTAACGCTGAAGCGCTGATTGTGGCTGACATCCCAGAAGCAAGTTTAATGCTATGGGCTTTAAAGTGGGGATAAGACTTCTTTTTTTCAAATAATGTTTATCAAAAAATTATTTAGTAAATGTGGGCTATAAAAAATTTGCTATAAGTAGATACCTCTTCAAAACTAAAGCTTGAAATATAAACCGCATGCTTTCTCATTTAACTTTAGTCTTGAACAAGCACTATCAAGCGGCTACTAAGCTAGAATAGCTATTATTTCGTATAGATGATGACGGAGCAGCGATGAGTTTTGTATTTGCCGGAGAGTTTCCTAAAAAGCGGATGCGACGTGTACGCCAAAGCACATTTGTCAGAAATTTAATTCAAGAGCATTTGCTGACGGTCAATGATTTAATTTATCCAGTTTTTATTCAAGATGAAGGCAGCGAGCAGCTTCCCATTGCTTCAATGCCCGGTCAATATCGCCATACTGCTCAGACGCTTTTGGCACTTGCAGAAAACTGTGTAACCTTAGGTATTCCTGCGATTGCTTTATTTCCTGTCATCGAAAGTTCGCATAAAAATTTAGAGGCGTCAGAGGCCTGGAATCTTAATGGATTAATTCCAAAAATAGTGCGGTTGCTTAAAAAGCATTTTCCAGAACTAGGCATTATTACAGATGTAGCGCTAGATCCTTATACTTCGCATGGGCAAGATGGAATCATTGATGAGAAAAGTGGAGTAGTATTAAACGATGAAACCACAGATGCATTAGTGCGTCAGGCTTTAGCTCACGTAGAGGCAGGAGCCGATATTGTTGCGCCCTCAGATATGATGGATGGTCGAATCGGAGCGATTCGTTCAGCACTCGAAACAAATGCATACAAGCATGTGCAAATCATGGCGTACTCTGCAAAATATGCATCGGGCTTTTACGGCCCTTTTCGCGATGCAGTAGGTTCTAAGCAGGCATTGGGTAAATCTGATAAAAAGGGATATCAGATGAATCCTGCTAATAGTAATGAGGCCTTATGGGAGGTTTACCATGATATTGAAGAGGGTGCTGATATTGTAATGGTTAAACCTGGTATGCCTTATCTAGACATCGTTCATCGTGTTAAAGAAACATTTGGTATGCCTACAGCGGTATATCAGGTGAGCGGGGAATATGCCATGCTTAAAGCGGCTGCTCAAAATGGTTGGTTAGATGAGCAAGCAGTAGTGCTCGAAAGTTTGCTTTCATTTAAGCGTGCAGGTGCTGATATGATTTTGACTTATTTTGCAATAGATGCAGCTAAGTGGTTAAAGCAATAAAGCAATAAATTTCTTGCCTTCGATGTTGAAAAGAATGTAATTATAAAATGAGTGAACAGCCCAATTACTTAACGCCAGCAGGATTTGCAGCTCTGAATAATGAATTGGAGCATTTAGTTAAAAAAGAACGCCCAGAGACAGTTAGTATTGTTTCATGGGCAGCCAGTAATGGTGACCGTTCAGAAAACGGCGATTATCTATATGGAAAAAAACGGTTAAGAGAAATCGATAGGCGCATTCGTTTTTTAACAAAGCGGCTAGATATCGCTCAGGTTGTCGATAACTCCAGTCGGGAAGATGGCCTCATATTTTTCGGTGCGACCGTTGATGTTTTTTTTGACGAAACTGAAGAAGAGCGCCGTGTAGTCATTGTGGGTGTAGATGAAACGAACACAACAAAAGGGCATATTTCTTGGAACTCTCCCTTGGCCCGAGCTCTTATTAAGCGACGAGAGGGTGATTCAGTTGAAGTGAATGCACCGGAGGGAATAAAAACGGTAACGATAGTAGCCGTGGCTTATCTTCCTATTGAGTTTTCAGGCGTTGATGGTTAACTCATGCTATTTCTTGCGTATGCCCAATGGTCGCTATTTGATGCGCCTTGGGTAAAGTATCTTCAGCGATGTATTGCTAGAAAGCATTGGAATCCTCATCAGGTTTTTTTATTAATAGAGCTTGATGATTCTTTAGGTTTTCAGGGGAATGTAGAACAGAGGGTTTATAACGAGCCACAGTTGCATGGCTTAATATTTCAGCCTTTACATCGAATGTTGAAGAAGCGAACGTTAAGGCTAAGTTCTGAGCAACGTTCTTTACAAAAAGAGTTCCCTCTATTTTCATCGCTAGATAAGATAAGTTGTTGGGAAAAAAGCAATCATGCGAGCTGTAAGAACCAGTTTTTTTTAGGATATCACCCGTGGTTTGGGGCTTCAGATGTTTTTGAAGCGATGGGAGATCGTTGGTGGCCAACAAGAGCATGGTGGCGAGGGTGGACATGGAGTATGAATTTAAATAATAGTCCTGCTACAATCATGGTCTTAGTATAGGTACTACTAAATGTGTCAGGCAACTGTCAATAGGGGATGGGGAATGTCGGAAGCAGCTCAGGTTAAGCCTCGTACACTGTACGATAAGCTTTGGGATAGTCATGTTGTGCGCACAGAAAATGATGGCACAACATTAATTTATATTGATCGTCATTTAGTGCATGAGGTGACGAGTCCTCAAGCATTTGAAGGGCTAAAATTGGCAGATCGTAAAGTCTGGCGAATTGAAAGTATCCTTGCCGTTGCTGACCATAATGTTCCGACAACGCCTAGAAATGAGCCTGTAAAAGATCCTATAGCACGTATCCAGTTAGATACATTGGAATCGAATTGCAATGAACAAGGTATTCGTTACTTTGGAATGAATGATGCTCGGCAGGGAATTGTGCATGTGGTTGGGCCTGAACAGGGTGCTACCTTGCCAGGAATGACAGTCGTATGTGGCGATTCTCATACCAGCACGCATGGAGCTTTTGGAGCCATGGCATTTGGGATTGGTACCTCTGAAGTTGAGCATGTTATGGCAACGCAATGCTTATTAATGAAAAAAGCTAAGTCGCTTCAGGTGTTATTTCATGGAACATTGCCGCCAGAATGTACAGCCAAAGATATGGTACTAGCGCTGATTGGTGAAATTGGAACAGCTGGCGGAACAGGGTATGCGATTGAGTTTGCTGGTGAAGCTATTCGCGCGCTTTCAATGGAAGGCCGTATGACCATATGCAATATGGCAATAGAGGCAGGCGCGCGTACAGGATTGGTGGCAGTGGATAATACTACGATTTCATTTTTAAAAGGCCTTCCTTATTCTCCTAAGGGAGAGTTATGGCAAAAAGCTGTTCATTATTGGAATACGTTGCATTCAGATGAAGGTGCAGTGTTTGATAAAACTATTCATATTGATATTTCTTCTTTAAAGCCACAGGTTACATGGGGTACCTCACCAGAAATGGTATTAGGAATTGATGCCTCTATCCCTGATCCTGACAATGAGCCTGATCCTGTTAAAAAAGATGGTATTAAGCGTGCACTTGCCTACATGGGGTTAGAGCCTAATACACCGATTGCTTCTATTAAAATTGATAAAGTATTTATTGGTTCATGCACTAATTCTAGAATAGAAGATTTACGCGAAGCTGCTGAGTGGGTAAAAGATCATCATATTGCATCAAATGTAAAATTGGCGATGGTTGTGCCTGGTTCTGGCTTAGTGAAAGCACAAGCAGAAAAAGAAGGGCTCGATAAAATATTTAAAAAAGCTGGCTTTGAGTGGCGTGAGCCGGGTTGCTCAATGTGCTTGGGTATGAATGAAGACCGTTTAGAGGCAGGCGAGCGTTGTGCATCAACATCTAATCGTAACTTTGAAGGCCGGCAAGGTGCAGGTGGGCGTACACATCTAGTTAGCCCAGCGATGGCAGCAGCAGCAGCAATAGCAGGTCACTTTGTTGATATACAAAGTTGCTAGTCAATAATGAGTAGCACTTTGCAAGAATTTTTTTGAAAAAATCATGAAATAGGAAAAGCGCTATGAAAAAAGCCTGGGTTTTAATAGGTGTAATTACTTTTCTGGTGGCTGGCTGTAATACAGTATCAGGAGTAGGACGGGATCTGGAGCGCGGTGGCGAGGCGATTCAGAGAGCAGCGCATTAGCGCGCATTGATAAAGGGAGCACAGCATGGAAAAATTTACGCACCTGAATAGTTTGGTTATGCCGTTAAATCGAGCTAATGTTGATACAGACGCTATTATTCCTAAGCAGTTTCTGAAATCTATTCATCGTTCAGGTTTTGGCCCTTACCTGTTTGACGAGTGGCGTTATCTAGACAAAGGTGAGCCAGGGATGGACTGTAAAAATCGTCCGTTAAATCCTGATTTTGTACTCAATCAAGCACGTTATGCAGGCGCTCAGATTTTACTTGCCCAACATAATTTCGGTTGTGGTTCTTCTAGAGAGCACGCTCCTTGGGCGCTAGAAGACTATGGTTTTAAATGTATTCTTGCGCCTTCCTATGCAGATATATTTTTTAATAATTGTTTTAAAAATGGTATTTTACCAATTCGATTGCCTGAAGAAATAATCAATCGTTTATTTAGTGAAGTAGAGTCAACACCAGGTTATACATTAACGGTAGATTTGCAGTCACAGGTCATTCGTACTCCAAAAGGTGAAAATATTACTTTTGAAGTGGAGGCGTTTCGTAAAGACTGTTTGCTTAATGGGTGGGATGATATTGCCCTCACATTAAGATATTCTGCTCAGATAGAATCTTTTGAAAAAACATATACGCAACGTTTCCCTTGGTTATAAAGAAAATACTGCGTTCCTAACATGTCTTCATAGCTTTTCTATTAAGGTCGTTAATGTTAGTGGTGATAAAAAACGCAATATTATTTGGGCGCATTAAGCTGTATCCACTTATCTGAGAACTTAAATAAGTTTGCACTGCTAGTGGCTATGTAGTAAGTAGTTATTTTAAGATTAATATCCTTAATCCATCTTCTTTTAGAGTGAAAAACTACTCTAAAAGAAGAGTGTGGATCAAGCAGATTATTAAGGCAAATATTAGTAGCTTAAGCGTTTTTTATCAGTTATCAATTTAGATCTGGGCTATTCATCTATCCAGAATCTTTTTGTAGGTGCTAACTAATGTCTTCTTTAGCTTCTTCGCCTGATACCCCTTCCTCTGAAAACGATGCCGTCATTCTCGAGTTGCAGCAACCTACTGAGCTTCCCTCCCATTCTTTCTTCGGTCGTTTTTGGTTACAGTGTTGTGCTATAGCTCCAGGAGCGGGAGCAATGCTAGGCTATAGTCTCAGTATGGTTTTTGGAGTCGCACTTGTAGTATTGTGCTTGCCCCAATTATGGGGTTTAGGTTATGGTGAAATTAAAGGTTTATGCTTTGGCTGCGCGGTTACGCCCATATTCAAGTTAGTTGTACAACCGTGGAATGCTATAGGGTTAGCGTGTTTATATCTAAATGGTTTAATTGCAGGGTTATACGGTATTTATCAAAGTATTGTGTGGTCATATACCGGTGGGCGTAGATTGAGACGCCAACTGCTTCGACAAAGACGACAACAGGAGTGTAGATGAAAGTAGCAGTATTGCCAGGCGATGGCATTGGTCCAGAAATTATGAATGAAGCTATTCATGTGATGACTTGCCTTAAGAAAAAAGGGCTTGCAATCGAATGGGAAGAAGCTCCTATAGGTGGTGCAGGATACGAGCAAGCAGGTAAACCTCTTCCTGATGCAACATTGGCATTGGCTCAAGCTGCGGATGCCATTCTTTTGGGAGCTGTAGGCGGCCCAAAATACGATGTTTTGCCGCGTGAGGTGCGCCCTGAAAGAGGTCTATTAGCTATTCGTAAGTCGTTAGGATTATTTGCTAATCTTCGCCCTGCTTTATTGTATCCCGAGCTTGCAGACGCTTCTACGCTCAAAACTTCTGTAGTGTCTGGCCTAGATTTAATGATTGTGCGTGAGCTTACAGGTGACATCTATTTTGGTGAGCCTCGCGGTATTACCACGCGCGATGATGGCGTGCGCGAAGGTATTAATACCATGCGTTATGATGAGAACGAAATTCGCCGAATTGGCCGTGTTGCTTTTGAGTTAGCAAGGCACCGTAATAAGAAAGTATGTTCTGTTGATAAAGCGAATGTGCTTGAAACCACAGAGCTATGGCGGCAAGTGATGGATGAAGTGGCGAAAGAATACCCTGATATTCAATTAAGCCATATGCTTGTAGATAATGCCGCTATGCAATTAATTCGTGCACCTAAACAGTTTGATGTAATGGTAACAGGTAATATTTTTGGTGATATTTTATCTGATGCAGCTTCGATGCTAACTGGCTCTATCGGTATGCTGCCTTCAGCCTCTTTAGATGCAAACCATAAAGGACTCTATGAGCCTTGTCATGGTTCTGCTCCTGATATCGCAGGAAAAAATAGTGCTAATCCATTGGCTACTATCTTGTCATTAGCAATGCTTTTGAGATACACAGGAAAAAATGAACAGATAGCTCGCCAAATAGAGAATGCCGTTCAAAGCGTTTTGTCTAAAGGCTTACGTACCGCTGATATTTATCAAGAAGGCACGAAAAAAGTTTCAACCCAAGAAATGGGTGCAGCGGTTGTGGCTGCTCTCCAATAACTACTAGAGTGTTTCATCAATTGCTAACTATATTCTACTAATTTATAGCAATATTGATGATGCGTTCAACATATAAAATTTGTTTTGCAGGAAAAAATAATGAAAAAGAGAGTGGGTTTAGTTGGTTGGCGAGGAATGGTCGGTTCTGTTCTTATGGAAAGAATGCAGGCAGAAGGTGATTTTGTATTAATTGAGCCCGTATTTTTTAGCACCTCAAGCGTAGGCAAAAAAGCGCCTGATATGGGTCAGGGAGAAAGCTTATTAGAAGATGCTTACTCAATCGCCGCGCTTAAATCATGTGACATTATTATTTCATGCCAAGGGGGAGATTACACGACAGAAGTGTTCGGTAATCTTCGTGCAGCTGGTTGGCAAGGTTATTGGATTGATGCAGCATCTACCTTAAGAATGCAAGATGATGCGCTGATTATTCTTGATCCTGTTAATAAAGATTTGATTTTAAAAGGCCTGCAAACAGGTATTAAAAACTATATCGGCGGTAACTGTACCGTGAGTCTAATGCTTATGGCCTTGGGTGGCTTATTTAAGCAAGGCTGGGTTGAATGGGTAAGCGCCATGACCTACCAAGCAGCTTCAGGTGCTGGTGCTCAAAATATGCGAGAGTTGTTAGCTCAAATGGGTACGTTAAATAGCGTGGTCAAAACTGATTTAGCTAATCCAGCCTCTGCGATTTTAGATATTGATCGAAAAGTTTCTGATACGTTGCGTAGTGCCGATTTTCCTAAACAATATTTTGGCTTTCCTTTAGCAGGTAACGTATTGCCTTGGATTGATAAAGATTTAGGAAACGGGCAAAGTAAAGAAGAATGGAAAGCCGAAGTAGAGGCTAATAAAATTTTAAATACTTCTGCAGCGATTCCGATTGATGGGGTGTGTGTTCGCGTGAGCGCTATGCGCTCACATAGCCAGGCGCTATTGCTGAAATTGAATAAAGATGTGCCTTTAGACGAAGTCGAATCAGTTATTTGTTCTTCGAATCAATGGGTAAATGTTGTGCCTAATACTAAAGAAGATAGTTTATCGCAGCTTACACCTGCTGCTATTACGGGAACGCTTAAGGTACCTGTAGGTCGGTTAAGAAAAGCCGCGATGGGAGCAAGTTATTTAAATGCCTTTACCGTTGGAGATCAGCTTTTATGGGGTGCTGCTGAGCCTTTACGGCGTATGCTACGTATTCTATTAGAAGCCGCATAGTTTTTTACTTGTTTATTTTATTTTATAAGTTGTTGTAAAATAGTAACAAATTGAGATTTTTACTTTTATTTAAGGCTATAAATAAATAAAAGTATTTTAAACCCTCTCTAATCAAGCATAGTTATGGTTAGGGAGGGTTTTTTTGTGCTTAATGTTTGAATATTATGGGTTTTATGGCTTTAAAATGGTTTCAAGTAATTGTTTTGTGTGTTAAGCTATTAAATCAAAGAGTGTTTTTGTTTTTTCTTGTTCAAAATCAGTTATTTGGTTAAGTTTTGAAAATGTAGGGGCAAATTATTAGTCTTTGAATGAGTGCAAGAGATATTTTCCTTCATGAAAGTTTTATGAGGTCGATACATATTTGAGTGCGCTTTAAATAAGTGTCAAGAAAGACAAAATAAGCTTTTTCTTGAGATTTTAATTTAAAACGGTTGTCTAGACTGATAGGTAACTGTTTTGATAGGACGGGTAGAACACTCTATCTGATTATTAAAAAGTAGCTATCAGCTAGCTGAATAAACAGCGCTAAATGTTAAGTAGCGAAAACAAGCATTGGGTTCAGGTTTCAGTTATGTTGAAAGAATTAAGCCAGAGGATGATAGGGTAAAGTCATGCTTAAAAATACAACACAAATAATGCTATTAAGCGGAGCAGTATTATTATCTTGGAATGTACAAGCCGCGTCAGAAGATGCGCAGTATCGTTCTGCCTTAGCAGAAATTAAAAGTGGCCGATATGAAAAAGGATTACCCGTCCTCAAGGATTTAATGATAAAAAATCCTAAGGTCGTGCGCTATAGATATGATTATATTGCTGCGTTAGGGTGGTCTCAACGGGATGATGAAGTTCTATTACTTTCTCGCTCGTGGACATTAGATAATACATTGCCTACGTACGTACTCGAAGCCATAGGCCGTTCTGCGCGTATTAAAGGTGATTATAATCGTTCATTAGAAGCCTACAAAACTGTACTTAATCGTGAGCCCCAGCGTACATTTAGCCAAGTAGGTTATTCATTAGCTAAGCTTGGTTTAGGGCAAACAGACGACGCTAAAAAATTACTTGCTACGTTGCAAAATCAAGCAGGTTTTCGCCAAGAGCTTGAGCGCGGTTTCCTTGATTATTATTTATCGCATCCTGAAATGCAGGATAAAGCGGTAGAGTTTATTACTACATTGCGTAGGCAGCATCCTGAAAATCCCTCTTATGTTTATCAACATATTACTGTTTTAGCATGGGCTGGACGTTGGGAAGATGCTCTTACCCTTGCGAAACCTCTTCCTATAGAAACACTACCGCCTCATTTGCTAGAAGCATTAGCGCGTTGCGCACGCGAGCTGCATCAATATAGTGTAGCGTTAGGGTATTATGAGGCAGCAATTCGCAAAGATGCTCGTAGGCCTGATAGCAGGGTAGGCTATGTCATGGTATTGCTAGATAGTATTCAAGAGCGTCGCCAGATAGCAGCCAGACAAAATAATGATAATTCATCGCAAGCTGCGCAAGATAATAAGCAGCAAGTTAATCGGGAAATGCAACAGCTTATGCTAGCTGTTGATTTACTAGAGCCTCTAGATCCATTGCAGCAATCACGTTTAGATGTAAAAGAAGCGTGGTTACGTTTGCATGATACATTGAGACAAGACGATTATAAAATACTAAAAATTGCCAGAAATATTCAAGAGAAGCATGATTCAAGACATTTAGCTGCTGCAACTGCAGAAATTGATGCATTAAATCGGCAAGGTGCTCCTAATTTAGCTGCTATGCACCCTATGTTTGATAAGGTGCGTGCTGCATTAAGATGGGATGTTGAGCTGAATGAAGTTGGGCAAGATGTTCGTAATGGTCAAGTTCATTATGATGCTCAAACAGGTAATGCCAGATATCAAAAGAGTGAAGACGCACTTAAACATGCTGACTCTATACGTGATCGACTAGCTAGTAGTAATTTTCCTGAGCGTCAAGAATATTTAAATCGTTTAGATTACGATCGCATGATTGTATTAAATGACTTGCGCCGTCCTCAAGAAGTTATTCAGGTGTACGAGGATTTAGAAGCTCGGAATGTGAGGATGCCATATTATGCTTATGTTTCAGCAGCATCATCTTATTTAAGCTTACATAGCACTGCTAAAGCTCGCGATGTATTTCAAAAAGCATTAGAAATAAAACCTAAAGATGCTACAGCATTGCTTGGTTTGTATTATGCGTATTTAGATAATGGTCAATACGAAGAAGCATTATATATTGCAAATTGGGAAATACCGGTTATTAAGCGTGATGCCCGTGCTATTTCTGCAATGGCTTATGCATATACAGATCAACTGAAAGAGGCTGAAGGTCGTATGGAAGCTCTTGTAAGAGAGTTTCCATCTGATTACGAGTTACATAAAAATCTGGCAACGATTTATCGTTACCGCGATAAGCCTAGGCAAGCAGATGAGCAATATAAATGGGTAGAAGGCGCTCTGCCTAATGACCATAATGTGCAAGTGGGTCGTGCACAAGCAAATATGGCTACCCATAATTTCCAAGAAGCAGAAAAAGCTTTAGAAAAAGCAGAGGCTTTGGCACCAAGAGAAGCCGATGTAAAAAGAGCTAGGCGCGATTGGGAAACGCAGAATTTACGCCAACTTACGGTAACTGCTGGGTATGATCACAGCGTTCCCTATGGTTCTGTAAATGGTAAGCATGCAAAAGAACCAGAAGTAAGTTGGAAATTATATTCTCAACCTATCAATTATAACTGGCGCATATTTAATGAAGGTAAGCTTCTCTCTGTTTCTGCACCTCAAACCTCTACAGTAGTAGCAGGTGCTGTGCGTAATACAGAAAGTTTCAAAACTAATGCTTACTATAGCGGAGTTGGAGCTGAATATCGAAATTTAGATAATCGCGCTGAACTCAGTGTTGGTGGGGTGCGCTATGTTAATGATGGAACAATTGGCGGTATTTCAGCTAAAAATAAAGTGAATGTTCAAAGTGAATACGAGCACAATTTTAATGATAATTGGTCAGTAAACGGTGCGGCTGAATACAATACTTTAAATGTTCCAATTAAAGCATCACAGCGTGGTATATATGGGAATCGATTAGCTCTGGGTGTGACATGGGCAGCTAATGAATCTCGCCGAGCGCGTTTAGGATTAGATTTCAGCAAGTTTGATGATAATAATAAACGTTGGACATGGTTTGCAGGGTGGACAGAAAGAATTATTAGCCGTCCTACTTATAAGCTAACTGCTTCGTTAGATGTTAGAGTAGATCGTAATTCTTTATCAGCAGCAGATGCCTTTTATTATAATCCTGAGCAGGAAGTATATGCGGGCGTGGGCATTGATCAAGAATGGGTGATTGATCGTTTTTATGATCGCTCTTGGAAGCACCGTTTAAACTTATCTGCTGGTAGAATTAACCAAAAAGGTTACGGTAGTAAAGCTGCAGCTGGTTTCAATTACGAGCATATATGGTCATTCAATGATCGTGCTGATTTAAATGTTGGGGTGGGACGAAGCCGTCGCTATTATGATGGTCAAATAGATTATCGTAATGTGCTGAATTCAGCGCTTAACTGGAGATTCTAACCATGTCGCGCCAGAAAATTATTTTTCTAGCACTACTTGGTTTCTATGGGTTTTTACCTCAGGCATGGGCTGCGCCCGAGGTAAAATACCTCTCTCTAAACTATCATGATGTTAAAGATCAGCTTGATGCAAAAGATGATCGATCAACAATTAGTATAGATGCTTTAGTATTGCAATTTAATTGGTTACAAAAGCAAGGTTATACAACGATTGGATTAGATGACGTATTGGCTGCTAAAGAGGGAGGGAAGCCTCTTCCTCCTAAAGCAGTCATGCTGACATTTGATGATGGCTATCAAAGTTTTTATACACGCGTTTTTCCACTTCTTAAATCGTTTAAATTTAAAGCTATTCAAGCTGTAGTAGGCAGCTGGATTGAAAGGGGAAATTGTGTTCCTCATCAACATAATTTAAATCAGCCTCTTAAAGGGGTATCTGCTGAAGGTTGCCAAACGGTAGAAACACCTCTCATGACATGGGATGAGTTAAAAGAAATTCAATCTTCAGGGTTGGTTGAAATAGCTTCTCACACATATGATCTGCATAAAGGGATAGGTGCAAATCCGCAAGGCGATAAGTTACCTGGTGCTACGGCGTTTAAATTTGATATGGCTAATAAAAAATATGAAACGCTAGAGCAGTATCGTTTACGTTTACGCGCAGATCTATCAAAAAATAATCAAATTATTGCTAAGTATTTAGGAAAATCTCCACGGATTATTGTTTGGCCTTATTCAAGTCATCATAGTGAAGCTGTTGCGGTCGCTAAATCGTTAGGAATGCTTTATAACCTAACGTTAGGTGATGCATCAAATAGCGTCTCTAATATTAATAATATTGTTCGCTATCTTATTTTAAATAGTACGCAAATGAGCGAGTTTCAAGCTATTTTAGAAGAAAGAGCGCGTCCGTTAGATAAAACAGTAAGAGCAATGCATGTCGATTTGGATTTTTTATATGATCCTGATCCAATACAACAACAAAAAAATTTAGATACTCTTATAGAGCGTGTATCACAAATGCATGCCAACACAGTTTTTTTACAGGCTTTTTCAGATACTGATGGTGATGGCAGCGCAGATACCTTGTATTTTCCTAATCGATATCTACCCGTAAGGGCAGATTTATTTAGTCATGTTGCATGGCGTTTAAAAACACGCGTTTCGCGATTAAAGGTATATGCCTGGATGCCAGTGATGGCATTTCATATGCCCGAAAAATATAGTGTGCCTTTAGTAGAAGCTACACAATTAAATAAAAAAGGCGCTTACCACCGTATTTCACCTTTCGATAATCGTGCAAGAGAGATAGTTAAAGATTTATATGAAGATCTTTCTATGCATGCTCGATTTGATGGAATCATTTTTCATGATGACGCTACGTTCAATGATTATGAAGATGCTAGTCCTTCTGCTATGAATATGTATAAAACATGGGGTATGAATGGATCTATTGAAAAACTGCGCTCTGATCCTTTACAAAGGTATCAATGGGCTAAAAGAAAAACAGATTTTTTAAATCGATGGACATTAGAGTTAGCGGCTTCTGCGCAAAGATTTCAAGAAACAGGTTTATTAACAGCTAGAAATTTGTATGCGCTACCGGTGTTGAATCCGGATGCAGAAGAGTGGTTTGCTCAATCGTTAGAGTCTTCTTTAAAAACCTATGACTACACAGCAATTATGGCGATGCCGTATATGGAAGAAATTCCATTAAGAGACCATGAAGCTTGGCTTATTAGTTTAGTTAAGCGAGTGGAGTCAATTCCAGGAGCATTACAACGTACAGTATTTGAGCTACAGGCGGTTGATTGGAAAAGTAAGAAACCTATTGATGATGAAGTGCTAGCGCGCCATATGTTTGTTTTACATCAAAATGCTGCGTTAAATTTAGCGTATTATCCGGATGATTTTCCAGCTAATCGCCCAAATGTAAAAATCCTACGTCGTTATTTTGCTTGGGAAGAATAAAATGATAGATGTTATTGTTCAATTTTGTGATTATGTATTTCATAAAAGCTTGGGATTTATATTTTATTACCCCTTATTAATGGCGTATGTATGGATGATTGGAGGTGTTTTTTATTACTTCCGTTTTGAAAGACCAGACAATAAGTTTTTTGATGATGGTTTGGTACCTGATCTCTCTGCATATCCTGGTGTAACGTTAATAGTTCCTTGCCATAATGAAGAACACAATGTCAGAGAAACAGTAGATGCTTTATTAAGACAAAATTATCCTCATATTGAAATTATTGCAGTGAATGACTGTAGTAAAGATCGTACCGGAATAATTTTAGATGAAATGGCAAAAGAGTATCCTCAACTGCGTGTAATACATTTGGCAGAAAATCAGGGTAAGGCTATTGGTTTAACAATGGCTGCAATGGTAACGACAAATGAGTTTTTAGTGTGTGTTGATGGAGACGCCATATTAGATAGAAATGCCGTGCGTTGGTTTATGCGGCATTTTATCGCTGGCCCTAGAGTGGGCGCAATTACAGGTAATCCTCGTATCCGTAACCGCTCTACATGGTTGGGATGTATTCAAGTTGGCGAATTTTCTTCTATTATTGGTTTAATTAAAAGAGCACAGCGAGTTTATGGGCGTTTATTTACAGTTTCAGGGGTTATTGCTGCATTTAGAAAAACTGCATTGCATGATGTAGGGTATTGGAGCCCTGAAGCCATGACGGATGATATTGATGTCAGTTGGAAGCTTCAGTTGAATCATTGGGATATACGCTTTGAGCCTAAAGCTTTATGTTGGATTCTAATGCCTGAAACCATTGGCGGATTATGGAAGCAGAGATTGCGTTGGGCAGTAGGGGCTGCTGAAGTTTTATTGAAATTTTTTGGACAAATGTTTCAATGGCGCAAGCGGCGTATGTGGGGTATTTATCTTGAATATTTTGTAAGTGTATTTTGGGCTTATCTGATTATCTTCAATATAGTAGTCTGGATATTAAATTTAACCGGGCTGTTACCCAAAGCTATTACTGTTCCCTCTTTAGTTCCCGGCTTATATGGAGTTTTGTTAGGCATTACGTGCTTAATACAAGTTTTAGTAAGTTTATTTTTAGATAGGCGTTATGATAAGGGTTTGCTCTCTATTTATATTTGGATGATTTGGTATCCATTTTTTTATTGGATATTAAATATGGCAACGATTGTGATTGCTGTACCTAAAGTGTTATTTGGTCGTAAGCGCCATCGTGCAACTTGGGTAAGCCCAGATCGGGGGGTGAGATGAGTAGAAATCGTGCTGATGAAGATTTAATTATTCGTAAACCAGAATTGCAGAATAATAAAGCTAGATGGGCTTATCGGTTTTTAAGTATAGTATTTTGGTTATTATTTTTATTAACCATAGGTGCGTGGGTACTTTCATTTTGGTGGGCAGGAAAACAGCTTGGTAATGCAGCAAACTTTTTAGGTGATTTGAGCGAACTTAAGTTTCTTGCGATAATGATGCTAATTTTAGGAGGAGGCCTCATTGTTTGGGCTGTGTATAATTGGATTCGCTTTCGTGGCGAAGATCGTCGCCGACATCGTGTTCCTGTAAATCCAGAAGGTTTGGCGCAATATTTTGATTCTACAGCGATTGATTTATTTTTAATGCATGGAAGTCAAAGAATTGTGCTGCATTTAGATGATGAGGGTAGAATTACACAGTATGATATATCTTTACCCGGTGATGAGCCTGTTATTATTCGTGCAGAGCACGGAAAAGGCCCGGTAGTTTCAAGTTAAATTCTTAAATGAGAAAGTGCGAGGTACGGCATATGTGGCCGAAACTAATGGGATGTCGACTAAGGGTGGGGTGCGCTTTTTGAGACTATGCTAGCGTTATAAGTAACGGTAGTGAGTGTGTTCTGGCGTAGCCCCTTAGATAAAAGATCAAGAATAATCCTTAGTTTTTTAGAAAGAGCATTCCATGTTAAAAAATCCTTCTCTTAAGTATCGTTCATTTCCTGCTATACCATTGCAAGCGCGTCAATGGCCTGGTCGTATTATTTCTCACCCTCCTTTATGGGCAAGTGTTGACTTGCGAGATGGTAATCAAGCATTGATTGAGCCTATGAGTCCTGCCAAGAAACGTCGATTTTTCGATTTGTTAGTGCGTATTGGATTTAAAGAAATTGAAGTAGGTTTTCCCGCTGCATCTCAAACTGATTTTGACTTTGTAAGACAATTAATTGATGAAGATTTGATTCCTGATGATGTGACAATTCAAGTTCTGACCCAAGCGCGTCCGCATTTAATTCAACGTACATTTGAAGCAGTTGATGGTGCTAAGCGTGCAAATATTCATTTGTATAATTCAACCTCTACCGTGCAAAGGCGTGTGGTTTTTGGATTAGATGAGCAGGGTATTAAACAGTTGGCAGTAGATGGTGCTGTATTAATTAAAGCATTAGCCGCACAACGGCCAGAAACAACATGGGTTTTTCAGTATTCTCCAGAAAGCTTTACAGGTACAGAACTGCCATTTGCTAAAGAAATATGTGATGCCGTAGTAGATGTTTGGCAACCTACCGTTGAAAATAAAGTGATTATTAATTTGCCTGCTACTGTTGAAATGGCAACCCCTAATATTTATGCAGATCAAATTGAATGGATGCATAACAATTTAAGTAATCGCGATAAAATAATTATAAGTGTGCATCCCCATAATGATAGAGGAACGGCAACAGCAGCAGCTGAACTGGCTTTATTAGCGGGTGCTGACCGTATTGAAGGTTGCTTGTTTGGAAACGGTGAGCGTACCGGAAACGTTGATCTTATTACTCTTGCAATGAATCTTTATACACAGGGTATACATCCAAAATTAGATTTTTCTGATATTGATTCAATTAGAGAAACAGTTACATATTGTAATCAATTACCTGTGCATCCTCGGCATCCTTATGCGGGTGAATTAGTTTACACAGCTTTTTCAGGCTCTCATCAAGATGCTATTCGTAAAGGGTTGGCTGCCCGCACAGCAGGTGATATATGGGAAGTGCCTTATCTTCCAATAGACCCACAAGATGTTGGGCGCTCATATGAAGCGATTATTCGAGTAAACAGCCAATCAGGAAAAGGTGGTGTGGCTTACTTGTTAGAGCAAGAGTATGGTTTGGTTTTACCACGCCGTTTACAAGTAGAGTTAAGTCAAAGAATACAGCAGGAGACTGATATTTCTGGTAAAGAGATATCAGCTGAAGCTATCTATAAAATTGTGCAAGAAGAGTATATTAATCCTGCTACAAAGCATTTCGAATATATTAGTCATCAACTTCAAGAGGACAGTGCAGCGCATCAAGTTTCATTAGATATAAAAATGCGTGTCGCTGATAATGTACAAACTGTTTCTGAGCAAGGGCAAGGCCCTTTAGAAGCGTTTATTAATGCATTAAATCATAGCGGTTACGGTGTAAAAATCGTTGATTATCAAGAGCATGCTTTAGGATCTGGCGCTTCTGCTCAAGCTGCTGCATATGTAGAGTTAAGATTAGAGCAAGCAGCAGGAAGCGTTTTCGGTATAGGGGTCGATTCTAATATTTTGACTGCTTCGTTTAAAGCTGTATTGAGTGCTTTAAATAGGAACAAAAATATAAATAAATAATGCATTATATTGAGTCATCAATAGCTAAACTACTGTTTGGCAAAAGCATAGTTGCAGATTATTGTAATAATGCCAGAGGGTAAGCGTTAATTTTTTCAACAAGCTGAAGCGATTGATGGCTCATTTTAAAATTTACTAAAAACATATAGAGAAACATAAAGTAAACGTAATTAAAACATGAGGCTCAAACAAGGCGAATATTTACCCGATGATATTGTTAGAGCTTTCGTACACATACGTTTTTTAAAGCCATAAAATGTTAGAGAAAAGGTGATCTTAAATTAAGGATCAAAACATTCTAATACTATTTTATGGTTGTCTTATGAGAGTTGATTATGGTAATGAATGAGCATTTGCTAAGTGGTGAATCATCTTAACTGTTGTGTAAAGAGGTCGCATGAGGGCAACTTTTTATCAAGTCTTTGGAGTGGCTCCAAACGCGAAAATACGTCAGATTCGTGTGGCCATTCGTTCTATGATGATGACTGCCACTTTATTGCCTTTGTTAAAAGATGAGCATGAGCTTTCAGCGACTTTTCAATCTCCCGAAACTGCTAGTGATTTATTTTGTTTAGCGCACCATGCTACTGTTATTTTACTTGACTCTCAAAGGCGGGCTCATTATGACCAATGCCTATCTAAAAATTTACATAAACAAGATTTGAACCAAAGCCGCTATAGGGTTTTATTACAGCATACGGGAGGCGCTACACGTCGTGTAGGAGCGCCTACATTTTCTGATCAGCGTCACCTTAAAGGTGTTGATCATGTTGGTTTGCTGGCGGTAGGTTTTAAATGGCCCTGCGAAGAATATTGGTCATTTGCTAGAGGGTTTCTTATTTATGGTATTTTGATCGCATCAGTGATCATTCAGTGTTTATGGATATGGAAAAGTTTATGGTCACACGTTACAGTGGATCATGATTTTTCAAGCTTACTTGTCGCCTTAAAAATTGGTTTTCCACTATTAAAAATACTGATTTTTATTGCAATCATTCTTATCATTTATAAACTTAGTTGCCGTTTAAATAGACCCCAGGATTTTACTAAAGATCATACAGGTTTAGATGCTTCTGCCTGGACAATGCTAGAGTTATCTAATCAGTGGCGACAATCTGATCATATATTTTTAGGTGATGATCCTATTCATGAGGAAGCCGCATGGGTTTTTAAAGTTAGAATGAGTCATATTGCTCGGGCAGAGGCAGGCATGGTATCTACATCAGCACCTTTAAAACGTGTTTGGGCAAAATGTGTTGATCTCTCGTTATGGGGGTGTGTATGTTTAATTCCAGTAAAGGCAGGCTTATTTGAACCGCTTGTTTTATTTAAATCTGAGCCTTTAATAGCTACATTTTTATGGTTTTGGTTTACTGTAACTACGTGGGGAATAATTGAGGCATGTTTGCTGAGTACTTTTCATACGACCATAGGGCGATGTGTAGCTGGAGTTACTGTACATTTTAGAGCTACAACAATATTACCTAAAAAAAATGAAAACCAATCGTGGTGGGCCAATTTTTTAACAGCATTGAAGCGCTCTTGGGCTGTTTGGTGGTATGGAATGGGGGCGGGGGTTTTTCCTGTCGGTATCTGGTTAGTAGCAAAATTTTTCGATTCCTCAAAAAAAACATCCGAATCTAATTGGGATGCCCATGCAGATACGATCGTTATGAATCATCCCACTTTATTGGTGTATAACGTAATCGGTGTTTTTTTTGTTTTAGGGATATTGATCGCCTGGGCACTCATTTTTTTTGCTCCTTAGTTAGTCAATCAGGCGACATTTTAAAGTTAAAAAATTACACAGCTTGGTTCTTATAACGTGTTGGTAGCTTGCCAACCTATATATTGCCTGCATTACTATGTCTTGATAAAGCTCAATTGCATAGCTTCTAAAAGTAAAAAACTGCCGAAAAATGGTTTCAACATCATTATGGCTTTGTGCCATAGCTATCGTTATACCCCTCTTCTATGCTGAAGTAATTGTGTGTGAACCCTAAGTAGTTGTGAGTGATGCGTTGTCGTTGTCGGTTGGGCGGCGTACAATAGCACCGTTTGTTGATCTATTTCCCCCAAGGGAGTATCCAGAGTGAAAATTCATGAGTATCAAGGTAAAGAGATTTTGCGGCGGTATGGTGTTTCTACCCCTCGTGGAATTGCGTGTTTTTCAGTTGAAGAAGCTGTTAATGCAGCCCAAAAGCTAGGTGGCGCCGTTTGGGTAGTAAAAGCGCAGATTCATGCCGGTGGGCGTGGTAAAGGCGGTGGCGTTAAGGTAGCTAAATCGCTAGATGAAGTGAAAACTTATGCCTCTAACATTTTAGGCATGCAATTAGTGACCCATCAAACTGGTGCACAGGGCCAAAAAGTTCGTCGTCTTTTGATTGAAGAAGGCGCTGACATCAAAAAAGAATACTATGTGGGTATGGTTGTTGATCGTACAACACAAAAAGTATGTGTCATGGCATCTAGCGAAGGCGGGATGGAGATTGAAGAAGTAGCTGCTCATACTCCTGAACTCATCCATAAAGTTTTTGTGGAGCCTACGGATGGGCTTACTGATGCAGATGCAGATGCATTAGCTGAAAAAATTGGTATTCCTGCTGCTAGCATCGCCCAAGCCAGAGTTGCTTTTCAAGGTTTATATAAAGCATTTTGGGAAACAGATGCTGCGTTAGCTGAAATCAATCCTTTGATTTTAACGGGAGCAGGCGATATCGTTGCATTAGATGCTAAGGTTGATTTTGATTCAAATGCCTTATTTAGACATCCAGATATAGTAGAAATGCGTGACTTCGATGAAGAAGATCCTGCTGAAGTAGAAGCATCAAAATTTGATCTTTCTTATATTTCTTTGGATGGTAATATCGGTTGTCTCGTTAATGGTGCTGGGTTGGCAATGGCAACGATGGATACTATTAAACTGTTTGATGGTGAACCTGCAAACTTTTTAGATGTAGGTGGTGGAGCTACTACAGAAAAAGTAACAGAAGCCTTCAAAATTATGTTGCGTAATCCTAATTTAAAAGCAATTTTAGTCAATATTTTTGGCGGTATTATGCGTTGCGACGTGATTGCTGAAGGTGTGATTACAGCCTCACGTGTCGTAGGTTTAAAGGTGCCATTAGTTGTTAGAATGAAAGGAACCAATGAAGACTTAGGCAAGAAAATGCTTGCCGATTCAGGCCTTCCTATTATTGCCGCCGATACGATGGCAGAGGCTGCTCAAAAAGTAGTTGCTGCTGCCCGGGGTCAATCTAATGCTCCACAGATGTAGAAAGTTTTGATATGTCTATTTTGATTAATAAAGATACAAAAGTAATTACACAGGGGATGACTGGTAAAACAGGCCAGTTTCATACCCGCATGTGTCGGGAATATGCGAATGGCGCTCAATGCTTTGTTGCGGGTGTAAATCCTAAAAAAGCGGGTGAGAGTTTTGAGGGTGTGCCCATTTATGCAAATGTTCGTGATGCAAAAGCAGCAACAGGTGCAACGGCTTCTGTGATTTATGTACCGCCTGTTGGTGCTGCCGCAGCTATTTGGGAAGCGGTAGAAGCTGATCTGGATTTAGTTATTTGTATTACGGAAGGAATTCCAGTACGAGACATGATGGAAGTTCGTGACCGTATGCGTAAAGAAAACCGTAAAACATTGTTAATTGGGCCTAATTGCCCCGGCTTAATTACTCCTGATGAAATTAAGATCGGGATTATGCCTGGTCATATTCATAAAAAAGGTCGCATTGGTGTGGTTTCACGCTCAGGTACCTTAACCTATGAGGCGGTTGCTCAATTAACAGAGTTGGGTTTAGGTCAATCTTCTGCTGTCGGTATTGGTGGTGACCCCGTAAATGGTTTAAAACATGCTGATGTATTAAGAATGTTTATGGAAGATCCCGATACCGATGCAGTGGTTATGATTGGTGAAATTGGTGGCTCTGATGAAGAAGCTGCAGCTGAGTGGTATAAATTAAATGCTAAAAAACCAGTAGTAGGTTTTATTGCGGGTGTTACTGCTCCTGAAGGTAAACGTATGGGGCATGCCGGAGCAATTATTTCTGGCGGAAAAGGTACTGCGCAAGAAAAGTTATCTATTATGGATGGTTGCGGTATTAAGGTAACAAAAAATCCCTCTGAAATGGGGCGGTTATTAAAGTCTGCTTTGTAAGTAGTTGATTTAAAAAACCAAGTATGTTTTCATACTTGGTTTTTGTTTTTTTATCTACCAGATAAAAATTATTTCTATGCTTTTTTTATTAAGAGGGTATGAATGAAAGCCTTTTTTCAAAAATTACGGCTATGGATTATTGGTCAGCCTTTAGATCCTCTTAATAAAGAAACACGACATGGAATTGCCCTCATTGCATTTTTTGCATGGGTAGGATTAGGTGCAGACGGTTTATCTTCATCTTGTTACGGGCCTGAAGAGGCATTTTTAGGCTTAGGAAAAAATGCTTTTTTAGCATTGTATTTAGCGATAGCAACGGCACTGACTGTATTTATTATCTCTCTTGCTTACAATCAGGTAATAGAGTTATTTCCTACAGGAGGCGGCGGGTATCGTGTAGCGAGTACGCTATTAGGATCTCGCTATGGATTAGTCGCTGGGGCTGCATTGATTGTTGATTATGTCTTAACGGTAGTTATTTCTGTCGCGAGTGGAACCGATGCTTTGTTTAGTTTATTTCCACATTTAAGCGGAGGTTATAAACAAATCATTGAAGTAGGATTAATTATTTTATTAATTATTCTTAATTTAAGAGGTATGAGAGAGTCTATCAAAATACTGATGCCTATTTTTATGGGTTTCTTTATTAGCCATGTGTTCTTAGTGATATATGGTATAGGAACGCATGCCGATCAGCTTCCCCTGTTAGTGACGGGAACAATAGAAAAAACACAATTATTATCGGCAGGTATAGGTTGGGTAGGCGTTGCTGCTATTTTCTTAAAAGCGTATTCAATGGGAGGGGGAACCTATACAGGGTTAGAAGCGGTTTCAAATAGCGTGCAGTCATTAGCTGAGCCTCGTGTAAGAACCGGTAAGTTAACCATGCTATATGTAGCGCTTTCGCTTTCATTTATGGCTGCTGGCATTATTTTACTTTATTTATTATGGGATGTGCAGCAGCACGCTGGGCAAACGTTAAACGCGGTTGTGTTTAACAAAATTCTTAGTAGCTTTGCGTTTAATCCTATGCTTCAAAAATCATTGTTGGCATTTATTTTGGTGTCAGAAGCGGGGCTGTTATTAGTGGCAGCCAACTCAGGTTTTTTAGCAGGCCCAGCAGTGATTGCTAATATGGCAGCAGATTCATGGATGCCTCATCAGTTTCGCCATTTATCTACTCGACTGGTGACTCAAAATGGCATTCTAATTATTGGAATAGCTGCGCTAGCGGTATTGCTGTGGAGTCATGGGGCTGTAAAACTATTAGTGGTTTTGTATAGTATTAATGTATTCCTAACATTCTCATTGTCGTTATTAGGTTTGTGTGTTTATTGGCTAAAACATAAAGAAGATGCTCGTTGGAAAAAGCGTTTGCTCTTATCAGGATTAGGTTTGGCAGTAACATTTTCTATTCTTCTTGTAACAATATTTGAGAAGTTTATGGAAGGCGGATGGGTAACTATTTTAATTACGTGTGCAGTAATTATTATTTGTTTATGGATACATTCTCACTATGAGCACACAAAACAGAAATTAGCTCAGGTTGATCATCTATTTGGTGGTCAAGTTTTATCAGCTGTTAAAGAGGTTCCTCCTTTAAATTATTCTGCTCCTACTGCTATATTTTTAGTTGGTTCTAGTCGAGGCAGTGGAATTCATACATTACTATGGGTTCAACGATTATTTCCCAATCACTTTAAAAATTTTGTTTTTTTAACAGCGCGCAGTGTTGATGCGCAAAGTTATGGTGGGGATGCTGTTGAGAAAATTGAGGAGCAAGCACGCGAAGGCTTAAATTTTTATGTAAATTACTGTCATAATCATGAGTTAGCAGCCGAGGGTAAACTGGCGCTAGGTGTAGATAGAATTGATGAGCTGACGCAGCTAGCTGAAAAAGTGCAAAATGAGTTTAGTAATTGCGTATTTTTTACTAGTAAATTGGTGTTTGAAAATGATACATGGGTAACGCGGTTATTACATAATCAATCGGCTCTAAGCTTGCAACGCCGCTTACATACCTTAGGTATGCAAATGGTGATTTTACCCATGAAAATATAGTTGAAGAAAGTAATATAGTGACCAATACGCAACCTTTTGTTGAGTCGATACGTTCAGCAGCCCCCTATATTCATGCTTTTCGCGGCCGAACATTTGTGGTTGCTTTTGGAGGAGAGGCGCTAGAAGACGAACAGTCTTTTTTATCGCTGGTACATGATCTGAATTTATTGCACGGTTTAGGTGTACGCGTTGTTATGGTGCATGGTGCTCGCCCGCAAATTGAAAAGGCGTTAGCTGAACGAGAGCTAAGTAGTCAATATGTGCGCGGTTTGAGAGTGACTGATCTTGCTGCCATGCGATGTGCTCAAGAAGTCACCGGTAGAGTACGGGCAGAAATAGAAACGCTAATAGCAATGGGGTGCTGGCAGCATGGTTTTGACAGCTCGCATTGGGAGCGTATTCGGATACGTGTGAGTAGTGGTAATTATATTACTGCAAAGCCATTGGGAGTGATGGATGGCGTAGATATGCAATTTACGGGAGAGGTTCGCCGTATTGATGCAGAAGCAATCAAACAACATTTAGATTTAGGATCAATGGCGCTGGTATCTTCTTTAGGCAGTTCGCCCACAGGGGAGAGTTTTAATCTTAGTGTTGAGAATGTGGCAACACAGGTAGCGATTGCTTTAAGAGCACATAAATTAATTTTTATGTTTGAAAAAGGCGGAATTTTTCTTGACCAAGAATTATTGTCAGAAATTCCGCTGAATGATGCCCGGCAAATGTATCGGCATATGTTAGAGCGGTTATCTCCTGTTGAGGAGTCTGCCTTATATCTACCTGCTGCAATACGTGCTTGTGATCAAGGGGTTGAGCGTGTGCATTTGATTGGATATCAAGACGGTATCTTATTACAAGAAATATTTACGCATCATGGGGTGGGAACGCTCATTACACGTAGCCCCCTCGATAAAATTCGCCCTGCGTTAGTTGATGATGTGGGCGGAATTATTAGTATTATTGAGCCGCTTGAAGAAGCAGGTATTTTGGTTCATCGCCCTCGAGAAGTGCTTGAGAGAGAGATTGAGCATTTTTGGGTGGCGGTTCATGATGGAGTGATTATAGGATGCGCGGCTTTACATCCTTACCCTGAGCATCACGCAGGTGAAATCGCTTGCCTAGCGGTAGATAAAGATTTCCAGCGTGAAGGTTATGGTGAAGCTTTATTGAAAGTGATTATACAAAAAGGCCAAATGCGCGGATTATCAGAATTATTTGCGTTAACAACACGTACAAGCCATTGGTTTGTTGAGCATGGATTTAAAGAAGCTTCAGTGGAGGCATTGCCTTGGCCGAGACAGCAGGCTTATAACACTGAGCGCCGTTCAAAAATTTACCAGAAAAAACTTGTTTGAAATGATAGTTTTGCTAATGAATGTTAGCTTGCCCTTTAACTGCCTTTTATCCAAACCTTCTCCCTCGAGGGGCTAGTGTATGCACACATCTTGCCAACAGCTTGATTTTATTCTTTCGCCCCTTGAGGGTGAGGGGGCTGGTAATTAAATCGCCGAAGCTACTTTTTATCTTTAATTTATAAATGCATATAGTTAAAACAATGTGTTAGGTAAGCAAGCCACGCCCTCATCTTAACCTTCTCCCTGGAGGGGAGAAGGAATCAAAAATATAATACATAGATGATGCTTAAGATGAAAAGAGTTAATTGTTTTTGAAAAAATGTATCTATTTCAATAATTTAAGTAGCTAAAGGAAGGAATAAACTGTGCGTGTTAATTATGCACAATGGCAATGGGAAGAAAGCAGCCGCGTTCCTCGTTCGTTGCAGTTTAATGATATTTATCATAGTCGTGCAGGTGGATTAGAGCAATCTAAAGAAGTGTACATTCGAGGTAATGGTTTTCCTGAGCGTTGGGAGGCAGGAAAGCTTTGCACAATTTTGGAAACGGGGTTTGGGTTTGGCCTTAATTTCTTATGCACATGGCAAGCTTGGAAACTCAATGGTGAAATAGGAAACTTACATTATTTTGCGGTAGAGGCTTTTCCCTGGCAAAAGCAAGATCTAGCCGAAGTTTTATCTGCCTTTCCTGAGTTAAATAGTTTTTCAAATGTATTGTTAGAGCAATGGGATATTCCACTGCCAGGGTTTCATCGTTTAGTATTTGAAGGTGGGCGCATCGTATTAACCTTGGCTCACTGTGATGTTTTAAAGGCAGTAAAAGAGTGTGCAGCGTCTATTGATGCTTTTTATTTTGATGGATTTGCACCTGAAAAAAACCCTGATATGTGGAGTGTTTATCTTTTTAAGCGCTGTGCAACTATTGCAACGATGGGGGCCACATTAGCAACATATTCTGTTGCAGGCGTAGTGCGTAAAGCATTAACCGAAGCGGGTTTTGTAGTCAAACGTGTTGAAGGATTTGGGGGCAAGCGCCAAAGGTTAATAGGCCATTATGAAGGATTTGAAACTACCCAAAAAAAATATGCCAGACAATTACAAAATAATTATTTTTCTATGGATGGTTTTAAAAACTCAAATACGGTAGCGGTGATTGGTGCAGGAATTGCAGGATGCAGTATTGCAGAGCGTTTGGCAGCAAGAGGTATTCGCGTTGAGCTATTCGAGCGATATGCAGAACCAGCACAGCTAACCTCGGGAAATATATCCGGCGTTGTTTATCCTTTAATGACTCAAGATGGAAATCGAAGCGATTCGATGACACGTTCTGCCTATCTATGGTGGCAACGCCAACGTAAAAGGTGGCAGGCGCATGGAATGATAGGCGAGTTTAATGGAGTTTTACAGTTAGCTAAATCAGAAAAACATGCACTATTGCAGCAAAAAGTTGTTCAATCGCATGGTTATCCTGAAGCCTATGTACGCTATCTTGACCAGGAAACGGCATCAAAATACGCAGGTTATCCCGTAGGGAGTTCTGGATGGTGGTTTCCGCAGGGTGGATGGATTAATCCTGCCAGTTTATGCCGATCAATGTTGGCAATTGCAGAGAAACATATTCATGCACATTGGAATACAGACGTTTTAGCCGTTTATCAAAATGATCAAGGCTGGTGTATAGAAACATCAGCAGGTACCTATGAAGCAGAGCATGTTATTTTTGCGAATGCCTGGGAATCTAAAGCGTTGCTGCCTGATCTTAATATGCACTTTAAGCGTATTTATGGGCAAACGCATTCTTTAATGCCTAATGCCTTAGCGCATTTAAAAGTGGTGATTTGCCAAGATGGTTATATTATTCCTTCCAATCAAGGCTACGGTTGTATAGGAGCAACATTTGAGCGCGATGAAATTGGTCGCATGAATGAAAACGAGGCCTTAGAAAGTAATATCACGCGTGTGTTAAAAATGTTACCTACTATCAATATAGAAGAGCTCAAAAGCCAAGGAGGCCGCTTAGGGTGTAGAACAGTTACTGAAGATCGTTTGCCGATGGTAGGCTTGATTCAGGCGCACTCATCTACTCAACATGCAGCTCTATGGGGTTTATTGGCGTTAGGCTCAAGAGGTTTAGTTTGGGCGCCTTGGTGTGCCGAGTTATTGGTATCAGCATTATGCAAAGAAGCTTTGCCTGGGGAATTAAGTTTGTGGAAGGCGTTATCTCCGCTAAGGTTTCATCGTTCTGATAAAAAAACTGTTCTAGCGGCGTTAGGCGCCTTGTAATACTCTATAGTTTTAGCGCGCTATACATAGTTATTAAAGCGTTGCCTAGCTATTATGGCCATAGCGTCGCACCTAGCTAGCTATACAATCAATCGCATTCACTACCCATTTTTAGGTGTGACAAAGCGCTAGTTTAACTTAATGAGTTACCGTACTTTCAGGAAAGGATGTTATATGGGCATTACTACGCTTGGCCCCTTAATGATTGATGTTGAAGGAACCATTCTAAGCCAAGCCGACAGGAAGCGGTTATTGCATCCCGCTGTAGGCGGCATTATTTTATTTGCACGCAATTTTGAAAATCCTGAACAAGTAAAGCAATTAACCACAGAGATCCGGGCATTGCGTTCTCCTCAGTTACTCATAGCAGTAGACCATGAAGGAGGTAGGGTACAACGCTTTCGTTTTGGCTTTACGCAAATACCTCCTATGGCAAGTTTAGGCGAGCTATGGGAAAAAGATCAGGCCGCTGCTTTAGCAGAAGCAAAGCGTTATGGTGCGCTTATTGCTCAAGAGCTGTTAGAGGTTGGCATCGATTTTAGCTTTACACCTGTTCTAGATTTAAATTATGGAACCAGCGAAGTCATTGGCAATCGTGCTTTTCATCGTGATCCTGCTACGGTTTCGCATTTAGCAGCTGCCTTATGTAAAGGATTAAATGCCGAAGGCATGATTGGGGTAGCTAAACATTTTCCTGGGCATGGGTATGTTGAAGCAGATTCACATGTGGCTATACCCATTGATACCCGTTGTGAAGAAGAAATAATGGAAGATATTCAGCCCTTCCAATTTTTAGTAGAGAAGGGGGTGGAAGCGATTATGCCAGCCCATGTGATTTATCCTGCTATCGATAAAAATCCCGCAGGGTTCTCAAGTATTTGGTTACAAAGCTGGCTTAGAGAAAAAATGGGCTTTAAAGGCTTCATTTTTAGTGATGATGTGTCGATGGAAGGTGCAAGTGTCGCAGGTGCAACTTTTGAAGAAAGAGCGCGTGCCGCTCTTAGTGCTGGGTGTGATGGTGTATTGATTTGTAATCATATGCAAGAAGTAGATATCTGGTTTGAAAGCTTGGCTGTGGATGCTTTTTCAGCGTGTGAAGAGCGCTGGGAGCCTCTGCGAGCAAAGCGTTTTAAGTCTACTACATAACAATACTTACAATAAGTTAATCAATCCTCCTCCATCTTATCGACAATAGTATGATGCAGGAGGAACAATGGTCGAGTTCGTTCATTCAAAATATTTCTCGATCTCCTCACTTTCTATAGTAGGAATCTCTCTTCTATTAACAGGCTGTGGCGGTGGAGGAGTTTCCTCAACTGCTTTTGTTCCTGCTACAACAGATTCAGCCTTTCCTGCCCAAGTGATGCTGGTGTCTCCTACAGCATCTGGTTCAGTGACAAGTGCTCCTGCTTCGGTAGCCGTTCGCATGGTGACGCAAGCGCTTCATATTCAGTCTGTGAATGCTAATGAGCCCACCGATGGGTGGAGCCGCGCGACTGTTGAAGATCGTCTTTCTGCAATTTTGGCTGATCCTGCTAAATTATCGCTTTCTTTCTCTCCCTCTCGTTTTTTACAGGCAAGCGCAGGCTATGCACCTTGTTATGGCCCTACTCTAAATTATATAAATCATCCTGATGGTTCAGGTGCAAACAGTGGGCAGTTACCAGCAGGAGATTTAGGACTTTGGAATGAAACAGTTTCCTCTTCTGATACCACCGCTTGTATAGCCGCACAATTAAACAGAAATATATATGCGGCAAGCCAGCAGGTAAATATGGGCGTAATGGTACTCGCAGGGTTACGAGCTGTTTCATTAGCCTCTACGGGTACACCTGTGAGTACAGGGCAGGTACGTGATCTCACTACCAAGATGAATGATTTAGCTATCTCATCGAGTATTTCTTTTAACTCTGCCGCATTAGCGCGCGATAGTACAGGTGATATTTGGACATATTTGGTAGATATGACTTATACCGATTCAAGTAATAAAGTATCGCAAATTCAATTTACGCTAGCGCATACGCGGGGTGCGGGCGCTAACTTTCCTTATAACGGGTTAATGACCTATAAAATTTCTGATTCAGTGAATGCTGGTAATTGCCCTATTACAGCTGGCACCACTGAGCGAAATGTAGTGCATGTGGGAACACTTAAATACAACAGAATTAACGCTGAATCTATGGAAGTGAATCATCGCTCGGGTCAATACTGCGGAGGCCTTGCTAATTTGCCGACAAATTTAGTAGATGGTGATGGGCAACTTAATCCTAGTGCAACTTACGATAGCGTGAGCGGCAAAGGGTGGGGTGATGATTTTAGCCGGTTTGCACAGGTATATAACCCACAAACTGGTGAAGGAAAATATGTTTATGCATGGCAAGCAGGTTTTGGGGATGGAAATTCCCGAATTTTTGGCGTAAATATAAATACCAACCAAACAGGTGAGGGTTATTTCGGATTTAGTGATGCCATTATGACAACTACAGGTGAGATTAAAGGCATGATTTGCAATTGGGCAGGGCCAGGTAATTCGCACGTACCAGTATTGTATGTGCAACGTCAGGCTTTGGCATGGAATAGTACATTAAGCAAATGGGAAGTTGCTACGACGGGTGGTTCAGATATTCGTTATGCACCGACCAATAGCTGCCAGTATGTTCCAACCACAGGTAACACCTTCTGGTATGACCGTGATCTTACCGGAAACACCTTTGGGGATCCTGCCCAAAGTAACTTGATGGTTGACCCTGCAAATTCGACATATCCCTTTGATTTAAAAAATACAACAGTAAGTCCTACAACTTACAACACGATTGCCGAAATGATGAATGCACGGGGTTATAAATTACCCAGTAATTTTTAAAGTTAGAAGTTACGCAGTTGATCTTTATTAAGCATGGCAAGTTGCCAATACGTTAAGAAAGTCCTGCTGCGTAACTTCTAAAGGTAAAAAAATGATACTAACTGCCAATGTAAGTGTCTTGGTCTACTTCTTAATTGAATACATAAAATTAAGATAAGCAGTAGAGATAGGTTTCTTAAGAAGGCAAATTAAACGAACGCATCTTAATGGTGAAATACGTTAAGAAATAGGCGTTATTTTAATGAGTTAGTGATAGTTGGTAATAGTAAGGCGTTATTGTTTGTTGTGCCGGGATGTTGCGGTTAGGGTTTGTTGAGTGCCTCGGTTCTTATCCAGGTTAGGAATGCAATATGTGGAAAGATAAGCTGGCTGCATTTAGCAGTCTTCTCTCAATGGGGTCTCGTCCTCTCGTTGGGCTAGATATTAGCTCATCAGGGGTGAAACTCGTTGAACTGGAGGAAGTGGGCGGAGGGCGGCATCGTGTCTTAAGATACCACGTTGAACCGTTACCGCGCGACGCCATCAAAGATGGCGACATCCAAAACTTTGATGTGGTTGTTGAGGCAGTAAGGCGTCTCATCAAACAAAAAGGCTCTAGCAAAATTCGCCATGTAGCGATTAGCTTGCCTTCATCAATGGCTATTAGTAAAAAAATGCTAATGCCGGCAGATTTAGATGATTCTGAGATGGAGGCAATGATTGAAGCCGAAGTCAGCCAGTTTTTACCGTTTGATTTAAGTGAAGTAAATCTTGATTTTACTTTGCTTCCCTCGTCAGGGGCCGTGAATTCTTCTGATGTAGAGGTACTGGTAGCAGCTGCCAAAAAAGAAAAAGTAGATTCTCGTGTAGCCGTTGTTGAAGCAGCAGGGCTTGAGGTCGCGGTTGTCGATGTTGAGGTTTACGCAGTTCAAAATGCTATACGTTTGATTGCTAACCAATTGCCTGCAAGCGCACACAACCAAGTTCTTGCATTGGTTGATATAGGGGCGTATACCACGCAGCTTTACGTGATACGGAATCAGCAGCTTCTTTTCTCCAGAGAGCAATCGTTTGGAGGAGGGCAATTAACCTATGAAATTCAGCGTGCATTTAGCCTTTCGATGGAAGAGGCTGAAGTTTACAAAAAACAAGGCGGTTTACCTGAAAGCTACGAAGCCGATGTGCTAATACCTTATATGGATACATTAGCCTCAGAAGTTTCTAGAGCCTTACAGTTTTTTTTCGCATCAAGTAGTTACAACACCATTGATCATGTGATTTTAGCAGGAGGTGCCTCATTGGTTCCTAAGCTAGATAAGCATATTGAGCAACGTACAAATATTCATACAATTATGGCCAATCCTTTTGCAGTGATGTCTGTTGCCAATACGGTAAGAGCAAAACAACTGATTAAAGATGCTCCTATGCTTATGGTGGCATGTGGCCTAGCAATGAGGAGATTTGACTCATGATTCAAATCAACCTGCTTCCACATCGGGAAATAAAACGTCGTGCTCGGCAGCGGTTATTTGTTGCAGGCACCATGGCGGCATCTGCTGCTGGATTAGTTGTGGTTCTTTTAGGGCATTTAATCTTTCAAAATAGCTTAACGAATCAGCAAGCGCGTAATGAGTTCTTAAAAAAAGAAATTCAAGTGCTTGATGAAAAAATTGTACAGATTAAACAGCTTCGAGAAGAAACAGAAGCATTACTGGCACGTAAAAATGTTGTTGAAACATTGCAACTGAGTCGAACAGAAACTGTGCATGTACTCGATGAGCTTGTTAGGCAGATGCCCGATGGCGTTCATTTAAAATCATTTCGGCAATCAGGCTTAAAGATTACTTTAGAAGGTTATGCACAATCAAATGCGCGCGTTTCTACCTTAATGGAAAATCTAGAGCGCTCAGCATGGTTAGCGGGATTAGAGTTATTAGAAAGTAAGCAGGTTACGCTGAATAATCAAAGATTGCATGAATTTAGCCTTGAGGCCCATGTTAAATACGATGCAGAACAAGATCAGCAACGCTTACAGCAAGCGAATAATCCTGCTTCCATACCAGCTACTGGCATGCCAAGTACAGGAATACCTGCTGCTGGAAGTCCGGTAAAAGCAGATGTTAAGCCCGGCGCGATAGGATCTATACCTCATCTCCAAGCACAACCTGCGCAAGGGCAACCCGCACAGGGGCAGCCTAACCCAGGGCAACAGCATCAGCCAGCGCTACCTGCTTCTTCAGGAGCGAAGCCTTTAGCTCCTTCCCCTGCTGCGGCTCAAAAAATAGCTCCAGCAGGTATTCGTCCAGGCCCCTTGGGAATTGGCGTATCTCCACAATCTGTGGGTAAGGTGGTTACGGAGACGATCGCTACTGGTCAGAAACGGAGTATGCCATGAGTCGTTCATTTTCTTTAAATTCACTCCAGTTTTCTGAGGGTGGACAATGGCCGATGCCAATCAAAGGAATCTTTTGGTCTGTGATCATCGTAGCGCTAGCTGGGCTAGGCTGGACGTTTGATTGGAGAGAAAAAGTTGATAGCATTGAATCCGCAAAACGGGAAGAAGAAACCTTAAAAGCGCAATATATTGAAAAAAGAAAACTAGCTGATAACTTAGATTTTTATATTCAGCAACGAGAAGAAATTCAACGTGTTTTTGGCGCTTTACTGAAGCAACTGCCTGATCGCTCGGAGATGGATGCCTTGCTAAGAGATATCAATCAAGCTGGTTTAGGGCGTGGTTTACAGTTTGATTTGTTTAAACCTTCCTCTCAAGAAGTAATGAAAGATTTTTATGCAGAACGGCCTGTAAATATCAAGGTTTCTGGTAACTATCATGATTTTGGCGCTTTTGCGAGCGATGTTGCACAACTTCCTCGTGTGGTTACCTTAAATGATTTAGTGATTACGACAAACAAAGACGTGTTGACATTAGAAGCAGTAGCGAAAACCTTTCGTTATCTTGATGAAGCAGAGCTTGAGGCTCAGCGTAAGGCCGCACGTGAGAAACTGAAAGGAGCTAAGAAATGATAAATCATCGTTTCTATGTGCTCATTGGAGCGCTTGCACTACTTTCAGGTTGTACTGAAAAGTCCTCTATTGAAGATTTAAAGGGCTGGATGAGCGGATTGCAAAATACGCGTGGAGATGTACAGCCTTTGCCGCCTGCTAAGCCTTATGAGCCTTTTTTATATAACGCTTTTAATTTACCCGATCCGTTTAAGCCTAGAAAAGTGACGTCTCCAGTATCAAGCGGATTGCTGCAGCCGGATATTAATCGGCCACGCCAACTGCTGGAAAATTATCCTTTGGAAAGTTTAACGATGGTAGGGGTTTTAGAACGTAAAAAAATACGTTTTGCAGTGGTTAGAGCAAGCGACAATAGTTTGCACCAGATAAAAGTTGGTAACTATATGGGGCAGAATTTTGGTCGGGTAGTTGCCGTAACAGAGTCCGAAATCAAACTCAAAGAGCTGGTACAAGATGTTAATAGCGAATGGGTTGAGCGCGATACCAACGTTCAGTTGTTAGACGCACAGCAGGAGAATAAAAAATGATGAATTGGCGTGGAATAACTACAATGTTGGATATCTATCCTCATTCTCGTACAGTAGTAGGGATAGCTGTGTGTGCTTTGTGGGCATGCGCTGTTCAGGCTGAAAATAGTGTTCAGTTAGTCAGTGTTACAAAAACTGAAACAGGCGATTCAGTCGTTAGAATAGAAATGAAAGAGGCTCTCACCAAGTTGCCTGCTTCTTTTGGCATTAGTAGCCCTCCACGAATTGCAATTGATTTACCTGATACTAAAAATGCGACAGGTAAATCTGTGGTCGATACGGGAGATCCGATATTACGCAATATTAATATTGTAGAAGCCAATAAGCGTACCCGCGTTGTATTAAATCTTGTTAAGCAACAAGGTTTTGATACTAAAATCGATGGTAAGACGATTGTTATCTCATTATTAGACACCATGAGTAGCGGACGTACTCCGATTTCAGACCTTAGTTTAGCTCGGTTTCCTGATTCTTCTTTAAAAAGAAGCAATCCTCATTCTATTCGAGATGTGGATTTTCGCCGCGGTAAGGAAGGCGAAGGGCGTGTCATTGTTGATTTAAGTGATGCTAATACAGCCGTTGATGTTAAGCAGCAAGGGCAACAGTTAGTAGTCGATTTTATGCGTACTACCTTACCTGCTAATTTAGCTCGAAAACTAGATGTAAATGATTTTATAACACCGGTTTCATCACTAGAAATACGTAAGCAAGGTGAAAACGTTCGCTTAATTGTTAAACCAAAAGGTTTATGGGAACATGTTATTTATCAAACTGATAATAAATTTGTTCTTGAAGTGAAGCCTCTAAAAGAAGACCCTACCAAGTTAGTTCAAGGGGGTAAGCCAGGCTACAAAGGTGAAAAATTATCACTGAACTTTCAAAGTGTAGATATTCGTGCTGTTCTGCAAGTGATTGCTGATTTCACAGGGCTCAATATCGTAACCAGTGATACAGTAACAGGTAATTTGACCTTACGATTGAAAGATGTTCCTTGGGATCAAGCGTTGGAGATTATTCTTCAAAGCAAGGGGCTAGATATGCGTAAGCATGGTAATGTCATTCGTATTGCACCCTTAGAAGAACTGTTAACAAAAGAACTTCAAGAAAAAGAACTTCGCCGTAAAAGTGAAGGTCAGGAGCCATTGTTAACAGAAGTATTTCCTTTAAAATACATTACAGCCCAAGAAGCGACCAATATTTTAAATGGCGGATCAGGAGGGTCAGTCGGTAGTACTGCGAATGATATTCCTAATCCTACAACCCCTAATACTACGAATAATAACTCAGGTGGCTCGCAAGCTTCTGGGCCAACAATTGGGCGGAGCCGAGTATTATCTCCTCGCGGGGTAGTGAGTCCTAACCCTCGTGGTAATAGCTTGATTGTAAAAGATACGCCAACGGTGCTAGAAGAAATTCGTCGCTTGTTAAATGCGTTAGATATTCCTACTCGCCAGGTCTTAATTGATACCCGCATTGTGATAGCAGATGATGGGTTTAGTCGTCAATTAGGAACAAGATTTGGTTTTCAAGGGGGATACAAAACAGGTAATTCTAATGTTGGGATTGGTGGTACTACGACAGATTCTGATCGAATTTCCTCTGGCACAACACCGCTTGCGAATCAAACGGGCGGAGGAGCTTATACGCCTATGGTGAACTTACCTGTTTCAAACGCTACAGGTAATTTAGCACTTACCTTCTTGAATTTAGGAAGCGGTAACTTAATTAACATTGAGCTTTCTGCTTTAGAAGCTTCCAATAGAGGTAAAGTTATTTCTAATCCTAGAGTCATTACTGCGGATAATCAAAAAGCAGTGATCGAACAAGGGGAAGAGATTCCTTATGTTACACCAGGAAGTGCAAATTCGCCGGCTACGGTTTCTTTCAAGAAGGCCGTTTTAAGCCTCTCTGTAACCCCTCAAATTACACCTGATAATCGTGTGATTATGACGCTTGAAATCAAAAAAGATGCAAAAGGACAAAATGTATCTGTTCAAGGGGGAGGAACGGTACCAGCCATTGATACACGAACGGTAACGACGCAAATTGCTTTAAATAATGGTGATACAGCGGTAATTGGCGGTATTTACGAAGAAACGCAGCGTAGTGATATGAGTAAGGTGCCGTTCTTTGGCGATCTTCCTTATGTAGGTGCGTTATTTAGGAATACCACTAAAGAAGATAAGCGTACCGAACTTCTTATTTTCATTACACCACGTATCATTACTGAAAATATGACGGCTGTGCGCTAAAGGTTAAAAATTAACATTTGCTCTTTTTAGGAAGTTTTTTAAGGTGTGTAAGGATAAAGTCCTTATGCACCTTTTTTTATTATTGGCATGGTCATTATTCTGCAAATTTCTTTACTAACCATTAGTTAACAAGACTTCACCTAAGCGCTGTTTTGCAAGGCTCAATACAAGGCGGATTGCATATTTATATTTAACAAATTGGCAGCGGCAATGTAAACTATGCTTTATAGGCGGTTTTTTATTGCATTCAGTTAGTTTATTGCATGGATAGGAATGTTTTTTTCTGTCTGCTTCGAGCCTAGGCCTAGTCTTAACTAGCAATCAGTATCAGGCAAAAATAGGTTTGAGTTGATCAACCACTGCCTTTTACTTACATACTCAATTCAAATTCTCGCTTGATTCAACATTCGGCGCAAGAAAAGAGGTAATAAAGGTATTTTTTATTAATATAAAACAAAATATTAGCTCAAAAATAATTAGACTAATACTATATGGTATAAGGTAATACGAATGCGGTCTTCTATTATTCTTGTAGGGCCTATGGGTGCAGGTAAAAGCTCGGTAGGGCGCAGGCTGGCAGAAAGTTTAGGCCTAGCATTTGTAGATATGGATGTACGTTTAAGTTTATTAACGGGTTTATCTATTCCTGATTTATTTACTTATCATGGAGAAGTAGCATTTCGAGATAAAGAAGAAGCGCTCTTACATTCTTTATTGGTGTCTGAAGCCGCACAAGTGATTAGTACAGGCGGTGGAGCTATTTTAAGATCAGCGTCTCGCCTTAATATGCGTCGTTATGGTCATGTGCTGTATTTACATGCTGGTATTCCTATATTAATTGAACGGCTACAGCGTACAGATGTGCGTCAAAGGCCTGTATTAGGCCATCGAGAGGGGCTTAAGGAACGGATTGCAACTCTCTATAAAGTGCGTGATCCTCTTTATAGAGAAGTAGCGCATCAGATTGTTGAGACTGAAGATTTTACCCCGAAGCAGCTTGTGCAGCGGCTGGTTCAAAACCCAGTTATTAAAAAATTTGTAAAACGACAAGAGTACTTGCAAGCGTACTAATGCCTTATCGTCTTATAGTTTGATGATAAAAATCGCAAGATTTTTTATGGAGTTGGAAGTTATGCAGTTGCATTCACTCAACTGCATAACTTCTAAGAGTGAAGGGTGAGAAAGAGTTGTATATAAAGGGTATACCTGACTAAATGATTGCAGTGATTCGTTTAATATCTTCGTGAGCTGAAAATAAGAAGAGAATAGAAAACACTGCAATGATCGTATGTGTATCCATTCAAAGCATCTGAAACGTTACTTTAATAGTACGTGATTAGATAAGCTAATTTTAGGTTGTTTATGGTAAAAAAATGTATGTATAGGGAGAGTGGTTTGCAGTTAGGCTATTTATTATTATGTGCTGTGATTGCAATGATCATTCCGAGGTCTTTAATAGCTTCAGACACCATTCTGCCGACCAAAAATATTGATGTTCCCCCTCTTTTTAAAGTAGCAGATTCGCAAACTGAAGATGCTCACTTAAATAATCCTGATGCTCTACCAAATATTAGCGCAGGTACCGCAGTTATTTCGCCTTGGGATACAAGCCTGTGGACGCGGTTGATCGATGGCTTTTCGATCCCAGATTTAAATGGAAAAATAGTCGAAAAGCAAGAAAGAGTGTATGCGAACCAGCCCGACTATTTAAGAAAGTTAATTGAGCGAGGCCGTCCTTATCTTTATTATGTAGCAAATGAAGTAGAGCGTAGGGGTATGCCTATGGAAATTGCATTGCTACCGATGATTGAAAGCGCGTTTAATCCTAATGCTTCTTCGCGTGCGCATGCCTTAGGTTTATGGCAAATTATACCGTCTACAGGGCGTAATTTAGGGTTAAGCCAAAGCCGTGAGCATGATGAGCGCCGAGATGTAATGGCAGCCACACGAAGCGCACTCGATTATTTAGAATATTTACATCATTTATTTCCTGATTGGCAACTGGCATTAGCGGCGTACAACTGGGGAGAAGGTGCTTTAGGACGCTCTGTATCGCGTAATCAAACGCGAGGGTTACCTGTTGATTATTGGAGCGTAGCGATGCCAAGCGAAACGCGAAGCTATTTCCCTAAACTTCAGGCACTAAAAAATATTATCCGCAATCCAGAGACGTATGGAATAGAAATTCCTGCTATACCTGATCGCCCTTATTTTCGCTCAGTAGCGATTGATAAGAAAATTGGTGTAGAAAATGCAGCGCGTTTAGCAGATATCTCAGTCAATGAATTTTCTTCTTTAAATCCTGCTTTTAAAAATCCGTATATCAATGGTGCAAGCAATAAATATCGACTTCTTATTCCCGTAGAAAAAGCTGAAACCTTTGAAGAAAGAATCAAAGGGCAGGCAGTTACTAAAATTGCAAAGAGTAAAGAGAATTTGTCGAAAGTTTCTTCTGGTAAAAATGTACTGTCGAATGGCGATACTAAACAAGGAGAAACAACCTCGCAATTTGTATTATTGCCCGACAGTAATCAGGTACCCGTTAATGGTTTAAAAGGAGAGGTTCGTTTAGGGGCAGGAGAAACATTGTCTGTTCCTCAAGATATTGTTCAGCCTGAACTGAATGCCTCTTCTGCTGAAGAAGATGAAGACGATCAAACGATAAAGTGGGTGCAACATAGAGTTAAATCTCGTGAAACATTAACATTGATTGCAAAACATTATGGGGTAGATATAGAGGATATTCAGCGATGGAATCATATGGAAGATACCGCTATCCATAAAGGAAAAGTATTACGCTTGCGGGTGTTAGTACAAGAAGCAGTTTCTCAATCTTCGTCTAAATTGCGTCATCATGTTAAGGGTAAGGCAATCATTAAAAGATCTAGGCATTCTCGAAAAAGATAAGGCTTTAATTCTTTACTATAAAACTAGCGATAGGCTATGAAAAATAAAAAGCCATTACCAGAAAAATGTGCATGCGATTCAGGAAAAACATTTGAAACGTGCTGTGGGCCATATTTACAAAACCTAAACATAGCGCCTACCGCAGAAGCCTTGATGCGCAGCCGCTATACAGCCTATACACGTTATGATGTAGACTATTTATTATTGACTTGGCATGCTTCAACGCGCCCACAGACCATTGAGTTTGAAGAAAATAATACTCCAAAATGGTTTAGGCTTGAGGTCGTAAAGCATTACCAAGATGCTATGGTTTTTGATAAAGCAACAGTAGAATTTATAGCGGCTTATAAAATCAATGGCAGAGCTTATCGCCTCCATGAAACTAGCTCTTTCTATAGGGAAAGAGGGCAGTGGTATTATGTTGAGGGTGTTGTTCATTAATATTTAATGAATAACAGTTGCATAGCCAAGAGCATACTTCTACTAAGCCAGTGTATGCAGTGATGAATGCGCGCATCATCCAATCTGAACACGTATAGCATTTATTAATCAGTTCAGCTTGAGCCTAATACCCGAAATGCTTCTTCAAGAGTAGTGATTCCATCTTTCACTTTATTCAATGCATTTTCCTGAAGAGAAGTGAAGCCTTGGTTGTGAGCATAGTGTTTAATGCTGCTAATAGCATTATGCTCGGGAAGCATTTGGCGCATTGTTTCATCTAGTAGTAAAACTTCATAAATTCCAACTTGACCTTTGTAGCCAGAATAATTACAGGCTTGGCATCCCGCTCCTTGCCGGGCAGAAGTAATTTCCCAATTAAAGTAATGCAGCAAAATAGAGTCGGGTGTAATGGCTTGGCTGCAATGTTCACATACACGCCGTACCAATCGTTGCGCAATAATGCCTTCAAGCGCGTTGGCGATTAGAAACGGTTTAATGCCAAGATCCAATAAGAAGGCTAGGGTAGCAAACACAGAGTGTGTCGGTAGGCTAGAGTATATCTGATACCCTTTCAGTGCAGCCTGGAATGCTATTTCAGCTGTTTCTTTATCATTTATTTCACTAAGAAGCACAACGTCAGGGTTTTGCTGAATAGCTGAGCGAAGCATGATAGGAAACGTTAATCCTATTTTTTCTTTAACCAGTACCTGGCCGGCTGATTCAACATAATATTCATTTAAATTTTCAATAGTTATATAGTTTTTTTCAGAGGTTTTAGAGTGATGAAGCAAACTATATAGTGTGGTTGTTTTTCCGCAATCTACAGGGCCGGCGGTCAATATAACACCTTGGCGCCTATTGCTAAGTACATACGTTTTTTCAAGCTCAGCAGCAGAATCAAATCCTAGAGCATTGAGCGGTAACACATAATAATGGCGATCAAACACTCTCAATACAACTTTTTCGCCATTTATTGTGGGTAAGGTTGAGATTTGCAAGCTTATCGCACGGGTAGGTGTTTTTATATTAATTCGCGCATTCTGAGGTCGAGTTTCTTCAGAGATATCTAACTCTCCCATAATTTTAATGCGAGATACAATAGATTGGTGAATAGCGTGAGAAATCTGAAACTTTTCAAAAAGAATGCCTTCTACTCTCAATCTTACCGCTACATTTTGAGCATAGGGCTGAATGTGAATTTCAGAAGCATTAAGACGAGTCGCTTCAAGAATAATTAAATTCACAAATCGTATGGCAGGTAGCTCATCGCCTTGTAATGCATCATGAAGAGGGAGGTTATCATCTTCAATAACAATTTCGTTTCCCTCATGTGTATAGTGGGGCGGAGCCTCTTTTGAGTGAATGTTATTGCTATCGCTAAGTTGATAAATTTCAGCAATTTTGGCTTCAATAGCGTTAATTGAAGCGAGTTCGGGTACAACTTCTAAGCCTGTAACAAAACGTATATTTTCAATAAGGCCGGTGTCAAGGGGATCAGCCATCGCAAGAGTCAGGCGTTTGTTATGGATATTTAGAGGAACAACTAATTGCCGTTGGCACATAATGGCGGGTATGAGTGCAGCGACCGAGTGGTCAACCGAATACTCTTTCAAATTGATGGCTTTGAACATAAGTTCTTCACCAATCATATGATGAATAACCTCTTCGCTTACCCATTTACATTCAACAATTAACTTGATGGCAACAGCATCTTTTCGTTGAGATTGCAGGCTAAGTAATTCACGTATATTGTCGTTGCTGAGCAATCCTTTTTTATTGAGCATAAATGCAAGTTGATTACGATTAGAAGCGCTAAATTTTGCAAGTTGTTCAATTTCTTGGGTGTTTTTGTGTTTTTCACGTTCTAAAGCAGCATTTTTTGCAATTAAGTCGTGTTTTTCTAGAGCTAGAGAAACATTTAGGCGTACTTCATCGTCATTCCAAGGTTTGAGAATAAATTTATATACAGCTCCAGCCTTTACAGCATTCATCACAGCATTAACATCGCCATTTGCCGTCAATAGCATACGCATGCTATTAGGTTGAATAGAGCATGCCTGTTTTAAAAACTCTCCCCCATTCATTACTGGCATTAAATAATCAGAAATGATGAGATGGAAGGCTTCTTTTTTTAATAGTTCCAGTGCCTGTTTGGGATCTTCGCAGGTAACAATATCATAATTTTTTTGGCGTAATACGCGTTTTAAAGCAGCAAGCAAGCGTTCATCGTCATCGACTAAAAGAAGTCGATATTGGAAAGCAGAGGAAGCAGGGGAGGTAGTAAGTTCCCCAGTTAATGAAGGAGAAGTGGTCATAAGGATATCTTAGCGTAAAGAAGGGCAGGAGGAGGCTAAACTCATATCGGTATTTTATGAATGATTATTAATTAGGTTTTGTACAAACCTAATTAAATGCGATAGTTAATTTATTTTTATCCAATGATTCCAGTCATCTACCCAACTAGTAGAAGCATGTGGTGCAGGAGCTTTGCTAAGCCATTTTTTTGTACTTTCACCGTGCCAGTTATCTTGATAGCCTCGAATTTTAGTATTAGGAAGAAAGCATTTTAAATGCCCCGATTCAAAAATAGAAAGACGAATAGGCAAGTCTTTAGGGCAATGATGAAGGCCATTGAAAAGGCTATGAATAGGAGCTAGCCGATCATTCAACCCAGCAACAGCGTAAAGAGGAATGTTTAATCGTTTAAGAGGTGAGCAAGATTTTGAGGGTGTAGGATTAATTAATATATTTTTAATATAAAAAGCTTCAAGAAGTTCAAGCGCAAAAGGCGCTGATACATTCAACCCTTGTTGGCTCCATAAGCTTAATGCTGACGGTACAGTAAGATGAGAGGGCATTAATACAGAGCAAAAGCTATAAATAGTAGAAGCAGGAATCCATGATAGTGATGAAAGCGTTTTTTTCAATGCATTTTGTAAAGGAGGCCAGTGTAAGCATGAAAGAGGGCTACTTGTACGATAGTCTAATAATGTAGAAAGTAAGGTAAGACTACCAATAGGAGGAAAAGAGGCAGGGCTATAAGGGCTAGGCTCCTCAGAGGTCAGTGCATCAATAGCAAGTACACCTCCTAAGCATAATCCCATAATATGTAATCGAGAGGATGAGGCAGCATTATTCAGCGCTTTATGAAGCCATGAAAGTATTTCTCTAATAGCATTACGGTAGTTTACCCATAAAGGCGGCACTACAAGATAGGGGTTTGTTGGCTCGATTGGGGTAGTAGATGCAGAGGAAGGGAGGGCGTTAGGGGTTATCCATTCAAGTACATACACTTCATGGCCTAACGAAGTAAGTGCTTCTGTAAGCGATCCCTCTGGGTTTAAATCAAAAATACTGGCTTGATGAGAGCAGGGGGCAACAAGTAAAACAGCTTGATTAGAAGAAGTGCCAGAAGGAGATATTTTATAAAGTTTGACTAACCCTTCAAGTTCAAAGCAAATAGAATCTTCAGAGTATTTTTTTAAAGTGGGTGAAGTAGGCTGAGTCTGTAAAGGTAATGAGGGAGGATTAAGCCATACTTTCTGCAGAGACTCTAAACCAGTTTGTCTTAGCCAAATAATCCATTGTTGATCCAATTCGGGGAAATTTTCCGTAGGGTGGCCTTGCCAAATTAAACTGGCAAACTGAATCCATGCGCGGCTAAATGAAGGAAGAGTCATGGATTATTATCATATAAAAAAGGGTTTATTCGGTACTGTGAGTTAACGCGGTACGGCATACTTCAGCAATGGTTGTTTGACCAGAATTAACCCAGCGTAATCCATCATCCAGTAGAGTAGCATGTTTAGCTTCTGTGATTTCAGTACGAATAGATTGTTCGGCAGAATTGTTTTGTATAAGTTCTTGAAGGTGAGGAGTAATCGGCAGAAGCTCATAGATGCCGGTACGCCCTTTAAAGCCTGAGTGATTACAATGATCACATCCACTGCCATGATAAATAGCTGAGGCAGTTATCGCATAATTTTCAGAGAAACGAGCGTGCAGTGTTGGATGCATAGGTGCTTTACACAACTCACAAAGCTTACGGATTAAACGTTGTGCTAACACGCCGCGCAATGTAGAAGCTAATAGAAAAGGCTCAACGCCCATATCTAATAAACGACTAATAGCACTAGGCGCATCGTTAGTATGCAGGGTAGCTAATACTAAGTGACCTGTTAAACTTGCTTGGATTGCGATCTGCGCTGTTTCTCGATCTCGAATTTCACCAATCATAATAATGTCAGGATCTTGACGCAAGATGGCACGTAAAGCATCAGGGAAATGAAAATGAATATTCGGTTGTACAGGAATTTGGCTAATACCTTCTAAGCGATATTCAACAGGGTCTTCTACCGTAATAATATTTTCACTGCCTGAGCGAAGACGATCTAACGCTGCATATAAGGTAGTAGTTTTTCCTGATCCCGTAGGGCCTGTCACCAAAATAAGCCCATGAGGTGCATGAATTAATTCATCAAATTTACTTTGCATGGGAGTTGCCATGCCTAATTCGTTTAATGTGAGCAACCGTTCACGATAAAGCATCCGTAAAACGATACGTTCTCCATGGCTTGTGGGTACGCAAGAGACACGCACATCGGTTGTCAACGAACCAATTCTAATGCTTAAGCGTCCGTCTTGAGGATGCCGTGTTTCTGCTACATCTAGATTCGCCATTACCTTTACACGAGCACATAACGCAGCATGTAGATGGCGAGGAAGTTGATGGCGTGTATGAAGCTGCCCGTCGCATCTAAAAGAAATATGGGTAATTGTTTCTTGAGGTATGCAATGAATGTCAGAAGCTTCAAGCCGTAGTGCTTCACTTAAAATGCTATTGAGTAAGCGAATCATGGGGCCTTCAGCCTCAGGACTCAATAAATCTGTTGTATCTTGACTCAAGCTGCTAATTAAACCTTCCCAGGTAGCAGAGTCTTCAAATTGTTGCATACCATTAAGATCAGCATTGTCGATACTATTTTCTAATGATCGTTGCCAAAGAACATCAAATGCTTCAGGTGGATGAGCAACAATCTCTAACTGATAATTTAAGCAATGTTGTCGCAAGGCCTGAAGTACCGCTGGGGCAGGCCAGGCTGTTTCAGCCACACCTACCTTAAGAACTGGCAATGAATCTTCAGTTTCAACAACGGATAATAGCCATCGCCGAGCTTGGGCAAAGCGTCTAAGAGAGGCATCCATATGTTTATTCTCCTGAAGGGTAGCGGATGGATATACAAAGTTATTTCGGTAAGGGCACAAGAAAAGTTAGCTTCTATCCTCGCCTTATTATCAAGCGATTGAGATGATTGTTGCGTACATCCAAGTGGTTATGCGCTACCAGTCAAATAGTCATAATAGTAATAGGGCAAGCCCTTTAATCGTAAAGGTTTTAAACATAATACTATTTGTTTTCATCATGTGCTTACTGTAGATTTTTTTCTTGATCAGATCAATTAGTAAAATAAGCTATCAGTGTGCTTATTCTGACTCCCTATAGTAGAAATTTTTATGATGAATTTCATAACTGTAAGTAGTTAAAGATAATTTGTGGTTATGTGTTACAAAAAAATACATGAAATGAAATTGGTAGAAGCTTCTGCAAACACGTAAAATAGCGGCTATGTTTATTTGTTTAGGATACACACGATGACCACCCCAGCCGTTTTTGATCCACTTTATGCCTTAAATCCTTTGGATGGGCGTTATCGTGACCATGTTACAGCGCTTTCAGCTTATTTTAGCGAAGCAGCGTTGATGAAATATCGCATTCAAGTAGAAATTGAATGGCTGATTGCATTGGCAAATCATGCAGGTATTCCTGAGGTTAAACCTTTTACGCCTGCAATTGAAGAAGAGTTAAGGCAGTGGTATCAGGCTTTTTCAGCAGAAGATGCGCAACGTGTTAAATCTATTGAACAACAAACAAATCATGATGTAAAAGCTATCGAGTATTGGATTAAGCAACGTTGCCACTCTATACCTGAGTTAGCGGAGGGGAGTGAGTTTATCCATTTTGCCTGCACATCGGAAGATATTAATAATTTATCCTATGCCTTAATGCTAAAAGATGCCCATGAAAATGTTATAGCATCATCAATTAATGAGTTAATCGAAAACTGGCGGAAACTAGCCCATGAGTTTGCTGGGCAACCGATGTTGTCGCGAACACATGGCCAACCTGCTAGCCCTACTACACTAGGAAAAGAAATTGCTAATGTAGTCAGCCGCTTAGAGCGCCAATGGGTAAAGTTATGTAAGAGCGAGTTTTTAGGGAAAATTAATGGAGCAGTAGGTAACTATAATGCTCATATTGTTGCGTACCCAGAAGTCGATTGGCCTGAATTCGCACAAAAATTTGTTGAATCGTTAGGGCTGGTATTTAATCCTTTTACTACTCAGATTGAACCTCATGACATGTTGGCTGAGTATTTTGATGGCCTTGCGCGTTTCAATACTATTCTCATTGATTGGAATAGAGATGTTTGGGGGTATGTAAGTTTAGGATATTTCAAACAAAAACTTAAAGCAGGTGAGGTGGGTTCTTCAACAATGCCACATAAAGTTAATCCTATCGATTTTGAAAATTCAGAAGGTAACTTAGGCGTAGCGAATGCATTGCTATCACACTTATCACAAAAACTACCTTTATCGCGTTGGCAGCGTGATCTTACTGATTCAACAGTGTTAAGAAATATCGGTGTTGCATTGGGGTATGCTTTATTAGGCTATAAATCAGGGTTAAAAGGCTTAGGTAAATTAGAAGTGAATCCAGCGCGCTTACAAGAAGATTTAGATACTTCTTGGGAAGTTCTAGCAGAAGCTATTCAAACAGTTATGCGCCGCTATGCGTTGCCGAATCCTTATGAGCAGCTTAAGTCGCTAACGCGTGGACAAAAAATGGATGCACTAACGTTGCGCGAATTTATTGATCGCCTTGAGTTGCCAGCAGCAGACAAAATGAGATTATCTGCATTATTACCAGGTACTTATATAGGTTTAGCAGAAATGCTGGCAAAGGCTATTTAAAAACAATGTATCTGCATATGCTTTAGGTATTTAAAGTGACGTTATTGAAATACTGGATAGTTTTTTTGAGCGCCTATTTGAGCACTTATTTAAGCGTCTAATAAAGTAGTGAATGATAGTGGTGTGAGGTTTTTATTTTATAAAACAAAAACTTGCCGTTCATCTGTGTTCAATAACCGTTTATCTAGTTAGCAACATGGTTTCTCAAAAAGAGAGGGTATGCTTCCAGAAGGGAGTATACCCTTTTTTTATTTGGGGATGAGCGTGCGAGTCCAACATGGTTTTTCATTAATAGAGCTAATGGTATGTATTGCAATATTGGCTGTTATGGCAGGTATTGGTACCCCAATGATGAGTATGTTTTTTCAGAATAGTAGAGTATCTGCAACCACAAACGATTTATATTCAATGATTAATTTAGCGCGAGCTGAAGCAATTCGTAGAAATACCCGCGTCACCTTATGCGGTGTAGATGCAGCAGGGAGATGCGTAAGTTCAACAGGAAATGCTACTCCGTTTGAGCAATATGGTTGGGCGCTATTTGAAGATACAACTTCTGGCGCAAGCAGTATGGATGGTGCAAAAGCTATCGTCGGAAAACTTATTCGTGTTCAGTCAGCGCCACCTGCTGGTTTATTGATACGTAGTACATTTGGTTACGCCACATTTTCGCCGATGGGACAAGTACGTATGGAGGGGTCTATCGCAGGCGGTGGTTCAGTCAAGGTATGTAAAAGTACTAATCCAGCTACTGCATGTGATACCTCAAGAAATGTGCGCTGTATTAGTATTTCAGGAGCGGGTGCTCCCTACGTGAAGGTTCCAGGAAGTGATACCAAAGCCGCTTTGGCTTCTGCTGGTGATGGTTCAGGTCAAGGGTGCGAGTAGACCATTGAAATAGACAATAAATTCTACCTGGGAAAAATGGGGGGAAGAAATGATGATTATAAAAGGTTTACGGCATAACGTAAAACTGCGAATACAGTCTTCAGGATTTACCTTAATTGAAGTATTAGTCGCTATGTTAATTACGTCTTTTGGTTTGCTGGGTATTGCAGGGCTTGTTGTAACAAGCTTACGTTATAACCAAACAGCATGGCAGCGTTCTGTGGCAACACAATTAGCAACCGATATGATGGATAGAATGCGGGCAAATAGCTTTGCAGTGGTGAATGATACCGGAGCAATTCAGAGCGACTACATGAAATCAAGCGTCAATGTGGCTAGTACAGCTCCTTCAGTATATTGCACCAGTTTTAATGCAATAAATAATCCTTCATGCACCCCTACTCAAATAGCAGCTTCTGATTTATATGATTGGAAAAAAAGTATTACGTCGCAATTGCCTGGCGGGCAAGGTTTGATTCAATGGGCTTCAGGTGCTTCTAGACAAATTCAAATTACATTAACCTGGAAAGAGGCAGGGAAAAGTGATCAAAGTTGGGGAAGTACGATGGAAAGCATGGTTTCGTCAACAACAGGCTTTAATACTTGTCCCACTAATGGAACAGCAGGATTAGTGATTGATAGTACAGTGCGCTGTTTTCAGATTACGTTTTATCCCTAGAGGTGCCTAAGATGAAAAATAAATTAAATCGTGCCGGTAAGGGTTTTACAATCATAGAGTTAATGGTGTCTCTAACAATTGGTCTTATTGTAACCTGGGCAGTTACTAGCTTATTTACAGTGACTACAAAAACATTCAGAAGCCAAGATAGTTCAGCAAGAACGCAAGAAACCGGGCGTAACGTGCTTTCTATTTTCGCACAGCATATTCGCCAGGCTGGTTTTTTTGAATTAACAGGGTTAGAAAAAGCTACAAATTTTACACAATTTGTAGCAGGTTACACAGGGTTTGAAAATGTACTGGCAATTAAAGGCTGTAAAGGCACCTTTGCCTATGCATCGCCTTGGAACTGTACAACCAATACCGCATTGCCAGATTCCATGTTATTAGCTTACCAAGTTCAATCTACTACAGCAGCAAGCACTGCTGGCATTAATAATTTGTTATCTCCCTTGGCTAATTCAATTGTTGGAACAGATTGCCTAGGGCAAGACCCTACGGCTACTTCTGCTTCTCCCAAAGGTATTATTGCCATTAATTATTTTCATGTTGATACAACAACACGTCGATTAATGTGTCGCGGAAATGGGTCAAGTAGCGACTTAGTGTTGGCTGATGGGGTTGAAGATTTAAGAGTGCTATATGGTTTGAACGCGAATTCATTGGTAGCAAGTTCCCCTATACAGTATTTGCCAGCTAATTTAGTTCCAGCTGCTGATTGGCCAAAAATTCAATCTGTTCGTATATGTGTACAGGTACGTGCTACGCAGGTGTCGACCGGTAGTTCAAAAAGCTCTGGTGTAGAGTTTTCAGGAATTTCAGGACAAGATTGTCAAGGTAGAGACTGGTCTCAGACAGGTCTTTACACAGATGGTATTTTGAGGCGAGCTTATTGGACCACAATAAGTGTGCGCAATCAAAATCAAAGAATACCTTTGTAAAGGAATGATGATGAGAACGTTTTATATTACTCGAAAGCAGCATGGTTCTACACTATTTATTGCGCTAACGTTTCTGGTTGTCATTACCTTAATGGGGCTTTCAGGAATGCAAACCGCTACGCTGCAAGAGCGTATGGCGGGGGGCGAGCGCGATTATAGTATTGCGCTGCAAGCTGCTGAAATGGGGCTTCGTGATGCTGAACGCGATCTTTTAGGGGTTGATTACAATAACGTGCCTGTGCCAGGTATGACAGATGGAGGCGTATCGTGTCAGCCTTCCTCGAAAGGGCGAGTCTGCTTTGAATATGTGAAGCAAGGCATTACTACCCCTAGTAGACCTATGTTAAGTGCCCCAAACAATGGGGGGCATATGCTATGGCTTTATTATTGCCAGTGGGGGCAATGCTATTTAGGTATGGATCCTACGTTACCTCGCCCTTCAACATTACCTTTCTGGAATGATCAAACATTATGGGGTAATGATGCCCTGACAGCTGCAGGAACAGTAGGGTCATCTGTTGTTTATGGAACCTTTACAGGCGCTCCTGCTTTATCACTGTCAAGTCAGCCGCGTTACATATTGGAATTAATAGAGTCTGAGCCTACTGCTAGTTCTCCTGCATCGGCATCTGGTGCTGTTAGAAATGTGCGTATTACATCGAGAGCTGTAGGAATGAATGCCCGCACAGTTGTGTTGCTGCAAGAAGTTTTTCAATGCTCAAGCTGTTAAATGAGTATGGGCTTAAATGCATAACAATTTTTTAGTTTAAGCAAGATTAAAGTTAAATGATTAACTATTAAATAAATATTCCATTGGATGGTGCATCCAATGGCTAATGAAGTATGGGTGGTGATTATGTCTAAAATAAAATATGTTTTTTCAGGCATTCGCATATGTATGCTAGGCGGGTTTATGGGAGTAGGCGTGATATGTCAAGCTGCATTTGAGCCTTCACAATCGCCTTTTACTGAAGCATATAATGCGCCCGCTAATATTTTATTATTGCTTTCAGTAGAGTTTCCTACTGGTAATACAGCATCATATAAAACGAAAAAATTTAATCGAAATCAAAGTTATAGCGGTTACTTTGAGTCTGGATTTTGTTATAAATATATGCCCTATGGTCATGGAAAGTTTGTAAGCGGTAGTACAGGAGAGTATTTTTATCCTGTGCGTAAAGCGGGGGCAGGAGATATATGTGGAGGCCCAGAAGAATGGAGCGGCCGATTTCTTAATTGGGCGACAATGAGCATACCCGATAGCTTTCGTATGGCAATGACGGGTGGAAATCGCGTGATTGATACTGAAAAAGAAACTTTTCTTCGGCGTGGCTGGTTAGATGCTAGAGGCTCAGATACTTTTTCTTACACGCCTGATTCAACTGGCGATGATAATAATTTTCCTGATAAACATTTAACAATTGATGTTATTCGTGATTTTACAGGGCTTAAGCGTGGAAACGAATTGTTTATTGCAAACCTTGATTCTGAGCGTTACAACGTTGCAGATCGCGGCCATAAACCTGATGTGCTAGTGGGTGATCGTTTTAGAGTTACGAAGGTAGGTGAAGTAACGCCGTATGCATGTGGTGGTTGGGCAACTCATCGTGATGACTATTATAGGGTGATTGTAAATGTATGTTCTAACAATGGTTTATTAGAGAGCTTCTGTACGAAATATCCTTCAGGAAATTATAAACCGACAGGTCTTATTCATGATTATGCACGGAAAGCCCGTTTCGGCGTATTTTCATACCCTAATGTGGATTGGTTTAATGGCCCAACGCCTAATGCTTCTTCTAATGCTTATCAAGCAGGTGGGGTATTAAGATCACCGATGAAAAGTATGGGCAGTGATTTATATAATGGTGCTAATTGGCTTAATAGTAGCAATTCCAATGCTGAGTGGGATCCAAAAACAGGAGTTTTATGTAAAAGCCCAGATAGTGGTTCAGGTTGTTTTAGTGGGGGAGAAGCCAGCGGTTCTATCAATTATATTAATCAATTTGGTTATCGTGCTAATCAAAATGGATGGCATTATAAATTTTTTGATCCTATAGCAGAACTTTATTATGAGGGATTACGTTACTTTTCTTCGAATTATAAATCTGGCTCTATAGGAATGGCAGATAATTATTTAAATGGAGATGGCAGAGTAAATTTAAGTACTACAGACGAAAAAGTGACTGATGGTTTTCCAATGATTCTTAAAAATTGGAAAGATCCCATTGTTAACGCATGTTCAAAAAACAGTATTATTTTTCTGGGCGATGTGAATGGGAATTGTGATGGGCGTGTACCTGGAGGCTTTTTTGGAGTTGGCGATTCTAATTGTAAAGATACAAATCAAGCAGGTTTAAATGCACCTATGGGAACGTTAAAAGGAGCTAGCAGCTCAATCAATGTGAAATCATTGGTAGCCTCTATGAGTTTATATGAAGGCAAAACGCTTGATTTATTAGAGTCAACAGATTGGAAAGCAATGGCCTGCCCAGGGGGAGAGCGTGGTTGCTGGAACATTATGACACCTAATATAGCAGGGCTAGCGTATTGGGGGCATACAAGAGATATTCGTCCTGATCTAAAAGAAGAGCAACATATTGATAGTTTTTTTGTTGATGTACATGAATTAGTGGCACGCGGACAAAGAGACCCAGCATTTCCAGCAGGAAAAGATCCTACAGAGTATGTATTAGCTGCAAAGTATGGCGCTTATGATTTAGATATTGCTGAGCGTCAAAATCCAAACAGTGATTCTTTTTTAAATCCTAATTCTAAAGCTTCTATAGATGGGGATAAGGCTGGAGTAAAAGTTCCTGCCTGGGATAGTAATATGGATGGTGTACCTGATGGTTGGTTTGAAGGTGCTAACTCTGAAATGATGAAAGAGTCTTTAGGTGAAATCTTCTTACGGGCGACTAAAAATGTAAGAGGTGTTTCTGCAAAAGTAGGGGTTATGTCAGATGATTGGTCAGGCAATAATAAAATATTTTATCCTTTCTATAGAGTACATAATGGCGTTTGGTACGGTGATCTTTATGGTGAATCAGCCGATGTTGAGAACAAAGAATTTGTCGATGATCAAGGGAATTTTAGTGGGACGGGGTGGAGTGCCAATAAGCGTTTAGATGAAAAATTTAATGATAAGCGAGTAAGTGGTGTTGTTCAAACGCCTGGCTCAGAAAAGGCAGGGGCATTAGGCCGTAGAATTATTACAGGACAAAGCTCAGGACTTCCTGGAGCCATACCTGTAGCATTTCGATGGGGTTCTCTAAGTAAAAATGATCAAAATTTACTTAGCATAGAGAAAAATAATGGATCAAATCCTACCCTAGGCAATGCACGCCTAAATTATATTCGTGGTGAATATATACAAGAGTCAAGATTTGAAGGAGCGTTTAACTTTCGAAATCGACCCTATGGGCGGATGGGGGCCATTGTTAATAGCTCTCCATTGTATATAGGTGCTCCTGATGAAGGATACAGTGCATCAGATTTTGGCCCTGGCTTGCCTTCTTATGCTAGTTTTGTAAATCAAAAAAGAGAGGGCGTAGTGTATGTAGGAGCCGATGACGGGATGTTACATGCTTTCAAAGCTGCTGATGGTGAGGAGTTATTTGCCTATATTCCTAGTATGTTAATGCCCAAGCTTTCTGAAATTACCTACTCAGCAGCTAACTATCAGCATCGCTTATTTGTTGATGGAGACCCCATGGCAGCTAATATTATTGCAGGGGGAGCATGGAAAACAGCGCTTGTAGGTACCTTAGGAGCAGGGGGGCAAGGCTTTTTTGTGTTAGATATTACGAACCCTGCTAATTTTAGTAAAGCCGAACTAAACCCCGGTTCTATAGTAAAACTAGAGGTATCGCCTAAACAAATTCCTCAGTTAGGGTATATGTTAACTCAACCTGCTCATAGCACTCGTGGGCATGCTGCTTACACGATTGGTCGTGCTAAATGGGGTAGCGATGTGAAATGGACAGCCTTTTTAGGAAATGGCTACGGATCTACCGATGGAAAAACAAGTTATGTTTCATTAATTGCAGTTAACTTAGAGGGAGCCTTACAAGGTAATGGATCTTGGAATGCAAGCTTAGTAAAAGTTATATCGGTACCTGTAACAGGTTGGACGGGGTCAATACCCAATGGGCTTTCTACACCTTCTGCTATTGATACTGATGCAGATGGTGTGATTGATACTGTTTATGCAGGAGATCTACAAGGAAATTTGTGGAAATTTGATGTTTCGGGCAAAGCAGCACCATGGGGATTAGCGAAATCTAAACCCGCAGGAACAATTGCGCCTCTCTTTCGTGCAGGGCAACCTATTACAACAGCACCTCTTGTAACACGAGGATGTACCGGGGCAGGTTATACCGTAGCATTTGGAACAGGAAGCATAGCAGACGCTCAAGCGTTAGAAAGCGCAGCATCAAATGCTCTTTATAACATATTAGATACAGCGCCTACGCCTTCTGACCCTTATGATGCAGTAAGTAAGCTAATGCTGGTTGCTCAGTATTTTACAGCGCCAGATAAAGATCATCGCTATTCTTCTAATAACACCGTGCAATATAAAACATCTGTTAATGATAAATCAGCAGGGGCGAAATACGGTTGGTTTATCACGTTTCCTGCACCTAAAACATCAGGCGCACCTTCAGAAAGAATGATTCATTCACCTATGTTGTATGGAAATCATTTACTGTTCACAACGTATATTCCCCCATCACCTTCTGAGTGCACAATGGGTTCAGGAGCATTAATGGCATTAAACACATGCTCAGGAAGCCGTTCGAGTACACCTATGTTTGATATGAATAATGATGGCAGTGTAGATACTGGCGATAGCAAAAACGGTATGTTTGCGAGCGGAGAAAATTATACAAACCCAATTAGTTTAGGTAGGGTTTTACAAAAAACAATGATATCCAAAAAAGATCCAAAAACTAAGAAAAAGCTTTGCCAGTTAGTGACCTCTAAGGGAACTAAAAGCTTTGCTTGCCTTCCTGACTCTCAAAAGCGTGTTAGCTGGAAAGAGATACGGCAATACTGCGTATCAGGTTTAGGCGGCTCATCTTGCGAAATTAAATAGGAGTAAGACATGAAATGTAATATTCAGGGCTGCTATAAGATACAGCAAGGTTTTACACTCATTGAGTTAATGATTGTGGTTGTCATCGTAGGGATTCTAGCGGCAATAGGCATTCCTTCGTATAGAGATTATTTAGAAAAGGGACGATTACAGACAGCGAAGGCTATTTTGATGGAAGGCGCGCAAGTGCTAGAAAGAAGTTATTCATTAAATAATAGTTATCCTGCGGCAGCTGGTTATCCATCTGCATTAAAAACTTCCCCTAAGACAGGAGAAGGAACAACTACATATTTTGATATTGTTTATACTCCAGGTAATTCAAATACAACGTATACACTAGTAGCAACTATTAAAAGTCCTTATAGCCCTACTAAGTGTAAGGTTTTGCAATACGATAGTTCGGGAGCACGAACAGCATCAGATACGACAGCAATATCAGGTGCTACGACAACAAGTTCAGCTTCATGCTGGGGAGGATAGGGCTTGTTAGCTTAAATGAAATAGAGTGTAATAGTAGGAAGTGTTTTAATAAGTTAAAAGAAATTTGATTAAAGGCGATAATTCTTTGAGTGTAAAGCATAAGATAGAAGAAATTTTTGATGAGGGCCTAATTCAGGCCCGCTGGATAAGTAGGTTTTACTCAAAGAGTTTTATATATAATCGCTATAATGCATTTTATCCCAACAAATTTTATTTTTAATGCGTATTGGACTTAAGTGTAGCTATGTCTTTTGAAAAGCCTTACTATTTTGTAGCTATGGTGTTTAGTCCTCTTTGGGAAGGGCCGAAGTGGCTAGAGGTTGCTTTAGATGCTAATTTTGCATCTATAAGGCTTGATGCGGACCAGTCAAAGCGATTTGGTTTAGCGCAAATGCAGTTGACAGTGGCAAACGATCAACAAAAAACATGGTATTTAGCATGGCGCGATGAAATGGGTAAGTGGGCGATTGGTATTCATGATACTGCCCTTCAAAAACAGCTACAACGTACTCCGCCCCCTGCTTTGGCTTCACAATTAAACGCTGCAACACCTTCTCCTGAAAGTAAAACTGCTGCGCCTGCAACTCCTAAGGTTTCAGTGCCTACTATCTCCTCAAAGAGTTTAGGAAAAGTTTTTTTTCTTCTTTTTGTTATGCTTGTTTTAGTCTTGTCGTTTAGAGATAAGTTAATACGCTGGGCTACAATGAATTTTGTAGGCTTAGATATTAATCAAGAAATGAAGCTGGGCGATTTAGTTTATCGAAGCTTATATAAAGATATCAAAATAATACAAGACCCATTTGTGCAAAGTGTGCTTGATGATGCAAGCCGGCGTCTTTCAAGAGGGGCTTTATATTCTTATGCATGGGTGGTTATAAATGATGATAAAGCGGTTGAAGTTGATATTATTCCTGGAGGAATTTTCTTAGTGCCTACAGGATTACTAAGACGAATAAATAATATGGACGAGCTATATGGAGTGATGGCTAGCCGTATGTTGTTAGTTGAGCAGCGTACACCCATACAAGAAATAGTAGCCGCCGCAGGTTGGACAGCCGTATTAGATTTATATAAGCGCAATTATAGTGCTGCCGCCATTCAACTAGCGCCTTTTATTAAGGGTTTTATTTTTAATCAACAGACAGTAATGTTAGCCGATCGGCCTGCGTTTGTTCGATTATGGATTATGAATATCGACCCTAATAAGTGGGTGGAATTTTTAGAACGGCAAGCTAAATGGCAAAAGCGTGATCCAATTGCAAGCAAAACCGTGCACCCGATTACGTTGGCACGTATTGCTTACTTAAAAGAAATTGATTCCCGTAAGCCACCGGGTAGTAAATATATTCCTTCTAGCTGTAATTGGGCAGAAATTGAAGCACGCCTTCCGAAAGTAAATGTAAAGAAATTGAATGCTGTAACGCCTGCATCCAGGAGTAAGTAAATGATTTTTATGATAAATGACGTCACTCTTTACGAATAAAGTCGCTAGGCTTAAACCCTAAACATCTCAGGCTTATAAAATAAGCGCTAATTCCTGCAACCACCAGCCCTAGCAATCTAATTACTTTTTCGATATTAGAATAATGAAACCAGTTGTTTTCATTTCCCTTAAAAAAGGACAATACACTTGCCATAATAATCACTGCAACAGTGGTTTTTAGAATAACTTTACCCCACCCTGGTTCAGGCGAATAAATTCCACGCTTATAAAGAGTAAATGCAAGTAAAAGAGCATTTACGCAAGCACTTAATCCGGTAGAGAGAGCAAGCCCCGCATGGGCAAATAAAGGCACAGTAAACGTGTTGCTTAACTGGGCAATAATTAAAGCTAAAATGCCTAATTTAACGGGTGTTTTTATATCTTGGCGGGCATAAAAAGCTGGGGCAAGTACTTTAACAAGGATAATTCCACATAACCCTATGCTATAGGCGCTGAGTGCAAAATGGGTTTGGATAGCATCTCGTGCATTAAAATGTCCGTGCATAAAAAGAGTTGCGATAAGAGGAATGCCAATGACATGCAGTGCTACCGCTGAAGGAACAGACATCATTAACGTTGTACGTAATCCCCAATCTAAGAGAGAGTTGTACGCGCCTGTATTTTGACTCTGATGGTGTTTAATAAGTTGAGGCAGAATGATGGTTCCTGCTGCTACTCCTAGCAGGGCAGAGGGAAATTCCATGAGCCGATCTGCGAATGTTACCCAAGATACTGAGCCGCTGCTAAGTGTAGAGGCAATATGGGTATTAATTAAAAGGCTAACTTGGCTAACAGATACTCCAAATAGCGAGGGAATCATCAGTTTTAAAATACGCTGTGTCGCCGGATCTGAAGGCTTCCATGACCAGCTAGGCAAAAGTTTATACTTTCTTACTCCCCATCCTAAAAGAGTTACTTGAAGAATGCCGCCTAAGGTTACACCCCATGCCATCGCCATAACTGGTTGCTTAAACCAGTGGCCTGCTATAAGAACAGTACCGATAATGGCTACATTGAGCAATGTTGAGGCAAAAGCAGCCAAAGCAAAAGCGCCTACAGTATTCAAAACACTGGCAAACATACAGCTCAGGCTAATAAGAAAAATATAAGGAAATACAATTTGAAGAAGCTGAGTAGTGAGTTCAAATTTTCCAGGAATAGCTTTAAATCCAGCACTAAATAAATAAACTAACTGGGGTGAAATAAAAATACCTACGACAGAAACTATAAATAAAATGGTTCCTAGTAGAGTCGTAGTGCGGCTAATCAGTAAACGCGTTTCGTCATGCCCTTTTTTATGATAGTACTCGCCTAAAATAGGCACGAATGCCTGAGAAAAAGCTCCCTCTGCAAATAGGCGGCGTAGCATGTTGGGTATACGAAAGGCTACGTTGAAGGCATCCATAATGAGTCCAGCACCGAACCAGTGTGCGGCCAATATTTCTCGTAATAGGCCAGTGATGCGAGAAAGAAAAGTTAAACCACTTACAGTAAACATGGCTTTTAAGAGATTCATAGTCGCGGGTTCATTCTGATACAAAAGCCTTGTACAATACACCTGTTTTGCTAAGATCACTACCCGTTGTTGTTAAAATTTATGCTGTTAAATTATTCAATATTGTCGTTAATGTGGGCGTACTTAGCTTTCTTAGTGATGAGTTTTATAATTTATAAGGCTAACACTAGGGAAACAATTTTAGACGCTGTATCATAAGCGTACCAAAATGGTATGCTAACGTTTAGCTAGGGCATGTCATCAATAACTCACTATGACTTGTTATACTTAATAAATAGCTGAGAATTTACAATGCTACCGCTCTTCATGTACCTTATAGGCATTAAGGGAGTGATTGGTTTTTATAGCGGCATTGATGATGTATCCTGATTTGGTTAGGAAATTAACTTTAGAAGTTACGCACTTGGGTTTTTTCACCATGTGTTAACTTGCCGTACCCTGGGTACTTTCTGCGGTGTCATATGTTGAGTGAACTCAACTGCGTAACTTCTAAAGTTGTTCAATATTCTGTATAAAATACTAATAGAAAGTTAATCGATGAGCGATACTACGCCTGCACAGCAGCCAGAAAATGGCGCACAACCCGATAATGCTGCTTTATTTTCTTTAGAAAAAGTATATATAAAAGATTTTTCAGTAGAAAATCCAAATGCGCCGGATAGCTTTTTAGAGCAAGCGCCTCCTCAAATTGAAGTACAGCTGATGAATCAGGCAAAAAATGTAGCAGAAGGCATTTTTGAGTCGGTACTTACAGCAACGGTAACCGCACGGTTAGGCGACAAAGTTATATTTTTGGTTGAGGTTGCTCAGGCTGGAGTTTTCCAGGTGCGTAATATTCCTGAGGAAATTATGAACCCGTTAATTGGTATTCAATGTCCAACAATCTTATTTCCTTATTTGCGTGAGGCGGTGTCTGACGCAATTCAACGCGCTGGTTATACGCCCGTTTATCTCTCACCTATTAATTTTGAAGCATGGTATGCTGAGCAACAGCAACGCGAGCAGGCTCAAGGTGAAGGTACTACATCAGCAGCGTGATTATATAAGAGCCTTCTCAAAAGCTATAACCCATAGCAAATATGCTTGCGCAGTGAGATTGAGAATGGGTTATTCTAAATAAGTCTTTTGAGATAATGCTTCAAAGCTAATGAATGAAAATGCGCTCAAGCAAAAAATATTACATAAACGATGGTAATTAAGCTAATTAAGTAAAAGCTGTTTTAAAGAAACTTTGTAATATTAATGTTTGAGCGTATTGGCGTTTGATGTGTTATCCGAGTAATATTTCGAAAAAAATATTTTGGCAATCTTTGCCTGCTTATTCCCTCTGGCTTTCCGAGGAGTATTTTATGTCTCGTTCATCAAGTGGTAGCTTTAAAGATTTAATTCACAAATCTAACTTCAAGAGTAGATCGATATTAGACATTTCTGGAAATCGTATGAATGTTTCGAATAACATAGCCACTAATGATATGAATGTAGTGTATCAGAAAAAAAACCTTATGAGTCAGTTTCTTAAGCATAAATTTTTAAAATATACGATCTTGGCAGCAGGATTTCTATGCCAAATGGCCACTGCAACAGAGTTTCGTACAACGCGCGAGCAAGTCATTGTTTATGATAGCCCTTCACCAAAATCACGGCGCTTATCTATTTTGTCGCCAGATTACCCAGTAGAAATTTTAGATCGTGATGAAGATGGGTGGTTGAAAGTACGTGATATGGGTGGTGACATTGGCTGGATTGATGAGCAAAGCACCACGGTACGTAAGCGTGTAATTGTTCGTAGCCAAAATGCAGAAATTTTACGTTTGCCAGATACAAATTCTCGTTTGGCTTTTCGTGCTGAGCGTGGTGTGATTCTCGAGCGCTTATCTGTGCCTGATGAAGATGGATGGATTCGGGTGCGTATTCCTAATAGCCGCCAAGAGGGTTACATTAAAACGGCGCAAGTTTGGGGGGTTGAGCGTAAACGAGTAGCTAGATCAGATGATAATGAAAGAGATCGTTTGAGAACAGTAGCTATTTCGCAACTTTCGCGTGATGAGCTAGACGATTACCCACCACGGCGAGCGCTTCCACGCCATCGCTATAATGAAGCGCAGTCGCAGGTTGTTTATAAAGCTACGCCCACCTATAAAACGGTAGAGCCTCGTAAAGCTTCAAGCCGTTCTTTAGTGGCTGCTCGGTCGCATTATAAAAAAAGAAGTGGCGAACAGCTGACAGAAGCAGAAATTCGTCGTTGTATACAGATATGTCCTAAGGTAGCTGCTGCACGCGCTCGTAGAGATCACCTTACGTATCAACGCCCTGTAGTAGTCGTTAAACCCGTGGTTGTAGTTAAACCTAGAGAACGTATTGAACGTGAGCGTCGTGTAGTGCGTCGAAATCGTGATTACGAAGCTGCCCCTGTGTCTTATTCTGAAAATGATAGCGATAGTGATTACACGCCAACGCCTCGCCTGACTGCTGCTGAAAAAAGAGCCGCGGCACGCAAGGCAGCAGAAAAGAAAGCAGCAGAGCGCGAAAGATGGCGTGAACAACGCCTTCACGCTGAAGAACAGGCACGAGATGGCGAATCAGCGCGTGATGATAATAAACGGCCTATGGTCTATTCAACCCGTAATAGTTTTAGTACAAGAGTGAGCCAGGATAACTGGGATCGGGATTACAACGATAACGAGCGAAGCAATGACGCATTTCTCCCCCCCCGAATCCATCGTTAGTATTTTAGGTGCAGGAGCGTGGGGAACAGCGTTAGCGGTTCATTTAGCTTCTGCTGGCTCGTTTAATGAAATTATCTTGTGGATGCGGCAGCCAGAAGAGGCTGAGCGCTTAAATGAAGAGCGTGTAAATACACGCTATTTGCCTGATATCGCTTTTCCTTCTTCTTTACGCTGCACAGCTGATCTCTCGCAAGCAATGAGTGCTTCTTTACTCATTTTAGCGGTTCCAAGCCAAGCTTCTTTTTCATTAAGAGAGCAACTTGAGCGTTATGTAGAGCGGCCTCCTTTATTGCTATTGTCTAAAGGTTTTGATGTTAGTACAGAAGGGGAGTGCCCACGTTTGCTTTTTGAGTCGTGGTCAAATTGGTCAAGCCCTGTTATGGTTCTTTCAGGGCCTAATTTTGCACGTGAAATTGCTTTAGGATTACCTGCCGCTTCAACGCTTGCTGCTGAGTCGTTAGCGATTGCTGAGCATTGGGTAAAACAACTTCATACCTCAACGCTTCGACTATATGCTAGTGATGATCGCGCTGGAGTTGCAATTGGTGGGGCCGTAAAAAATGTTTTGGCGATTGCAGCAGGGTTATCTGATGGATTAAATTTAGGTCATAACGCCCGTGCTGCATTAATTACGCGAGGCTTGGCTGAATTAATGACATTAACGCGTTCTTTAGGCGGTAAGCCTGAAACGTTGTTTGGGCTTTCAGGGTTAGGCGATCTATTATTAACGTGTACAGGTGATTCTTCACGCAATCGACAGGTAGGATTGCAATTAGCGACAGGTGCATCATTAGAAGTAATTTTAAATGATTTAGGACATGTGGCAGAGGGTGTATATGCAGCTAAAGCAGTTGTTCAATTAGCAGATAATTATAAATGCGATATGCCGGTATGTAGAGCAGTATTGGCCGTTTTAGATGGTAAGCTAAGCCCTGCTTCGGCAGTTGAGCAATTACTGGCGCGTAGCCCTAAGCCTGAATGGCAGCTTCCCGTTACTTCGTTAACTAGTATGCTTTAACAGGGCACTAGTGTGCAGCGTATAGCCTTGTTAGGGGGCACATTTGACCCTGTTCATTTAGGGCATGTGCATATTGTGCGTTCTGTAATAGAGCGCGTAGCGCTTGATGAGTTATGGATATTACCGAATGCAAGCCCTCCGCATAAAGCGCAGCCTATGCTTAATACTGAGCTGCGTTTTCATTTGTGTGAAGCAGTGTTTGCCCCTTATAAACAGGTTCAGGTAAAGCCTATAGAATTAGAGCTTCCATTGCCTTCTTATTCTGTGCATACCTTGCGATATTTACGCCAGATTATGCCTAAAGCTGCTTTTTTATGGATTTTAGGGGTAGATGCCTGGAAAAACTTAGATCAGTGGTACCAGTGGCAAGACGTTTTGCAACTTACAAACTGGTTGGTATTGAATCGGCCTGGCTATGAGTGTGGAGTGTTAGCAGAAAATGAGCTAAACACCGCCTGGCAACAAAGGCGAGAGGTCACTGAATTAGATTGGAACAACCGCGCGCAGGTATTTGAACTTAATATTGAGCAGCATCCTGCATCTTCCTCACGTATACGGCATGCTTGTATTCATAATCAGCTAGATACTGTTGAGGCATGGTTGCCTAAGATCGTTCTTCAAGCACTTAAAAATAATAAACTTACATAATGGCAAGTAGATTGTCATCTGCTGCTTGTACTTATGCGTTAAACCTTATACAATGTTAGGTTCATTGTTACACCTCGGGGGCGTATTGGCTTCGACGGGGGTACTGAAGTAGCGTGAGGCATGTCAAGGTGCAGTACCTTGTAAATACTCTGCAACGCAATTTAATTGCAAACGACTCAAACTTCGCTTTAGCCGCTTAATCGGCTTTAGTCCCTGCACTATGGTATCTGTAACGTAGGCTGGCAACAGCAGCAGGGTCATATTTACAGAATCGTTCAGTTCAGTGCCGTAATGAACTGAATTAAATCTAGCGGATCGGTAATGAGTAGCGTGTGCGTTCGCGGCTCAAAGCTTAAATCAAATAACAGCACTAAACATGTAGTCTTAACTATGAATGGTCTCCGGACGCGGGTTCAACTCCCGCCGCCTCCACCAATACTCAAAAAGCCCTAACCAGAAATGGTTAGGGCTTTTTGTTGATGAAATTCTTGTGCAGATTAAATAGAGGATTGTTTTAATCGCTTCAGGTTTAATTCCTCGCAGCTTGCTGCGTTCGTAATAGACAGTGTCTAGGCACTGTAAAACGAAGATAAACCACGAAGCGTGGTTATCGTAGTGCAGTTAATACCCCGCTGCTTGCGGCGGGGAAGTTTATTCTAAAAATGGTCATTAAGAAATTATTATCCATTTATTTTAAAGCGAAACAACTTCATGAAATTTTCTGTAGTCCATATGGGAAATACCATTTTTATCTGTAGTCAGTAATTCTAAATAGCGCGCATTCCACCGAATACAAGCATGTGAATAATTATAGCGCGATAAGATAGATTGCCCTGTTGTTTCATCTATACCTTCAATCGTTAGGATAAGTTCAGCAAGCGTGTTTTTGAGATCATCAGCGGTTAAGCCAAATAAGGGGCTAGATTCATCGAGCACATGCATTAAATTCCACCCTAGCAGAAAAATAGGGCTTTGATCTCGCTCAAGTTTGAGTGTTTTAAAGCGCCGTATGGTCATGCCTTCTTCAGTGACTTCATTGCTCAATAAGCTTAGTTTTGCAGAGGCATCAATAATAATGTTTTGCCGGGCATTTGCTACTCGTATTGTTAGGGTGTTTTTATTGTTAACAGGCCCTATGATCGGATACCGTACAAACATGATACGTGCACGCGGGCGAGAAAATCTTGAAAACATGAGACCTGCAATTAGTGCCGTATTCATCATTCCAAAAAACGTTTCGAGTGTGGCAATAAAATGACCATACATTGTTTGAGGGTGCATATCGCCGTAGCCTACTGTAGCGAATGTTTCTACACTAAAAAAGAAAGCGCCCCAGAAGTTTTTGGGAAATATATTCGCAATAGAATGAGGTCCTAATAAATACAAAGATGCAAATAAACTATTAATAATAATAAATATAAAAGCAGCAGCTATCCAAAATTGCAGCCAACTTACTGTCATAGCAAGATGATATATATCTTGCCAGTAGCCTCTGGGTAACCCATAGGTAATATATTTTTTATCTCCTATGACTAATGTTTTTTTATGAATATTGAGTTTTAGATTTTGAAAAGATTGCATATAAAACAAGCACTTTAATAAGAAGTTTTTTGTAATTTCTATCAAACATTAAATCTATTTATATAGGCGATTTTAAAATTTATAAAAATTAGTGAGAAATTTCGGAATTGAGGGATGGCTATCTCAAGGAGAAATTTATTAGGAATATAGTATCAGTTTCAGTGATCAAGCCAATAGCTGAAAGCATACAGAATATCTGTAAGGTCATAAAATCAGCTTTTAAATTATAATTAAATTTATATTAATTGTTTGAATTTTATAGAGTAATTAAATATCGTTTTTATTTCGTTTAAATTTCGTTGACTCCGTTAAATTTTATTGCTATGATTCATTATAAGTTGATATTTAATATTCATAAAAAGGTGAAAAAAATGAAAGCAGTTAAATTAAGTGTTGAAAACCTAAAAGTTTTAATTTTAACGTTTGTATATGATTTAACTTCTGAAGTTAGCAGTAAGCCTGCTTTTGAAATAAATGCGATTGAAATTCATTAATTATTTATTCGTTAATAAATATTTTTGATATTTCAAATTTTAAAAAATTTAAGAAATATTTATTAACGAATTTAAATTAGTTTGAATTAAAAAATTAATTTTAAAGACTTAATTCTAAAGCGTAATCATTGTGAAATAACTAGCATCGTATTTATTCTGTTGATGCAAATCTATTGGTTATCGCTAGAAGCATTGCTTTTACGACCATATACGACCATAAGCGTTCTCTCGAACTTATCCTAAAAATATCAAATTTTATTCTTCGAGAAAAATTAAGACGCAGTAGGAGATATTCTTTAAGTCTACAATTCTGTTTAAAAAAACTACCTCCGTTTATTAGGTGCGGCACTCCAATGAAGTTTTTCTCTTAGCATTGCATAATAGCTATAGCGTGAAGGGTGTAAAAGTTCTAGGGTTTGAGCTACTTTTTTAATAATAATAATATCGCCTGGTTCAATATTGACATGGTCTTGTCCATCAGCATGAAGCGCTGCTTCTTCGCCTTTTTGGTAGGTTAGCCTGAGTTCGTTATCATCAGGAACTAAAATAGGGCGGCTACTGAGTGTATGAGGAGCAATAGGCACGAGTGACAAAACAGGCAAAGAAGGAGCAATAATTGAACCGCCCATTGAAAGAGCATAAGCAGTAGAGCCTGTGGGAGTCGAAATAAGCAATCCATCGGCTCGTAATTCATAAATATACTCTTCACCTGAGTATAAAGTAAGTTCAATCATGCAGCTATCGCCCCCTCGGCTGATAACCATATCATTTAAGGCTAAAAGAGAGTGAACACGCTGATCATTACGCATAATATGCGCTTCGATGAGTGATCGCTCTTCACGTTGTCCTTTTCCTTTTAAAAGGGCTAGAACATCTTTGCCCATGGTCGCAAAGGGAATATCTGTTAAAAAACCTAAACGGCCTAAGTTTACGCCAATGAGTGGGCGAAGCGTAGGAAGCCAGCGGCGTGCAACCGAGAGTAAGGTACCATCGCCACCAATGACGAGTACGGCATCTACCTTTTCCATTAGCTCAGCTTCTTCATCAATAGGGAAATCGAAGCACCCAATACGTTGTGCGCTTTCTGGTGTAAGCCACACTTGAACGCCTGCATATTGCCATTGACGAAATACCACACTGACTTCAAATCGATGTGTTTCAGGAAGCGGTCGGCAAAAAACGGCAATCGACCGATAGCGTAGTGGGGTGGTAGTTGACATTGTTAGGCCAGTTTATGTTGTAGAAGGTCATGCAAATGTAAGGCGCCAATGACATTCTGGCTGTCGTCAATAACAAGCAGTTGCGTAATTCGACCATGTTCAAGATATGAAACTGCTTCACTCGCTAAAATATCAGCATGAATAGTACGCGGTTTGCGCGTCATAAATTGCGCAACGGATGAAGTTAATACGGTTTGCGGATGAAGTGCAGCAGCACGGCGAAGATCTCCATCGGTAAATAATCCTTGAAGTTTATTGTCATCGTCGACAACAAGCGTCATGCCCATTCCTTTTTGGGATATTTCGCCCAATGCATCCAAAATAGGCGTAGATAAATGCACGCGCGGCAATTCTGTTCCGGTATGCATAATATCACGTACACGGGTAAGCAATCGGCGGCCTAATGAACCGCCTGGGTGAGACCGTGCAAAATCTTCTGTTGAAAAACCATGAGCTTGTAACAACACCATCGCTAGTGCGTCTCCTAGCGCTAAGCTAACGGTAGTGCTGGTGGTGGGGGCTAATCCTAGAGGGCATGCTTCTTGGCTAACAGCTGTACATAAATGTAAATCAGAGGCTTGAGCTAGGGTTGATTCTGGCTTTCCAGTAATGCTAATAATTGGTACCGGTAAACGCTTAAGGTGAGGAACAATCGTTAAAACTTCTTCACTTTCTCCTGAGTGCGAAAGTGCTATGACGACATCTTGTTCTGTAACCATGCCTAAATCGCCATGTAACGCTTCGGCAGGGTGAAGAAAAAAAGCAGGTGCTCCTGTACTCGCAAATGTAGCCGCCATTTTTCGGCCAATATGCCCTGATTTTCCCATTCCTGTTACGACGATACGCCCTGTATTGGAAAGAAGTACTTCAATGGCTTTTTCAAACTCATTGCCCAATGAGGTTGCAAGCTCAGCAATCGCTTGGCTTTCAATTTGAAGCACTGAGCTTCCCCAACGAAGCCAATGCTGACGAGATTGGTTAAGAGAATGCGAAGATGTAAAAGAACGTGTCATGTTAATGCGCTTTCCCAAGCAGAAGAACATAACGCTATGCCATGGGCTCCATGCTTGAATGCTGTCGTGATATCGTTTGGTTGTAATCCGCCTAATGCATAAATAGGAATGACACTCTGCTGTACATCATTTTTAAATGTATCCCATCCAATAGCTGGCGTATTAGGATGTGTTTTGGTAGGTTTAACAGGAGAGTAAGTGGCACTATCAAAATGAAGCTGCTCAACGAGAGAGAGATGCTCTGGTATATGACATGAGGCACTCTTCCAGAAGGTGGAAGGTAAATTTTCAGGCCAGCTGAAATGAGGGGTTGTCCAAATGTTTTGAGGGCAATGTACTCCATCAAATCCATTTGAAAAAGCACTATCTGGGGTGCCATTCCAAAGCACTGGGCAATCATTTCTCGTGCGCTTGACTAAAGAAAGAATCCGAGCACCAAAATGTTGTCTTTCAGTGTCAGACAATGTTTTGTCACGAATTTGAAGTGAAAAAGTGGCGGGTTGTTCTAGCCAAACTTGTAGTTGTCTTAAGGTATTTTTTTCCCCATAGCGTGCTATATCGGTAATGAGATGAGTAACGGGGGCACGCAGAAAGCGTAATAAAGGACGATTAGCAGGAAGTATCGTTTCTTCAGGCAGTGAATGTAAGTCAAACCACTGAATAGTTTGGCCTTCTGCACCTGTAGGTGTGCCTTCCCAGTCTGTTATTCGATAGAAAAAAAGATGTACATGAGCATGAGGGTAAACAAAATTGCGTACACCGCCCCAACGATAAAATACAGTTGGGTTGATAGCAAGCTCCTCAATAAGTTCTCGTGAGAGCGCTGTATCGGGTTGTTCACCTGTTTCTAGTTTGCCACCGGGAAATTCCCAAAATCCTGCAAAATGCTGATTACCTGTGCGTTCAGCCATTAAAATTTGAGGGCGCTCAGGAAAGTTTCGCAGCATAAGCCCTACTGCAACTTCTACCGTAGGTAAGGTTGAGGCTGAAGAATCGGGCAAGTCCGAAGATATAAGGGAGGTCATAGAGTACAATTTCCTAAAATAGGGGCACCTGCAATGTCCTCAAATTCGATGCAACGGTGCATAGAAATTAACGTAGTTCTCTTAAAGTTTAATGCTACAAAGGGAATATAGCCTCTATTAACTTTTGTAGCGCTAACATGGATCTTGCCCAATAGGAACAAAAGTTATTAATTTTTAAGTGCTGCTTCAAGAGTAACTTCAATAGCTTTCAATGCTTCTGTTAATTCATCTTCTTTAATATTTAAAGCTGGTGCAAACCGCATCACATTCGGCCCCGCCATTAGAAATAAAACGCCATGTTCTTCACCTTTACGCATGAGTGCTAATGCTTGATCTTTTAAAGGGCCTGTAAGTTCGGCAGCCATTAACAAGCCTTCTCCGCGTACTTCAGTAAAGCAGCCTAATTTATCGCCGATCGCACGTAAACCTGCCTTGAATTGAGCATGGCGTGCTTTTACGTTTTCTAAAATTTCAGGTGAATTAACAATATCAATGACGGTTTTAGCCACAGCACAAGCAAGGGGGTTTCCACCGTATGTTGTTCCGTGGCTGCCCAGGCTTAATACTTCTGCTAATTTATTCGTGGTAAGCATTGCTGCAATAGGAAAGCCGCCTCCTAAGCCTTTTGCTGTGGTGAGAATATCAGGAGTAATTCCTTTTTGCATATAATTGTATAAAGACCCTGTGCGGCCTACACCGGTTTGTACTTCATCTAAAATAAACAGCACATCGTGTTTATCACACAATGAACGGGCAGCTTGCAAATATTCGCGTGTGGCTGAGCATACGCCTCCTTCACCTTGTATAGGTTCTATGATGAAGGCGCATGTATTATCATCAATCGCTGTTTCAAGCGCTGCGATATCATTATAGGTTACATGCTGAATACCTTGAGGCAATGGCCCAAATCCATGCTTGTATTTTTCTGTACCACCCGCAGTGACTGTAAATAAGGTGCGGCCATGAAATGCATGGAATGTAGAAACAATTTTATTTTTCTGTTCGCCTACTTTTTCGAATGCATAGCGCCTAGCTAGTTTTAAAGCCGCTTCATTCGCTTCGGCTCCTGAGTTACAGAAAAATGCTCTATCGGCAAATGTGTTATCAATCAGCGTTTGAGCAAGAGCCACCAAAGGTTCGTTACTAAACCAGCCTGATACATGCCATAAAAGGTGAGCTTGCTTAGTCAGCGCTTCTATCATGGCGGGGTGAGCGTGGCCTAGTGCAGTAACAGCAATACCCGATGTAATATCCCAATAAGCACGGCCTGCTTGATCCCATACGCGCACGCCTTCACCGCGCACAGGTATCATTTGTGCGGGAGCATAGTTTGGGGTTAATAAATGATCATGGAGAGCGCGAACGGAGGGTTGGGTATTCATAAGGTATCCTTTTGTATTATGAACATAAGACATATTCCGATTGAAGATTTCTGCTTGCTGCAAAAGGAAATTGCTATGCTTCCGATGCTCATTTACCTTAGTAAACTCCGCTTCGGTTCTCGCAAACCTCCTTTTTAGCTTCGCTGAAACTTCGCCTTTGGCTTGTTTTCGCTAGCGCATAAACATCAATCGAAACATGTCTAAAATAGAGAGTCTGGTTTTAGCTTACTAAGGCTGGGCAGCAATAATTTGTACTTCAACGCGGTAATCAGGGTGTGCAAGACGCGCTTCTACAGTGGCACGTGCAGGCGTATGGCCTTGAGGAACCCATGTATCCCAAACACGATTCATAGCTGCATAATCTCCCATGCTAGCAAGATAAATAGTGGCTGAAAGAATATTGGTTTTATCGCTACCTGCTTGCGCTAAGAGACGATCAACGTGAGCTAATACTTGGCGAGTTTGCTCTTCAATACCTTGTTTAGGATCATCTGCTACTTGGCCTGCTAAGTAGATTGTGTGGTTATGAATGACCATATCTGATAGGCGAGGCCCTATATCAAAGCGCTGAACCATAAAGTATCCTTTGAAAAATAAATGATTAAAAACGATTAAAAAATATAACTTAAACGATTAGGTCGTTAAATTTAATAGAGATTATACAGTTGAGTTCACTCAAAGCATGGCAGCACAAGCCAGTTGCCACTTTGCCGAAAGAGTGCAGCAGCGGCACTTCTATTTAGGTTAAATGGCTAATAATGCTGCCTAATCTTTATTCGAGGGAGAAAGATTTAAACTGCTAGTAGGAAGCCCCTGTTCTTGCCATGCATGTAAACCACCTGAAAGCGTATAGAGTTCGTTAAAGCCAATTGCTTTTAGCATTGACCATGCACTATGTGCCCTATCTCCTTTTGAACAGACTACTAACACTGGTTTATTCGTATGTTTTTTCAGTAAATCTGAATGCGTGACGATTTTCACTAGAGGAATATGCGCCGCATTTTTGAGGGAGCGTTTTTGGTTAATGGTAGTTTCTTTTTCAGAGCGTACATCAAGAATAAAAACATCTTTCTCATTCAGTAGTTGAACCGCCTCTTGTGTGCTAAGTGTTTTTAGTCCTGAACGTGTTTTAAGCAGCTCCATTAAAAGACCAATGAGTGATGAAACTGCAAGTCCGCTAAGCAACCAGTGACGCATCAAAAAATCAAGCATTAATTGTACCTTCTTATTAATTTGGCTAGTTTTGGCTAGTAGTTAAGGAATATGAATGGATTTGCGCAAGCCTACCTTAACGAGCTTATAGGCTTAGAAGTTACGCAGTTGGGTTCTCTCAGCGTTATAGCAACTTGCCGTATTACGTGTACTGTCAGCGTTGCTATGCCTTGATAGAACCCAACTGCGTAACTTCTAAGAGTTTTACCCTGCTGGTTGGAACACTTTTGCGTAATTAGTCACTATTTTAAACTAGAGTGATAGAAGAGTTAAATCTAAATGCAGCTAAATACAGTGCTTGATCACTTAATTCATGTTTCTTAAAATGATACACTGCAAGAATGTTTTTTAAATTGCTACTGTTTATTCTTGCAAATAGTTGGTTTATTATATTTTATGCTTCTTACGGAAATTAAATAATGGCAACAGCAGTGACTCGCCCCGTGCTTCTTATTATTTTAGATGGTTTTGGTATGCGTGATGATGCGCCCGATAATGCTATTAATTTAGCGAAAAAACCTTTTTGGGATACCTTGTGGCGTGAGTATCCTCACACTACGTTAGAAGCATCTGAGCGTCGCGTAGGATTACCAAGAGGTCAAATGGGTAATTCTGAAGTAGGGCATCTGAATATTGGAGCGGGGCGCGTAGTTTATCAAGACTATACTCGTATTGAAGAAGCGATTGAGTCAGGCGAATGGGCAGAGCATCCCGTTTTAATGTCGCTGGTCGAAACGGTAAATCAAAAAAATGCAACGCTGCATATTTTAGGTTTACTGTCAGAAGGTGGGGTACATAGTCATGAGACTCATATTGCAGCCATGATTGAGTTAGCTGCAAAAAAAGGTGTGAAACGTATTGCGTTACATGCATTTCTTGATGGGCGTGATACACCGCCCCAAAGTGCTGAGCCTAATTTAGCGGCTATGCAATCGTTATGTAATCGTTATCCTCAAGCACACATTGCTTCACTCGTCGGGCGCTATTTTGCAATGGATCGAGATAAACGGTGGGAACGTGTTGAGAGAACTTATCAAGCTCTCGTAGAAGCTAACGCTCCTTTTCAGGCTGAGTCGGCACTAGAGGGTTTACAAGCTGCTTACAGCCGTGGTGAAACAGATGAGTTTGTTCAGCCTACCCTTATAAAAGATGCCGCTGGGCAGTTTTGCCCTATTACGGATAATGATGCGATAATTTTTATGAATTTTCGGGCTGATCGCGCTCGCCAATTGACGCAGGCATTAACAGAGCCAGAGTTTACGGGTTTTAAACGTACCGTATTACCTCAATTATCGGCATTTGTAACGTTAACGCATTATGGCGATGCGTTTGCACATTTGCCAGTCGTTTTTAAGCCCCAAACTTTAAATGATACGCTAGGAGAGGTACTTGCAAAAGCAGGCGCTAGACAATTAAGAATTGCTGAAACTGAAAAGTATGCCCACGTAACGTATTTTTTGAGCGGCGGTTTAGAAACACCTTATGCAGGTGAAGAGCGTGTACTGATTGAATCACCCAAGGTGGCAACGTATGATCTTGCCCCTGCGATGAGCGCTGAGAAGGTAACTGATTACTTGGTAGAATCAATCGAAGCCAGGCGTTACGATGCAATGATTTGCAACTATGCTAATGGGGATATGGTAGGCCATTCAGGTCGCTTAGATGCAGCCATTGCAGCCATTGAGGCGTTAGATAAATGTTTAGCAAGAGTGGTTCCTGCGATGCAAAAAATGGGTGGTGAAGTTTTAATTACAGCTGATCATGGTAATGCAGAAATGATGTTTGATCTGGAAACAGGGCAGCCTCATACGGCTCATACGATGAATCCTGTACCGCTTGTCTATGTAGGACGGCCTGCTGAAATGATACCGGGGGGAGCGCTAGAAGACATTGCGCCAACTATGCTGGCGTTATTAGGTTTGCCTATTCCCGAGGCTATGACAGGTACATCACGCGTTAAAGTGATTGCATAAAGTAATTACTCGATTTTTTATGCAAGGGAGAAGGATTTATCTCCCTTGGTTCGCTTGAAGCGTTAAACTAACAAAGATTAGAAGTTACGCAGTTGGCTCTTTCGGCGTGGGACGCCCCGCGTTATGTCAACTTGCCGTACTGCGTGTACTTGTCCGCGTTGCCATCCCTTGATATAGCTCAACTGCGTAACTCTTAAAGATAAAAAACTATTTAGCTACCGACAAACTATGAGTTTGACGTAAGGCATTAAACCCTTCTTCTAAGTCGGCGATTAAATCACTAGCGTCTTCAAGTCCGATATGGAGCCGTATCATAGGCCGCTGCCACTTACGCTGAGTAACTGTTCTGTAAGAGGTAGGATTGATAGGAATAATGAGGCTTTCATAGCCTCCCCAACTAAATCCAATGCTAAACAGAGAGGTGTTATTAATTAGTGCCTCAACGCTTTGATTTG
>JAZKAR010000005.1:0-114068 GCA_040389065.1 Pseudomonadota bacterium | reverse complement strand
ATAGTTGTGAAGAAAAAATAACACCCATTAAGCCGCACGCGTAGTTAGCGTTGAAGTCTCTTTTCCATAAAGCATGCCCTGAAGAAGTAGGGTGGGGTGGGTACAATAAATGCTCAACCTCTGGCTGCTCTAATAACCAGCGCGCAATTACTTGGCTATTTTCACGATGCACTACTAAACGAGCTGCCAATGTACGAAGCCCTCTTAAGGCTAAGTAAGCATCGTCACTACTAATGCAGTGCCCAATGTCTCTATGGGTTTTACGAAGTGGAGCCTGGTGTTGTGTTCGGCAAAGAATCGCCCCCATTAATACATCGGCGTGGCCTACAATATATTTGGTTGCTGCGTGAAGCGATACATCAATTCCTAATTCAAAAGCATTCCAGCCTAAAGGGGTTGCCCAAGTGCTATCAGCAATCACAACAATATTATGGCGATGCGCTACGTTAGCAATGGCAGGAATATCTTGAACTTCAAACGTTAGTGAGCCTGGAGATTCAACAAAAATAACTTTTGTATTGCTTTGAATCAGCGCTTCAATATTTTCACCTATTTCAGGGTCATAATATGTCGTCTGAATACCCATGCGTTTTAGAAAACTATCGCAAAAATCTCGTGTAGGGTCATAAACAGAGTCAGAAATAAGCAAGTGATCGCCAGTGTTAAGAAAAGCCAGAAGTGCTGTTGTAACAGCAGCTAAGCCAGATGAACTTAAAATACAATCGTCTGCTTTCTCAAGCTTACATAATGCATCTTCAAGGGCAAAGGTAGTTTCAGTGCCATGGCGGCCATAAGATAAGCGTGTGCCATAGGATGCTGTTAACGCCTGAGTTGTCGGAAAAACCATGGTGGAAGCGCGAACAACGCGTGGATTGACAGAGCCATATTCATTTTCTTGACGACCTGCATGCGTTAAATGTGTATGAGCATGTCGAAGTTTTTTTTGCATGATTGAAATCCTGATTCTGTTTGATGAATCATTCGGCAACCTCAAGGCGAGGTATATTGTAATGCCTCAATTAGCTAGACAATCAAAAGGTGACTGTCTGAATAAAAATGCAGAAAGGGAAATTAATTGAATTAAAGAATACATAGCTTACAATAACGTTAAATGTTAACACTGGCTTGTAAGCTATATTAATTCTTTATTGCTAGAAAGGAATATCATCATCCATTGCGCTATTTGCATAGGATGAAGAAGCACCTGAAGAACTTGGGTTTTTGCGGGCTGTTGTATTGCCGCCGCTATTACCGTTGTTGGGTGCATACTCATTATCGCCTTCAGAAGGCATATCCGGAGAAGTGGCGCCGCGGCTGCTGAGCATTTTCATTTCGCTAGCAACAACATCAACAGTAGTGCGTTCTTGACCTTCTTTATCTTGCCATTTACGGGTTTCAAGACGGCCTTCAATATATACCTGGCTGCCTTTTTTGAGGTATTCACCTGCAATTTCAGCTAAGCGACGATACATCACAATACGATGCCATTCTGTTTTTTCTTGGCGTTGACCGCTTTTATCTTTCCAGCTTTCGGTAGTCGCAATTGAAAAGTTAGCAACGGCCTCACCATTAGGCATATAACGTACTTCAGGGTCACGGCCGAGATTACCAATTAAAATTACTTTATTTAAAGAAGCCATAATCATGCTTTCGAGTTGAGCGTACTCTATTTTAGCAGGGTTAAAAGCCTATACCAATAATTATAGTTGCATAAGGGTAGAACTCTTAATTTTTATATGAAAATCAATTGCTAAAATGATTTTCTGAGGGCGTTGAAATTTTTGTTAGCAGCGTATTTACAGAGCATGAGCAGCATTTAATTTTTAGCAAAAAACTTACATTAATCTATCGCCTCTTGCGCTTCTAGCGGGAGGGTATAGTCTGTTTTTTTATAATTTACCATTAAAAGTAAAGAAAGCCAGATGCCAATTAAAATCACAGAGAGTAGATATAACCAACCCCAATGCTTATAAGTCATAATTGCGGCTCCAATATAGCTTCCCAATACAGTGCCTACAATTTGTAAATAGAAAAAAATAATTAAAGAGGAGGCTTGTAGAGAAGGCTCGATAAGGCGAGGGATAATACGGGAGAGTGTCATCTCAGAAAGATTAAACGCTACGAAAAGAAACGTTAGCCCGAAAATCATGCCTAATAGATCAAAGGGCATATAAACCAACAAAAGAAGTGAACTTAATAATAGCCCTGCTGAAATTAGCAGCATACGCTTTACAAAACGTGGGCCTGTAGAAATAAGCACAAAAGGAATGACAAATAAAAAGGCAACTGAAAAGGTAAAAAGATAGACAAACCACATATGTGATCGGGCAATGCCACCAATATCACGTAGAGCAAAAGGAATATGAAAAAACAGTAGCATAATAGTAAACGGAACCAAAAAACCTCCTAAATAAATGGCAACTAAGCGAATATCAAGCAGGCTATGCCAGTAATCTTGCAAGTTAAGGTAAGTAGATACATCCACTTTTTTTTCTTTGAGCCTAGGAATATTTTTTAACGTTAAAAAAATGACAAGAAGCCCTAAAAGAGCAAAGGCTATCGCTAAAAAAATTGGTGCCTGTATCATGGCGCTTGAACCTAATTTTCGAGCATGTACAAGCATAAAGCTAAGCCTATCTAATGCCGATCCGAAAGGCATAGACATCGAAAAGCCTAATCCCATTCCTGTACCTAAAAGTACGAATAAAGCTCCTCTGGCTTGAGGTCTGCATCGTTCAATGCCAAGTGCAATAAGCGGAACCATAATAGAGCCCATGCCTTGTAAAATACGTCCAAAAATGATCAAGGTAAGATTGGATTTCCACATTGCATACGCGAGTAGTAAGCTTCCTGCGCTAAGGAACAGGCTGCTTATAATAGTTACCGCTCTAAAGCCAATGATTTTAGCCAGCCCATTAATAATAGGGTGAAATAGAAGCTGAGAAAGTGCGTAACCTGCTAAGCCATGGGCCACAGTAAAATAATTGTCACCGCCAGTTAATAGTGATGCGAACGTAATAAAAACGGGCACGATCGAGAATGAGGCTAGCGTTTGAATAGCGCTAATAATCGCCAACGTATGAGCAATTTTTTTTTCTTCATCGTTTAGCCGGTAACGTTCCATTAGTTGAATCATTTCTGAGTCAGGAAGTTCACCTAATGATTCGGTATACTCAATTTGTTTTCCGGTCATGGTTAAGACCCTTAGGAAAGAAGCAGGATATAATGGGCATATCTAAGTTTAAAGATGGCCTACTAGTCTCTAACATCCTCTGATTTCCTTTTAAAGCGATGGTACGAATGGAAAAAAATGCCTGGATTCGTGTGCGTGGTGCACGTACACATAATCTTAAAAATCTGAATGTGGACGTACCCAAGCATCGCTTGGTTGTCATAACAGGGTTATCAGGTTCAGGTAAATCATCCCTTGCCTTTGATACTCTGTATGCGGAAGGTCAGCGTCGTTATGTCGAATCTTTATCGGCTTATGCGAGACAATTCTTGCAACTAATGGATAAGCCCGATGTTGATTTAATTGAAGGATTAAGCCCAGCTATTTCTATTGAACAGAAAGCTACAAGCCACAATCCGCGCTCAACTGTGGGAACAGTGACAGAAATTCATGATTATTTAAGGCTTTTGTTTGCACGAATAGGCGTGCCTTATTGCCCTGAGCATGATTTGCCGCTGCATGCCCAAACGGTATCGCAAATGGTATCCACAGTATTGGCATGGCCTGAAGATACGCGTGTCATGTTGTTAGCGCCTATTGTAGAGGGGCGTAAAGGCGAGCATGCTGAGCTTGTGAATACATTGCGTGCACAGGGGTTTATTAGGGTACGTGTAAATGATCAATTATATGACCTTGATGCCTTCCCCACACTTGAAAAAAATAAAAAACATAACGTTGATATTGTTATTGACCGCTTAAAGGTTCGTGCCGAAAATCGGCAACGTTTTGCCGAGTCATTTGAAACTGCCTTACGACAGGGCAATGGTCGGGTAAAAGTAGTGAATCTTGATGCATCAGAAGATAATGAAAATACTGAAACAGTTTTTTCTGAACGCCATGCATGCCCTATTTGTAATTGGTCGCTTACAGAGTTAGAGCCACGTTTATTTTCTTTTAATAGCCCCGCGGGGGCATGCCCTACATGTGATGGGCTGGGTGTAGAAACCTTTTTTGATCCTGAGCGTTTTATTCTGTCTAAAGATTTAAGTTTAAGAGCTGGAGCTATTAAAGGATGGGATGCCCGTAATACTGAAGCATTTGCACGGTTAGAAAGTTTAGCTAAACACTATGGTTTTAGTACAGACGCTCCTTTAAATGAATTATCGCCTGAGGCTTTAAAGGTCGTGTTGTATGGAACAGGGCGTGAAAAAATTATGATGCAACTACCTGGAGCGCGAGGTAAGTTTGTATTAGAAGAGCGTTCATTCGAAGGTATTGTGACGAATTTGGCACGTCGTTACCGAGAAAGCCATTCACCAGCAGTACAAGAGGAATTGGCCCGTTACCAGGCTATGCGTGTTTGCCAAGATTGCCACGGGAGCCGTTTGAAAGCTGGGGCCCGCCATGTAAAGGTCGCCGATTATACATTGCATCAAGTAAATCAATGGTCGCTTAAACAAGCGCTAGAGCATTTTCAGTCGATTGGTTTTTCAAGCAAAGAGCAGGCGATTGCAGATAAAGTGCTTCATGAAATTCGTGAAAGATTACGTTTTTTAAATAATGTAGGTTTAGATTATCTTTCACTTGAGCGATCTGCCGAAACCCTTTCGGGCGGAGAGGCACAGCGTATTCGTCTGGCAAGCCAGATAGGCTCAGGGCTAACAGGTGTAATGTATGTATTAGATGAGCCTTCTATTGGCTTGCATCAACGTGATAATGACCGTTTAATTGAAACTCTGCGCCATTTGCGTGATTTGGGTAATACAGTGGTGGTGGTTGAGCATGATGAAGATGCCATTCGCGCAGCAGATTACGTAATTGATATGGGGCCTGGCGCTGGCGTACATGGTGGAGAAATTATTGCTGAAGGTAAGCCTGAAGAAATTATAGCTTGTGAGAAATCTTTAACGGGACGTTATCTTTCAGGCGTAGAGTCTATTCATATTCCTGATGAACGCCACCCTATCAATCCCGAGAGAATATTACGGTTACAAGGTGCTTCAGGTAATAATCTGAAATCTGTGAGTGTTGATTTTCCTCTAGGGCTATTGATTTGTGTGACTGGCGTTTCAGGCTCAGGAAAATCAACATTAATTAATGATACATTGCATCATGCATTAGCCAGGCACTTTAATGGAAGTAGCGTAGATGCAGCGCCTTACCAGGGGTTAGAAGGACTAGAGCATATTGATAAAATTATCAGCGTTGACCAAAGCCCTATTGGCCGCACGCCACGCTCAAATCCTGCTACTTATACAGGCTTATTTACACCTATCCGAGAAATATTTTCACAAACCAATGTAGCTAGAGAACGTGGTTATGGGCCTGGTCGTTTTTCTTTCAATGTGAAAGGAGGGCGGTGCGAAGCATGTGAAGGTGATGGCGTTATTAAGGTCGAAATGCACTTTCTGCCAGATGTGTATGTACCCTGTGATGTATGCCTAGGTAAGCGCTATAATCGTGAAACACTAGATGTGCAGTATAGGGGGAAAAACATTCATGAAATTCTTTCCCTTACCGTAGAAGATGCGCGCGTCTTTTTTGATGCAATTCCTGTCGTGAAACGTAAGCTTCAAACCTTAGTCGATGTAGGATTAGGCTATATTACATTAGGCCAATCAGCGACAACTCTTTCAGGAGGAGAGGCGCAGCGGGTAAAGCTAGCCTTAGAGCTATCTAAGCGCGATACTGGGCGCACGTTATATCTATTGGATGAACCGACTACCGGCTTACATTTTCATGATATTGCACTCTTATTAAGCGTTTTAGAGCGCCTAAAGGCACATGGCAATACTATTATCGTGATTGAGCATAATCTTGATGTGATTAAAACCGCTGACTGGATTATCGATATGGGGCCTGAAGGAGGCGCTGGCGGAGGGCAGATCGTAGCCGAAGGAACACCAGAAGCTATCGCGGAGTGTGAGGCCAGCCATACAGGAAAATATTTAAAGCCCTATCTTGATAAGGTTAGTAAAAGGAAAGCAGCGTCACGTAAACACGATAAAGCGCAGGCTCCTTCACTTTAAAATAAGAGACATGTTTCGATTGATGTTTATGCGCTGGCGAAAAAGGGGTTTTGCGAGAACCGGAGGGGGCGTCCCACGACGGAGTTTACTAAGGTAAATGAGCACGGGGTGTCCCACACCGGAAGCATGGGATGCCCCGCACAGCAATCCCCTTTTGCAGCAAGCATAAATCTTCAATCGGAACATGCCTAAGAAAGAATGGTTATGAGGCTGACATTACCAAAATTACAGGCAAAAGTTCAAGCAGGTGAGCGTTTGGCAGCTTTAACTGCTTACGATGCAACCTTTTCATTTATTGCAGATGCAGCAGGTATCGATATTTTGCTGATTGGCGATTCACTGGGAATGGTATGTAAAGGTGAGCCAACAACGTTAAATGTTAGTTTAGATGAAGTGATTTATCACACTCGCTCGGTGGTAGCGGGGAGCCAACGTTCGTTTATTCTGGCAGATATGCCGTTTGGCTCTTATCAAGAAAGCCCTGAGCAAGCCTTTAGGTCTGCAGCACGCTTAATTGCTGTAGGTGCACAAATGGTGAAGGTTGAAGGAGGTATATGGCTTGAAGAAACGGTGCGATTATTAACGCAGCGTGGAATTCCTACCATGGCCCATTTGGGGCTGACGCCTCAGTATCTACATCAAATAGGCGGCTATAAAATTCAGGGGCGAACAGAAGAGGCAGCCTCTGCTTTATTAACTGCTGCACAGGTTCTTGAGCAAGCAGGGGCAGGGGCAGTGCTTCTTGAGTTAGTGCCTGCCTCCCTAGCTGAAAGGGTAACCCAAAGTCTTTCGGTTCCTACGATTGGAATTGGTGCTGGGGTTCAATGTGCTGGGCAGGTATTAGTATTGCATGATGTATTAGGGTTGTATGCTCAAAAAATGCCTGAACAAAAATCTCCTCGGTTTGTGAAGAATTTTTTAGAAAAAAATGGAGATATTCAGGGAGCGATTCGAGCTTATGTTGAAAGTGTTAAGTCAGGAAGCTATCCTGCCTTAGAGCATTCAATTATCTAATGGATAAGTAGTTAATAAGTATGTGGCGAATAATTGCTCCTGTTGATGCTGTTCCGCTAGGTTTACTAGAAGAAAAAGTACAACTAACACCTTGGTCAATACAAAATGTTCGTGAAACGTTAGAGCATGGAGGAATAGGCTGGGCAATTGAAAATGAAGCCGACGGTTTATACGCTTATATCATCATTCAACCGGCAGTTGATACTGCAGATATTCTTACATTAGGTGTGCACCCTAACTATCAGCGGCAAGGGTTGGGCAGAGCTGCCTTACAATGTGCAAAAAACTGGTTAGTTGAGCATAAGCTTGAAACTTTATTTCTTGAGGTTAGAGTTTCTAATGAGACAGCAGTAGCTTTATATCAGGCATGTGGTTTTAAAATTATTCACCGTAGAAAAAATTATTATAATGTACCAACTGGGGGCGGGATGCGTGAAGATGCTTGGATTATGTCATGGCAGAATTAAATTATTGGCAAGCCATCGGGCTTGATCCACTATGGGTTCGCCGCAAGCAAGCTTTAGAGTTACCAACAGAAAGCATTTTATCTGAGCCTATTGAAACAGTGCTAGAGACCGCTACTACATCTGCTTTAAGTAATGAGGGATTCGATCAAAAAGAATTAGTGGCATCTGCTGTAGAAGAGCTCACCATAATTGCTCCTGCTCCTGCTCCTGCTCCTGCTCCTGCTCCTTTGATTCCAATTACGCCTTCAGAAAGTAATATAGTTCCGCTTCAGCAGATGTTGGAAAGTGTCCAGATAGCAAAAGATCAGCAATTGGCAGACACAGTAATTTCTTCATCTAACATGTTGCCGATCGATATTGCAAATTTAGACTGGCCTGCGTTGCTATCTCATATTGATGCATGCAGAGCATGTAGTTTAGGATGTTCACGAACAAATGCTGTACCGGGGGTGGGTGCGCTAAATGCTCCTTGGATGATTATTGGAGAGGCACCTGGAGCTGATGAAGATCGCCAGGGCGAACCGTTTGTAGGGCAAGCAGGAAAGCTCCTAGACCTGATGTTAACTTCTCTAGGTTTATCGCGTAAAGAAAATGTCTATATTGCCAATATTTTAAAGTGTCGGCCTCCTAATAATCGCAGGCCAGAAAAAGCTGAAGTACAAGCCTGCATTCCATTTTTATATCGCCAGCTTGCATTGGTTCAACCTAAAGTTTTGCTAGTGTTGGGAGCTACGGCTGCACATGCGTTATTAGATACAGATGAACCTATCGGAAAACTAAGGGGCAGAGTGCACCAATACCAAGGGTTACCTATGATCGTAACATATCATCCTGCTTATTTATTGCGTTCACCCGCTGAAAAGGCTAAGACATGGGCAGATTTATGTTTGTTGGTTAAAGTTATGCAAGAAAGTGTAACTGCACAATCTTAACTTAAGGTTATTTAAGTAAGGCTTATTGTCTCAACGCTAAATCTAGATGTTTTATTTCATGCTTTTATAAAATTTTCTCTATCTTGAGATGTTTTCATGTTTAATAAATTTATAAAACGCCCCTAATTTCAAGGTTTTCATGCCGTTGATATGTAATCTATAGCATTTTTCAGTCCTTTTTAGTCCTTATATTAATTGTCAAAAATAAATGTGCAAAGCGTTATTTACTTACTACGCAATAGTGTGTTGATTTGTGATTTTGATAACCTCAGTTTAATACAAACACTGTTGAAGTGAAATGCACTTAAACAGTTCATTAGCATTAGTAGTATTTAGGCTTTATTTAACTTTAACGGCTAGACATAAATTGAGTTGCCGCTTAGAGAATAAGGGGAATTAAAGTGCAATGCCCATTTTGTAAAACTGAAAATAGTGCATCGGCTTATCGTTGTAATTTATGCGACGCCGTATTGCCTGCAGAGCAGCCTATTCGGCCTGATACGATCGGCAATTCATCTGATCAAAAAGCATTATATCGTGCATGTGTCGGGTCAGAAAATGCTGAACATTATTTGGAAATATTTGAAAAGTTTGACGCATTAGGAAAGACAGGCCCGAATTGGAATACAGGAGCTATGCTTGTCACCCTATATTGGCTAGTATATCGAAAAATGTATAGTAATGCTGCTTGGTATACTATAATTCCACTGACATTATTTATTATTACTAATATTATTTCTTTATTTATACCTATACTCAATTTTTTAGTTTTTTGGGTGGCTTTACTTAATTGGGGTTTATGTATTATTGGTCCTCTTTATGGCGATGAACTTTATTATAAAGCTTGTAAAAAGAAAATAAGAGAAGCACAGCACATTTCTCCTGATGATATTAGCCAGCAATGTCGATTATTAAGTGCACAAGGTGGTGTTAATAAAAAAGCAGTTATTATAGTAGCAATAATGGTAATTTTATTATCGATAGCATTAATAATATTTTCATTTGTATTCCTTTTACCTTATGCAGAAAAAATGGGGAAAATTTCTCCTCAAATGGTACGGTTTTTTTTAAATAATTAAAGCTAGGGGTTCAATCTTACTAACATTAGGGAATAAATGGATTTTATATGCCTCCATCAGAAAACTGTTATGGCCTTCGTATACATAATAAAATCCATCAAAATTCCTCAAAATTTTAAGTAATTTTGAACGATTAGCCTCCTTTCAGTAAGCTATTGAACGGAATATGCATGAGAATTTTACTTGTTGATGATGATCTCGCAGAATGCGAAATGGTTTTAGATATATTGCAATCTGGGTTTTCAACGACTGAAATAAGAGCAGAGGCGACAGTAGCTTCTGCACTCAGTGCAATTGAAGAAAAATTATTTGATGTAATATTAATAAAGTATGAATTGCCCGATGGGTGCGGTTTAGATATTATAAAATCAATTCGAAAAAACTATAATAAGCAAGTAGCTATTTTACTATTTAGTGCTACAGATAGTGATGAAATAGCGGAGCAAGGGTTACAAGCAGGGGCGCAAGATTTTTTATTAAAAGAATCGTTTCAACCGCGTTTATTAATGCGATCTATTCGTCAGGCACGGCATCGTGTATTAATGGACTATGAGCTTAGCCAAACACATAATAAATTAAGAGAGCTCGCAGAGCGTGATTCTTTAACAGGATTATATAATCGTTATTTCTTTAATGAAAGTTTACGAGCAACGTTATTGCGTGCAGAGCGTTATCAAAATGGGGTAGGTTTATTATTACTTGATTTAGACCATTTTAAATATATTAATGATACTTACGGGCATGGTGCCGGTGATGAGTTACTGAAAGAAGTGGCTAGACGGCTTATTAGTGCAACGCGGGCAGGAGATTTACTATGCCGTTTGGGAGGTGATGAGTTTGCGATTTTAGTTCATAATGTTGAGTCAGAAAATGATGTATGGTTACTTGCGAATAGGGTACTTCTTTCTTTGCAAAGTAATATGATTTTGGATGGCGTGAAGATAGTGATTAGTGCTAGTGTAGGTATGGCAGTTTATCCTTCGTCCGCTGCTGATGCTGAACAATTACTAAGCCAAGCAGATTTGGCAATGTACCGTTCTAAAAAAAGAGGACGTAATGGTGTTTCATGCTATTCAGATGAGTTAAATGAGCATGTGAGAAGAAGAGTTTCTTTAGAAAGAGAGCTGCGTGAAGCTATTCTGCATTACCAGTTCGAGTTATATTATCAACCCGAAGTATGTGCTTTTTCAGGAAAAATTATTGCAGTAGAAGCATTACTACGTTGGCATCATCCGTTGAAGGGATTACTCTCAGCTGGGGAGTTTTTAGATGTGGCAGAAGATAGCGGTTTGATTAATAGCATAGGTGAATGGGTTTTATTAGAAGCGTGTAAACAGTGTATGTTGTGGCAAAAAAATGGGCATAGCGAATTAAGGGTAGGCGTTAATCTTTCTTCTAATCAGCTGCGTACCGAGGCTATGGTAGCTCATGTAGAGCAAGCCCTAGAGAAAAGCGCTTTACCTAGCCATTGTCTCGAGTTAGAAATTACCGAAAATACAATTATTGATAAACCGGCTCGCGTCATTCGTACATTGAATCAATTGGTATCGATGGGAGTACGTATTGCCTTGGATAATTTTGGTGTAGGATTTTCGCCCCTTTCGCATTTAAGAGATTTTCCGCTTAACGTGCTTAAAATAGATCAGACTTTTTTGCGTGATGCAGAAAGCCCAAAAAATGGAGTGGATTTTCTCAAAGCTGTAATTTTAATGGCAAAAAGTCGCCAGCTTATTACTGTTTTAGAAGGGGTTGAAACACAAGAGCAGGCTGAATTAGTAAAGGCTGTCGGTGGAGATAGCCTGCAAGGTTATTTATACAGTAAGCCTGTTTCAAGCGAAGCAATGGGAATATTATTAAATAAAAATAAATAGTTTTAGTGATGCCAAATTAAAACATAATATTAATTAGCTTTCGTTAAAAGAAGCATACATTTTGATGACGATCATTTGGCTTAATAAAATACTTAAGAAAGTTATGCTTAAGAAAGTTATGCTTGAGAAAAATACACTATGAATCTGCTAAGGTTAAAAACATAATAACAAAAAAAATCGGTTAATAAACTTCTTAAGTTTGATATTTTGTAGTAGTAATTAAATTGAAATTTCTCGCCAGCTTATTTTTTTTGGTGGCTCGCTGAAAAGATTTACACCTATACCGTCTGAATAACCCGTGGTTAAGGAGGTACAGTTAGTACCTGTACAGGTCATTTGTTTGGGGTTTATCCAAACTGAAGAATCAAAAATTACCCCTTGATCCTTTAGCGTGATGCCTGTTACATTAACTTTATTACCACTATCCCATAAATCATATTTATCATCACTCGTTATTTTGCCATCATAATTTATATCAAAAATGGTTGACTTTGGTCTTCCTCCTGTACAAAAGTCAATGGCTTGGCTCGTACTCCATATTTTTCCATTTGAACAGGCAGCAATATCATCAGAAGTAATGGTATTAAAATAGACGGAGCCGCGAGTAATAAAAGGAGGAGTTAAAATACGCCCTGGTTTTGGGTAGTGATCAAAAATAGGTAAATACCACCCTCTTTTTTGTGTCCAGTCAACAGTATTATCACTAGTAATGATAAGAGATTTCGCGATATCTGGAACATTTTGATTAGGGTTAGCAAAATTATTATCTGAGTAATACCACTGTTCGGTAAGATTAGAAAATGTAATCGGGTTATTATCCATTTTATCCCACAGTCCCATTAAATACTCAGTATTTTTGCTAGTAGTATCAGATTTTTCTAGAAATTTACCTGTTCCTACAACAATTATTAAGCCTGGCAAAGAGCAGTGTAATGCCACTGAAGGAGCAGTAGTGATAGGTGAGATAGCCCAATCACTATTGGGAATAAATAGTTTAAAAGCGCTCCATTGTGATTCATTTCCTTGTAAATCGAATCGCCAGACGTTTCCTTTTAAATCGCCTGCATAAGCATAATCAACTAAACCATCATAATTTATATCAACTAAAGTAGGTGCCGAAAGCCCACCAGTTTCTCCTGCAATCATAATTTTTTTATACGATGGAACTCCATTTTTTGCATCTAAATAACTAATAATCAATCCTGTACTATTATTGTTAGAGTTATAGCCATTACCTGTTACTACTGCCCAACGTCGATTATTCATTTGTCCTATTTGATTAGTTAATCCTCCTTTTTGCTGATTAATTTGTCCACGGTTAATAATGTAGCCAATATCATGATCATCTTGACTATTAAGTTCCCATAAAACAATGTTTTTTGAATTAGCTTCTGCTTGGTCAAGGCTGCCTGAACCTAAGTCGGTAACATCAAGGGCAAATAATCCTGTTCCTCCAATGCCAAGGAAACCGATCAGTTGTGTTTTCCATCCTGTGGAACTTGGAATATCCGATATAAGAGGAGTTTCGTTAACAAAGTAGTCATGCGTATATGTGGAGCTTGAAAAATTAATAAATTTTGAAAGAACTGAATTAGGTACATAAGAAAATACTTCTTTTAATGTGGCTGCATCAAATCCATGCAACATACCATCATTAGCTCCAACATAAATCATACGCCGGCGAGTCGCAGTATTTTTTGAAAATTCTATATAAGATGCTGTTCCCTTAGGAAAGTCAGAGTCGCTGTATCCTGCTAGAGCTATTCCTAAATATACCGGTGAGCTATCAATAATATCGCCTAACACCGAAGTGGCTCGTGTTCTAAAGCCGTTAGTATTATTAATATTACTTTCATTTGTTCGATCGCCTCGAACATAATTGAGCCGCTGATTACCTTTGAGTTGTTGCTCATTTGCAGTCGAATCAATAAACATGTTTTTTGTAAAGGAATTTAATTGATTCCATTGAAAAGCGACAGCTTGTAATGGTTTGTCAGCATTTTCTCTGATGGCAGTAATAATCTGTCTTGATTTGTTATCTATCATATCGTTAACAAGCCACTTAGCCGCGCCCTTATTTAAATCATAGGTAGTATCAGTGTCATAAGTAACAAGATTGTTTGAATAGGAATATTTAGGTGTGTTGCTTACTATGTTGCCAGCCCATTTATTTCCTTCAGCTGTGTAAAATGTTCGATATATAAATGTATTTGTTGAGCCTGCGTTATTGCTGATAGCAATATGACCATTACCGCGAAGGGGAGGAATGTTATAACTAATGTTATTAACAATATTTTGAAAAGAGTTTTGCATACTCGTAGCATCTGTTGCAAAATAAGCTTGATTTGTTCCTCCATATTGAGCCATTTTATTAAGGCCTGCGATACCAACTGTATCTTCAGTAATATCGCCAATACCTAATACATATGTTTGTACATCATAAGTTTTTCCTCCTACATTTATATTTCTTAGCTTTTGTATTTCAGTATAAAGATCGGTATAAGCTCTTCCTGTCGTAGCGTTCGACATTGCACTTGAGCTATAAAGTAATCCATTAGCTTTAGCAGTAGGTTGCCCATCAGTAGCAAGTAAAACATAATTTTTTTGACATGAGTTTTGAATAGGGCTGCTTACACCAGTTAAGGTTCCTGAGTAGTAATTTTGGGCAGTTATAATACTGCCTATTAATGGTGTTTCACTAGCACCATTTTTGATGTCTGCATTACTAAAACTAGCTGTTTCTGGTGCTAAAAATTTTAATAAATTGTTATAGTGCAGGCTTGAATCAGCAGCAATAGGCTCAATAACTTTCGCTTTGCCAGTAATGTCTTGTAAATATACAAAATCTGTTTTTATATAAAGCTGACGCGCTAAGAAAGCTTCTGAACAGCTCTCATTACTGTCAATACAGTCACCACTAAAGTCTATTGGATTGTAGCCAAACAAAGGATTTTTAAAATCATTAAATTGATTATAAGATATGCTGTTGTCATTGCTTATTAACCAGGTAGTAACATTTGGATTATGATTTGAGAAAATATCAATTTGAGTTGGGTCTGTAGATGAATATAGCCCCCATGCCCAATTTTTATTATAGGTAGCAATAACAGAGTTACTACTACCATCAGGCGCGCCTCTTTCATAGGTAACAAAATTATATCCATTAGGTTCAGGGTTGGGAATACATTTTAAACCGCCATTTGAATTTGATATTCCACTCACACAATCGTTTGTAAATCGCATTGTGCTAAGGGTGCCTTCATAGTTTGTATAGTTTCCACACAATCCATTATTATCTGCACATTCTTCTGCTGATCCAGTGGTTTCAAATATTGTAAGACCCCAATTAAAGCTTCCATGATAAGTATTAAGAAGCGAACGTAATGCATTACGCGTTATATTGCTTCGGGAAGCAGGGTCACTTCCACCAATCAGATGCCATCCATCCATCTGTTGATCCATTGAGAAAGAATTATCATAGAGAATTAAAATATTAGGATTAGGGGTGGCATCACTATATAATAGTGGATAATTTGAAAAAATGATTGCTTTAGCATCTAAAGGTAATATTAATTTTAATAAAAATAATAAATATAGTAATTTATATATATTAGTGTAAACAAAAGTAAATAAAGCTAAACAGTTTGTTAAGTTTTTCATAAAAACCTGACTAAAAATCATATATGTCTCATTAGTAAAATATGATTTTTATTTCTAATAACTTCAAGCTAATTATTTTTTAAAATAATTAAATTAGAGATAAAAAGTCAGAGTGTTCAAATTTCTTTGATACTATTTTATTACCCATTGCCTTCGGGCGTAGTAGAAGATTTGGGCTTGCCTCTACCCAACGATTTAATTACAGGGTCTGACCATGTTCCTGTTACGGAGTAATGATAGCTGAAGGCTTTTTCAAAAGGATCTTGTAAAACCTTTTGAGCAAAAAATGTAGCACCACCTACAAGAGGATTAATAAGAAAAGCGGTGGCAGCGGCTATATTGGTAGAAAGATTAGGGAGTACCTGAATCTTAAAATCTTGGGTTTCGTTCACTAAATTGGTATACCCTTGAATCTGTAAGTTAGCGCTATCACCCTCAAGTTTTATAGGGCTAGGTGTTCTTAAAATAGCACGCTCAAACGTCATATTTCCACTAACGCGATTAAATAAAAAACCTTGCGAAAAAATATCACGAAAATCAAGGGAAAGACGTTTAGGAATTGACTGTAAGCTTGATAAACCAAGTAGTTTGGCTAAACCTGGTTCTACTTGAGTAAATTGCCCGTTTTTAAAATCAAGCTCTAAACTGCCCCCTAGACTTTTAGGGTTAGAAAGAGGGGTAAGGCCTTCCCATTGCAAGGCTCCTTTAATCGTGCCTGAACCATTTTTGAGGCCTTCATAAAGTTTAAGACGTTTTAATAAGTTACCCGTATTTTCGAATGTTCCGATACCTTCCCAATGCATAAAACCTAGGGCGCTCCAATAGCCTACTGCTTTTAACGAACTATCTGGGTAGCTTAAATTAAAAACAGGAATTTCTATCGCATTACCTTCACTATGAGCTTCTATTTTTAATGACCCTAAATCAACATTCCCATAACTAAGTTGGTTGATAATCATATTAACTGGTGGTAAACCAATGGGAGGGCGATGAGCTTCTATTTTAAGGATAGAAGAGTTATTGTTAGCAGGGATATCTGTTTTTTCATTAGCAGGAATATCAAGGTGTGCAATATTAATATCAATGAAGGGATGGCTATCGTCTTTCCATAGCATTTCAGCACTCATATAGGAATTAATAAGCTGAGCTTGTGCTTGAGTAGGCTGTGATTTCCAATGAAAAGTACTTTGATTAAGAATCGGATGAACAGATTCCATATTAATAAGACTTAAATCAATCCGAAGAGGTAATGCCGGCAGACTCCATGTTTCTGAAGCAGGTTTTGTTAATAGGCTTTTGGGAGACATTGAAAAACTATTGCTTAGTCGATCGCGTTGTTCTAACCAGCCTGGTAAATCCATATTCTTGCCATCAATTTGACCGCTGACATGCCAGCCTTGAATAGGTAAAACAGGTTGAGGCCGACAGTATCCAAGAAGAATATGCCCTCTGCTAGATCCATTGGTCTCCTCATTGGAGGCCCATCGGGTCTGGAATCCGGCATCGGGAACTTTAATCCACCAACTGCTTTTGTTCGTATTGATTTTTTCAAATTCAATATAGAGCGGTTTTTCAGTGTCAGCTTGTTTGGCAAGCGGGGCAGGTAAGCTGCTCTGAATACCTTTCAACGTTGAAAAAAGCTCATATTTTTGATAGATATTACCAAGGTGAGCATTCAGCATCCACCGACCTTGGCCTGTAAAAAAACTGCTCAAAGAAGGCTTTACCCAGGGAGTTAACGTATTGGGAGTAAGATTACCTTCAGCACTAAGACTAAAGCCATCAAACAAATGAGGGGTAACAGAAAACTGTATAGGTTCATTGTTTAGTTTTCCTTCAAACCGAGAAAGAATAAGACCTTGTTCATTTAGCGATAATGTACCGTGAGCCTCTGTTAAGGAAGGCATATTGGAAAGAGTAGTGGATGCATTATTAAATTCACTAAACGATTCAAAGTGAGCTTTTTCGGGAGTTTTAATAGGAAAGTTGATTTTTAGGCTAGTTAAAAAATGCCCTTTAATGTCAGAGCTATTAAAAAGAGAGGGAATATGTTCACGCATAGGCGTGCTACGTAAATAAGCCAAGCCTGCTGTGATACTGCCTTGCGTTTTAAAATGTGTGTCAAATTGAGGATTTTGTGTTTCAAGACCAGTAATTGAAATAGTTGCAGGGGTCACAAGTTCTAATGACTGTGTTTGTAACCGATCAGCAACAATATCAATACGATTTTTATGGAGCGATACGCGGCCACTTACGTTCTCAAGCACGGGCCAAGTGGGAGCAAAGCGTAATTTAGCATGATGCGTATCGATATCAATATGAATAAATTCTTTAGGAGACCCCTCAGCAAAGGGGAAGTTGTGAGGGGTACCTTGTACACGCCATTGGGCTGAACTTTTACCTGCTTCTAGCGTTTGTGTTAGCCAATCTAGTAACGGGTGAGGCAGCGTAAGAGGCAAATAGGGTAATAAACGGGGCGCATGATTAAGTGATGCTGTTCCTTCAAGCTGCATCCATCCTGGCTCTTTTGGGGAGTGGAGCGGGGAGAAAGTGCCACGTAGTGTAAAAAATCCATCAGCAGTATCAATGCGAATATTTTTGAGCGCGATATTCAAGTGCGGGGATTTTTTCCATGATAGCTGCCCTTCTAATTTATTAATATCAGGAAAGCGTGACCAAAGCCATGGCCATTCTATTTGGGTATCGCTGCTATTTAGCGTAATGGTACCGGCTTCAGGTGTTCCAATAATACTAGCGCTTAACCCTTTTAGAGAGGGGATATTTTGTTCTAAAGAGTGCCAGCCTACATTTTTAAGGTCAATATTGAAGCGATCAGGTAAAAAAGGTGACCGAGGATTATTCCAATGGGCTTCAAGATGGTCGATAGTGCCTTGAATTAGCCGCCGTTGAAATTGAGCACGCCAAATGCGTGGAATAGGAATATGTTGGGCTAATAAACTAATGCTAGGTAAGTCTAACGCATCAATTTTCAAATAAGCGCCTTCAATTTGAAGTGCAGTTTGGTATAGAAGCCGTGCTTCAAGATTAAGGGGGGTATTAATACAGCCGTTGCAAGCGTTCATGGCAAGATTCTGGGTAGTGAGGGTGCCTCGGTAACCTCGTTTAAGGTCTCCTGATTCAGACCATAAAATGTCACCTTTAATTTGACGAAGGTGAATGGTTTCTTTGTTAAGTGTTCCCTCTAAATGTTGCATATCGAGATTGGTTTTTAGATAACGCAAGCGTCCACTCTGAATATCAAACGAAAAATTGATGTCAGCAGTTCCTTTATGAATGGGGTTATTTAACTCTGATACATAAGGAGTCCAGGCAGCCAGTTCAAGCTTAGGAAGGCGTAAATAGCCTTGTCCATAAAGCTGGCTCAATTGTGGCTTAAACCCCATAGGGCGAAAATGAAATTCGCCTTCTAGAGGTGCGCTAATAGATGGTGTAGGGCGTGCATAAAATTTAAAGGTATGGTTGGTAAAATGATTATCGAAGCTTGCTTCTACATTGGTTAGGCGAAGCTGGCGTGTTCGTCCGGTCAGATCATTCCAGATTAATAACCCATTTGTTATACTGATATAGCGTTGATTAAGTAAGTGCTCAAACAACACGGAGGGATCTGTGTCTTGCTCAGCTTGAAGAGGTAAACCTGCGAGAGTGAGTTTGCCATTTTTTTCACGCTGTAACGTACCATGCGGCTGCTCAATATAGATGCGATGCGTTTGCCAAGGCGCCCACCATTTAATAGAAATACGAAGTAATTGCGCTCCTAATGCACAAGGATGATGAGGAGTATCAAGGCATATCTGAGAAAACCGCACTTCAGGAAAAACTTGATCCCATCCCGCCTCGATAGATTTAATATGAACTGGAACATTTAATGTTTTAGAGAGCCATGCTTCAATATGCGGTTGGTACTCAGGAAAATGAGGGCGCACATAGCCTTGCCAACCCGCAGTAAACGCGGTAACAATACTTAAACTTCCTAATGCTATCCACCTTATAGCGCGCAACACTCGTGCTTTGCGCAATAATCGAGCGCGGATGGCAGCGCGGCGTGACCGGTGCATGTTTTTGCTCATGATTCGTAATTAAGGTTAAAGATGTGGAAATTAATAGGCAGGTTCTTATAATAGTTTTCGGCATGTTTGCTGTATTGCATGATAGACAATAGTGATTCACGTCGATAAAAGATAATGAGTATCTCTTAAAACCCTAATTTTCGTCATAGTACTATGTTAAAGTTAAAAAGTTTTCCTTATATATCATGTATATGCTAAATAAATTTTTTAACTTATTAACTCATTGGCTTAATATAAGGCTTGCTTAAAAGTGGTCAAGAATTTTTATAGCAATATGCAGTACTACAAGGTACTGCTTACGCCTTTATGCCTTAGTAAAACAATGTTAGGTAAGTCTTACTTAATCAACATAACGCATGAGCCAATCACCCAGAGGACGGGATTATAAATGAATGGTATTTTGTTGGTGACGCATGAAGGTATCGGTTCTGCGCTCTTACAGTGTGTTACACACGTTTATGGTGTATGCCCTGAAGGAATTGAGATTTGTTCTATTCAGGGGGTAGATTCAGTTACCGAAGAGGTTGTTCGAGCTGCTTTAAATAGAGTAAAAGCTAAAAGCTCATCAAGTACAGTCTTGGTATTAACCGATATTTATGGTGCTTCACCTTCTAATCTGGCTATAAAGCTTATAGAGCCAGGGTGTGTAGCAGTGTTGGCCGGTGTAAATGTACCGATGTTACTAAGGGCTTTAACCTATCGTAATGAACCGTTAGACTCTTTATGTAAAAAAGCCCTTGAGGGCGGTACACGAGGGATGGTATGTGTTCCAGCTTTACCATGTATGGGGACGTAACGCTATGATAGCAGTAGAAGTTAAAATCATTAACAAGCTTGGGCTTCATGCTAGAGCTTCGGCAAAATTAACACAGTTGGCGAGCCGTTTTAAGTCAGAAGTAAGTTTAATTCGAGGTAATCAGCGGATTAATGCTAAAAGTATTATGGGTGTTATGATGCTTGCCGCTGCGCAAGGCACAACTTTAAATTTAGAAGTAGAAGGTGAAGATGAAGGCCAAGCTTGTGAGGCACTTGTCGAGTTAATAGAAAATAAATTTGGCGAGGGCCAGTAACGATGTGGCGTTAAACTTTTTGAACCCTTCTTGTTAAGCGTTTCGGCGTTTTATAACTAGGGCTTACGCAAAATGGTTCTCATAGCATTTATATTAATGTTGTTACTTATGTATAACATACATATGAGTTTTGCCGTCTTGTTAGAGTCTTAGAGCGATTTTGCATACGTCCTATAACCTGTTCTTAGGAATATGCGCGTGTTAAGCGTGTATGTTCGTAACGAAAAGAACAAAAGGAAGGCAATTTATGGTGAGCTTTAGCTTGCATGGCGTGGGTGGAGCAGGTGGCATCGCAATAGGGCGGGCGCATAAAGTATCCCATGTTGTTAATGAAGTAGTGCATTACACTGTTTCAGCTCCACAAATAGCTGCTGAAATTGCGCGTTATAAAACTGCATTGAAACGAGTAAGCGAAGAGCTAGAAACGTTGCGTAAGCAAGCAGAAAACATGCAGGCCCCAGGTGAGCTGGCGGCTATTTTAGAGGTGCATAGTTTAATGCTGCAAGATAGCAGCGTAGCAGAGCAGCCCTGCGAGCTAATCGAACAGCATGCTTGCAACGCCGAGTGGGCAGTAAGCTTGCAAATGCAAGCCTTAGTTGAAAAATTTGAGGTGATGGAAGATCCCTATTTGCGCGAGCGTAAAGCAGATGTTCTTCATGTATGCGAGCATTTATTAAAAGCGCTGGTGGGAGAGGCGCGAGAAAAATTAGCGATTCCTTCTATTTCGTCAGAAAAAACTATTTTAGTTGCCTATGATTTGAGTCCTGCAGATGTATTGCATTTTAAATCGAATGCCTATGCTGCATTTTTGACAGATATGGGAGGGGTAAATTCTCATACTGCTATTGTAGCGAGAAGTATGGGAATTCCCGCTATTGTGGCTCTTCATAATGCTAGAAGGCTCATTCAAGAGGGCGACTCACTGATTGTAGATGGTGCTGCACAAGTTGTTATTGTGAATCCCGACCGTGAGGTTCTTGCCGAGTATCGTTTGCGGCAATCTGCCTTAGAGTTAGACCGCCAAAAATTAAAACGTTTACGCACCGCACCCTGTGCATCATTAGATGGTATTTCAATTAGCATGCTGACGAATGTGGAGCTTCCACAAGATGCTGTAGAAGTCATCGAGTCAGGGGCTGATGGCGTTGGCTTGTTTCGCAGCGAATTCTTATTTTTGAATCGTCCTGATTGGCCGAGTGAAGAAGAGCAGTTGGAATCTTATATTAGCCTTCTAAATGGAGTAAAAGGGAAGCCAGTGACGATTCGCACCTTTGATTTAGGGGCAGATAAGCAAAAAGAAGGATGGAGCAAACATACGCGTGTTGCTCCCAATCCGGCATTAGGGTTACGTGCTGTGCGGTTTTCACTTGCAGAACCTTTGGTTTTTTTAACGCAGCTGCGAGCCATTTTACGGGCATCGGCCTATGGCCCCGTGCAAATACTTATTCCTATGATTAGCCACATTAATGAATTGCATCAAGTGATGCAGCTTATTGAGCGTGCTAAACAGCAGTTAACGAAGCGCGAAATGCCATTTGCTGATAAGGTGCCGCTTGGTGGAATGATTGAAGTGCCAGCAGCGGCAATGCTTACACATGTATTTGCTAAGTATCTGGATTTTTTATCAATTGGAACCAATGACCTGATTCAATATACACTAGCGATTGATCGTACCGATGAAGCAGTATCTTATTTGTATGATCCTATGCATCCAGCTATTGTGCGATTATTAACGCAAACCATACGTCAGTCGACAAAAGCAGGCGTGCCCATTTCAGTGTGTGGGGAAATGGCTGGTGATATAAACATGACCCGATTGTTTTTAGGAATGGGTCTAAGATCGTTTTCTATGCAGCCAGCACAAATTTTGCCGGTAAAACAACGTATTTTGACAAGTGAAGTGAAAGAAGCCCAAGAGTGGGTAAATCGCTTAAATCGTACGGATGATCCTGCTAAATTTGCGATGTATGCAGAACGATTGAATGCTTAAATCTCTAAATGGCAGCAGTTAACTGCTAGCGCAAGTAGATAGAGTGCGGCTGTAAATAATGTATAAGATGTTTCAGCTTAACAGGATAGTTGAATGGCAAAAGTGTTTGATCATGGTAACTCAGTGGGTGTTGTTACCCCAATGTCTGCCCAGTTTGATGCGCCTTTAAAATTACAGTCAGGCGGCGAATTATCTGGCTACACGCTTATGTACGAAACATATGGCGAACTAAACTCTACAGCAACAAATGCAGTATTGATTTGCCCTGCACTCTCGGGCCATCATCATGCGGCAGGTTATTATGCGGCAACGCCTGACTATATCGGTTGGTGGGATAATATGATCGGCCCTGGTAAGCCGATTGATACGCGAAAATTTTTTGTGGTGGCATTAAATAATTTGGGAGGATGCAACGGTTCAACAGGCCCTTCATCGATTAATCCTGTTACCAGAGAGCGTTATGCGGCAAGCTTTCCAGTGATTACGGTTGAAGATTGGGTTGAATCGCAAGCGTTGTTAGCTTCTCGCTTAGGTATTCACCAATTTGCTGCAGTAGTGGGCGGAAGTTTAGGTGGAATGCAAGCGTTGCAATGGTCGCTCACGTATCCTGAGCGTGTGCGGTATGTGGTTACCGTAGCATGTGCGCCGAGGTTAACAGCACAAAATATTGCGTTTAATGAAGTGGCTAGGCAGGCAATTTTAACAGACCCTGAATATCATCAGGGCGATTACTATCGCTATGATGTTGTACCGTGGAGAGGATTGCGGTTAGCAAGAATGTTAGGTCATATTACTTATCTTTCTGATGATTTAATGGGCAGCCGTTTTGGGCGCGATCGTCGTGAAGGCAGTGAGGCTGGCTATCAATACGGTTTTAATATCGAGTTTGAGGTAGAGTCATATTTACATCATCAAGCGGATAAATTTACAAAAATGTTTGATGCCAACACCTATCTTTTGATGACAAAAGCGTTGGATTATTTTGACCCTGCACGTTCAGTGCAAGGCGATTTACGAGCTGCCTTTGCAAAGGCGACGGCTGAGTTTTTTGTGTTAGCGTTTACAAGTGATTGGCGATTTTCGCCGGAGCGCTCTATGGAAATTGTAAAACCCTTGCTTGATCACCGCCGAACGGTAAGTTATTCCGTTATAGAGTCACCGCATGGGCATGATTCATTTTTAATGTCTATTCCGCACTATCATGCGTTGATGGCAGCGTATTTTGATCGAATAGAAGTTTAGCCCTCAAGAGAGAGCGTTAAAATAATGCTACTCAGCAAAGTAATAAGGAGAAGGGTGTGGCAGTAGGATTAAGACACGATTTTGAGCGGATGGCGCAATGGATTCCAGCTGCTAGTCAAGTATTAGACCTAGGTTGCGGTGATGGTGAGCTATTACGTTTTTTACGTGAGTGGCGCGGTATCAAAATAAGCTACGGCGTTGAAATTGATGAGCGTAATGTACTGAGATGTTTGCAAAATGGTATCAATGTCATTCAATCTGACCTTGATGCAGGGCTTTCGATGTTTGAAGATCAGTCTTTTGATGTAGTCATTTTATCTCAAACAATACAAGCGGTGCGCCATACAGAATCGATTGTTAGCGAAATGCTGAGGGTAGGGCGTGAAGTCATTGTGAGCTTTCCCAATTTTGGACATTGGTCGCATCGATTACAGATTGCACTGGGGCGTATGCCGGTTTCAGACCGATTGCCTTACGATTGGCATAATACCCCGAACATTCATTTATGTACGATGGTTGATTTTGAACAGTTTTGCGCTGATCGACAGATTAAAATTTTAGATTGTTGTGCTTTAAATCAAGGCAAACCGCAAAAGTTTTTGCCTAATATGTTTGCAACGCTTGCTGTATACCGGCTATGCAAAGCAAGTGGATAATAAATGCGCGTTCGTGGCACGCACATAATGGTATGTACTTGGTATGTACTACGAGTTGTTTAATCAGCACTCTCTTCATTTAATAAAGTGACAGGCTTTTTATCTTCTACCAAACAGTATAAAACTTGCTGCTCGAACTCAGAGAGTTCTGGCGTATTAGCGTTTTCAGGAAAATAATGCAATTTAAATGCCTGTACGGCAGCGTTCATGCGGTTAATATCATAGCCCAATAATTGAAGCGCCAATGATGGGTCAAATAAAAGGGGTAAGTTTGGTAATGGATTTCGGTAGCACCAACGGCCGAAACCTTTGTTGGCAAGACGCTCCCACGGAAAATAGCGGCTTGGGTCTACTTTACGCCCAGGCGTAATATCTGCATGACCTAGAAAATTTTCAGCAGGTATATGGTAGCGTTGCTGAATATCTTTCAGTAGTTTAAGAAGGGCTGAAATTTGAACGTCAGGAAAAGGTTGGCTTCCGCTATTATCGATTTCAATACCAATCGAAGAAGAGTTTAAGTCTTTATTAGTTGCCCAGCGTGATACGCCAGCATGCCATGCGCGATAACGTTCATCAACAAGCTGATATATCGTACCATCACGCCCTACTAGATAATGTGCGCTTACTTTATGGGCTGGATCAGTTAAGACAAAAAGACCGCGATCTGCTGATGTTGAGCCAGTATGGTGCAAAATAACATAAACAGGACGCCGCTCTTCAAAATTAGGGGAAGGGCGCCATACAACAGAAAAATTAGGGCCTTTTCGAGGAGGGGGTGAAACGCAACCTGCTAACAACAATATCAACAGCAATAGCCAAACCCGTTTCATTCATTGCCCTTTATCACATTATACTTACGACTGAATAAATCTAATTTTCTCAAAACTGCTTCACCCAGGCATGACGTATACACACATAATAGTAGGGCAAAATGCCATCATCATAGCGATGCAGCACTTTTACATAAGTTTCCTGCCCTGCATACAAGTCAGTTCATCATGATCTAACTTCTGGAATTCACTTTAAGAGATACCCATGATTAATATTTCAGGCCTCACGTTTGATTACCAGGGGCATCGTGCCTTACACCAGGTAAGCTTTTCTATTGAGAAAGGAAGTGTAACAGCATTGGTAGGCCCAAATGGGGCAGGAAAAACTACGCTAATGCGCTGTATTGCCGGTTTAGAAACGCCTCTTCTTGGTACCATTACTGTAGCAGATATTAATGTAATGGAGCACCCACGTGAAGTGCATCGAATGCTGGGATATCTATCCGATTTTTTTGGATTATATCAAGAACTCACCGTAGCACAATGTTTCGAGTATGCGGCTGCTTCGCAAGGGGTGCCTGAGCATTCTATTCAACAAGCCATACAAACAACCGCTTATCAGTTAGAAATTTCAGATCGCCTGCACCAAGCCACCGGCAGCTTATCGCGTGGGCTAAGGCAGCGCGTAGCCATTGGGCAAGCAATTATTCATTCTCCTAAAGTGTTACTACTCGATGAGCCTGCATCAGGATTAGACCCTGAGGCACGTTTTAGTCTTGCGCTGTTATTTCGAAAATTACAAGCTGAGGGAATGACATTATTAGTGTCTTCTCATATTCTGGCAGAACTAGATGAGTATTCTTCGCATATGCTAGCGCTGCGTGATGGGCGCATTCTTGATTATCGGGCATTAGGCGACCAAGCACAAAGGCATGCAGAGCCATTTAAGCGCATGATGATAGCACTAGCACAACCTGATAAAACATTGGGCGCTCATTTATCGTCTCACGCAGGCGTGGTTCTCAAAACCAATTCTGCTACCCACGCAGAATTTGATTTTTCAGGAGAGCCTGCCGAGCAAGCTGCATTACTATCAAGCATGATTGCTAGCGGGTTTTCTGTAATGTGTTTTACCGAGCATAAAGAGAACTTGCAAGACTCCTATTTAAGTTCCCTTAAATCTCGTCTTGGAGATGAACATGCTTAACCCCGAGTTCAAACGTAATTTGTGGCTACAGTTTTCTTTACATCGTTTGGTAGCCACGCCTATTTTGCTAGCTTTAGTTTTTCTGGCGATTCAAATTTCAGGAATGGTAGGAGAATTACCGAAGGCAGGTCGCATTCTATTTATTGGAATCGTATGGTTATGGGGTACACGTAATGCTACTTCTTCAATCGCTGATGAGTTACGTGATAAAACATGGGATCAGCAAAGAATGAGTGCATTACAACCATGGGCCATGACATGGGGTAAGCTTTTTGGGGCGACATCGTTTAACTGGTATGGCGGAATAATATGCCTGTTGGTCATTCTGGTGACAGAATTTTTAACAACGGTGTCTCTAAGTGAACGTACCCCTATGCTTTCTATGATAGCGATGGGTATTCTCATGCATGCAGCTGCTATGGCTGCTAGTGTACATATAGGTATTGATAAAACAATCATTCAACGTGGGGGTATAAGCTGGTGCATTGTTGCTATGGGCTTATTTGCAAGAAGTTGGTTAGCGCAATTAAGTAGTAATACGATTGTGTGGTGGCATATGCCATATGATCGGCATTCTTTTTTATTGGCTAGTAGTCTTGGGTTTGCAGTCATTGCTGTTTTTGCAGCGTGGAGAACGATGTCAAATGCACTGCAAGTACGAACAATACCATGGGCATGGCCGCTATTTGCTTGTTTGTTTTCGTTATATTGTGCAGGGTTTTATATAAATGCTGCAATGTCTCATTTTCTTCGTATTGGTTTAATGGTGGCTATGACGATGACATATGCAGCATTATTTTCAGAGTCGCATGCTATTTCTATTTGGCAGAGAATTGTAGTTCGTATTCAGACCAGAAACTGGCGGGGAGTGGTTGAGCAACTACCTATATCAATAACTACCGTTGTTTTAACATTTAGTTTTGCTGTTGCCAGTTTTTTTGTATTACCTTCATTCCAGCAAAATAATATTCAAGGAATAGGGCAAGGGCTGCTTGATCGTGTGCCTGGAGGAAGATACCTTCCTATTATGATGGCTTTTATGTTGCTGCGTGATGTTTTGGTATTTTTATTTTTCGCATTTTCATTCAACCCGAAGCGAGTCGTAACAACAACCTTATTGTATTTAGTTATCATTAATGGATTGCTGCCATTTTTGGCTAAAGCAATGAATCTTGATACATTGGCTTACTTTTTTGTGCCTTTTTATTCTCTGCATGCGGGTAGTATCATCATTATGATAGCGCAAGTAGCAATAGCAGGAGCATTGGTTGTTTGGCAATGGAGCATACAATTGAAAACCAATACATAAGAATGTACTTTATTAATTCTGCAAACCTTTAGAAGAGAAGCAGTTGAATTCATTTAAGGCATAGCAACGCATACAGTATACAGTATACAGCGTATAACAAATTGCTAATAATCCTCCAAAATTCAACTATTCAACTTCTAACTATTTGAATGTAATTAAGCAAGCGAGTGTCTATGTCTCAATACCCAGTCAGTGCGCTAAAAGATCAAAAATCGTCTTGGATGTTCGTTTTATTATCGATGGTGTATGCTATTTCTCCAATTGATATTATTCCGGATATTCCTTTTATAGGATGGGTCGATGATATTACTTTTTTAATTGTAGCCGCACTCAATTTGCTAGAGAAGGGAGCTGGGATTCATAGTCAATCACTCTTATCGATCATTAGAACGCTAAAGTGGGTAGCGTTGATCTTGGGTGTAATCGCTATTACATTAGTTTTAATCTTGGGCGTATCAATCATAAAGCTATTATTCTAAAGTGAATTTTATGGTAATATCACTAGATATCTAAACACATTGCTTATGGTTAGCAATAGCTAAAACATCTTTTCGTGCTTGTCAGGTACAGCTCAATTAAACGTCAATTTTCTATCTTGTTGTTTAACACGCCCTAGAATAATATCTAATTGTGCCTTGATAACCTAGCTTGAGATAATGAGCAGAAGCTAAAGAGTTAGTGCCTAGGCAAAAAATTTATTCATGCATGCTGTATTGCCAAGAATCGCTAGTACTTTTTAAGCTCTCTTAGCTCCTGTTTATTCGTGCAAACCTCCAAGCGTATTTGATAAGTGATAGAAGAGAAAAATGCCTACGGCTTTTCATTAGAAAAGTGTAGCGTTATTAGCGTTGCACATATTATTTGCAAAAATACACATTAGGGTATGTCACAAAGGCTAACTATGGTTCGGCATGGGGTACTTACTATAGGCAAAACTCAATGCCGGCTCTCAATTTAGTCTATAGATGAGAGAAAAATGTTTGTGCAAAACTTTATTCTAGTTTTTGTCAGACTAAATCTAGAATTTGCTTTCACCTGCAATTCACTCAAATCCATAAATAGCGCTATTGATGATATACCCTTGTAAAGGGAACGTTATGTCTGTTGCAGCACTACCTATGAAAGAAGTTCAGAACCTTCAAAAACAAGCAGATCATGAGATTGCTTGGCAGCGTAATAACGTTGCCAAACTTGAGTACTTATTGCTAGTGATTACTGTGCTCTCATTAGGATTTGCTGTCGCATTAACACGAGAAGGTTTTTATTCTTGGCATTTTATTTTATGGGGGCTATCTGTTGTATTAATGGCTGTCAGTTTGGGGTATGGAATGCTCTATATTTCAAATATGATGAAGTCTAACCAATATTTAATGTCTTCTTTTTTGATGCAGGTCAATTATTTTGGGCGCCGAGAAAGCATTGCTGAAAAAATTCGTTCGTCTCTAGAAGTGGTAAATCTTCACAAACAACCGAATGAAAATTCAAGTGCCCATGAACAAACAATTCGAGTACTTAGAAAACAATTAGATGAGCTTCATGCACAAAATATCGATGACGCACTTCAAGAAAGTATTAAAATTAAGCAAGCGAGTGATTATGCAAGAAAAGCACTCCTCAAACAATTAGCACTACTTGGGTTGGGCTATGTTTTTTTCATTCTTTGGCATGCTTCGTTAATTCTTGCGCCTATTGAACCTATCGTTCCTGCTGTCTCTTTAATGCCTTTACCAAACGATACTTCATCGATAAAGCATTACTCTACGCCTTTGCATAGACCTTTAGCGAAGACTCCTGAAATGTTTTCTAAAGAGGCTGCTATTCGCAAGCTTGAACCTATTAAAATGTATAAAGAGGTGGCTACTATTCAGCCTCAAACGATTAAAAAAGAAGTACACGCTAAGGTTCAAGAGCCTAAAGTAATGATTTGGTGGTCTAAAGATGAAAGAAAATAAAGGCTGAGTTATGGCGCTAAAAACAAGCGCTATAAGCAATGCTTTTGATTATTGTAATCACAAGCAACGTATTCATATTAAAAGACTCGTTTTTACTTTAAAACTAAATGGTGACTAAGCGCTAGCTTAAAAATTAAGGTTGGTTTTAAATGATTAATTACTTAAAAAGTAATAAGGGGAATGTAATGAGTAATTTAGCAATCATCGGAATCACACTCGTTGCACTGTGCTGCCTTATAGCTTTACATGCGCCAACTTGGATATGTTTTGTAATTTTTATGACGATGCTTTTTGCAATCAGAAGTTTTATCAACGAATCTACAAAAAAACGTTAATTGTTTTTATGGCAAATCATAATTTTACTGATAAATGATTGAGATCGCTATGCACCAATTTTATAGTTTAGAACTTTCAGCATCTAAGTTACTGGCTGATAACAAGTATAATCGTATAAGAGTTTCTAGTAGGCAGGCCTGCCATTCATTTTTTGCAGAAGTGATTAATTAATCATAGATACTTAACTACTAAATAGTTAAATATAAGGGTAAGAATATAGGTTTACTACGCGAATATTTGCCGATAATTATCACGTGTACCATCCTATAACTTGCTGCAACCAAGGATAACTGTGTTTCTGCTACTAAAGCGTTTGCTTTTCGGTTAAATACAGTTTTATCAAGAACAACCTTATTTCTGATAACTTTTAGATTAAATCTACTTAATGCGAATATCAGCGAGCCCCTTATTTCAATCTGATTAACAGATGAAGGCAGGTATAAAAGAGCGCTTCTGGTTTTTACATTTGGTAAAGGTTCTAAAAATTGTTATTCAAGAGATAGGGAACGCTTCGGTAATAGCTTGGCAAGAGGCAAGATAAGTGAACCTCATGGCTAATTCCTAAAGGAACCGAAATGCATGTAATTGATATTACTGTGACATCTGACTTTATTTGTCCTTGGTGCTGGATAGGGCTTAAGCATTTAAATATCGCTATTGAAAATACGAAAACAAATAATGCCGTGAGGATGCGCTATGCGCCCTATGAGCTAAATCCAGACTTTCCTAAAGAAGGAGTCGATCGACGTGAATATCGTATCCGTAAATTTGGGTCATGGGCACGATCTCAAGCAATGGATAATGATGTTATGCTCGCTGGGCAGCAAGCAGGATTAGAGTTTCGCTATGATCGGGTGATGCGTACACCTAATACGCGGCTAGCGCATCAACTTATTTATTCAGCCCATAAGAATATGGGTGATACTGCTAATATCAGAGCTTTATACGAGCATATTTTTTCAGCGTATTTCAATGAAGGTCAAGATATTGGTAATGCAGATATTTTAGCTGAATTAGCAATGAGCGATGGTTTTTCGCTACCCGACATAAAACAGTATCTTCTCAGTACAGATGAAAAGCAGGAAATTATTTCGATGGAACTCAACGCACGGCGAACCGGTATCGTTGCAGTTCCTTTTTTTGAAATAGGCGGATACACATTGAGTGGTGCGCAGCCAGTGTCTGTTTTCTCAAAAATACTTTATAAAGCTGCCGAAAAGTAAGAAAAGCGTTTCTCGCTAGAAAAAATTCATAGAGAGTGATAGTCTAGTGCTTAGCACGACGCTAAGTGGAGGGCAAACGGCTATGAATATTTCATCTATCGAAGAACTTTCCTCTTATCTCTATACATTGCCTGCTTTAGAGGAAACAAGCGATATTCCTTCTCCTCATTTGCTTGATGATTCATTAACGTTAGATACTATAACATCCTCAACAGCTAATTCAGCTATCCTCAATACTACTGGTTCTAGTAATGTATTCTTAGGTTTACCGGCTGAAAATTCTACTGCTAACACTGCGCCAGAAGACTCAACAAGTGTCACCGTTTCTTTAACTAACGCATTAGAAGAAGGCTTGTATGATTCTTACTATACCTTAGCCAATCATTTAGTCGAAAATAATGCGTTATTGCACACTACTAATATAGATCTTCCAAATAACACATCTAGCACGCAATCTATTCCCTCGCTATTTATTAGTAAAAGTGTAGATAATAATTTATCTTCTAGCGTTAATTATGATCTGGAAAATGTTCCTGGAGTTAATAGTGCTTGGGCAAAGCTGTTTCAGGCACATCTAACGTTGGATGCAGAGCCGCCTTCTAATACTAAACATCTGGATCAACAAAATAGTATTAATTTATCTGTATAGTAATAAAATGTTTAGTGGTAATACTGTATCTACCCCATGTTGATACAGCAATTATTTCTTAATACAGATAGAATTGATTATTCTGTTGAATATTTGTGATGATGTATGCAGTTTATTAAGGATGATCTCATCCAAAACCTAGCTTCGCCGTGGTATTTAGAAAAAGATCGTCTAGAAGCGCTTGCTCGTTACAATATTTTGGATACTCCTCCTGAGCAAGATTTTGATGATATTGTTCAACTTGCCTCACAGATTTGTAATACGCCTATTAGTGTTATTAATTTGATTGCTGAAAATCGCCAATGGTTTAAAGCTGAAAAGGGTCTAGGAGTGCGTGAAACTCCGCTTGATGTTTCAATATGCGCGCATGCTATTTTACAGCGCGGTCTGTTTGAAATACATGATACGACGCAAGATGCTCGTTTTATTTCTAACCCATTAGTGGTAGGTGCCCCTTCTCTTCGCTTTTATACAGGTGTACTACTTGAAACTCCTGATGGGTTGCCGCTTGGTACCTTATGTGTTTTAGATCATGAGCCTCGCCAATTAAATGAGCATCAATTATTTGCTCTTAAAACACTCGCTAATCAAGTAATGAAGCAGTTAGAGCTTAGGCGCACGTTAAAAGAACAAGAAGCTATACAGATTCAATCTGAACAATGGCAGCGGTTTTATGAAACTGTATTATCAAATACTCCTGATTCTATTTATGTAATGGGATTAGATAAGCGGTTACTGTACGCAAACCAAGCATTGCTTACCATGCTTGGTATAGATAAATACGATGCCTTAGGCAAAAGCTTCCTTGAATTGGGCTATGAACGTTGGCATGCTGAAATGCATGAGCGTAAAATTGAATATGTCATCGAAACAAAAAAATTATTATCGAGTAAGGCACCTTTTACGGGTGTAAACGGGCGTCGTATTTATGAGTATGTATTTGCACCAGTTTTAACGCAATCAGGTGAAGTATCAGCGATTGTAGGCACAGCCCGTGATGTTACGAACCGTGAAGAAGCAGAAGAAACGCTGCGTGAAAATAGGCAGCATTTACAGCAAATAACCAATGCTATTCCGCAGCAGGTATGGACAGCTCGACCAGATGGCTATCTGGATTATGTGAATGAATATACTCGCCAATATGTAGGCGATATTTCTGTTGAAAATGGTATTGTGCAGTGGATGAGCGTTGTTCACCCTGATGATTTAACTAAATCGTTGCAGATATGGAGTGAGTGTCTTAAAACAGGCGCGCCCTATGAAGTACAGCAAAGAATTATTCATCAGAAAAGAGGCGAGTACCGGTGGCATCTTTCAAGAGCTTTACCTGTTCGTAATTTGGATGGCGAAATAACCGGATGGTTTGGTACAAATACTGATATTCAAGAATACAAACAAGCTTTAGAAGCAGTAAATGATGCTCATGCGCATTTAAGTTTAATGGTAGAAAGTGCGCAAGATTATGCCATTATTTCGCTAGACGAGAAGGGTATTATCATAAGTTGGAATTCAGGCGCAGAGCGGATGTTTGGGTATACATCGGTAGAGATTATTGGGCAGCCCATTAGCATTATTTTTACACCTGAAGATTGCGAACAGGGTATGCATATACGGGAGCTTTCTACCGCTGCGCAACATGATCGTGCAAATGACGAGCGCTGGCACATGCGTAAAAACGGTGACCGTTTTTTTGTTCACGGCACAATGGCTGCTATGAAAAATGATGGTGATCAGATAAAAGGTTTTATCAAAATAGCACGTGATATGACTAAAGAGCGCCATGCACAAGAGCTTTTAATTGAGGCTAGAAATGCTGCTGAAGCAGCAAATATTGCGAAAACAGAATTTTTAACCAATATGAGCCACGAAATTCGTACGCCCATGAATGCTGTCATTGGTTTATCAAATATTTTAGCGATCAGTCAGCCGTTAACGTCTAAGCAAAAAGAATATATTAAAACTTTACAAATGAGTGCTGATTCACTTCTCGCGTTAATTAATGATTTATTAGATATAGCCAAAATAGAAGCGCGCACGATTGAGCTTGAAAAGATACCTTTTAGTTTAACGCAGTTGATTCATGAGGTAATTAGCATGATGGGAGTGCGAGCAAAAGAAAAAGGATTATCGTTTATAAGTGATATGGAATGTGTAGAAAACCGAATGTTTATGGGTGACCCCACACGGTTACGTCAAATTATGCTGAATTTATGCAGTAATGCTATTAAATTTACAGAGCGCGGTGGCATTCACATTAGTGTCATAGCAGAAAAAAAATCTCATACCCTGCTTGAAACCCTTTATATTTCAGTAACAGATACAGGTATTGGGATATCGCCTGAAAAATTAGATATTATTTTTCATAAGTTTATACAGGCTGATTCATCTATTAACCGCAAATATGGAGGAACAGGCTTAGGGTTAGCCATCACTAAAACATTAGCAGAAATTATGGGTGGTTCATTAACCGTAAAGAGCTGGGTAGGGGAAGGCTCTACTTTCACAGTTAGTATGCCGCTAGAAATAGCAGGTGAAATGGTTATTCAACAAACAGTTGAGTTAGATCCCTTAGAAGAAAATGATGATGAAGGTTTATCTGATCTATTAAAGCCTTATATTTTACTCGTTGAAGATTATGCTCCTAACATTTTAGTGGCAACCGTCTTTTTAGAGCAATTTGGTTACCGATGCGATATAGCCATTAATGGTTTTGAGGCAATTGAAAAGATTAAAACAGGCGATTATGCAGCTGCCTTAATGGATGTGCAAATGCATGGAATGAATGGGTTAGAGGCTACACAGTTTATTCGGGCCTATGAAAAACAACATAATAAACCCCGGCTCCCTATTATAGGAATGACAGCTCACGCATTAGCAGGTGATCGTGAACGCTGTATAGCCACAGGCATGGATGACTATATTGCTAAACCTTTCAATCCTACTGAATTAAAAGAAAAACTTAAAGCAGTTATGCTAACTCGTTAATAGTATAGGTAATATGGGTAAAGGACTAGTATTTTCTTGTACTGAAAAATTTTTCAAATACGTTGATTTTAATAATAAAAATTGAATATGAATATATTTATTGCCAATAAATTATATAAAGTTTCTTAAATTTGGCTTTTTTAAACATTATTTTATATGTTGCTATTTTTGAGAATATTTTATTAAAAATCAATCATATAAATTTTAATGGTGTATTTCGTTTGTATTTCGTTTGTATTTCGTTATATTTCGTTATATTTCGTTTGATTTTTGAAGAATTATTTGTTATGATGCATTCAGTGGTTAGTCAAATATATTTTCAACAAAAGATATACTTTAGTGAGCATCTTGCAAAATAAGATGGCTGATCAAGATCAAACAAACGATCTGAAAAGTATAGAAAATAGGGGAAATAAAATGCGAGTTATTCTGTTAGGCTTAGAACTCATTAATCTTTCAACTGCTTATCATCTGGCAGAAATTGGTTATGAAGTGACGCTTATTGAAGAGCGTACAGAGGCTGAAATAAAGCGTGATGGTTTAAGTGTATATATTGAAAATCATTCGTTTATTCATGAAATGGATAATAAGCTTAGAGAGCTTGGAGTTCATTTTAGATATGGCTGTAAAGCTAGAAAATTTGTAACTGAAGGAAAGGTAGTGCGTAGCTTAAGTATCATAAATGAATACAACTACGAAGAAACGTTAGTTGCAGATAGATTTGTAGCTGCACTCGATTACAAAACACGGCCTGCGCTTAAATCACTTAACATTAGCTCACCTTCGCAATTTAAGCCTTTTAATAATGAGCACTATCATAATTCTCTTATTGGAAAAAGTAATTATTCAAATCTTTTTCTTAATGTAGGACAAGTAATGATAGGAAGAACGGCCGTATCGCAGTCTGGCAAACAATTAGCGGATTTTATTTATAATCCATCATTTGCTGAATTTTATGACCAACCTTCTTTTATCAAAGAAGGTTTCTTGAAAATTTTTTCAGGTTTATCTAATACAATCCAAAAATTTTTCAAAGTAGCGTTAATAACAAATTAATAGCTAAAAATGTTTAATTGATAAGGATAATAATAATGCACTATATTAAAATAAGAAAGTGTACGATATATTAATAACAAAAATTCACTATTTATATCGTATACTTTCTAAATTTCAATGACAGATAATATACTTAAAATATTATTTTTCACTCAACTACATATGAATGTAAATAAGAATTCAAGATTATAGTCAATAAATAAAAGAGAGTGCTGTAATGGTGTTCATCGTGTTAATTATTTCTTTGCGCATGGTAATAAAAAGTTTAGAGCTTAATATCACTGAAACAGTGAAGAAGCCGTTTGATAAAAAGCGATCGCTTCATTTAATGCATGCAGGTGATTAACTGATGTTTCTTGATGTCCATCACTTCCAAACAAACGGATTGATTGTTTAGGACGTAACTCTATAAGCAAACCGTTATCTACAAATCCAACAGTTTGATAATTCGCCATAAAAATATGCGGGTCTTTCGCGCCATCACGAAGAATATCTCTTCCAAAAAACTGAGAGTTATACGACCAATTTAATTGTCCTAATATCGTAGGGGGCACATCAATTTGTGAGGCAGGCGTATCGATACGTTGAGGCTTAATGAAACTAGGCGCATACATAATCATAGGAATATGATAACGCTCCATCGCTAAATCAGTTCTTCCTCGTGCAATAGAGGTATGGTCAGCTACAAAGACAAATAGAGTATTGTTAAACCAAGGTTTTTTTTTGGCTTCTTCAATAAAGTGGCCTATTGCATAATCTGTATATTTAACAGCACCTTCTCTTCCTGTACCTGATGCGATATTGATACGGCCTTCAGGATAGGTAAAGGGACGATGATTTGATGTGGTCATAACATGAGCAAATACATGTTTGCCAGATGCAACATTTAGATCAATCTCCTTAATGGCTAATTTAAATAAATCTTCATCACAAACGCCCCAAATATTTTCATGTGTAATTTCATTTTTAGAAAGCGCTTGGCGATCAAACACGGTATAACCATTGCCACTAAAAAAAGCATTCATATTATCAAAATAGCTGTAGCCCCCATATATATAAATAGGCACGTAACCTTTAGATTTAAAAACGCCGCCTAATGTAAACAGCCCTGTGTTATGAAGCCGCATTGGAATTGCATGCCCAGGAGTAGGAGGAACCGATAATGTTAAAGCTTCGAGTCCGCGTACTGTACGGGTACCTGTTGCGTAGAGATGGCTAAAAAATAATCCTTCTTTGCCAAGGCGCTCAAAATTGGGTGTTAATCCTGGCTTTCCGCCAAGCGATTCAATAAACTCTGCTCCTAAACTTTCAATAGAAACCATTACCACATTCATTTTTTTTTCGTGCCCATGGGTAAGAATTTGGCGTTGAATAGGCATGCTTGTATTTAACGCTAGAGTATAAAGATGGGGGTCTGAAAATTCTTTTTGAAGAATATCAGTGGCAATTGCTTTTGGCAGGGTTGCATAAAATCGTGTGTAGTCTATTTCGTTAAAGCGGAATGCATAAAAAAATTCCCATATTCCGTTTGCTGCAATTTGCACTGCCTGCGGTTGAATAAGCTTTTCTTTCCAACTTGTATTGACAGTGAACGTTGTTATTAGGGCTAAGCCAAAATAACCAGTTACGCATAACCAACGATGGGAGCGTTTCAAAAAGGAAAAACTAAGGGTATGAGCTAGCGGTTTTGATAAATAAAAAACTACTAATCCTGTTAATGCAGCAATTCCTGCAAGTAAAGGTGTTAAATGGTACGATTCTTTAATATTTCCAACGACTTCACGTGTATAAATTAAATAATCGACAGCGATAAAATTAAATCGGGATGAAAACTCATTCCAAAACACAAATTCAGCAGCATGAATAAATATAAGTAAGCCTGTTAGAGAAAATAGAATTCCATATAAACAGGTTACAAACAAACGATCAAATTTTTTCTGCCAGGGTAAACATGCAATAGCAAGTACTAAAGGAAATAGCCACCATAAAATAATGGAAAAATCATAAATAAAACCGATAGCTAAAGCCGGGAACAGGGTTTTGGGAGATAGTAATGAAAAGTCGCCATTAAAAAAAATGAGAGCTATACGTACTAGAAAATTAATAACAATGAATAATGTAAATGAAATAGGTACGATACGAAAACGACTATAAAACCATGAGGTTACTACATGCTTCATAGGATATACAGCTATAAAATGGCGATCCTTTATTATATAACTAAAGTGAGGGCCGGAATGACTATAATTTATAATGGCGTACGTAATACGTGTTGAGCCACTGTTTAGAACTATAAGATATGGTGATGGAGTGCTTAATTTAACTTCACTCAGTTATGTTAAAATTTTATAGTGTATCTATTTTTGAATGATGTGAGTTCGAATTTGAACAATTTCTATATCAATATTTGCATTGTTAAGAAATGGAGGATTAAAATTATTTTGTATTCCAAAAAGATTTCTTTGACTTTCAGCACGTTGTTTAAATGTAGAAAAATCTGGAACGATTGCATTACTTTTTAGTTTGATATTTGAGTTGGGTTTTCTCATCGTTTAATTCCTTATATTGAAAGGACATACATATTTTTTATTCTATTAAAAAATATGTATGTTCAAAAATGATCATACACGCTTTTGAGATATTTTTTAAAATAGATGATTTACTTTATAACTATTTAAAATATTAAAATCTATTAAATGATAAGCTGTTTAAATTTTATTTTGCTATGATTTTAGCGGTAGGCCAAATAGTAGCGGTAGGCCAAATAGTGTAAGGACAATAGTATTAGAAGTTACGCAGTTGGCTCTCTCAGCGTGGGACGCCCCGCGTTATGTCAACTTGCCGTACTCCTTGTTGTACTGGCCGCGTTGCCATGCGAGGCATACCATGCCTTGATATAGCTCAATTGCGTAACTTCTAAGTATATTCAAAAGCAGGTGATAGAGTTATTTACAACAGTTATTATTTATTGAGAGGCTTTGCTTGTGGCTCATTTATTTTCACCTTTAAAATTAGGTTCATTATCGTTAGAGAATCGTATTATCATCGCTCCTATGTGTCAGTATTCAGCAGATAATGGGCAAGCAACAGATTGGCATACGGTTCATTTAGGAAGCCTAGCATTATCAGGTGCAGGCTTAATGATTCTAGAGGCAACTGCTATTGAGGGACGAGGTCGCATTTCATACGCAGATCTTGGCTTATGGGATGATATAACTGAAGCAGCGCTTGCTCGCGTTCTTAGCTCGGTACGTAAATATTCAGCTATACCAATTGGTATTCAATTAGCGCATGCTGGGCGTAAAGCCTCAACTCAAAAGCCTTGGGATGGGGGTGGGGCGATATATCCTGAAGCTGCTCATGGTTGGCAAACTATTTCTGCATCAAATATTCCTTTTAATGAGAGTGATCCTATACCTCAGGCAGCCGATGAGCAAGATATTGCTAGTATTATTGAGGCCTTCGTTGTAGCAGCTCGGCGCGCTGATCGATTAGGGTTAGATGCTATCGAAATTCATGGTGCGCATGGTTATCTTTTGCATCAGTTTTTATCACCGTTATCGAACCAGCGGCACGATTTATATGGCGGGAGTATAGAAAATCGTATGCGACTGCTATTAGAAGTATTTGGGGCAGTTAGAAGCGTATTTCCTCGACATAAAACAGTTGGCGTTCGTATTTCTGCTACAGATTGGGTGGAGGGAGGGTGGGATTTAGAGCAAAGCCTCGTATTGGCTAAATTATTAGAAGAAAAAGGATGTGATTATATTCATGTAAGTAGCGGCGGGCTTAGTCCTAAACAGCAAATTCCAGTTTTTCCTGGGTATCAGTTACCCTTTGCTGAAGCGATCAAAAAAATAGTGAATATACCTGTGATTGCAGTAGGCTTAATTACCTCGCCTCAACACGCTGAAAGTATTCTTGTAGAAGGTAAGGCTGATGCAGTAGCGCTTGCGCGTGGTATTTTGTATGACCCCCGCTGGCCTTGGCATGCAGCGGCTGAGTTAGGTGCTGCTGTTAAAGCGCCGTTTCAATATTTGCGATGCGAACCACGTGAGGCACGAGGAATTTTTAACCAGGTGTAATAAAGCGCTAGGGCGTTTATGAATTAATAAAATATGCCCTAGCAGTTTCTGATTTAGCTGCGTGCGTCTAATGCTTCCCAGCGTTGATAAGCTTTATCCCTTTGTTGCTCAAGCTCAATCACTTTACTATTAAGCTCTTGGGTAAGCTTTTGTTGTGTTTCAAGAGGTTGACTATATAGCTTAGGATCACCTAATTGGTTGTGTAAGCTTTGTAACTGTTGCTCAAAAAGTTCAATTTTAGCTGGCAGTTGTTCAAGTTCTTGGCGCTCCTTTTTTGATAAGGCTGGGCTAGATTGAGAGGCAGATGCCGATAAAACGGATGCTTCAGCCGCTTTGTTTTCAACAACAGGAGTGCTTGAGATTGAGCTTTCGATAGCTGTCTGGGTAGGCGTTGAGCGATTTTGACTGCTATTGGCAAGCTTATAGTCATCCCATTGCTTGAACCATTTATCCCAAAAAGTCCAATCGCTATAGCCGCCTGGGTACTCTTTTAATACACCATTGGGTTCAAACACCACCATTTGTGTAACTACATTATCTAAAAATTGCCGATCATGCGTGACAAGAAAAACAGTGCCGGTATAGCGCTGTAGTGTTGCCTCTAAAATATCCAATGTTTCCATATCAAGGTCATTGGTAGGTTCATCAAGTACCAGTAAATTAGCAGGCTGGCTGAATAAGCGCGCTAGCAGCAGACGTTGCCGCTCGCCTCCTGAAAGACTGCGAACGGGCTGGTTAACCTGGCGTGGCGTAAAGCCAAATTGTAAAAGATAACCCATTCGATGAATACGTTCGCCATTCCACTCAAGCCAGTCACTGCCAGGAGAAATCATATCTAAAACGGTTTGCTGGCCATCAAGCTGTTCACGCATTTGGTCAAAATACGCAACTGTAAGACGCGTTCCACGCTCTACAGCTCCTTCAGTAGGTTCTAGCCCTCCCAAAATAAGTTTGAGTAATGTGCTTTTACCAACCCCATTAGGCCCAACAATACCGATACGATCCCCCCTAAGAAAGCGTGTAGTAAAGTCTCGAATCAGTGGTCGGCCTTCTGGCAGAATGTAGCTGACATTATCCATCACGACTATTTGATGCCCTGAGCGATCACCGCTCACTAGTTTCCAATCATCTGCCATTGCACGAGGGTCTCTTCGTTGTTGGCGTTCTTCACGAAGGCGTTCCAACCGTCTTACGCGTCCTTCATTACGTGTTCTACGTGCTTCAACGCCTTTGCGAATCCATACTTCTTCTTGCGCCAAAAACTTATCAGATTTTGCGCTATGAATAGCTTCTTCTTCTAATGCTTTTTCTTTGAGAATGACATACGTTGCATAGTTTCCTGGGTAGCCAGTAAGGCGACCTCGGTCTAGCTCTAAAATACGTGTAACGATAGTATCGAGAAAGGTTCTATCATGGCTAATACAAATGACGATGCCAAGGTAGTTTTTAACCGCTAGTTCAAGTTGACGAATACCCAATAAATCCAAGTGATTGGTTGGTTCATCGAGAAAAAGAATTTCAGGTTGAGCAATCCAGGCTTGGGCTAATGATACGCGTTTAAGTTCTCCGCCTGACAATCCTTCAATATAAGCATCTTGGGGAAGGCGCCAAATATCTAATTGCGCGGCTACTCTAGCTTCAACATCCCATGCTTGATATTGATCCATTTCATATTGGGCTTCAGCCATTTCATGATCATCAAGCGTTTCGAGTGCCCGTTGCCAACGTATCCAGGCTTTACCGGTAGCGCCAAGCCCTAAAGCTACTTCTTGGGCAATGGTAGAGGCAGGATTATGATGTGGAGTTTGTACTACGCCTCCCATTGTTACCCCTGAGGATACAATACGTTCGCCATGATCAAGCTGAATACTGCCCATTAACACTTTAAGAAGCGTAGTTTTTCCGGCGCCATTCAGGCCAATGAGACCAATTCGTTCACGCTCATGAAGCTGTAGATCAGCGGCATCAAGAATCCATTGATCACCCAGTTTGAGGGTGGCTTGTCTTAAACCTAAACGCATAAATAAGTACCTATCCATTCTGTAAGCGCGGCCTGCATAAAAGGTGAGTCTCCGATGCAGGGTGTAATATCCCACTGAAGGCTTGGCCAGCGAGCTTCAGCTTCGCGCAGCAATGAACTTAAATCAGCTTTTAAATGACCGCCGCGTGCTAAAAAGAGCGGTATAACGCTGATAGTTGTGCAACCTTCTTGAAGTAAATATTCAGCAGCTTCAAAAAAATCAGGCTGCATTTTTTCTAAATAAGCTAGCGCAATGGGGGTATCATTATACGTGATCTGTGCAGAGGCTAAGAGCTGATTAAACGGTGCAGCCCACTCAGGGTCTCTAGAACCATGGGCAAAAAGAATGACACCTTTCATTTAGTGCTTTCCTGTACTGCCGAATCCGCCTGTGCCGCGTTCCGATTCATTGGGGAATTCTTCTACTTCGTGTAATTGTGCTTGAATAATAGGAACAAGAACAAGTTGAGCAAAGCGTTCAAAAGGCTGAAGTGTATAAGCTGTTTGGCTACGATTCCAACATGAAACTTGAAGCTCCCCCTGATAGTCTGAATCAATTAAACCGACCAGGTTGCCCATGACAATACCGTGTTTTGTACCTAACCCTGAGCGAGGTAATATGAGACCTGCAGTACCGGGTTGTGCAATATGAATGGCTAAACCTGTACCAATACGATGAGTTTGCCCGGGTTCAAGTGTAAGAGGAGCATCGAGTACAGCACATAAATCCAACCCCGCAGAACCTGCTGTCGCATATTTAGGAATATAAGGGCGAATACGCTCATCTAATACTTTGAAATTTAAAGGTAAATGTAGCGGAGCGTTAAGTAAACGATCGTTTGCTGTATGTGAGGGGGGCAGAGTAGGGGTCATGATATAGAATCTGTGGTGTTATGAAGTTTTTGTTCAAGCTGCGCCGCATATAAGACTAATTGGCGAGCCAAATTTGTTTTTGATGATGAAGGTAAGGGATGAATGCCATCAGCATCGATAAGTATAAGCGTGTTCGTATCATTTTGAACAGCTTCATGAATCCAGTTAGCAGCGAGGAGAGGTACTCCTTTGCGTTGACGCTTTTGTTCAGCGTTGTGGATAAGAGATTCGCTTTCAGCCGCAAATCCAATACAAAAAGGAGGGTTTGGTGATTGAACCACACTGGCTAAAATATCGGGGTTAGCTACCCATTGGGTAGTCATTTCTTTATTATTTTCTCGTTTAACTTTATGCGTAAGCGTTGTAGCAGATTTATAATCAGAAACAGCCGCTACACTAAAGAAAAAATCAGTGTGGTCTAGATGTTGATGTACGGCATCGAACATTTCTTGAGCGCTTACGGTATTAATGCGTTGAACACCAATTGGGGTGGGTAAAGATACCGAGGAGCCACTAACTAAAATAACGTTTTGTGCTCCTGCATAAATGGCGGCTTCTGCAATCGCAAAGCCCATTTTTCCTGAACTTTTATTTGTTAGCCCGCGAACAGTATCTAATGCTTCAAAGGTAGGCCCTGCTGTCACAATAACTTTTTTACCTTTAAGTACTTGAGGTACTCCAAAACCTTGTAGGGCAGAAAAAATAGTTTCAGGCTCTATCATTCGCCCATCGCCATCATCACCGCAGGCTTGTAATCCTTTCGCTGGGCCGAGCAGGCTTATGCCATCTGCTTGTAGCTGTTGAGCATTGCGTTGGGTTGCTGGGTGATTCCACATATGCTGATTCATGGCAGGTGCAATCCATAAATCAGCATGACGCGCTAGGCATAATGTGGTTAACAATGAATCTGATTGGCCATGAGCGAGTTTAGCCATGATATCTGCAGTAGCAGGAGCAATTAAAATCAAATCTGCCCATCGAGCTAATTCAATGTGCGCCATTTGATTATCAATGCGAGTATCCCAAAGGCTAGAATAAACCGGGTGACCTGAAAGCGCTTGAAAGGTGGCTTCACCAACAAAATGTGCTGCAGAATGCGTCATTACTACGCGAACATTAACACCTGCTTGAACAAGAAGGCGTATTAAATGTGCTGTTTTATAAGCAGCAACACATCCTGTTACACCAATAACAATATTTTTTAAAGAATGCATTTAAAACCTAGTAGTTCAACATCACTAAAACTATGGGAAGTTACGCAGTGGAGTTCTCTAGCAAGTTGGGCAACTTGCCGTATATCTGGTACTCTCTGCGCTTTCTGCGTTACCATGCTTTGAGTAAACTCAACTGCGTAATTTTAACTATACTTCGTATTGTGTCATTTTTCTTCGAACGGAGTTGCCTATTTTCACTTGCCAAGATTAGAGGGAAACTCTGTTTGGGGCACTTGAAAAATGTGTCCATCTTCTACTCTTATAGCGGTAAGCGGACCACGCCATAGGCACCCACTATCAAGAGAGATAAAGCCTGGCATTTTTCTTAATCCTAGCTGCGACCAATGACCAAAAGCAATAGTCGTATCAGGGTGTCGTGCATGAGGTGCTTCATACCATGGAATAAAACCTTCAGGAGCATCATGGGGTTGCCCTTTAGAATAAAACTCCATTAGCCCTTGAGGTGTACAAAATCGAAGCCGTGTCATACTGTTTAAAATTACACGGTAACGATCAATGCCTTCTAGATCATCTTGCCATTTGTCGGGGTAGTTACCATAGGCATGCGCTAAAAAAGTACGTGCATCTTTACGCATTAAAAGATGCACTTCATGTGATAAGGCTTCCGCTTGATCTTCAGTCCAGCAGGGGAGAAGCCCAGCATGAACCATAATAAGTTGGCCTTGACGTTGTAAAAGAGGCTGGTGGGTAAGCCACTCAATAAGTTCTTCGCGGTCTTCTGCTGCAAAAATTGGTTCGAGAGTATCGCCGCGGCGTGGATAGGTTAATCCGTAATAGGTCATGAGCAAATGAATATCATGATTGCCAAGCACAATACGCACTTGATTAGGATGTTCCACGTGTAACGCTCTGATTTTGCGTAAGACCCCTAAAGAGTCAGGGCCACGATTAATAAGATCGCCAGCAATCCAGATGGAATCTTTAGACCAATTGGGATGAATGAGCGCAAGTAGACGCGAAAAAGCACCTGCACAGCCTTGAATGTCACCAATGAGATAAGTAGCCATTTCACGCTTTATAAAGGTTCAAGGAGCGAGCGCTTCAACGAATACTTATTCGAAGCATACAAATTGAGAAAATAAATCGCCAAGCAAGTAGCAGAGATTTGCACTCACTACAGTGATATAAAGCAGGAAGATAGTAAACAGGGTACATGAAACTTAGCTAAGGATGATGAAAATACGCATTATTCCCACCATTCTTCGATAACGCATGTGTCGGTACATTCATCATGAAAAGCTATTGTATGGCGATTCCATAATGCAGATATAAACGTTGTTCCTAATGAAACAAGACCTAAACAAATGCGTTGAAGTGTTTGATAGAATAACGGCGCTTCGCCATCTACCCGGCTAATACGGATGCCCATCAGCAATTTTCCTGGAGTAGCTTTCCAGGGGGAACTTTCAAATGCTGCAAAATATGTAATAAGAATCCATAGATTTACAAATATAAAAAGCATTTGCTGATCAGGTGAAAAAATAAATAATAGGGGAAAACGTATAAGTTTTAAAATAATGATATCGGCGATAAACGCAACGATACGTTTTCCCCAGCGCGCGGGTGTATAAATAAAAACTACAGTGCGCGTTTTATTATCCATTAGGCAGCAATCGGTTTTTCAAGTTCAAAAGCACTATGTAAAACACGTACTGCTAATTCTAAATAACGCTCTTCTAAAATGACAGAAATTTTAATTTCAGAGGTTGAGATCATTGCAATATTAATGCCTTCATCGGCTAATGCCTTAAACATTTTGCTGGCAATACCCACATGAGATTTCATGCCTATACCTACTACTGAAACCTTAGCAATTTTGCTATCGCCTTTAATTTCGCGTGCTGTAAAGGTTTTTCCCAGACTTTGATTAAGAACATCAAGGGCTTTCTGGTATTCATTACGGTGTACAGTAAACGAAAAGTCGGTTAATCCATTTTCGCCAGTGTTTTGTACAATAATATCAACATCAATATTAGCTTCGGCAACTGGGCCTAATATATGATAAGCAACGCCAGGACGATCGGGCACACCCATTACAGTAATTTTGGCTTCATCTCGATTAAACGCAATGCCAGAGATAATAGCTTGTTCCATAGATTCTTGTTCCTCATAGGTAATTAGTGTTCCTGACCCTTTGTTTTCAAAACTGGAAAGGACACGTAATTTAACTTTATATTTGCCAGCAAATTCAACAGAGCGGATTTGAAGAACTTTTGAGCCTAGGCTTGCCATTTCAAGCATTTCTTCAAATGTAATGGTATCGAGTCTGCGCGCATCCGTAACAATTCGGGGGTCGGTTGTGTAAACACCGTCTACATCGGTGAAAATTTGGCATTCATCAGCGTGCAACGCTGCGGCTAAAGCAACACCGGTTGTATCAGACCCGCCGCGCCCTAAGGTTGTTATATGGCCTTCTGCATCAACGCCTTGGAATCCTGCCACAATAACGACATGGCCTGATGAGAGATCCGCACGAATACGGCGGCTATCAATATTAAGAATGCGAGCTTTTGTAAAGGCGCTATCAGTTAAAATGGGTACTTGTGCGCCAGTATAACTATGAGCTTTAACACCAAGATGTTTAAGCGCCATTGCAAGTAAACCAATTGTTACTTGTTCACCAGTGGAAGCAATAACATCTAGTTCACGGGGTTCAGGATGAGGCTGAATAGCTTTGGCTAATCCAATTAGTCGATTTGTTTCACCGCTCATGGCTGAAACAACAATAACTAACTGGTGTCCTTCATGGTACGCACGCGCGACTCGTTGGGCTACATTTTGAATGCGCTCGACGGTGCCGACTGATGTGCCGCCGTATTTTTGTACCAATAATGCCATCGTGAGGTGTTCCTTATATCTGTAACTTTAGGTAACGCTTAAAACTATGGTTAGAAAAAAGTTAAAAAATTAATCTAGTTTTCTGAAAACTAGAGTCGAGTTTGTGCCGCCAAACCCAAATGAGTTCGAGAGTGCAATATTAATAGCACGCTGTTGGGGAATTTTCGGAACAAAGTTTAAATCGCATCCTGCTGCTAAATCTGGCTCATCAAGATGTGCAGTGGGTGGGGCAATTTGATCGCGCAAAGCAAGGGCTGTAAAAACGGCCTCAATACCTCCAGCCGCACCGAGTAAGTGCCCTGTCATTGATTTGGTAGAGCTGACAGCAAGCTGCTTAGCATGGTCACCAAAACAAACCTTAACAGCCTGGCATTCAGCCGCATCGCCAAGGGGAGTAGAGGTACCATGAGCATTAATGTAATCAACTGCATCAGCATTAATGCAAGAGCTGGCTAATGCATTTTTCATACTGCGCGCTGCGCCTGATCCATCTGCTAAGGGTGCTGTAATATGGTGAGCATCGCTACTCATACCATAACCTGCTAATTCACAATAAATGTTAGCACCACGTGCTTTAGCATGTTCATACTCTTCAAGCACCAGAACGCCTGCACCTTCACCTAAAACAAAACCATCACGCTGTACATCCCACGGACGGCTAGCTGTTTCGGGCGCGTCATTTTTGGTAGATAACGCACGCGCAGCACAAAAGCCTCCTAATCCCAGCGGACTAATCGTTGCTTCAGCACCGCCAGCAATCATAATGTCGGCATCGCCATATTCAACAAGCCGCATTGCTTCTCCAAGGCTATGATTCGCTGTAGAGCAAGCGCTCACTGTAGCGAGATTCGGCCCTTGATAGCCATATTGTATAGAAAGCAAGCCGGAAATCATGTTAATGATCGAGCCGGGAACAAAGAAGGGAGAAATTTTACGGGGGCCGCCCTCAGCTAAAGCAATCTGTGTTGCTTCAATTAAAGGGAGGCCGCCAATACCAGAACCAATACACACACCAATACGCTCAGGTGAGGTCTGTATGCCTTCTAAACCTGCATCGCGTATTGCCTGAATAGCAGCAGCTAAACCGTAATGAATAAACGTATCATAGCGGCGCGCTTCTTTAGGGCTTATCCAGTCTCCTGCATTAAAGCCTTTTACTTCTGCAGCAATGCGTGAACTGTATTCTGTGGTATCAAAACGAGTAACGTGTGTAACACCAGATTGTGATTTTAGAATGGCTTGCCAGGCAGCCTCAACCGAATTACCAACCGGGGAAATAATACCCAAGCCAGTAACAACCACTCGGCGCAATGTTTTGGTACGGGTTGTAGCAGGTGAGGCCACTGCAAATCTCCTAAAAAATCAGTGTTTAGGCTGCCTTTAAATTGGCTTTAACGTAATCTACAGCTTGTTGAACTGTGGTGATTTTTTCAGCTTCTTCATCAGGAATTTCACATTCAAAGGCTTCTTCAAGCGCCATAACGAGTTCTACCTGATCTAAAGAGTCGGCACCTAGATCATCTACAAAAGAAGACTCTAGCTTTACATCTTCTTCTTTAACATCTAATTGCTCAACCACAATTTTTTTAACTTGCTGTTCGATATTTTCCATAGTCGTTCCTTGTTGATCTTTCTGATCATGTTTTTGGTGTGGTACCCGAGGGTTCGTGAATATTCCTGCTATCCCATTCTATCTTTTTTCCTAGAAAGGAACAGAAAGAGTGCGAAATAAAATGCTTCATGTATCTCGTAGTATTAAGAGAAAACACCCTATTCTAACAAAGCCATTGTTTACACGGAAGAGAGTATAGGGGGTAAAGCGTTTGATAAAAATACAAACTGAATTTATTTTTAAAAGAAGAAGTATACTTAAGCCATGTAAAGTCCGCCATTTACATGAAGGGTAGAGCCTGTAATATAGCTTGCTTCTTTTGAGGCAAGAAATAAAACAGCGCTAGCAATATCCTCTACGCTTCCTAATCGTTTAGCGGGTACACGCTCTAAAAGGTTTGAACGCTGTTCTTCTGATAACGCGCGTGTCATATCGGTATCAATAAAGCCAGGAGCCACTACATTTACAGTAATATTGCGGCTGGCAATCTCTTGTGCAAGGGCGCGGCTAAACCCGCCGAGAGCTGCTTTAGCAGCAGCGTAATTAACTTGCCCTGCATTTCCGCTAGATCCTACTACAGAGCCAATGCTTATAATTCTGCCATAACGCGCTTTTATCATGCCTTTAATAAGCGCACGCGTTATTTTATAAACACCGGTTAAATTGGTATCAATAATGGCATCCCACTCTTCATCTTTCATACGCATAAACAGGTTATCGCGAGTGATACCTGCATTATTAACAAGTATGCTGGGTTGAGCACCGGCTTTATTTTCAATCGATTGAATTAAATTCTCTATGTTTTGATTTTCTTTTACATCAAGTGCTAGAGCAAAACTCTTGCCGTCGGTATTTAATAAAGCATTAAGGCGATCAGCGCCTTCTTGTGTAGTCGCTGTTCCAATAACAGTAGCGCCTGCTGTTTGCAGGGCTTGGGCAATTCCTAAGCCAATGCCACGGCTGGCGCCTGTTACTAATGCAATTTGTCCTTCTAGCGAAAAAACAGAAGCGGTCACAGCGCAATCTCCTTATTTAAGTCTGCTGCATTCCAGTTATTTAAGGCTTGGGTATCATGCAAGCTGCTATGGTTGAGTGTGTCGGCTGCACGTTTGTTAAGACCCAATAAAATTTTTCCTGGCCCGCATTCAGTGATAGATTCTATTCCATTGGCAGCTATTTTTTTGACAAGTGTTGTCCAGCGAACAGCAGTATAAAGTTGCTCGATAAGAGCTTGCCGTATGCTTTCTGGATTGTTAGAGGAATCAAGCGTCGCATTTTGCCATACAGGCGTAGAAGGCGCTTTAAGCGTAATGTTTTTGAGGGCTTCTTCTAGCCCTTTCGCAGCAGGGCGCATTAATTCAGTATGTGAAGGAACGCTCACGGGTAATATAAGAGCGCGTTTTGCTCCCCCAGCTTTAAGTGCCTCAATTGCTTTATTGACAGCATCTACGTGCCCTGCAATAACGACTTGTCCCGGCGCATTATAGTTAGCCGCCTGAACCCAATTACCTTCTTTAGCGAAAGGCGCACAGATTTCATCCACTTTTTCATCGCTTAAGCCTAATATGGCAGCCATAGCGCCTGTTCCTGCGGGTACGGCATCTTGCATCAGTTGAGCGCGTTGTCGCACCATTTTAAGCGCATCTTCAAACGTTAATGCTTCGCCTGCCACTAAAGCGCTATATTCGCCTAAGCTATGCCCTGCTAATGCCGAAAGCGCGACTGATGGATACTTTTTCCGAAAAGCATTGTATACGCCAACACCCATAGCCAGTAAAACAGGTTGCGTATGAATTGTTTGGGAAAGAAGTTCGGCAGGCCCTTGTTCGATCATAAGCGAATAATTTTCGCCTAATACTTCTGAGGCAGTATGGATGGCGTGAGCAACGTCATCATATCCCGAATAAGCCTCTAACATGCCTATAGCTTGTGAGCCTTGACCTGGAAATACAAACGCGTGTTTCATGCAGCTCCCGTTAGAGATTAAAAATTATTAAGTATTATCTTTAGAAGTTACGCAGTTGTGTTCTCTTAGCGTGGGACGCCCCGCGTTATAGCAACTTGCCGTACTGTCTGCGTTGCTATGCGGGGCATCCCATGCCTTGATAAAACTCAACTGCGTAACTTCTAATCTTATTTAAAAGGCGGCTAGTTAAGGAATTTGTTGCCATTCGAGTACAACGCTTCCCCATGTGAATCCCGCGCCCATACTAACTAAAACAATTTTTTGGCCTGGCTTAAATTGATTTTTTTTAACCGCCTCGCTTAGCGCCAGCGGAATAGACGCCGCTGAGGTATTGGCGTGCTGTGCAACAGTACTGATTACGCGCTCTTTAGAGAGATTAAGTCGGTCGGCAACAGCATCAAGAATACGTTGATTCGCTTGATGGGGAATCACCCAATCAATATCATCAATATTGAGTTCTTGTTCTTTCAGTAAGGATTCTACTGCTTGGCTCATTGCGTTAACAGCAAAACGAAAAACTGAGCGTCCGTCCATTTGTAGATAGGGATTAGCATCGGTGATAGGGTAAGCATTGGGGCCACGAGCGTAAAGCGCTTTAGCATGGGTGCCGTCAGCAAAAAGTTTAGTACCTAAAATACCCGGGCGTGAGCAAGCTTCAAGTATGACAGCGCCTGCGCCATCACCAAATAAAACGCAGGTTGAGCGATCAGACCAATCGAGTAATCGAGTCATGGTTTCAGCACCAATAACTAAGGCCTTTTTAGCCTGACCTGATCGAATAAATTGGTCTGCGACCGTGAGCGCATATACAAATCCGCTGCAAACAGCTTGAATATCAAAGGCTGCCGCATGAGTATTACCTAGCTGGGCTTGTACAAAGCAAGCTGTACTTGGGAAGGCTTGATCGGGTGTTGTCGTAGCAACAATAATTAAATCAATAGACTCAATTAACGTAGAACTATGGCTAAGGGCTTGCTGGGCTGCCTGTGTAGCAAGTAGAGACGTTGTTTCTTCTGCATTCACGCGGTAGCGTTGGCGAATGCCTGTTCTGTCAGTAATCCATTCGTCTGTGGTATCAACAAATGTACTGAGTTCAGCATTAGACACGCACGTTTTAGGAAAAGAATGTCCTGTACCTATAATTCGGCTAAACATTGGTGTCTCCTTGATTAGGTAGAGCAGAAGAAGCAGAAGATTCAATAGTAGCCGAAGATGCAGATAAAGATCGCTGAATTTTTTCTAGCAGCCCCTGTTCAACTTCAGAATAAAGCCTATGTAAAGCATGTTCAAATGCGAAGTCATCAGCAGAGCCATGGCTTTTCATCACTAACCCTTGAAGGCCCACCAGGCTTGCGCCATTATATCTGCGGTGATCCATTACACTACGAAAACGGTTTAAAACAGGTTTGGCGAGTAAGCCTACACATTTGCTATAAAAATTTTCTAAAAAGGTTTCTTTAAGGCGCTTTCCCATCATCGAGGCTAAGCCTTCAGAAGTTTTAAGCAATACATTCCCTACAAAACCATCGCATACCACTACATCAACGGTGCCTTTGTATACATCATGGCCTTCAACATTACCATAAAAATTGAGCGTGCTATTCCTTAGCATTTCGGCGGCACGTTTAACGGTTTCATTGCCTTTTGTTAGCTCTTCACCTACATTCAGTAAGCCAATAGAGGGGCGGCTAATACCGCGGTGGCATGCAGCAACGGCTGAACCCAGAATTGCGAATTGGTAAAGATGTTCAGCCGTACACTCAATATTAGCGCCTAAGTCTAATACTGTAGTTTGGCCTTTGAGTGTAGGAAGGTTCGATGCAATAGCGGGTCGATCAATGCCGGGAAGGGTTTTTAGCATAAGATAAGCAAGCGCCATCAGTGCGCCCGTATTGCCAGAGCTTAAACATCCTTGAGCTTTACCTTCTTTAACTAAGCTAATCGCTTTTCGCATAGAGGAATCTTTTTTTCCTCTAAGCGCAAGGGTAACTGCATCATTCATGGTGACAACTTCACTGGCATGATGCAGAAGCACGCGTTCCTGAACCGGCGTATATAACGCGTTCAGGCGCTGGTTTAATTCTTGTTGGAGCAAACTGCTATCACCTACCAAAATAATGGAGGCGTTAGGTACAGCATGAAGAAATCGAAGTGAAGAGGGAAGGGTGGCAGTTATGCCGCCATCACCACTCATGGCATCAACAGCGAGACAGATCACCGTGGTTTCCAATGTTTATAAGTTCAGTTTATAGGCTTAATAAGATGAAAGTACGATAATCGTTTTTCTTAATCACTTGCTCAATCCTAATTCTTCTTTTTGCTTCTTTTAGCGCTGATGAAAATAGTGCAAGTAAAGAAAAGTATAAAAATAACTGCTTTAAACGTAATGAGTGAGCGCGCTACGGTATTAAAGCTGGCTTATGATTTAATCGTTTGTAATGTTAATAACATGTGCCTTAAATAAAAATATTAAAGGTAGAAGTTTATATTGAATGGAATAATTCAATGCAACCGATACATTAGCAAGTTTATTTTGGCATGTGCTATAGGCATATAAACAATATTTTTAATAGTGGTCTTTAATATTAAAAGAGGCTCTAAAACCTTCGTAAAAGCATCTTAAATTAATAACCTTAATGTACAGGCTGTAGATGACAATTTAAAGTACTTAAAAGCCTCTTGTGAGCAGTGAGCATCAGCTTGCAGAATTATTTTAAGCAAGCTTTTTTTAAAACTACTCTTGCGCAGCAGCAGCTTTAGCTGCGTCGTTATTTTTTTGGGTAACGCTACGCAAATCAAGTTTTTTACCACGATAATAACCATTGGGGCTTAAGTTATGGCGTAGATGTAATTCGCCGCTACCTGGCTCAATTGCTAATGCGGGATGAGGTAAAAAATCATGCGCACGGCGCATATTACGGCGTGAAGAGGATTTTCTATTTTGCTGAACTGCCATGAGTTACTCCTAATACATGTTAAGCTTGAACTACTCTAAAAAATAAGCCGTGCAACGTTAGATTATAAGATGTACTTATAAAACAGTACTAATGCCCATAAATTTTAGAGAAATTCAATTGTTAATTTTTGGGCTAAGCCTGCGGCTAAACCTAAATAATGAAATTTTTGTAAATCTTACTCAAAGATTCTAAAGGTAGCAATGAAAACATACATTTTATGTTTTGCCAACTACCATGAACCTATGCATAGCGCCTAACGCGCAGCTTAAGATTCATTCGTCTTTCGTTTCAAACTTGCCAAAATAGCAAAAGGATGTGCTTTATTTTGGGAATGTTCGTGAGCATTGCCCGCTATTTTACACTGATTTTCGGCATGGCGGGGAGAATAAGGCATGGCCAATAACGCCTCGTCTTCAATATACTGAAGTACGGCAACAGGCTCCTCATAAAAAAAGGCTTCATCGTCAGGCGAAAGCCCAGCTTCTTGAATATGTTCTTCATTTCGGGCAACCCAAAAAGTCGATTCACTATTTAAGTTCCAGGTAATAGGGCCAAGGCAGCGTTGGCAAGCAAGTTGCCATTTTGGTTGATCAATACTTTTAATATTAAGTTTGAGTTTAGGCAGTGGCCTTGCTGAAGGTTCGAAAACCCAGCTAAATGAGAGCTTATGCTCCGGTGTAACTTTTGCTAATGCAGCACGAAGGCGTGGGAGCAGCGAAAGAGCAATGCTGCCTTCTAGCACTTGCGGGCTTTGAAGCTTAAGCAAGTCTTGAAAGGTGCTCGATGATTGCAATTGATGCGTAGATAAATACGTATTCCATTCATCTTCGGTTTTGAAAGTAACTAATTGATTCATAAATTGATCTGTAATGAAGAGTCTAAAAGGGTAGAAAGGCGGAGAGGGAGTGTAAATAACTCAGCTGTTACGTGCAGCATAAGAGAAATAGGAGTGGCGCGCAATTGATTTTGCGAGTGAATGATAAAATAAGCAGAGCCTATACAAAATCATTCCAGTAAAGCAGGGTAGTGCATGCAGTAAATAGGCATCAGAGTGATGCTATGTTGTTGATAGTTTAATATAAATTATGGTAAGAAATACATTATGAAAAATCGTTTTATTTTGGCGTCAGGTTCACAATATCGGCGAGAATTATTAGAGCGCTTGCGTTTATCGTTTGAAGTGATCGTGCCGAATATCGATGAAACGCCATTAAATGGAGAAACCGCTTCTGCACTTGCTGCACGATTAGGGGCAGAAAAATGTTTAGCCGTAGCCCAGCACCATACAGAAGCTTGGGTGATAGGGTCAGATCAGGTGGCAAGCTGCGAGGGGCAGTTTTTTGGTAAACCAGGTACGCATGAGTGTGCGTTAGAGCAGCTCAAAACACTAAGAGGGAAAACACTCGATTTACATACCGCAATGAGTGTATGGAACCCTAAAAAACAATGTCTTGAACATGTAATAGATCACACACGTTTAAAAATGGCTGATTTGCCAGGCGCGAGCTTTGACGCTTATTTACGCGCTGATCAACCTTACCAATGTGCAGCCAGTGCTAAAATTGAGTCGATGGGCATAGGGTTGTTAGATGAACTTCAAACAAATGATCCCACAGCGATTATTGGTTTACCTTTAATTGCATTAGTAAAGCTGCTTCGAGTAAATGGGGTGGATGTTTTTATGCGTTTTTAAACGTATAAAAAATGATTTATATTCCCTGCTTTATAAAAAATAATATATAAAAAATATGCCCGATTAAGATTTCTCGCAACAAGCAGTATACGAAGTGCGATAAGAACATTGCTCTGTGGGCTTGTACAGAGGTACTTATCCTATAAAATGCTAGCTTTTAAGGGGAATCGTATGGCGCTAGGAACACTTTATTTAGTCCCTAATTTATTGGGGTTAACGCCTCCGGAGCATGTGCTGCCTGTAAACACTATTCAAATTGCGTCACGGTTACAGTATTTTCTGGTAGAAACGCCAAAAGCCGCTCGCCAGTTTCTTAAAACTCTTCCGCTTCTTCAGCCTTTGCAATCGCTGGTATTACATGAAATACCCGAATCTGCTACGCGTGCAGAGTGGGATGCGTTGCTAGAGCCGCTCGTCAATGGGGGCGATATGGGTGTGTTGAGTGATGCAGGGTGTCCAGGTGTGGCTGACCCTGGTGCATTGGTAGTGGCTGAGGTACATCGACGTGGGGGGAAGGTAGTACCTTTAGTGGGGCCTTCATCTATTCTTTTAGGGTTAATGGCCTCTGGGTTTAATGGGCAGCAATTTCTTTTTCATGGCTATTTGCCTGCCGATACAGCAGGTAGAGCTATGGCGCTTAAAAAACTTCAAGAAGACATTCGTAAATCGTCATGCACGCATATTTTTATTGAGACACCCTATCGAAATATTCGATTATTAGCCGATATATTAAGTGTTTTTCATCCTCAGACTGAAGTAGCGATTGCTACAGCATTAACAACACCCGAAGAATATATTGTTCGCGGGTCAGTTGAACGTTTAAAGACTCAGCAGGCACACCTTGAAAGTGTACTGAATCGTCAGCCAGCGTTGTTTATGGTGGGGAAAGACAGTCGCGTCTAAACTGTTTTGGGGGGAGTGCTATGTCTTCTACGCCATTAGTATCAGGGCTTTTAAAGATGAGTTCGCAAGAGGGCGAAGGTAAAACTGCTGCTTCGCGAGAGCATTCCGGCACTCCAGATGAATTTCAGGCTAATTTACGCCGGGTTTTAGAAAAACAATCAGCTGATTCTTCAGATAAAATTGCTAAATCGCCTTCTGAAAATAAACCTAAAAAAACAGCGTCTATTACTGGAACTAAAATTGAAACTAAAAAATCTGGTATTGAAGATTCATCCTCAGACGAATTAACCATGTCCTCTATGCAGCTGGCATTAATTGGGAGCGGGCAAGTAGGTGCTTCAAACCAGGATGTAGCAGCGATGATGCATGCCATGTTTGGAAATGTATATGGTGGCTTGCAAGGAGGCATGCAGTCAAAGAGTGGGGCTGATGATCTAACAAGTTCCAAAACTTCCTCTTCACGATCTCAAAGTTTTACTAATAGTTTATCTGCTGCACCAAGTACGATTGGATTAGCCAATAGTAGTATAGGTGCAGCAAGTACGTTAGGGGCTTCAACATTATCTTCTTTAGATATGTCATCAATGCAAGGCTTTTCAAAAATATTAGAAGAATTGGGTTTGAAAGATATTGGCGGCGATGCCGCTGCTTATTCAGGTACAGACACTTCAGCGACGCAGGTATTGTTGAGCAGTAATGGATTAGCGACAGCAGGCTTACCTCAAGCAGACGGCGAAGGTATTGTTGCTTCTTCATTAAAAGAAATACAAAGCGCCCTCAAAGATTATTGGGTTCCTCCCGTGCAGGTAACCACACAAAGCGCAACCGAGGCAACGGTGAGAATGACGCTAAAAGATGGCGGAGTATTAACGGTACATTTTCAGTTGGGCGCGCAAGGCAATGCCCAATTACGAATCGAAGCACCTGCTGCAGCATTAGCGGCGTTGCAAGCGCGTTTAGCACCGTTGCAGGAAGCATTGCTTCAGCAGGGTTTAACATTGGCGCCTATACAGTGGGGAAGTATTAAAAATGCTGTTAGCCAAGTAGCCAGTACAGATAAGGTTTCTTCAAGTACGGTAAAAAATACTGAAAATAGTGAAGAGTCAGAAGAAAGTAACGTGTTAGCAGCTAGTTATGCAGATGAAAGTAAGGTTGTGCACGCCATAGCGGCTTCGGAAGATTTATCGGGATGAAGGGGCATAGGAAAATGTATGATGAGTGGCGAGGTACTGAGGGTTATCATGAACATGTAGTGCCATTTGCCCAGATACTGGAAGGTACGAATTGGGAACGTTTAGCAGCAGATTCAGAACGGCGTTTTCGTCAACAAGGGGTAACATTTGCACTTGGTGAGAGTGGAAGTGATACGGTAGAAAGAACGATTCCGTTTGATCCTATTCCCCGTTTGATTAGTTTTCAAGAGTGGCAACATTTAGAGGCTGGGCTAGTACAGCGTGTGACGGCGCTAAATGCATTTCTAGCAGATATCTATAGCGAACAGCATATTCTTCATACGGATATTTTACCTGTAGATATTCGCCATCATTCACAGTACCGTGCAGAACTGCGAGGGTGTGTGCCTGTACATCGCCAGTTGGCCAATATTGCAGGCATTGATTTAGTTCGCGACGCTTCAGGACATTTTTTTGTCTTAGAAGATAATTTGCGTGTACCTTCTGGCGTAGCGTATATGCTTAAAAATCGTGAAGCTTTGCAGGCAGCGGTGCCTGATATATTTGTGTCAGGGCGTGTGGCTCCCGTTGGGCATTATCCTAAATGGCTGTATGAAACTCTGGCTTCTTTAATGCCTCAAGAGAGTGCTCCTTCTATCGTCTTACTCACACCTGGTTTATATAATTCTGCTTACTATGAGCATGTCTTGCTGGCAGAGTCTATGGGAATTCCTTTGGTGGAAGGATGTGATCTGTTAGTAGAAAAGAATAAAGTTTTTTGGCGCAGTGCTAAGGGTTTGCTGCCTGTGCATGTCATTTATAGACGCATTGATGATGAGTTTTTAGACCCTGACGTATTTAGGGCTGATTCGATGTTAGGGGTTAAAGGCTTAATACGTGCTTATAAAGCAGGCAATGTAGCGATCGCTAATGCTCCTGGTACTGGGGTTGCTGATGATAAGTTTATTTATCGATCGGTGCCTGAAATGATTCGTTTTTATCTAAATGAAGAACCCATTTTATCAAATGTGCCTACTTATTCGTTTGCTAATCCTGATATCCAGCAAGAAGTTCGGCTTGATCCTGCTCAATGGGTAGTTAAGCGTGTAGATGGTGCTGGCGGATACGATATGTTGATTGGTGCAACAGCCGATGCTGAAACAATAGAAAAATTCTTAGTACGCGCGCAGCAGTGTGCCGAGCATTATGTGGTTCAGCCTGTACTCAATTTATCTGGCTGCCCTACCTTAGATGCAGAGGGTCATTTAACAGAGCGCCATGTTGATTTGCGCCCCTATGTGCTTGCAGGTGAAACAGTAAGAGTAGTGCCCGGGGGATTAACTCGCGTTGCCTTAACGCCTGGCTCCTTAGTGGTTAACTCTTCTCAAGGAGGGGGCACCAAGGATACCTGGGTTGTTTACCCTGAAATACAGGAGAAGCCTGAGGGAATGGAAAAGAGCAATGTTAATAATATCGCGCTTAGTCAATCGCTGAATCATGTTAATGATCAAGAAAACATTCCAGTCTTATCTACGCAAACTCAAATCCAAACAACTATTGGTTGGGGACAATCGGCATGATTCCACGCGCACGGATGTTGAGTGAAGCCTTTTGGTGGGGAAGGCGCTTAGAGCGCTTTTATCTTACTTACCGTATGTTGCTCGCCAATGAATATTTTGATTTGCAAAGCGGTCCAGGTTATTCGCAAGTTTCACGTTATGGCTGGGGGCTGTTAGTAACAGGCCAATATAATGAATTTTTAGCACATGCTCCACATTTAGATCGTTTGAGTCAATGGAACTGGTGGACAAATCAGCACATGCCCTACGGAATGCCAGTTTTGTATGATCAGCTTCGGCAAGGTTTACGGGGAATGCGTTCTGGGTTTCGGGCAGAATGGTTTGAGCAATGGAGTCGATATCAGGAAATTTTTCAAAACCAAGAACCTATCGCAAAAGATTTAGAGCATCCTCTATTATTAGCCGCTTCGCAGTTGTATCCCATGATGTTGGGGCTGCTAGAAATAGAGCAAGGCAGAACATCGTTAACTTGTTGGATGCGCTTAGGTATAGAGTGGGAGCGTTTGGATATGACATTGCGCCTGCTGGTTTTGTATGCGGGTAATACTGATGCTGCCGAGGCTTCTCGTTTGTTAGAGTGGATAAATTTTGTGCAAGATGCTTCTAAGCAAGTGAGGCTTTCTGCTCATGACTGGTTATCAAGCCGTAGTCTATTAAGAGCATTGCCGAGCCTGTATGCCAGAGTAATGCGGTGTATCGATGAAGCTTTAATCGTAGATGAATTTGTTTTCCCGGTTCCTACTCTACGTTGTGAGTTAACCCATTTACTGGACTATCAAGCTAAATTAGCAAAGGCTTGTACAGCGTTTGAGGATTTACTAAGTATTAAAATACAAGGTGGGGTAGGTAGAGAAGGTGTTCCCGCTGCTTTACATAACATTCACGCTTGATGCTTGCTTGCCACAAATTTTGCGCAGGCCACACATTTTTCCCAATGAGGTTTTATGACATATTGTGTTGGAATTTCTCTTGAACAAGGAATGTTATTTGCATCAGATTCGCGCACAAATGCGGGAGTAGATCAGGTTAGCAAATTTAGCAAAATGCGAGTATTTGAAGTACCTGGCGATCGTGTTATTGTCATTATTAATTCAGGTAATTTATCCATTACTCAAAATACACTGAATGTGTTACAGCAAACCATTAATCATCCGCGCCCTGATGGTCGGCATTTATTAAATGTAACCTCTATGTTTGATGCTGCTGCACTTGTAGGTGAGGCAATGCGTGAAGTTCAAAGCCGCGAAACTCCCTTTTTAGCCGGAATAGATGCCAGCGCTAACTATATTGTGGGTGGGCAGATTCGAGGAGAAGCGCCTCGTTTATTTATGGTGTATAGCCAAGGCAACTCCATTGAATCCAGTTTAGAAACTTGTTTCTTTCAAATAGGGGAAACAAAATACGGCAAACCTATTATTGATCGCGTAGTAAACCGACAAACCACCTTAGTTGATGCCGCTAAATGCATTCTGATTTCTTTTGATGCGACAATGCGCAGCAACATTTCGGTTGGTTTGCCCATTGATATGCTGGTGTACGAAACAGATTCGTTTCGTGTCAAAGCACAGCATAAAATTGATGAAGACAATAACTACTATCTTCAGGTTCATCATCAGTGGTCACAAGGGTTACGCGAGTTATTTCATAAATTGCCTAATCCAGACTGGCTTTAATCTTTAGGCCTTATAAAAACTCTTACAGCGACGGTATGGTAACTTTGCCTTTATCGTGCTGAAACAGTTTTATAAAAGGTTTACATGTAAATAAATAATTTACTAAACCTACCTTTTAAAGATGTTTTTGTTATTTCCTCAAGAGACTAATTGATAGACACATCTTTTTTAAGTTCCTTCTCCCCTCGAGGGAGAAGGCTAGGATGAGGGGGCGGTTAGATTAGCTAATAGGTAGTTTTATACTAAAAATTTTATGAATTAAAAGTAAACACTATCTTAGGTAGTTTAATTTCCATCCCCTCACCCTAGCCCTCTCCCTCAAGGGGAGAGGGAATCTAACGAATGAGGGCATAGATTAGTTTTTACTGCTTCATTGCATTCTTCTATAGAGATCATCATTTATGACAACGCTTCAAGTTCGTCTTCAGCATCGCACGCAGTATCGGTTTGATCGTCCTACCGTGCTTTCTGCTCATGAAGTACGTTTGCGTCCTGCACCGCATGCGCGTACTCCCATCTTAGGCTATAGCCTTGAAGTAGGGGGAGAAGACACTAAACCGTTTATGAACTGGCAGCAAGATGCTTATGGTAATTGGGTGTCACGCTTAGATTTTCAAAAACCGCTGAATGAGTTCGAGTTAAAAATTAACTTAACGGCTGATCTTCAACCGGTCAATCCGTTTGATTTTTTTACAGAACCTGAATCTGAGTATTTTCCTTTTGATTATGAAGGCGGATATCCTGAGCGGCATCGCGCGGGCTTAGCTCCCTTTTTGAATCCTATTTATTTAGGCGAAAAAGGCTATCAATGGGTGAAAGAGTTTAAGGCAACACTGCCAGAAAAAATTCGTACAGTAGATGTATTGGTGGCTATTAACCAGCAGCTTTACGAAGATATAAATTATTTAATTCGTATGGAACCTGGAGTACGTGACCCTGAAGAAACGCTAAGCTTAGGCAATGGCTCTTGCCGCGATACCTGCTGGCTATTAGCTAATTTGCTGCGGGCAATGGGTTTGGCTGCACGCTTTGTATCAGGATATTTAATTCAATTAAAACCTGATCCAACAGAAGGCGATGCGCCCACCAAGGATTTTACAGATTTACATGCCTGGACTGAAGTATTTATACCGGGTGCAGGATGGGTAGGTTTAGATCCAACCTCTGGTTTATTAACGAGTGAAGGGCATATACCGCTGTCATGTACGCCTACGCCTGAAGAAGCAGCACCTGTATATGGTTTTACAAGCCCCTGTGAATCAGAATTCGATTTCAGTATGATTGTTGAGCGAATTCAAGAAGCTCCTCGGCATACGTTTCCTTATACTGACGATACCTGGCAAGCGATCGATGCCATGGGGGAGCGCGTTGATGTCGCTCTCAATGAGGCGGGCTTAAAGTTGACGCAAGGCGGCGAGCCAACCTTTATTGCGACGAATAATTCTACAGGGCCAGAATGGAACTTTACGGCGCTTTCTCCTGAAAAGCGTGTTTATGGTGAAACATTGCTAGAGCGGTTAGCTAATCGTTTAGGGGCAGAGGGTACATGGAGGCATGCAGGGCAAGGTAAATGGTATCCAGGCGAGACATTACCACGTTGGATACTCTCAGCGTTCTGGAGGCAAGATGGTCAGCCTATTTGGCGCGATACGCGCTGGTTGGCTACCCCTGCTACGCCTAAAACTGCGAATGTTGCACATGCTAAAGCTTTTCTTGAGCGGTTAGCGGTTGAGCTAGGGGTTCAGACCGCGCATATTTTGCCAGCTTATGAAGATCCTTATTATACCGTTTGGCTTGAGCAGCAAACCCCTATCGATATTGATCCTGCTAACATAGACCTTGAAAGCTCAGAAGAGCGGCAGCGGTTAGCACGTTTGCTTCAGCAAGGGTTGAATGCTCCAGTTGGATTTTTGTTGCCGATTTCTGCATTACCTGTGTGGCCTTCTGTTCCAGTGCAGTGGGCTAGCAGCCGTTGGCCAGTTCGCGCAGCGCATATTTATTTGATTCCTGGCGAGTCGCCTATGGGGTTAAGGCTGCCTTTAAGCCAATTGCCTGTAAATAGTATTGCTGCCCCTGTTCCAAGTGATCCTATGCAGCCATGTGAGCCATTACCCGCGCGATTACATAAATCATATAGTTCGGCACAGTTTCAGCTAAATACTTCTGATTCAGTTTCAAAAACGGCGATCTGTGCTGAGGTGCGTGATGGTCAGCTCTATATTTTTTTTCCTCCATTGTCACCTCTAGAGCAATACTTAACATTAGTTGAAGCTGTTGAAGCCACCGCCAGTGCTTTACAAATGCCTGTGGTATGTGAGGGATACGCGCCGCCTAAAGACCCGCGTGTGCAGCAATTAGCAGTAACGCCTGACCCTGGGGTGTTAGAGGTAAATGTTCCGCCACTGAGCAAATGGTCAGAGTTAAGGAATTTAGGCGAAATTTTGTATGAAGAAGCGCGTGAGGTAGGCTTATCTGCCCATCGTTTTATGATTGATGGTCGACCTGTAGGCACAGGTGGCGGAAATCATATTATTTTTGGAGGCGCCACACCTTCAGAAAGCCCCTGGCTGAATAATCCGAAGCTATTAAAGCAGCTCGTTGTGTATATTCAAAACCATCCTGTTCTGTCTTATTTGTTTGCAGGTTCTTTTGTAGGGGCAACCAGTCAATCTCCCCGTGTAGATGAAACGCGTGAAGATCGATTGCATGATTTAGATATTGCGCTTCAACAACTAGAAGTTCTCGCAGACGATATTCCAAAACGCCCCTGGCTGGTAGATTGCATTTTGCGTCACTTCCTTACCGATTTAACAGGCAATACGCACCGCGCAGAAATTTCGATCGATAAGCTTTATTCGCCTGATCACGCGCAAGGGCGTTTAGGGCTATTAGAATTTCGTGCATTCGAGATGACGCCTCATCCTCGCATGCATGCTGTGCAATCGCTGCTGTTAAGGGCCATCATTGCACGTTTGGCGCGAGCACCCTATGCAGGGGAGTTAATTCGTTGGGGCAGGCAATTGCATGATCGCTTTATGCTGCCGCATTATTTAGAAAGCGATTTGCGTAGTGTGTTAAAAGATTTAGCTGAGCATGATTTGCCACTAGCCTATGATTGGTTTACACCCTTTTTAGAGTTTCGCTTCCCCGTATGCGGTACCTTTGAGTACGAAAGTATGGCATTTGAATTACGCTATGCACTAGAACCTTGGAATGTATTAGGAGAAGAGCTGAGTACAACAGGCACTTCACGCTTTGTAGATAACTCGGTAGAGCGTGTGCAAATTAAGTTGCAACGCTTTATAGCAGAGCGCTATAGTTTATTATGCAACGACCGCCCTATACCGGTTCAGGCTACGACAACTGCGGGTGAGTATGTAGCAGGTGTGCGCTTTCAAGCATGGAACCCGCCTTCTGCACAGCATTCTACGCTGCCTGTACAAAGCCCTTTAGTGTTTACGTTATGGGATAAATGGAACCAAAGTGCTGTAGCAGGGTGCACATATTTTGTGGCACATGCAGGAGGCCGTAGCTATGATATGCCGCCAGTAAATGCTCGTGAAGCAGAGTCGCGTCGGCGTCAGCGCTTTTGGAATCATGGCATGACAACACCTCAACCAGGTGTAGCGGTAAGAGTGCCCGCAGTGTCGCCAGATCAACCGTGTACGCTTGATTTACGGTGGGGGAGAGATTAAGGGATATTGTATGTAATGGGCCAGGGAGGGCACTTTGCTTTTCCTCCCTTAAATGAAAAAACAAAAACTATCGAGTTCAATAATAGGCGGAACGCAAAGCTGCTCTAGCAAGGCATGGCAACGCAGACAGTACATATAAGTACGGCAAGATGCCATAACGCCGCTAGAACAGCTTTGCGTTCCGCCTATAAACAAAAAACCCAAGCAACTTGGCTTGGGTCTATAAACTGGCTCCTCGACCAGGGCTCGAACCTGGGACCTGCGGATTAACAGTCCGTCGCTCTACCGACTGAGCTATCGAGGAATAACTTTGAGTATATTATCAGGATCATCGCATTGAGGCAAGTGCTTTTTGATCAAAAGTAGTATGAAAGATAAGGGTTCAGAAGGTTTATTTGCAATAAAACCTCAGATTAAATGAAGAAAAAGCGTTTCGATTCATAAGGTTTTTAAAGAAATAGTAAAAAAATTAATACTTAACAGCAGTTTGTACTTTCTTTTCCGCCAAAATAAGATAATAGTAGAGTTAGCCCTAGTTCTTTGTGACTTTTTATGTTGGGAAGAGTGTTCAAAAAGAGCGAGGTTTAGTATCAAGAAATTTGTCACATTGCTGATAGCTAAATGCATAAAACACTAAATGCCTATTTAGCATTTCGGCTAATTGGCTAAATCAAATGCATATATTTACTGGGTTAGGGCATACTTCTGAATGGAGCGTATGAACTAGCATCAGCTACTAGAAGTGTTTTGTGTAAATACTGACATTTTTCAAATAATTGATATTGCAATTATTTATAAAAAGTTATAGGAGGGTGTCTCAAGTCTAGCCCGGCTTGAACCGTTTAGGAAACAGCAGACTCCACAATAGTTTTAAAAAGTTAGCTGAATAGGTAATAGCGAGTATGAGTGCGTAAAACGTTTTAATTGCAATCATGAATGCTCTAAAAATTTTATTTTAATACTGTATATCGTACATACAGGGCGTGTTCAGGAAAGTAAGATTTTTAGAGATGTTTATAAAACATAATTTTAAAAGCATCAGTATGAAAGTAAAAAGAACGTAATATTCTAGATGGTGTTATGGATATAAGTTCTTAAAATTTGTTTGCTATTTGCTGGGTAAACAAATTCTTAAAAGAGTAAACGGATACTATAAAGCACAATCGATAAAGCTTAAGGCTCATAGTGAGCGCACAAGGCTTAGGAAAGGAGAAAGGCTATGACGCCTTTAGAGAAGATTTTTTCGCAGACGCAGGTGCTCCCTACCATTCCTAAAGTGGTGCATGAGCTAATTCAGAGTCTGAATAATGAAGATGCGGATATTGGAAAGCTGGCACGTAGCGTTTCACAAGATCAGGTGATAAGTGCACGGGTGCTGCGACTAGCAAACTCAAGCTATTATGGTTCGAGCCGCAAAGTTGCTAGCATTGATGATGCAGTAACATTAATCGGTTTAAATCAATTAAGAATTTTAGTGATTGCCTGCGGCATGGCAGGCTCCTTTGTTAAAGTACCCGGTATTGATCTTAACCACTTTTGGCGCAATTCTTTGCTGACTGCTATGGTTGCAAGGTTGATGGCAAAAGAGCAGGGCGGTATTAATGCCGAAGTTGCTTTTACGGCTGGTTTAATGCATGGAATTGGCGTGTTGCTGATTCATAATGCGTTTCCTGATTCTGCTACGCAAATTTCGAAGGCCTGTCAGGATCGTAGCGTAACAGAGCGCGCAACCATAGAGCGTGAGTTATTGCAAACAGATCATTGCGAAGTAGGTTCTGAATTGGCGAAGCGCTGGAACTTTGCTGATGAAATTATTAATGCAATTCGTTATTATTGCGACCCATTAAATGCTGAAGCTAGTGGTTATGCAACCACAGTATTTGTGGCAAGTTATATAGCGCTTCTCATTGAGCAGCCTGAGAAAACTCAAATATTGAGTGATTCTATGTCGGCGGAAATTTCTGAAAAACTAAAATTAGGGGCTGAATCATTAGCTGATCGAGTTGAGAAATATAGTGTATTAAAAGACGCAGCTAATTCAGTGTTATAGCACTTGGCACTTGGGTGAAAGCTAGCAGAAAGAAAAAGGAGGGAACTAAATATTTCCTCCTTTTTCTTTGCCAAAATAAATGTCCCAGCTTGCGCTGTGTAGACGTCTAATTTACATAAAAATCAGAGCTACATGCGTTTACACCAAATGATTTTGGTAAGCTAGAAATCAAACAGTACATAAGACCCTATGCTAGAACGCTATTCAGATCATTTTAAGTAGGCTCTGCGCTACAAGGTAAAATTAAGAAGCGCTTTTAGCAGGTTGGTGCGGAATAACCTCTTCAAGCCAAGGGGTTTCAAGCTGGCAGCGCCTTCCCAGTAACCATCCTAACTCGCTTGCATCAGTAAACGAGTCAAAGGCACCTAGCGGGGCATCGAGTTCACCTTTCCATAGCTCAAGGCGATCAGGGTGGCCCACACACCCCTGAATTTTAAGTCGCTGGTACTGGTTACTGCTACCTTCACCGTGCAATGTGGCATGCGCTGCAATAGGCATATGGCAGTTACCTGCCAGACATTGGCTGAAGGCCCGTTCAGCTTGTGCGCAAAGGGCTGCTGACTCATCATGCAAAGGGCGAAGTACATCAATTAAATCATGACGGTTTGCCAAGCATTCTATGGCAAGCGTACCTTGCCCTACCGCTGGAAGCGATTCTTCAACTTCTAAAATCGTACAAAAGCGCTCATCTAATAAATTTAAACGTTTTAATCCGGCAGCAGCTAATAAGATAGCGTCATATTCACCTAATTCAAGCTTTTTAAGACGCGTGCCAACATTCCCTCTCAGTAATTCAATATTGATATGAGGGTAGCGATAGCGTAATTGGGTTGCGCGGCGGGGGCTACTTGTTCCTACCTTAGCGCCATGCGGCAATTCGCTCGCCTGCTTGTAATGATGCGATACAAAAACATCGCGGGGATCTTCACGTTCAAGAATAGCACCTAAGCTGAATTCTTCTGGTAATTGCATGGGTACATCTTTAAGCGAATGTATGGCGATATGAGCCTTACCTTCTAACATGGCGTGTTCAAGTTCTTTAATAAATAGCCCTTTTCCTCCTAAATTAGCAAGTGCCACTTCAAGGCGGCGATCTCCTTCCGTTGTCATAGGGAGAAGCTGAATATCCATAGTGGGATACAACGCCTTCAAACGCGATTGAACATGTTCCGCTTGCCAAAGAGCAAGAGGGCTTTGACGGGTGGCAATAATGAGTGAAGTGAGCATAGTGGGTAAACTATCTAAAGACCGGATTAAGAAATGACTCAAAAGGCTGTGCTGATTCTAACAGAGTTAGAACTCTACTCCTTCACGGTTTCAAAAGTAGAAATGTGCAGGAATACGCAATGTTGATTTTAATGGCCTTAACAACGGGTGTCGTAGCTGGCTCTTTAGTGCCTTTAACTGTATCTTTTTTATTTCCATTAAAAGGCTTAGGTGTTAGCCTAGGGCTAATCGTATTAATAGGGTTAGCCTTTCAGAAGTTTGGAAATGGGTATGTTAAAAAAGAGTATCAAGACATGCTGTTAGCTTGTTTTATTTTTTTATTAAGCAGCCTGTTAGCTATGATGCTAACCAGTTATCGTATTCATGAGCGCTTAGTGCATCGGCTACCTGAATCGATGGCAAAATCAGTCATTATGGTGGAGGGATGGATCGATGACTTACCGCGCATTACTGAGTATGGAACTCGTTTTAGCTTTCAGGTAACGCGTGTTGAAAATGAAACCTTAGCAGTAGCAGCGTTGCCTGAGCGATTATGGCTAACGGCCTATTTACCTACCAAACCTTCAGAGGAGACAAAATGGCGACCGCAAGCTGGAGAGTGCTGGAAATTGGCTGTTAGCTTAAAGCCGCCGCATGGATTAATGAATCCGCATGGGTTTGATACAGAAACCTGGATGTTAAGCCATGGGTTTGATGCATCAGGTTCTTTAAAAAATCGCGTGCCGCCAGTTTATATTGAGCGGTGCGCTCGTACTGTATTTGAAAGTCAATTTCAATGGCTTCAAAAGCAGCGCCAAATTCTTAAAAATAAATTAGAACGTCTTTTAGGCCAGGCGCCTTATACAGGGGTTTTAACGGCCTTAACAATAGGCGATCAACCAGCAATTCCCGAAACACAATGGCATCGTTTCAACGCAACGGGTATTGGTCATCTCATTAGCATTTCTGGTTTTCATATTAGTTTTTTGGCAGGGTTGGCTGCTTGGATAGTCTCCAAGCTTATTATATGGAGTCCTCGTTGCTTAGATATCGCTCCTGATCGCGTATGGGGAGCTTCAGCTGGAGTCATCGTAGCGGTGGCTTACGTGTTATTAGCGGGCGGTGGCGTGCCTGCTCAGCGCACTGCTTGGATGATTAGCATGATGGCATTGGGGTGGGCAGTGGGCAGGCGATTATCAGGAAGTGTAGTCTTTTCATGGGCAATGATTGGTGTTTTGTTCATGGATTCTTTTGCACCATTAACTGCAGGCTTTTGGCTTTCATTTATTGGGGTAGGTTCTTTAATGCTTTCAGGTAATGGGTTGGTAGTTGCTTTAACATTCTGGCGTGAAGCCTTTAAGAGCCAAATGGTGGCAACGGTTGCCTTATTGCCTGCTACGCTCTATTTATTTGGTAAGGTTAGCGTGGTTTCTCCTTTTGCAAACGCCTTGGCTATCCCTGTGGTAAGTATCTTAGTGACTCCTTTAGCGCTATTCGGAGTGTTAATTCCGAATGAAAGCATCGCTCTTTTTGCTCTTAACGCTTCGCATCGTATTTTTGAATGGCTTGATATCGTTTTAGCATGGCTATCAAACAATCCTTTCATTAGCGCAATATGGCAAGGAGCGCAGCCTTCATTGTGGAGTACGGTATGGGCTACAGTAGGCATAATAGGGTATGCATGTGGTGCAAAGGCATTGCCTGGGCGGTTGTGGATAAGTTGTTTATCTATCTTATCGTTGATGGCATTGCCTCAATTACCTGTAGTCTATGGAGCTGCACGTTTAACGGTGTTAGATGTAGGGCAAGGATTAAGCGTATTGATAGAAACAGCGAATCACCGCTTATTATACGATAGTGGCCCGCGCCCCTTTAAAGCATCAGCAAGTAGTGGTGCTGATGCAGGTGCACGCGTTATTTTGCCATTTTTGAGGGGCGAAGGAATTAATTCTATCGATACCTTAATGATTAGCCACCAAGATACAGATCATCGAGGGGGAGCCGACACGCTTCTTGAGCAATTGCCAATTAACAAGCTTCTGACGTCAGTTAAGCCAGATTTATTTAAAACCCGTAAGGATAAAACGGTATTTGAATATTGCCAAACAGGACAGCATTGGGAATGGGATGGCGTGAAGTTTTTAATGTTATCTCCTACGCTTGAACGATTAGCACATGAAGCTCGAACAAATGATCTTAGTTGTGTGTTGAAAATAGCCACGGCTGAGGTATCTGTTTTACTGCCAGGCGATGCCGAAGGCTCTGTCGAAAATGAGTTGCTTGAAACACAAAAAGCAGCTTTACCTTCAACGCTATTAATTGCAGGGCATCACGGCAGCCGTTCTTCAACATCTGTAGCATGGCTAGAACAGGTGCAGCCACGCTACACTATTTTTACGACAGGGTATCTTAATCATTATCATCATCCCCATCCTTCGATTCTTGAGCGTGTAGCGCAGCATGGAAGCATGTCGTTGCGCAGTGATCAACATGGCAGCATTAAATTCGAGGTGTCAGAAAAAATAGCAGCTGTCACTCTTCCAGAGTGTTGGCGTTATCAAGTTAGGCGTGTATGGCATTATGGTGTTGAGGGTCAAGAAATTCCCCCTTCAAAAACACAAGTGATCTGTCGTTAGGGTTGCCAATCACCGTGACCACGCAAGGAGTGGAGTAATGTTTCTTACGCCCGCCTATAAAATACTAGGCAGACTAAATTATCCTAAAAAATTTTTACTCGTAGGGATTTTTTCCGTACTAGCGTGTAGTGTGACACTTTACCAAATGGGTGCGACTAGCTATACCGCTATTGAGATCGCTAAGTCTGAATCAATGGGTTTACGTTATGCTAAGCCAATGGCGCAAATCATAGATAAAATTCAGGCACATCGAGAGTTATCACAAACTTATTTAAATGGTGACAAGACAAATGAAGGCACATTAAAAAGCTATGCTGAAGAGATAAATAAACGTATTAAACTCGTTGATGATATTCAGCCCGTAGCTCTCAAGTATTTTGATGGACGTGCTGATTGGCAAGCTCTCAAAACTCAATGGGGAGACTTGCAAAGTCAGGCTTCTACAATGAATGCAGAAGCAAGTTTTTCAAAGCATACAGCCTTAATCAACGCATTTTTAGCGTATCTCGTTAAAATTTCAGATATCTCCACTTTATCGCTAGATCCTGATGCTGATTCTTACTACCTGATGAATTTATATACAAATCAATTATTGCGTTTTCAAGAGCGTATTTCGCTTTTAAAAGGAATGGGTGCGTTACTTGCTGCTCAAAAAGAAATCGACCCCTATAAGCGAGGTGTTTTGAGCGCCCAATATGCTGAATTAAAATCAGATGCAGATGATATTCAAATAAGTGGTGCGAAGGTTATAGAAGCGCAATCAGATTATGCGGTGCGTTTAAAGACTCCTTTAAGTGAAGTAAATAAAAGCCTTGAAGCAGCTGGTTTATTAGTAGAGCGCCATTTTATTAAAGGGGAGCCGGGCATAAACGCCTCAGCATACTCAGAGAGTATGGCAGCAACGAGCAACCAATCGCATGCTCTTTATAATGTTTCTATAGAGCTGTTACAACAGTCACTAGATGCCCGTATTTTACTGGTAGAGCGCAAGATCATCTCTCATTTTGCATTAAGTTTGGGGCTGCTTGCACTAGCCGGTTATTTTGCTTCAGGTGTGATGTTCGCGCTCCTGAAAACGATTAATAATTTTGATAAAACATTTACAAAAGTGCGTGAGGGCGACCTAACAACGCGCTTTAAAATAGAAGGTAAAGATGAATTGGTCGCGATTGGAAAAGAGCTTAACCAAATGATCGCTAGCTTAAGTAACTTAGTCTTAGGTATGCAAGAGGGAGGGAAATCTGTTAGTAAAGCCTCGCATGTCGTTTCACAAATGGCAGCGGCTAGCGCCTTAGATGCTACTCGTCAAGGTGATGCTGCTTCAAGTGTGGCTGCTGCTGTTGAAGAGTTATCGGTATCAATTACTCACATTTCTGATCATGCCTCACAGGCTGAACAGATTAGCATTGAAGCTGATACTTTATCGCGCCGTGGCGGTGAAACCATAGCGACTGCAGGTGCAGAAATTAGCCAACTTTCAGGTGTCGTTACGCAAGCCGCAGATGTTATTCATAGTTTAGGTGAAAAATCACAGCAAATTACAGCTATTGTTCAGGTTATTCGCGAAATTGCTGATCAAACCAACCTGTTAGCATTAAACGCTGCTATTGAAGCTGCGCGTGCAGGTGAACAAGGACGAGGATTTGCTGTTGTTGCTGATGAAGTTCGTAAGCTAGCTGAGCGTACCAGTGAGTCAACGCAGCAAATTACGGGTATGATTCAAGCAGTACAAAGTGGGGTAAAAGACTCTGTTGCACAGATGCAACAAGCCGTAGATAGTGTGCGAAGAGGGGTGCATTTAACCCAAGAGGCACAGACAGCTGTTCAGGCTATTAGTACAGGTTCGTTAAATGTACGGCAATTAATCGCTGATATTAGTCATGCGTTAAGCGAACAAAGCTCAGCAAGTCAAGATATTGCCAGTAATATCGAACGCATTACCAATGTCATTTCTAAGTCACGAGAAAGTGCTGCTTCCAATAAAACAGCCGCAGAAAACTTAGAAAACTGTGCTTCCGATTTACTTCAAAATGTAGGAGCTTTTAAAGTTTAAACAAAAGCAGCAGATTTTTTTTATAGTGGGTATGGAAAGCAGGGGCGAGGTCGACTAGAATAAAGGCTGATAGCGAGACACTTCTCCTATCAACCTCTGGCATGATTATTTTGAGTCGGGGGGTCGCCTCACTCAGCGACTGCTGCATATTTCCTCCTGCAAACCCGACTCACTTCTTTTGCTAAGATTTTAGCCGTGCAAATGCCTCAGCCATAGAGGTATTTACGACCACTTTTTCAGTCTGCATCGATGAAACATTGCGCTTAGTGCGATCATTACGTTTTTCACCTCCCCCACCAGTACGATCATTACCGCGTGCATCGCCCTGCGATTGATTCGCAGCATCAGCGGCGCTATCTGAAAGCCTCATGGTGAGAGCTATACGCTTACGTTTTTCATCAACATCTAGCACTTTTACTTTAACAACTTGCCCTACCTTTACTACGGTGTGAGGATCTTTTACAAAAGAATTTGCTAGCGCAGAAATATGCACTAAGCCATCCTGATGCACACCTACATCGACAAAGGCACCAAATGCAGCAACATTCGTAACGACACCTTCTAAAATCATATCAGGCCGTAAATCCTTCATCGTTTCAATGCCATCTTTGAAGGTTGCAGTAGTAAATTCAGGCCGGGGATCACGCCCAGGCTTTTCAAGCTCTTTTAAAATATCGGTAATTGTCGGTAAGCCAAATTTTTCATTGGCATAGTGTGCTGGGGAGATAGTTTTAAGTAATGCACTATCACCAATGAGATGTTTTACTTCTTTTTTAAGATCGACTAGTATTTTTTCTACTACCGGATACGATTCCGGGTGCACTGCAGATGCATCTAAAGGATTATCGCCATTCATAATGCGTAAAAAACCTGCTGCTTGCTCAAATGTTTTATCCCCTAAGCGCGGAACTTCACGTAATTTAGAGCGTGAACGAAATACGCCATGTGTATCTCGATAGGTCACAATACTTTGCGCAACACTGCTGCTTAACCCTGAGACGCGTGCTAACAAGGGCGCTGAGGCAGTATTAACATCAACTCCAACAGCGTTCACACAATCTTCTACTACTGCATCAAGCGAGCGTGCTAATTCAGTTTGTCCTACGTCATGCTGGTATTGACCTACCCCAATTGATTTGGGATCAATCTTTACTAATTCTGCCAAAGGGTCTTGTAATCGGCGTGCTATTGATACAGCACCACGCAACGTTACATCAAGCTCCGGTAATTCACGTGAAGCAAATTCTGAGGCTGAATATACCGATGCTCCCGCTTCTGAGACAACAATTTTGGTAAGGTTAAGCTCAGGATGCAACTTAATTAATTCCTGAGCCAATTTATCAGTTTCGCGGCTAGCTGTACCATTACCAATCGAAATAAGTGAAACATTATGTTTGGCGGCTAGCCCTGCAAGGGTATGTAGTGAGCCATTCCAATCATTGCGAGGCGCATGTGGGTAAATAGCGGTGGTATCTACCACTTTGCCTGTGGCATCAACAATTGCTACTTTCACGCCTGTTCTAAGGCCGGGGTCTAACCCCATAGTTGCACGAGGGCCGGCAGGTGCTGCAAGTAGCAATGCTTTTAAATTACGGGCAAATACATGAATAGCTTCAGTTTCAGCTTTGTCGCGCAGCTGCCCCATCAATTCAGTTTCAAGGTGCATAAATATCTTTACGCGCCATGCCCAGCGTACCGTATCCATCAACCATTTATCCGCAGGGCGGTTTTTATCACTTATATTAAAATAAGCAGCAATACGATTCTCACATGGGTTATGAGGGGCATCCCATTTGGTTTTTTCTTCTTCTGTATCAAGGCGAAGCGTAACAGAAAGAATTTCTTCACGACGCCCTCTAAAAAGCGCTAATGCGCGATGAGAAGGAATCGTTTGAATTGTTTCCGAATAATCAAAGTAATCAGCAAATTTTTCACCAGCGTCTTCTTTACCTTCAACAACTTTTGATTGCACAACTCCATGAGCGTTTAAATATTCACGCAGGGTTTGTAAGAGAGTTGCCTCTTCAGAAAAGCGCTCCATCAGAATTTGCCGTGCACCTTCTAACGCTGCTTTGATATCAGCTACGCCCGGATTTTCTCCTTTTTCAGAAGTAAAGGCGGGTTTGATATAGTTGGCTGCTTCTTCTTCAGGCTGCAATAATGGATTGGCTAGTAAAGCATCAGCCAGTGTGGTAAGGCCCGCCTCAGCAGCGATTTGTGCTTTAGTGCGACGCTTAATTTTATAGGGCAAATATAAGTCTTCAAGCCGCGTTTTGTCTTCAGCAAGGCTAATTGCCTCTAGCAAAATAGGTGTCATTTTGCCTTGTTCTTCAATCGAAGTAATAATGCTAGTACGTCTTTCTTCAAGCTCGCGTAAATAGCGTAGTCTTTCTTCTAATAAACGTAACTGGCTATCATCTAATCCTCCGGTAACTTCTTTGCGATAACGGGAGATAAAGGGCACTGTGGCACCTTCATCTAAAAGAGTAATCGCAGCAGAAACTTGAGCAGATTTAGCCGCCAGTTCATTGGCGAGGCGTTGTTCAATAGAAAGTAGCATGAGCACGTTCAGAAGAAATTAAGAAGACACAGATAATAACGCGCTGCGGGTGATATTTCTATGATTATGCACAATGCGTTGTTTTTTTAATCGAGAAGTTCAATACCTATACTATTTTATAAATGCCAGACATTTTTCGAGCATGGGGTATAGTGTAAACACAAGCTATAATGGAAGTGTTTAGGGCTTACGCAAAATAAAGGAGTAAGATCATGCGAGTTGTGATCCTGGGAGCCGGTTTATTAGGAATCACTACAGCCTACTACTTAAGTCAAGCAGGCTGTGAAGTGACAGTGCTTGATCGCCAATCAGGCCCAGGTCTAGAAACCAGCTTTGCTAATGGTGGGCAAATTTCTGTCGGTCAAGCAGAGCCGTGGGCTAATCCTAGTACTCCCAAAAAAGCATTAAAATGGATGCGCCAAGAAAATTCCCCCTTGGTATTTAAAATGAGGCTAGATTTAGCGCAATGGCGCTGGGCGCTTCAATTTTTGCAAGAGTGTCTACCTTCAAATACCCGCCATAATATTCAAAATATCGTTGCAATCAGCCTCTATAGCCGCCAAGAGCTTCAGCATCTTCGCAATAAACTAGGGCTAGAGTACGATCACTTAGAGCGTGGGATTCTCAATTTTTTTACTGATCAGCTAGATTTTGATGCCGCGATTGCAGGGGCTGAAGTTGTGCGCCAGTATGGATGCGAACGAGAAGTAAAAACAGTAGAACAATGTATTCAAATCGAACCTGCTTTAGCGGCATGCCGCAGCCAGCTAAAAGGAGGAATGTACACACCAACCGATGAGTCCGGCGATGCCTACTTATTCTGCCAGCGTTTAGCAGAAGAGGCTACGAAAGCAGGTGTAGTATTTCGTTACGGTGTGAATATTCAAGATATGTTAAGTGAAGGCGGCGAAATCAGCGGAGTGCGTTTTGTTAACGAGCGTCGACAAGAGGAAACTTTATCTGCTGATCGCTATGTTGTAGCATTAGGCAGTTATAGTACAGCTTTATTATCGAAGGCTGGTATTGATTTGCCGCTGTATCCTGCTAAGGGTTATTCCGTTACATTACCGATTCTTGATCCAACCATGGCACCTAATGTTAGTTTGATGGATGACTATTTGAAGATTGTGTTCACTCGGCTAGGTGATCGTTTACGAGTCGCCGGCACTGCTGAGTTAAATGGATACAATCTTGATATTAATCATGAGCGGTGCGAGGTGATGATTAACCGCGTGATGGAATTATTTCCAGGGGTAGCCAAACCAGAAGAGGCAGAACGATGGACAGGCTTGCGGCCTGCAACACCTTCGAATGTTCCCTTAATTGGTCGTAGCCGCTTTCCTAATCTTTTTCTAAATACAGGGCATGGAACATTGGGATGGACAATGGCATGCGGTTCCGCAAAAGCGCTTGCTGACATTATCAATAATAAAAAACCAGAGGTTGATTTTGCATTTTTAAAGTGGATTTAGTGCTTATTAAGGCATATCATCAATTAGTAAACGAGAGATAGAAAAAAGCATCAAGACAAATTGCACAAAAAGAATAACTCATCCCCTTTTTAGCCTAACGGCTAAAAAGGGGATGAGTTATTCATACATGTAGATTTTTTCATTTTCGCACAAGTAAGTATGTTAAGCATCATTGCAATTGGTCATATACTATCGATTCCAAAATGACCCTACTTTCAATGGGTTTTCTACCTAAATCAACGTTACCTTATACACCTAAAAAAGAAAAGGGTTTAGAAGCTCTAAACCCTTTGATAGCCTTGAAGGCACTTAGCTAAATAATTACTTTAAATCTTACCGACAGCTCTTGCGCGAAGTGTCATTTAGCATAAGCGGCAGAAATAATGTACTTAATCCCATATTATTAGAGGTTGTACAGATTTGGGATGTATAAGCCTGATATTCAGCGTTTAAGACAGGTTTCCCCTGCTGGATAAAGCTGGAGTAACCGTCACACTCTGAATATTGAAAGCACTGTTCATTTACAGCAAAATCAAAATAATTTACGAGTTGAGAAATTTGGTCAACATCATTTTTTAAGCCAATAGCTAAGCCTTTTTTATGCGCCTCATCTGCTAAAAATTGATTGTAATTAAGTTGATCAGCCGAAGTTAATCCCACTCCATTTTTATTAGTGTAACCATCTACATTATCAGGCTCAACACCATCACAGCCAGATTGCTGTGCCAATTGTAGACGTGCTGCCATAATATTACGCACATTTTGCGAACGTATATCAAGCCAAAGTTCATCCCAACCCTCCATTTTAGTGCCTTTATCAGAAGCTAGAAACTGATTTGAGTCTGGTCTACCCGCTTCGTAAGAACCCGCTGAAAAGTAACAAATCACCTTACTACCTAAACTGTGTAGTGTTTGAATAATTCCAGCTTGCTCACCTCCGGCAGCAGCAGCAAACAAATCAATGTCATACAATGCAACCTTATAACTCGTATTAATTTTGCCCTGTAATTGCCATTGCCAGGTTAACCCTGCTTGAGGCTTATACCATGAACCTGATGGAGTCTGAGGAGAAGCTGATACGGGTGTAGAGCTACCTGGAGAGACAGGATTAGAAGGGGCACTTACGCAATCAAGACATTGCCATTCCACCACCCCTTCACCCACGCCAAAGCGTTCCATTGTAGATTTTTCGATATCAATTAAGAAGCCAATGCCTCCAGCATTTGCATTCTGGGTGCAACAGCCCCCGCAATCTGAATCAGCACACATATCATATACTTTGACATCAATTTCACGTGCTCCACTACGAAGTCTTAATGTTTTAAGTTTGTAAGCATCTGCATCTTTTGAATGAACAGCAACAATATTATTAGTTTGCACCCAGCTTTCAGTTTGTTTTCCATCAATAAAGCTAAACATTCCGCTATATTCGCAACCACTATATGCTACACATTCTTCGCTACCTGGCTCAGGGTAAGATGTATAGTTCGTTAAGTTAGCTTTTTTCCAGACTCCAGAAGGGCTTAATGGAGTTACTGGATTGGCTGGTGTCGTAGGGGTTGATTGTGAGCTATCATCTGAAGAATATTCGCAAGCATGAGACGCTATATTCATATGCAAACATTGATAAGGGTTTGAGGATGTCTGACTATCTTTTGAGTGCCTTTTATGGTGCCAGTGTTTATGACGACGATGCCATCCATGTTTTTCACGATAAGCGCGTTGCTGATATTGTTCGTAAACATCAGGATTACCATTATGTTGCCCACCATTGGCCGCAAATGTTTCAGAGTAACTTAAAATCGTTAAACTTAATAAAAGCACTTTTTTAAAAGTTAAATACATTATTTTGTCCTGCAAAACTTTTCTATCTTTTAAAGATGAGAAATTTTACAAAAATAATCAACAAAATTAGTGAGAATTGGCCTTGTGATGATTGTATTTTTAATGTGTTAAGCAAGTAGTTACTTTTAAAGTGATAAGAAAAATCTTTGTTTCTACCTTGCAGCAGTTAAAAATGAAGTGAATACTTACCTCACTAAATGTGGGTGAGGTAAGGCTATGTTTTTACGAAAAATAATAAAAAAACAAAATTTTCTACTAGCTGATCAGCTAGAGAAACAATGGCAATCCTATAAAATTTCACATTATTTAAATAACCAATACTTTCGTTCTCAAATCTGCCTTCTTGCCTCTACATTATTATTGAGCGGAACTGTATCAGCAGCCAGAGTAGCGCCTTACTATGGTGTATGGGGTTTTGGAAATAGCACTTATCCTGTATCGAGCATGACAGATGCTAAATCGAAGGCAAAAATTGATGATTTAATTTTGGCTTTTGTCATTTCAGGCGGTGAATGCAACTATAACGCAGATTGGACAGAGGCTTTATTCACGGATGCAAAGAAATTCGTTAGCGATAATGGCAGGCTCACATTATCGTTTGGCGGTGCTAATGGTACGTACATCGAAGAGTCATGTACCGATGCAAATACAATGGCTCAAAAAATGAGTGAGCTTGTAACGAAAACAAATGCTTCAGGTATAGACTTTGATGTTGAGGGTGCCAGACCAAATGTTGAGGCTCATACCATTAGATCCGCAGCATTAAAAGCTTTTCAAAAAACAAACGCTAATATTGATGTGTCATTTACGCTGGCTGCATGCCCTGATGGTCTCAATGAATTAGGAAAGGCAGCCCTTAAAAGTGCAGTTGATGCTGGTGTTAAAATCAAGTATGTGAACTTGATGCTCATGGATTATGGCCCTGCCTATAGCGGGGGTAAAAATTTAGGTAAGGTAGGCGAAGCAACACTAAATAAGGTAAAAGAGCAGATAAAAGAATATTTTCCGAATGAATCAGAACAGCAGCTTTGGGCTAGGTTAGGTGCAACGCCAATGATTGGCCAAAATGATGTTGCTAGCGAAATATTTCAGCTAGATGATGCCCAATATATGGTTGATCAAATTTTTAAGAAAAATAATATAGGTTTGATATCTTACTGGTCTTTACAAAGAGATCAACCAGGCTCGGCAATAGCAACAAGTTCAGGGTTGCCGAATATTCAGAAGTTTGATTTTTACAATATATTTTCAGGTGCAAAATCTTATACACCTAGCAATCTGAACCCCGGTACGCGTATTTCAGATTCCTTTAAAGAAATTGATCATGGGCAAACCACAAGTAAATGTCGTTCTTGGCGAGAGGGCGATACATTTAAAGTAGGCGATGTAGTGGAGTATCAAAGTAAAACCTATACAAATCGTCAGGCTCATACAGCGTGGCTAGGTACAGGCTGGAATCCTGTTATAACACCAGCATTATGGTCTGTAGGTGGGTTTTGTATAGATAAAGCCCCACCTCCTGTTTCAACTACCTGTAAAGATTGGGATTCTAACACTGCTTATGTTGCTGGTCAGGTTGTTGGCTATCAAGGAGGGTTTTACGTGGCCTTAACTGCTATGGGGCAAGTAGACGCTCATTTAACACCCGCTACTACATTAACAACTTGGCAAAAAGTTCCTAAATGCATAGAGGTAGCTAAGTAATGATGATTGGCTAAAAATACGGTAATGAAATAGTTTGAAAAGCAGATGGTTATCATTCAAGCATCAAAAGTAGGGCTTATAAGGCTACTGGTGCGGAAGATTGACGCAAGCAAACCAACCTTATGGAAACTATCTTTACGCTAGATAACGAAAAAGGATTATAAAAAACCGCCTTTTATCGGCGGTTTTTTATTTATTTGAATTTAAATGTTTTTATTGAATTTTTGATAGGTGTCGACAATACTTATTTTGCGTGTGCTGGATTAAAGGTAAAACTATGATAATAAGTCTAAGAAAATGTAAAAACCATAATATTAAAGATGGTCGAACAACCTTGCTTCTTTCAGCCATATGGCTAGCATTATCATATATGAGTATGCCGGTATACTCCCAAACGCCTCCTCCGCTAACAACTCCTCCTGCTACAGAGCCTGTAAATCCAAATACAGAAAAAAAAGAAATCAAAGATGTAAACTTTACATGGCGCGGTGCAGGAGCAGGATGCCCTAAACCAACTAAAGAAAAAGAGTGTGAAATCCTTTACAGTAAAAGCAAAAAATATCCTGTGCCGCATGAGGTAGCGACAGAAGGCAAGGGAACCTACGATGATCCTATTACTTTAGCCGCTCACGGTAAGCCCTTTCCGCCAGGAACCTTTGTATACGTTCCTTGGTTTAAAAAATACTTTGTTTTCGAAGATGATTGCCCAGGCTGTGTGGCAGATACATATGTTGAAGGATTTATGGGGCCTAAAAAAACAAATAGTGGTATCAATAGGCAACTTTTATTAAATTGTGCACGTAAATGGTCAACTGCTCCTACGAATCCCGATAATCCAAAAATAACAATTATAATTAATCCAGAAAAAACTCTCGAGGTTGATCAAGAGGTTATGCTTAATCCTGATGGTTCGTGTAAAGGGGGCGACTCTTCAGATGGGCTTCTACCTAGCCCGTTAGCTACTCCAGGAGGCGCTGGCGGCGGTGGGTGCGGTGGACATGGAGGAGGTGGCGGCGGCGGTGGCGGTGATGGCACAGGTGGCGGCGGAGGTGGAGGTGGAGGTTTCGGCCAAGGCCCCAATAATCCAACCTGTACCAGTAGTACTACTTGGGATCAGGTAGATACACCTGCTATCAGCCATAGAGATGGGTCATTTAGTGGAATATCTGATGGTCAAGGTACTGACTTCTTGCAGCAGGGTTCAAAAGCTGCAGTGCATAGTCTTTACGCGGCACCTTGTGAAGTACCAAGCGTTCCTTCTATATCATGGACAGTATTTGATCTTGGTGGGAATACAGCTGGTCTAGCTTATCCCGGGCAAGGAAAAATAGAACTCGATAGTGCTATGCATGATGCAAACACCGCTAAAATGGTATCTTTCCATGAAGCGACCCATCTTTACCAATACTGGGGAGATGCTTCACAAGGTGCTACAGAAGGGCTGGCAGATACCACACCTATTTTAGCTGGCTTAACACCCATGAGCAGGAGAACAGCGGGTGGTAATTGGGATGATGCTTACGAAACAACGGCCTTTTTTCTTATATGGATTCAACAAACTAAAGGATTAACCAACTTTCTTCATGATTTTAATCAACAAAATGCACCTGGAAAAGGTGGATGGAGTTGGGAAAGTGCAATCATGAATACCACAGGTAAAAGTGTACAAAGTTTATGGGATGAATACCAAGCTAGTCTGCGATAGATAAATAGATTAAATTTTACTATGTAATAGAGGCTAGGTGGTCAAGGTTGCTATTACACACAATATCATGTGTTAAATACTTTTTTAAAAACGTTAAACCGCCCTTTAAACCGCCTTGCAATAGGCGGTTTTTTATTTTATGTTGTTGAATTTAAAGATTTTTTATTGAATTTGTAATGGGTGTCGGCAATACTTACCGTGCATGTATTAGACAAGGGTAAGTGTATGATAATAATTATAAATAATATTAGAAAAGCTTTTAATGCCTGGTGTTTTTCAGGTATAGCAGTAGCACTATTTTATCTATCTACCCCAGTATTTTCCCAATCGGCGATCACAACAGTGTCGTATTCAGAAATTGAAACTCTAAATGCAGAGAAAAAAGAAATCAAAGGCAAAAACGATTTGATAACGTCTTTAGGTGAAAGGCGTATTCCAATGACTGTACATACATATGTGGAAGGTAGTAGCACAGGTAGTGGCAGAAATAGAAGCGCAACAAAAATTTGTCTCGAGCTTACAAATGCCCTACGTAAAACGTTAGGGTTGCCTCCTTTTGCAGCGTCTGCTGATTTAGCAAATAATGCGGCTATTGGAATTACGTATGATTCTTCGCATGGAGGAGTGCATGCACATGCTGGGGTTACAAACGTAGGAGAAAATATGTATGGTGAAAGTGGTGGCGGAAACGATGATGCAACTATTATTAAAAATGCAGTAAATGCTTGGTGGCGTGAGGGGCCTAGCCCCAATGGAGAATTTGATGAGGCGCATGGTCATTATATGAATCTTGTTGGCGATTATACGCAAGCAGGTTGCGCTATAGGTGATGCAAGTGGAATGCGTAATGTATATATAAATTTAAAATAACGAAATCTCAAAAAGCTGTAGCTTTCTTTACGATAAAAATTTGTTACCTAACTTACTTTTGCTTGTAGATTTAATTAACTCAAGCAATACTTATTTTACTTTGCATTGGAAGAGTTAAAGGTAAGGCTATGTTAATTTCTTTACAAAAGCATGAAAAAAAATATAAAACTAAAAGCAAGATAGGGTTTTTTTCTGTGGCATGTGTAGCAGCGTTATTATCATGGGCTGGTAAACCTACCTACTCATATGCACAAGCAACGACAGGTGTAACAGTCAAATTAGAAAATAACTGTAGTGTGCCCTTAACACCTATGATGCTGCCAAACTTTAAGGATGAGGCAGAAAAAGCAAGTCAGAATAGTAAAATAACGGGTATTGATCCTAATAATGTGGGCGTACTTCAGCCTGGTAAAGCAGTAATATTTACCATAGCAAATGGATGGAAGGGCAGAATCTGGACGGGTAAAGATCGCTGGAATGATGCAGGAACAGCAACCTTAGCTGAATTTGCTATTAACATCGGTGACAATATGCATTGGTATGATGTCAGTTATATTGATGGATACAACGTACCTATTCGTATAACGCCGCAAAGAAATGGAGCGCTTTCTAAAGAGTGTTTTGCGCCTTCAAAATGTAAAATGACTACTTGTGTAACATCAGGTGAAAGCAATGCAGAGGGGGTTATGTCACAACGATGCGAAGGGCCATGTCTAATAGGGCAAGGCGCTCGTAAAACAGGAAGTTTAGAGCGCTGTAAAAATGGAGAGAATGCTGAATTAAGCCCACAAGCACCGCCACGTATTATTAAGCAAGCTGAATTAGCTGATAAATGGGAAAGAGCGTGTAACCCTTATAGAGGTGAGTATGCACAAGAACCTAATCCTTCACCTGCTAAAGAACTGGTAGAGGCTTATTCATTTAGCATACAAGATAAAGCAACAAAAGCGTGCAGAGCCGATGCAATGGATAGTTTTGTTGTAAGTTTTTGTTATAAATAAGCATGAATTTTAACTATTTTATTGCCCACTAATAATAAGGCCCCTATTGTAAAATTTCAAAGATAAGTATTTATGAAAAGCAGAGATGAATTTATCTCTGCTTTTTTTATTTTGTATTTGACAAGAAAGGGATTTTCATACCTTGCGACAATTTAAAATGAGGTGAATACTCATTTCACTGATTCTGGGGTGAGGTATATCTATGTTTTTATTCAATATGAAAAAACAAAAGTCTCAATTGTCTAATAAAATAAAAAAACGATGGCAGCTATTGAGTCGGCCTAATGGTTCACTAAATAGGCATTTGTTGCTTCAGTGTGGAGCAGCAGCTGTTGTATTAATGTTAGGCGGGGCTGCGTCAGCGGCCAGAGTATCTCCATATTTTTATACTTGGGGGCTTGGAAATAGCGTTTATCCTGTCACTAGCTTGGCAGATGCTAAGTCAAAAAAATTTGATGATTTAACGTTAGCCTTCGTAGTCTCAGGTGGTGGATGTAATTACAATGCTGATTGGACAGAAGCTTTATTCGCTGATGCACAAAAATTCACCAGTGGTACAGATGCGGGTAGGCTAACATTATCCTTTGGCGGAGCAAATGGTCAGTACATTGAAGAATCATGTACTGATGCTAATACCATGGCTCAAAAAATGAGTGAGCTTGTGACCAAAACAGGCGCATCAGGGGTTGATTTCGATGTCGAGGGTGCTCGGGCAAATGCTGGAGCACATGCAATCAGATCTGCCGCATTGAAAGCATTTCAAAAAACAAATGCAAATGTTGACGTATCATTTACGCTTGCCGCATGTCCTGATGGTCTTAATGAATTGGGAAAAGCAACACTTAAAAGTGCAGTAGATGCGGGTGTTAAAATAAAGTATGTTAACTTGATGCTCATGGATTATGGCCCTGCCTACAGCGGGGGGAAAAGTATGGGCAAGGTGGGTGAGGCAAGTTTACTTAAAGTAAAAGATCAGATAAAGGAATATTTCCCGTCTGATTCTGACCAGCAGCTCTGGGCCAGACTCGGTGCAACCCCTATGATTGGGCAAAACGATGTGGCGAGTGAAAAATTTGACCTCGATGATGCTCAGTATATGGTTGATCAGGTGTTCAAAAAATACAATATCGGTTTGATATCTTACTGGGCTTTGCAGCGCGATCAGCCAGGCTCAGCGTTAGCAACGAGTTCAGGGTTACCCAATATTAAGAATTTTGATTTTTATAACATATTTAAAGGATCAAAATCTTATACGCCTGCTAATCTTAGTTCTGAAATACGTATTTCAGAAGTATATCAAGACGTTGATCATACTGAAACAACAAAAAATTGTCGGCAATGGAAAGAAGGGGACACCTTTAAAATTGGTGATATTGTTGAGTATCAAGGAAAAACCTATACGAATCGTCAAGCGCATACAGCTTGGTTAGGCACAGGTTGGAATCCTGTAATAACTCCCGCCTTGTGGCTTGAGGGAGGGTTTTGTGCAGGTAAGGATACTCCACCCGTTACAAATACCTGTAAAGCGTGGGATCCTAACACGAGCTATATAGCGGGTCAGGTTGTAGAGTATCAAAGTGGCTTTTATGTAGCATTGACTGCTATGGGGCAGGTTGATTCTCATCTAACTCCTTCAACTACGTTAACAACTTGGCAAAAAGTGCCGCAATGTACACAAGTATCAGACACAGTTACTCCTCCAGTCAATACAGCTAAAAAAGAGGTCAAAGATATTCATTTTACCTGGCGTGGTGCTGCAACAGGGTGTCCTCAACCTAAAGATAAAAAGTGTGATCTTTTGTTTAGTAAAGATAAGAAGTATCCTGTTCAGCATAATTTTGCAACTGAAGGTTCAGGTACTCCTGATGATCCTATTACCTTAGGAACGCAAGGAAAGCCATTTTCTCCAGGCGCATTAGTGTATATAGCAGCGTTTAAAAAATACTTTATTTTTGAGGATAGTTGTCCTGGCTGCGTAGGAGATACCTACATGGAAGGTTTTATGGGGCCTAGCACAGAAGGTGGCGATAAAGATGCTTTATTTACATGTGCTCGTAAGTGGTCCACAGAACCTACCAACCCTACCAATCCTAAGATAAGTATTATTATTAATCCTGAAAAAACACTTGAAGTAGATAAAACCCCTATGCTCACTGCAGATGGAAAATGTAAAGGAGGAAATTCTTCAGGCGGACTTGTGCCAAGTCCTATCACTATACCAGACACATCAAACTTACCTGCAAATTCAGGTAATGGCAAAGTTGATCCTGTAACGTCAAAAATTGATCCTACTCAAGGAGTAACGATTAAATTAGAAAATAATTGCAGCATTCCTCTTACTCCCATGATGGTGCCTAACTTTAAGGATGAAGCAGAAAAAGCTAGTTTAAATACTAAAGTAAAAGGGATTGATCCTAACAATATGCCAGAAATAAAGCCTAACGATTCATTGATATTTACTATCGCCAATGGATGGCCAGGCAGAATCTGGATTGGAAAAGACCGTTGGAATGGCGGAACAGCAACCCTAGCAGAGCTTGCTATTAACTTAGGCGATAATATGCATTGGTATGATGTAAGTTATATTGATGGATATAACGTTCCTGTGCGCATAACGCCTCAAAAAGGCGGTTCTATTCCCGCTTCATGTTCTGCTCCTTCCAAGTGCAAAATGACCAAATGTATTACGTCAGGTGAAAGTAATGAAGAGGGCGTATTTTCACAGCGCTGTGAGGGGCCATGTGGAATAGGTAAAGGAGCTCGCGAAGTAGGTAGCCTGGCACGCTGCGGCAATCCGTTGGATGATCAGTGGGAGCGTGCCTGTAGCAAGTACACTGGCGAGTATGCACAAGAACCGAACCCTTCTCCTGCGAAAGAGTTAGTAGAAGCCTATTCGTTTACGATTCAAGATAAAGCTACAAAGGCATGTAGAGCTGATCTAATGGATAGTTTTGTAGTGAGTTTTTGTTACAAATAAAGTGTAATACTTACTTAAGCTTCATCGTTAAAGGCAGTAGCGAATGCTACTGCCTTTTTATTTTTAAAAGTTACGCAGTTGAATTCTTTCGATGTGTTGGCAACTTGCTGTACTCGTGTACTGTCTGCGTTGCCATGCAGGGCATTCCATGCTTGAGTGAATCCAACTGTGTAATCTCTAATCTTATTCAAAATATAAATAATTTTGTTTGTATTGCGTAGCGATTCAACGGTTGCTTTTTTTATTGCTTATTCTATATTTATTTGAATAGTAAGGGTTTTTTTGTCTTGCACAGTTGCAGGATGCAGAGAATACTCATTTTACTTGGCGATGGCTTTAGTAAAGGTGAGCGTATGTTGAATAATAGACAAAAATGTGAAAAAAAGTTCGAAAATAAAAGCAGTATTTGTTTTTCATTAGGCATGTTAATGCTGTGTTCGTTCAGTACCTTTGTGCAAGCGGCCAAGACATTAAATTTTTCAGGCTATACCTGGAATGTTCGTGATTATGAAGGTATGCCAGGCCCTAATAAATTTCATGCAGATAATGTATGGGTCGATGACAAGGGTTTTTTACATCTTAAAATTGCAAGGCGAGATAATGTTTGGACAAGCGCCGAACTTTATACTACTGAACCGTTACCGTTTGGAACGTATCAATTTAAAATTTTAGGGCGCCCTGATAAGCTCGATAAAAATGTTGTATTTGGGCTTTTTAATTATTCAGCACCAAGTGGAACGAATGAAATTGATATAGAGTTCTCGCGCTGGAATAATGATTCTTATCCCAATTTAAACTGGACTGTTTGGCCAGCACAAATGCTAAATGGAAACCAGGTTTCTAAGTATCCCACTACAATTGCTGGAGATGATGGATATGTTCGAGATGCTCAAACCTATGAAATGAAGTTGGCGGGTGACCAAAGTACGCATATATTTACCTGGACCCAACAAAGCGTTGCCTATGAGGGCCATAATGGATTTGTAAATTTTAATGAACATAAACAACCATTTTATGCATGGAAGTTTGCACCCAGTGATTCTGCTCAGCGTGTTCCGCAAAAACCGTTAGTGGTTGATATTAATCTATGGATGTTTGAAGGAAAACCGCCTGTTGGTAGCACTGAAATAGAAATGGTAGTTACGGAATTTAAGTTATTCAAAGGTGAGACAGCAGTAAATCAAGGAAATCCTACAGCAGAGACTATTCCAACGACTTCTTTAAGCAATAGCGGTGTCCCACTTTTTTGTGAAGAAAATGGCTCGAGGCTATCTGACTATTATAAAAATCAGCCAAAAGATGCTGCAAATTGCCGTGTATGGAAAGAGGGCGATGTATATGCGTTAGGGGATAAAGTTACTTTTAATAACGCCGTGTATACCAGTCTTCATAATCATAAAGCGTGGAATGTAACAAAATCATGGTCGCCTGATACGGCTCCTCAGCTTTGGTCGCGTGGAGGATTATGTACTAAAGAAGATTCTGCGCCGCCTGAGATTAGTAAAGAACCATGTAAAAAATGGGATGCAGATGAGTCATATATAGTTGGAGAAGTTGTTTCGTATGAGAATGCTTATTACGTTGCTTTAGTATCGCATAAGGCTTTAAAAGATATCTGGACGCCTGCAACCACGTTAACTACTTGGCAAAAAGTAGATGCTTGTACCCAGCCTGTTTCCAAGAAAAAGGAGTGGTCTGCAGTGGTAGAAGGTAAACGCCCAACGGTAGAAGAAATGCGTATATCGTGGTATGGCGCTTCTGAAAAGTGTAAAGCAGGCACAGAAGAAGAGTGTAATGTTTTTTATTCAAAAAAGAAGAAATATCCCGTTCCTCATGATGTACGTACAGAAGGAAAAGGAACAGCAGAAGACCCTATTACCTTAGCGGCAGATGGCAAGCCTTTCCCAGTTGGCACATTGGTTTATATTCCTCAATTTAAAAAATATTTTGTGTTTGAAGATAAATGTGCAGGTTGTGTAGGCGAAAATTATATTGAATTATTTATGGGGCCAACAAAAAGCTCATCGAATTCACCAGCTTTGTTGAAGTGTGCAATTGACCAATCTACAAAGCCAGCGAATCTTGATAAGCCTAAAACAAAAATTATGATTAATCCTGAAACAAATCTAGAGGTTGATCAAACCCCCATATTTACAGAAAAAGCATGTGCGGGTAAACCTATGGAAACTGTGTTACCAAATTGTGATGGTGCGCCTCCTGTTAATCAAACTCCTACTGTTGGCGGTAATGGCGGCGGTGGTGCTGGAGATAGCGGTGGTGGTGCCACAGGAGATAATGCTACAGCAACCAAAGCTTGTATTCAGCGTACTAACGAGCTTAGGAAAACCAAAGGATTACCCCCTTTTGCAGAGTCAGATGAGTTAGCAAATAACGCAGCGATTGGTATTACATATGATCCTTCACATGGAGGAATCCATGCTCATGCCGGAGTTACAAATGTAGGGGAGAATATGTGGGCAACATCTCAGTCAGGTGATGCTGCCGAACTTGCAAGAAGCGCTGTTGATTCTTGGTGGAGTGAAGGGCCTGGAGAAGGTGACGCGCACGGTCATTACATGAATCTTGTTGGTAATTATACAAAAGCAGGTTGTGCAGTAGGTTCATCGCCCCAATGGAAGAGCAATGTATATATGGATTTAAAATAAGCATCAAAAGCTTAATCTTAAATAGTTATTAAATAACTTGCCGCCTGGAATTTCAGGCGGCTTTTTTATTTATTACTATTTTTCTTTTGAGCAAAATGTAGGCGCAACGCTTCTTTTTCTGCTTCAGTCATAGTACTAGGAGAGCGATGCGAAGTTAGAAGAGGATTTGCAACACTATGAGCTTTACGACAAAGCGCTTCGAGTTCTGCTTCCGCATCAAAATCAGTATGTGACTGCCCTTTTTTTTGAGTGCGTTCTATCGTATCGTTAAAAATGGTTTGATAACTTTTTAATGATGGGTGAGAAAAGTCGAAGCCGCCAGATTCTTGATAAGGAAGGCTAAGCAAAGCTTTTAAAGCTTTGGCTTCAGGTTGGTTGCTGCCAGAGGGAATAGGGGGAAGCTTAGGAATAAGATGCGGCGCACAAAGGGCGACCTCTAAAGCAGAATGCCAAAAAGATCGCTCCTGCTGTGGTGGGGGCATTATTTCTTCATAGTCAGAACGTTTTGAGTATTTAGACCCTTTTTTATAGTTGCTAGAGTAAGTATTTTTGTTACTGCTCGTAGGGGCATTTGCTTTACGTTGCGCCGTATTGATTTTATCGTATAAGGCTTCACGTAGAAATTTGGTTAAAAGCGGTGCATGAATAATGGTTTCCAAATCTTGTTTAGCCCCTTTCCATAATGCTGCTCGAGCTTCTGCATGCGTAGGCGGGTGTTGTTTTAACCAACGATCGATCCATACTTCTGAAAGTGGCGGTGCTGCCTCTATGTGCTTGTTAAAAGCATCTGTACCAAATTGACGCACAAAGCTATCAGGGTCATGCTGTTCGGGTAAAAACAGAAAGCGGATGGTTTGACCATCTTCAATGATCGTTAAACTGTGATCAAGCGCTCGTTGGGCTGCTTTTTGCCCAGCTGCATCGCCATCAAAACAAAATACAATTGTTGAAGTTTGCCTAAATAACATCTTCAAATGTTCAGGGTTAAGAGCCGTGCCAAGGGTAGCCACCGCATGTTTAATGCCATATTGATGCAGCATAATGACATCAAGATAACCCTCTACAATAATGGCACAATCAGCAGTGCGAAAATGCGGTCGTGCAAGATGCAGCCCATATAGCAAGCGAGACTTATTGAATAGAGGTGTTTCGGGCGAGTTAAGATATTTAGGCGTATTCTCATCATGAAGGCTGCGTCCTCCAAAGCCTACATAGCGCCCTTGCCCATCTTGAATAGGAAAAATTAAGCGATCTCGTAAGCGATCATAAGGCTGCTGATCGCGTTCGCTAATTGCAATCAGCCCATGCTCTAAAAGAAGCGCTCTCTGCGAAGCAAAATGATGTAATACGCTGTTATTTCCACGACCCGCTCCATAACCAATTTTAAAGCTATCAATACTTTCTTGATTGACCCCTCGTTGCTTTAAATATTGTTGGGCATGAGGGGTGTGGGTAAGTTGATCACTATAAAGATGGGTGACAGATTGCAGTAAATCATAAGCTGCTTGATGAGCATTTCGCTGCGTTTGGCGCTCTTCGGGTGATTGGCGAGATGTTTCACGAGGTACCTCCATGCCCACCTGCTGTGCAAGCTGAGTAATGGTTTCAATAAAAGGGGTACCTGTATGATCCATGACAAAACGAATCGCATTGCCATGCGCTCCGCATCCAAAACAGTGATAAAACTGTTTACTAGGGCTTACGCTGAAAGAAGGTGTCTTTTCATTATGAAAAGGGCAGCAGGCAGAAAAATTCTGCCCAGCTTTTTTTAAGGGTACATATCGCCCAATAATCTCAACGATATCTAGGCGATCAACAAGTTGGTCTATAAATTCTTGGGGTATCATAATAGTGAAAGTTTCCGACGCATTAGTTTTTCTTCACTATCTGTTTATTTTCCTCCCCCTTAATGGTTAAGGTATTGATGCATCGGTTTGCTAAAGATGTTTTTATTTTTTTCTTGAAAGTTATAGAAACATCTAACAAATTTCGATTTTATTTCCCTCTCCCTTGAGGGAGAGGGTAGGGTGAGGGGGTTGGCAGATACACTAAATAAGATTATGTTATCGTTGAATGATACATGCATCTGAAGATTTATGAGGCTCTAATACTGCCTAGCATAATGATCGGATCAATACTAAATGTAAGTGCGCTAGAAACTTAGTCTGGCTTTAACCTGTTTAGAAACATCGGATAAATCAGCTCTACCCGTTAACTGAGCTTTAAGAATAGCCATAACTTTACCCATGTCTTGAGCACTTTGGGGCGATACTGATGCAATGGCAGAATCAATACTGGCACTAATTTCTTCAGGGCTAAGCGCTGCTGGTAAATACTCTTTTAAAATTTCAATTTCAGCAGCTTCAGTGGCAGCAAGATCAGGGCGATTGCCTTGAGTATATTGGGCAATAGATTCCTGACGTTGTTTCAACATTTTGCTAATAATTGCAACAATCTGAGTATCATCAAGCTCAATACGGTTATCAACTTCTTGTTGCTTAATTGCCGCTGTCAGTAAACGGAGTGTACCTAAACGTTGTGTTTCTTTAGCACGCATCGCATTTTTTACATCTTCCTGAATGCGTACTTTAAGAGATGTAGTCATATTTTGAAGTCCTGAAAGCAAAATCGCCTTGTAAAATTCAAGGCGACTTATAAAGTACTAAATGAAAAAATTTGATTTAGTACAATTTTGGAGGTAACTGTTGGCTACGCAGACGCTTCAAATGACGTTTCACTGCCGCAGCCTTTTCACGTTTGCGCTTGGTAGTTGGTTTTTCATAAAACTCGATGGCGCGTAGTTTTGAAAGCGTACCGGCTTTCTCAACTGTGCGCTTGAAACGGCGCAAAGCGACTTCAAAAGGCTCATTTTCACGGACGCGAACGGTTGGCATGTCTGAGGTTCTCCAGGGGAAAAATATTAAATATAGGCGATTCTAGCCTAGTCACTAAGGAAAATCAATGTAATTACGGTTGAGCTTATAAAAACGAAAGTTATCGGTAGAACTTAAGGGGAGGAATTTAAATTTTTGTTTAATATTAAAATGGTTGGCCAAAAGAAAGAAGTGCGGAAACAATTGCGGTTTTTCAAAGCTATTAGCTAATTAGCGCATATGGCATAAAAAAGTAGGTCAGTGATAAAATGGGTGAAGCAAATTTCGAATGAGTTATAAGCAGCGCTTTTTTCTTTAATGCGCTATGGTAGCGTAATAAAGTACCTACTAGATGGACTTTAAGTTTTTAAAAACATAATTACAAGCATTCGGTAAGAGTTATTTTTAATAACGGATGGTGAACAAGATTTAGGTGTATTAAATGATACTGGTAACAGGCGGAGCTGGATTTATTGGCGGTAATTTTGTATTAGATTGGTTTAAAGGGTCTGATGAAGGTGTCGTGAATCTCGATAAACTCACCTATGCAGGCAATATAAAAACGCTAAGTTCTTTAGAAAACGATAGTCGGCACATTTTTGTGCGTGGCGATATTGCAGATCAAGCCTTAGTCACTAAGCTGCTAAAAGAATATCAACCTAGAGCAATTATTAACTTTGCTGCCGAAAGTCATGTAGACCGCTCCATTCATGGCCCTTCAGATTTTATTCAAACGAATATTCTTGGCACATTTAACTTACTTGAAGTATCGCGCCAGTACTGGAATGCACTTGCTGATAACGAAAAAAAAACATTCCGATTTTTACATGTTTCAACCGACGAGGTATACGGTACATTAAGTAAGGAAGAGAGTCCATTTTCAGAAGAGCATAAATATCAGCCGAATAGCCCTTACTCAGCAAGCAAAGCCGCTTCAGACCATTTGGTAAGAGCATGGCATCATACCTATGGTTTGCCTGTGCTCACAACAAATTGTTCCAATAATTATGGCCCCTACCATTTTCCCGAAAAGTTAATTCCACTTTGCATTTTGAATGCACTTGCGCGCAAGCCACTGCCTATTTATGGTGATGGTCAGCAGGTGCGCGATTGGCTGTTTGTGAAGGATCATTGTGCGGCTATTCGCCGAGTTTTAGCAGCAGGTCGAGTGGGAGAAGTTTATAATGTAGGTGGCTGGAATGAAAAAACTAATCTTGATGTCGTCAAAGTGATTTGTTCGATTCTTGATGAACTATCACCGCGTCAAGACAGAAAGCAATATGCACAGCAAACTTCATTTGTAACAGACCGCCCAGGACATGATCGAAGATACGCAATTGATGCACGAAAGTTAGAGCGTGAGTTAGGCTGGAAGCCTGCGGAAACGTTTGAGACAGGAATTAGAAAAACGGTGCAATGGTATTTAAATCATTCTGATTGGACTCAAAATATTATTTCTGATGGATATTTAGGATAGATGAGGCAGTAGAGTAAATAAGATACAACAAATGATTTTTTCTTGAGTAAATGTCTCTATACATTTTACGCTAGTTTTTAGCACCTCTTTCAAAAAATAAATTTAATTAATATTGAAATTTATTTTGTTTTTATTGGTCTTTTTTTCAAGGATTTGGTCGTGCGTAATTACCCTGTATTAACTGGTCGCAAGATACGTGTTGCTTTGGTAGGGTGCGGCAGAATATCTGCTAACCATTTTAGTGCAATTGAGAAACATGCTGATCAAGTAGAGTTGGTTGATATTTGCGATGTAAATCAAATTGTTTTGGAAGAGGCATCTAATCGTATGAAGGTACGCGGTCATTCCAGTTTAGAGGCAATGCTAGAAGTAACTACTGCGGATTTGGTAATACTTACTACACCTAGTGGTTTACACTCAGAGCAGACAATGCGTATAGCACAATCCGGTCGCCATGTAATGACCGAAAAACCTATGGCAACACGTTGGCATGATGGCTTACGTATGGTCAAGGCCTGTGATGATGCAGGAGTTCGCTTATTTGTAATTAAACAAAATCGTCGTAATGCGACACTTAAGTTGTTAAAAAAAGCTGTAGAGCAGAATCGCTTTGGTAGAATCTATTCCGTAGCGGTTAATGTTTTCTGGACTCGCCCTCAAGAATATTATGACAGTGCAAAGTGGCGTGGTACCTGGGAATTTGATGGCGGGGCTTTGATGAACCAAGCCAGTCATTATATTGATTTGCTTGATTGGTTGATTGGGCCTGTTGAAAGTGTAATGGCCTATACTGCTACCCTAGCGCGTAATATAGAGGTTGAGGATAGTGGTGCCGCTGCATTGAGGTGGCGAAGCGGTGCGATTGGCACGGTAAATGTTAGTATGTTGACTTACCCTAAAAATTTAGAAGGTAGCATTACAATTCTAGGTGAAAAGGGCACTGTAAGGATTGGTGGTGTAGCTGTTAATGAAATTCAGCATTGGGAGTTTTCTGAGCCTGATGAAGATGATGAAAAAATTAAAAATGCTAGCTATCAAACCGCGTCTGTTTATGGTTTTGGGCATCCTTTGTATTATGAGAATGTTATTCAAACTTTAAAGGGTGAAGATGAAGCAGAAATAGATGGGCGTGAAGGGCTTAAATCTTTAGAGTTATTGATAGCAATGTATTTATCTGCACGTGATGGTAAGCGAATTTCCTTACCTCTTCATTACTAATGAGTAATATAAAATTGCGTGTGGCTATTGTTGGTGCTGGTATCAATGGTATTTGTATTGGCTGGGAGCTTGCTAAAGCTGGTTATCAAGTGACTATTTTTGAACGTGATAGCATCATTTCTCATACGAGTCGTGCATCTTCAAAATTATTACATGGCGGATTGCGATATCTTGAGAATGGCGAGTTCCGATTAGTTCGTGAAGCTTTATTAGAACGTCACAAGTGGTTTCAGGATGCTCCATCTAATTTAGCTAAGCCTTTATGTATGCTATTACCTGTTTATCGCAACAGTAAAAGATCAAGGTGGTTACTGAAATTAGGGCTTTCTCTTTATGACTTGTTCGCGCGTGATAGTGGTTTGCCCTCTCACATGTGGTTACAGCGTAATGAGGTACTTCTCAAAGACCCTTTTTTAAAGCCTGAAGGACTTTTAGGTGCTTTTCAGTTTTGGGATGGAGTAATGGATGACCAGAAGCTTGGTTTTTGGGCTGCCAAGCAGGCGTGTGAAGCAGGTGCAATTATTCACGAAGGGCTTGGAGTTGAAACTGTAGATATTAACGGAAAGATAAAGCTATTAAATGGTTCTTTAGAAGAGTTTGATTATGTAATTAATGCTGCAGGCCCTTGGTCAAAATTTTTACTGGGTCAAAGTGGCTTATCAAGTAGCCATGATTTGGATTTGGTTCGTGGTAGTCATATTGTACTGAATCGACCTTTAAGATCAGCTTGCTTATTTGAAGTGCCTGGAGAACGGCGTATTTTTTTTGTATTGCCTTGGCAGGATGGAACTTTAGTAGGCACTACAGAGGTACGGCAAAAATTCTTAGAGTCAGTTTCACCTAGTAACGATGAAATTACTTACCTTATTCAAGCGTATAATGCCTATTTTTCGCATCCCGTAGATGAAAACGATATTCGTGAAACTTTTGCGGGAGTGCGCCCTTTAGTAAAGTCAGCGCAAGATCCTAGCCGCGCTACACGAGAGTATGCGCTAGAAAAAAAACACAAACTTATTAATGTTTTCGGTGGTAAATGGACTACAGCTCGTGCTTTAGCGCGTCAGGTTCATAAACTTGTGGAGATGTAATGACTATTAATGTTCATCCTTCTGCCATTATTGATGAAGGTGCACTCATTGGTGAGGGAAGCCGTATTTGGCATTGGGTGCATGTGTGTAGTGGAGCTAAAATTGGAAGTAACTGTTCATTAGGGCAGAATGTTTTTGTTGGTAATCATGCAGTGATTGGCAACAACGTAAAGATACAGAATAATGTTTCAATTTATGACAATGTTTTTCTCGAGGATGATGTTTTTTGTGGTCCAAGTATGGTTTTCACTAATGTATATAACCCACGTGCTTTTATTGAGCGTAAAAATGAGTATCGCAATACAGTAGTAAAAAAGGGAAGTACATTAGGTGCAAATTGCACCATAGTATGTGGAGTGACAATCGGGGAGTATGCACTAGTAGGCGCAGGGGCAGTTGTTAAAAAAGATGTTCCTGACTATGCAATGATAGTAGGAGTGCCTGCCAAACAGATTGGTTGGGTAAGTCGGCATGGAGAGCGCTTGAGTTTGCCAGATACTGGTCAAGGTTACGCTTGTTGCCCAGCAACAGGTGAAGAATATGAATTAAAAAATGGAAAATGTATATGTCTCAGTCAATGATGCCTTTTATTGATTTGAAAACCCAATATCAGTCGTTAAAACCACAAATTCAAGAACGTATCAACCGCGTATTAGAGCATGGTCAGTATATTATGGGGCCAGAAGTTGCGGAGCTTGAACAGCGATTGGCTAGCTATGTCGGTGTCAAACATTGTATTACGGTATCCAGTGGTACTGAAGCCCTATTGATTAGTTTGATGTCTCTAGGAATAAGCTATGGTGATGAGGTTATTACTACACCGTTTACTTTTGCGGCAACTGTAGAGGTGATTGTATTGCTTGGGGCAACGCCAGTATTTGTAGATATTGAACCAGATACATGTAACATAAATCCACATTTAATAGAATCAAAAATTACTTCTCGCACTAAAGCTATTATGCCAGTCAGCCTTTATGGTCAAGTGGCAGATATGGAAGAAATTAATGCGATTGCTGCACGTCATGACAATATTCCAGTAATTGAAGATGCTGCACAAAGTTTTGGTGCAACCTATAAAGATCGTAAAAGCTGTAATGTTTCTACGTTGGCATGTACTAGTTTTTTCCCGAGTAAACCATTAGGTTGTTATGGTGACGGTGGTGCTATTTTTACAAATGATGACCATTTGATGCAAGCTTGTCGTGAAATTCGTGTTCATGGGCAAAGCAAACGTTATACGCATACACGTGTAGGTGTTGGTGGACGTATGGATACGCTTCAGTGTGCTATCGTGCTGGCTAAGCTAGAAACGTTTGATTGGGAAATTGAACAGAGATTACAAATCGGAAAGGCTTATCAAGAGGCAATACGTGCTAATAAGTTGGCAGCTGAGTTGACAGTTGTGCGACCCGATCGAAATTGTGTCTGGGCTCAATTTACGGTTTTTGTTGAAAATAGAGATGTAGTTCAGAAGCAATTAGGTGATGCCGGTATTCCCACTGCAGTGCATTATCCAATACCGCTAAACTTACAACCAGCTTACAAGACAGGTAACCCTGAAAAAGATACTCCCATATCTTGCGAGGTGGCGAAAAAAGTAATGAGTCTTCCAATGCATCCTTTTATGAATAGTTCTGAAATTAATAAAGTAATAACAAACCTGAAATGAAAAATAAATTATCTAGGGCAGGGGCGCTAGCACTAAAACGCCTTAATGGGCCTCTTGCTACACTAATTTTCGGTACGGGATTAGCTCAAGTAATTCAATTCATAGCGTCACCTTTTTTAACTAGAATATTTTCTCCTCTTGAGTATGGTGAATATGCTCAATATGTTTTAGTTATAACTCTTTTAACTGTTTTGTGTGCAGGAAAATTTGATCTGGGAATATTTTCTCCTAAACAAGATAAAGAAGCTTGGTTACTTGTATGCGCGGCTTCAATGATTGGTTTTATTTTAAGTATTGGAATTCTTATTTTTGGTATGAGTTTTATTTTTATTGGAAAATATTTTTTTTTCAATAAAAATTATTTGCTAAGTACAATTCTTGTATTTAGTGGAGCTGCTTCTGTTTGTTTTACAGCTTGGATTAATGCATTTACTGGATGGATAAATCGTAAGGGTGATTTTTATATTCTCTCAAAATGTCGTATTTTTTATGCACTCATTTTAGTTGGATTACAAATTATTTTTGGTATTCTAAAGCCGGATGTAGTAAGTTTAGCAGTAGGAAGTGCCATAGGAATGGGAGTATTTGCACTTTCATTAATTTGGTTTTCTAGGTATTCCTATTCTAAATTCTTATTTCCTCGATTTAATTCCGTTCTTGCTGTAATGCATAGACATAAAGATTTACCAAAACATGCAATCCCTTCTGATCTAATAGGTTCTTGGCTCGAACAATTTCCTATTTTTGTTTTATCTCATCAATTCGATGCTCATAGTGTAGGGCTATATAGCCTTGTGAATCGAGTTTTGCAGGCTCCTATGCAGTTAATAGGGGCGTCTTTTAGTGAAATTTTTCGGCGTCAGGCATCCTTAGAATATTCTCATAATCAAAATTGCATCAAAATCTTTGATAGTTTAGTGTTTAAGCTAACAATAATTGCTCTTATAATTGCTGCAGTTATTCTTCCTTTTGCTCCAGATTTATTTGCTATTATTTTTGGAGAAAAATGGAGAGAGTCAGGTGATTTTGCGAGGATTGTAATTATTGCGTTTGCGTTAAAATTTATAGTACAGCCAGTAAGCTTTATATTTTATATTGCAAAAAAAACATTGTTAAACTTTAAAATTCATTTTTGTTTTTTTATTATTGCTGGATGTATAACGGTGGTGCCAAAGTACTTTAATATGTCTGTGAATTCAGCATTATATATATGTATTTTCCTTTATATTGTTTTTTATCTAACCTCTTATCTGTTTGCGCGTAAAATTGCTAGGGGGGGCTACTAACTATGTGCGGCATTGCAGCATTATTTATGGATCATACTGAATTAAGTGCCCATTATCTTCAAGCAATGGCAGATGTGATTACTCATCGAGGACCAGATGGAGAAGGGTACGCATTATGGCAAAATAACCAGCTAAGTTTCTTCGCTGGTGCCTCCACTCCTTTTGTAGAAAAATCTTTATTAAATTACTTACCGCAGCGCCGCTTAGAAAAAGGACAAAGTGGATGGCAATGGGGGTTGGCACATAGACGCTTAGCGATTATTGATTTATCACCTACAGGTCATCAACCAATGGCTACAGCAGATAGCCGATACGTGATAACTTACAATGGTGAAGTATATAATTATTTAGAATTACGTGCTGAACTTGAAGGATTAGGATATACATTTCGTGGACATTCAGATACAGAAATCATTCTTGCTGCCTATGTTCATTGGGGTAAAGAGTGTTTAACCCGCTTTAATGGTATGTTTGCTTTTGTAATTGTAGATTGTATTGAGCAGCGTGTTTTTGCTGCACGTGATCGTTTTGGTGTTAAGCCACTTTATATGATGCGCACATCAGGTGGAGTTGCATTTGCGTCCGAAATAAAACAATTTACAGTTTTGCCAGAATGGCAGTCTAATATCGCTTGGCAAGCAACGTATGATTTTTTGCAGGCTGGGATTACCGATCATACGAATGCAACTTTGTTCGCAGGGGTGGAGCAAATACGTGGTGGTCATTATATTCTTACATCAATACAAAATTTAAAAACAGCTCAAGCTCAGCAATGGTATACATTGCAGCGTAATTTTTCCTATGAAAATATAAGTTTAGAGGCAGCTGCAGAACAGTTTAGTGAAATGTTTGCAGATGCAGTGCGGCTACGACTGCGTGCTGATGTACCGATAGGTACGGCATTGTCCGGAGGGCTTGATTCTTCAGCGATCGTATGTGAAGTAAGTGCGCAATTGCTTTCGTTAGGTAAAGGTGCACAAAAAAGTTTTTCAGTATGTTCTCTTATCAAGCGCTATGATGAGCGCTCATTCATAGATATTGTTACACAAGCAACAAATGTTGATGCATATCATACATACCCAGATACTCAAACTTTACTTAAAGAGTTACCGCAGTTAGTGTGGCATCAAGATGAACCTTTTGCGGGAACAAGTATATTTGCTGAGTGGGAAGTTTATAAGCTTGCTCGCCATCAAGGAGTTAAGGTTACGTTAGATGGTCATGGTGCAGATGAAATGCTTTGTGGATATCACGCGTTCTTCTGGATTTATATGAATGAATTGTTAGCTTCTGGGAATATAGGGGCTTGGATTGATGAGCTGCGAGCGTTGCAATCTGTTCATGGGTATAAGTTTACAGCCGCGTTTCGCTCTCAACTAGTGTCGGCAGTTCCTAATCGTTGGATAACACCTTTACGCAATTTTATGCGCAATGAAAACGCAGGAGGTTCATTACTTGCATGCTCTCTCTCAGATCTGGCCTATACGAATGATCCTCAAGAGCGTTTTCGACCCCTATGGAACAATGTCTCAGAAGAAAATATTCGCCAAGTAACTCAAACGAGTGTTCCCGTTCAGCTTCACTGGGCTGATAGAGATTCAATGGCCCATTCTGTTGAGTCACGCTTGCCTTTTCTGGATTATAGACTAGTAGAGTTTGTGGTTTCTTGCCCTACATCGGCAAAGCTGTCACAGGGTACGACTAAGCGATTATTGCGCAAAGGTATGGCGCATCGATTACCTCCACAAATTGCACAACGGCAGGATAAAATGGGTTTTGTTACCCCAGAGCAGGTTTGGTTATGTGAACAACAAGGGCAGTATTTTTCAAATTGGATAGATGAGCGGCGGGCGCTGGCACAAAAAATACTTTCTGTTTCCAGTTTAAATCGAGCTAAAAGAATTTTGCTTGGGCAAGAACGTTACAACAGATTTGCTTGGCGGGTTCTTTCTTTGGTGATGTGGTCAGAGCGGTTTTCAGTGAGGGGAATTTGAATGTTGACCATTATTAATTATGGAGTGGGTAATTTAGGGTCAATTTCAAATATGTTAAGTTATTTGGGAGTGCCCCATCAAATATCAGGGCATCCTCATGATATTGCTACCGCAGAACGTTTATTATTGCCAGGTGTCGGAGCTTTTGATTATGGTATGCAGAAGCTAAAAGATTCTGGTTTAATTGCAGTGCTAAATAAAAGAGTATTAGACGATAAGGTGCCGATTTTAGGTATCTGTCTAGGAATGCAAATCATGTGTCGTAAAAGTGAAGAAGGTGAGTTACCAGGTTTGGCTTGGTTCGAGGCAGATGTAAAGCGTTTTGATCTATCTAAAATGGAGCAAGCTTTACCTGTACCTCATATGGGCTGGAATGAAGCCATAAAATGTCGTGATCATCCTGTACTTTTAGATCTGCCTATCCCGGCGCGATTTTATTTTGTTCATTCGTATCATATAAATTGTTTTAACAGTGAAAATATACTTATGGAAAGCCGCTACGGGTACAAGTTTACTTCAGCGATTGCTCGCGATAATCTTGTTGCCGTCCAGTTTCATCCGGAAAAAAGTCATAAATTTGGCCTTACGATATTGAAAAAATTCTCGGAGTGGTCTTATGTACCGGCCTAGACTTATTCCTTGTCTTCTTCTCGATGGTAAGCGCTTAGTTAAAACTATTCAGTTTTCTAATTCTTCTTATGTAGGAGATCCAATTAACACGGTCAAAATATTTAATGAAAAAGAAGTAGATGAGTTAATTGTATTGGATATCCAGGCTAGTAAAAATGGGAATGAACCTAATTTCGAAATGGTGGCGCAGTTAGCATCAGAATGTTTTATGCCAATTTGTTATGGCGGAGGGATTCGTTCATTAGAAGATGCAGAACGCTTGATTGCTTCTGGGGTTGAAAAAATAGCATTAAATACAGCTGCACTTCAACGTCCTGCTTTGGTGGGTGAAATCGCACGACGTTATGGTAGCCAAAGTGTAGTAGTAGGGATAGATGTTAGCTATAAATGGTGGCGAGGTTATCGTGTTTTAAATAGTGGAAAACGTAAAATAACTTCATGGGCACCTGCTGATTGGGCTAAGCGAATAGCTGAGGAAGGGGCTGGAGAGATATTACTAAATTCAGTTGATCGCGATGGAACGATGAAAGGTTACGATTCAATGTTGATACAGGCTGTTGCTAAAAGCGTGTCTATACCAGTAATTGCATGCGGAGGAGCATCAGATCTGAACGATTGTAAGAAAATAATTCGTGAAACGCGAGCTTCTGCGGTTGCGGCAGGCGCTTTATTTGTTTATAAAGGCCCTCATCGTGCTGTTCTTATCAATTACCCTAATCCTATCCAATTGCAGGAACTTTTTGCATGAATTCCGAAGCTCTTAAAACATGTGTGCGCTGTGTTATGGATGAATCTGCATCAAACATCAGATTCGATAATTTTGGTGTGTGTAATTTTTGTACAGATTTTGCAGCAAAATTACCAGAGCTATCTAAAACTCAGCATGATTCTAATGCCTTTAAACAACTAGTAGATAAAATTAAAAAAGTAGGTCAAGGTAAGCCTTATGATTGCGTAGTAGGGTTAAGTGGCGGGGTAGATAGTTCTTATGTTCTTCATCTGGTTGTTGAAGCAGGATTGCGTCCTATTGCGGTACATTTAGATAATGGGTGGAATTCAGAACTGGCAGTTGCCAATATACATTCTCTAATAAGTAGACTAAATATTGATTTGTATACACATGTAATCGATTGGGAAGAAAATCGTGATATGCAGTTATCTATGTTTGCAGCAGGAGTGATTGATATTGAGCTTTTAATGGATAATGCAATGTTAGCAGTTAACTGCCAGATAGCTAAAAAATATAAATTGCATCACGTTGTTTCAGGAAGTAATAAAGCAACTGAAGGTATTAGAATGCCAAAAGGTTGGAATCACTTTAAACTTGATGTGTGTAATATCAGAGCAATTCATAAAAGATTTGGTAAGGTTCCAATCAAAACACATCCATTAATTAGTACAGTTGATCATTTATGTTTCAAGTATCTTAGCAAGATTGAATGGGTATCGTTGCTTGATTTTGTTGATTATAACAAGCAAGCGGCTGTTGATCTTTTGGTTAAGCGTTATGGATATGTACCATATCCTTATAAACATTATGAGTCTGTATTTACACGCTTTTATCAAGGATATATTCTTCCTCGCAAGTTTGGTGTAGATAAACGGCGGGTACATTTATCTACGCTTATTCTGAGTAATCAAATGACTCGAGAAGAAGCGCTTGAAGATTTAAAAAATCCGCCTTATGATCCTGTTCAATTGCAGCGAGATCAACAGTTTATTCTTAAAAAATTTGGTGTGGATGAGGCTTGGTTTAATGAATACTTGAGTGCGCCTAATCATTTACATTTAGACTATCCATCGGAATTACCTCGCTGGGAGCATTGGTTAGCTTTATGGGCTAAACTTAAAAGTCGCAAGGTAGTTAAGGGTACGATGTGAGAAGAGTATATATTGTTCTAAGTACAGCAGGTGTAGGAGGAGCAGAAAAGCGCTTTACAGATAATTGGTACAGCCTAGTAGATAAAGGGATGGATATTCATCTCGTTATGGATCGTCAAACGTATCAAGGGCTATGCGAGCAAACTGAGTATGCTCAAAAACTTGCACCGAGTAACTACCTTCATGTTAGGGACTTAGGGGCGGGGCATTTTCGTCTTTACTGTAGAGCAGTTCATGAATTTTTTTCAACACAGCCTAAAAATAGTATTGTTCATTTTCCATTAGCCTATGTTCCTGGCATAAAATTAATTTATGGACACCGATTAGTGATGTCGTGGGTTAATTCTGCTATGCCACCTTTTAAAAAAAGCCAATGGCGAAATGGTTTAGGGGCATGGCTTGGTTTTATGGCTGCAGACTATATTGATATTTTAAATCCTAATAATCTTAACAAAATACGTAATTTCCCCCGAATGGCTAGTAAATGCGGTTTAACGGCAGGGGGTACCCAAGTAGATGCCAAGCAATACTATCCGCTCAAAAAATCTTTGAGTTTTGTATTTCTTGGACGTCTTGAACCTGAAAAGCAATCGCTACGTTTTCTAAAGGTATTACCAGCAGTACATCAGTCTTTAAAAGCGCAGGGATATCACGATTATCGTTTTTTTATTTGTGGTGATGGTAAAGAAGCTTCTGTTATAAAAGCATTATTAGAAACTACAGAATTTAACGATGTGCCAGTTGAATATGGTTACAGTTCTCGCCCTAATGAAATACTAGGGCATGCATCGATCTATTTTTCTCTTCAAAAGACATCAAACTATCCTTCAAAGGCGTTGGCAGAAGCTATGGCTTGTGGAGCACTTCCTATTTTGACCAATGTGGGTGAGTCTTCATTAATGGTAGATGGGTTAGATTATTTTAATTTTGTTCCAAAAGATTTTACTGCTCAGGACTTATTACAACCGCTAAGTTCTTTTTTAGCCTTAAGCGAAATCGAAAAAAATAATATTGTAAAAAATATTTCTGCTTATGCTGAGAGGCGTTTTCGTATGGGGAAACAAGCAGAATATTTTGCTGAAATATATCGTCTGCTAGATCAAGAAAAATATGAGTTTTCAAAAGAGTTAAGAGCGCCTAGTCTCTGAAGTAAGAGGTAAGTAAATAAAATGGATCGAATTCTTTATATTAGCTACGATGGTATGTTAGAGCCTTTGGGTCAGTCTCAAGTTTTAGCTTACTTAAAAGGGCTAGCGCCTAAAAACATTATTCATTTGATTAGCTTTGAAAAAGTAGAGGATTGGGCGCATCAAGCAGAGCGCGACCGTATTACACAGGAGGCTAGTAAAGCCGGAGTTATATGGCATCCATTACGTTATCATAAGCGCCCATCTGCCGTTGCTACAGCTTTTGATATTGTATGCGGTATTTTGTTAGGTCTTTGGTTAGTTTTAAGATATCGGCTGCAAATTATACATGCCCGTAGTTATGTGGCTTCGGTAATGGCTCTTGTACTTAAACGTGTAACAGGTAAAAAATATATTTTTGATATGCGTGGTTTTTGGGCAGATGAAAGAGTTGATGGCGGTATATGGCTCCGAGATGGAAAAATGTTTAGAGTTGCTAAAGGATTCGAGCGGCGTTTTTTATTGGCTGCGGATCATGTAATTTCGCTTACGCATGCAGCTGTTAAAGAAGTAAAAAAATTTGATTACCTGCAGACGAGTATGCCACTCTTTACAGTTATTCCTACCTGTGCTGATTTATCGCGTTTCAAACCCTTGCCAAGGGAAGAGAAAAATTGTAGCAGCTTTGTTTTGGGATATGTTGGAACGGCGGGTACCTGGTATCTGTTTGACAATGTGGCCAAGAGTTTTGCCAAATTATTGACCATTCGTTCGGATGCACATTTTCTGATTATTAATCGTGGTGAACATACATATATTCGTGAAAGATTGAATACTGCTGGAGTTCCTGAGACAGCTGTGACTATTATTACAGCCACGCATGCTGAAGTCCCTATGAAAATTGCTCAAATGGATGCAGGAATTTTTTTTATCAAGCCTGTATTTTCTAAGCAAGCTTCAGCGCCTACAAAATTGGCAGAATTTTTAGGGTGTGGTGTTCCTTGCCTGGGAAATGCCGGCATTGGCGATATGGAAAATATCCTTGAAGAAGAAAAGGTGGGCGTTGCTTTAAAATCCTTTGATAATAATGCATTAGAGGAAGGGTTAAAAAGGTTACTCTATTTGACAGAGGATCCTTCTACCCAAGCGCGTTGTGTAGCAGCAGCTCAGCAGCACTTTTCCTTAGATGAAGGAATAGCACGTTATGCTACTGTATATAAAAAAATGAGGTGATAGGTTTGTTGAAACTTCTTATACTTACACGTTATGAACGTAGTGGTGCAAGTAGCCGCATGCGATTCTACCAATATTTGCCTGGTCTTGAAGCTGCTGGGTTTGAAGTTACTATATCACCCTTATTCTCAGATGATTATGTAGCAGAATTGCAGAAAGGACGAAAAAGTTTTTCAAAAGCTTTTTTTGCCTATCCCAAGCGTCTGAAAGTCTTATTGAAAGCGCAACGTTTTGATATAGTCTGGATTGAAAAAGAAGCGCTTCCTTGGATTCCAGCAATGGTTGAGCAGTTTTTATTGCCTAATAATGTTCCTTATATTCTGGATTATGATGATGCAGTATTCCATTATTATGATTTGCATAAAAATTTAGCTGTCAGAAAGTTTTTAGGGACTAAGCATCAAAGTTTAATAAAGGGTGCTTCCTTGATTTTGGCAGGAAATCAGTATTTGGCAAACTTTGCAAAAAGCGCTGGTGCTAAAGCAGTAGAAATTATTCCAACAGTTATAGATTTAGAGCGCTACCCAAAAAATTTACTTAAGGACAATCCAATTGATTCTACTCGGGTGCCTTGTATCGGATGGATAGGCCAACGGTCAACAGCATATTTTTTAAGCCCATATAAAGATTTATTTCAACGATTAGGTTCATCGGGAATAGCCCGTTTTGCTGCTATTGGTATTGATACATTATCCCTAGATTTACCGATGGAAAGTGTGGTTTGGAGTGAGCAAACAGAGGTAACGTCTATAGCAAAATTTGATGTGGGTATTATGCCTCTTGTAGATCAACCTTTCGAGCGCGGCAAATGTGGCTATAAGCTTATCCAATATATGGCGTGTGGGCTTCCTGTAATAGCCTCTCCTGTAGGAGTGAATTGCCAAATTGTAGAGCATGGGGTTGATGGCTTTTTGGCTGAAAATCTAGAGCAATGGGAAAATTCTTTTCTCAAGTTAGCTAAAAGTGAAGAGTTACGTAAGCAGATGGGGCGAAAGGGTAGAGAAAAAATTGAGCAATACTATTCTATACAAGTAACAGGACCCAAGTTAGCTAGGCTTTTACAAAAGGTAGCAAAAAAAGAGAATTTCTGAAAAGGAAATCTGTACTTTATAGGAAGAGGAGTGATTACGCATGTTGCCATATTGGCTTGTTTTTTTTATACCAGCCTGGATGACATTTACACGCTTTCGTCCGCAACATCTTAGTAATCGGAAACACTGGCCTAACTCTTGGTGCGCTATGTTTCTACTGTTAGTATTAATCATAGGATTTCGTAAAGAGGTTGGGGGGGATTGGGAAAACTATCTTTATTATTTAGAAGAGGCATCTGGCTCTCTTTCAGAAGCGCTTGTATTAAATGATCCGGGTTATATGTTTTTAAATTGGATTTCCAATCAGATACATGGTGAAATTTATTTTGTTAATGTTGCATGTGCAATGCTTTTTACATGGGGGTTAATAACATTTTGTATAATGCAACCAAGGCCATGGTTAGCATTAGTAGTATCAGTTCCTTATCTTATTACTGTGGTAGCAATGGGTTATACCCGCCAAGGGGTAGCTATCGGTTTAAGCATGGTAGCGTTAGTGAGGTTATCCCAGGATAGATGGAAATGGTTTGCATTTTGGGTGATCATTGCAGCTACTTTTCATAAGAGCGCAGTTGTATTGATGCCTCTTGCTATGATGTCAGGTACAAAAAATAAATTTTTGCTTGTTTTTTGGGCAGTAGTTATGTCTTTGATAGTTTATTTTTTGTTTTTAGCTAGCGCGATGGATAGTTTAATTAATAGTTACGTAGGAACTGAATATAGCTCAGATGGAGCTGGCATTCGAATTGGAATGAATGCTATTCCAGCAATATTATTTCTTTACTTTCGAGATCGTTTCAAACGAGTAGGGCTTTCTGTAAGAGATAATAAGCTCTGGACATGGATGTCAGCTTTCGCATTATTTTTTGTTGTAGCTTTAATGCTATCGCCTTCCTCTACAGCAGTAGATCGGCTTGCTTTGTATTGGATACCAGTACAATTATTTGTTTTTTCCAATTTTCCAGATGCTGTTGGAATAACAAAAAAGAAAAAGCATTTGATAGTGAGTGGCATCGTAGGCTATTCAGCTACTATCCTATTTGTATGGTTATGTTTCGGCTCCTTTTCATATTTATGGATCCCTTATAAATTTTTCCCATGGGAGTGGCTATGGAGTTAAAAATATGTTCTTGTCAAAGATAGTAAAAGGATAATTATGATAAAACATATTGAAGAAAAATTTCCTTTTCTTCTTTCAAAACGCATTTTATTGCTAGGTGCGAATGGGCAAGTGGGTAACGCTATACAAAGTGCTTGTAAAAACTACGGTATTGGTTTGATGGCGTTAGGTCGAGATAACGCAGATTTAAGTCAACCAGAATCTTTGCGTAAAGTAGTTCGTGAAAGTAAGCCAGATATTATTATTAATGCAGCAGCATATACTGCCGTTGATAAAGCGGAAATAGAAGTTGATCAGGCAAAAAAAATTAATGCTGATGCACCTAAAGTATTGGCTGAGGAAGCAGAAGCATTGGGAGCTTTGATAGTACATTATTCCACCGATTATGTTTTTGATGGTAGAAGCGAAATACCTTATTTAGAAAGCGATCAACCTAACCCGCTTTCAGTTTATGGGTGTACAAAATATGAAGGCGAGAAAAATATTAAGGCATTATGTAGCCGGCATCTTATTTTTCGAACGAGTTGGGTATTTCATGAGCAAGGAATGAATTTTTTAAAAACTATTCTTCGATTGAGTGAGGAGCGTGAAAGTTTACATATCGTGTCAGATCAGCATGGTGCTCCAACTCCAGCAAAATTAATTGCTGAAATAACTTTTGAAATGATCGCACTTTTAAGTAATGCAGTTTCTGACGATGCGCGTTGGGGTACCTATCACTTGACCTCTAGTGGTGAAACAACATGGTATGGATATGCTAAATATATTGTGGGACTAGCTTCGCAATTAGGGTTTAGATTAAAAACAAACATAGATACAATTATTCCTATTAAAACGTCTGAATATCCTTTACCTGCAGTTAGACCTACTAACTCTCGTTTAAATACAAAAAAAGTTAGTGAATTATTGAGTTTGAAATTGCCCGCGTGGGAAGATGGTGTAGAACATGTTTTAAATCAGCTATATCAGCAGGAAAAAGCATGATGCTTAATAAACGCAAAGGAATTATTTTAGCAGGGGGATCGGGTTCAAGATTATATCCTGTTACACAAGTCGTTTCAAAACAATTGATGCCAGTTTATGATAAACCGATGATATATTATTCCCTTACCACTCTTATGTTAAGTGGTATTCAAGATATAATAATTATTTCAACCCCGCAAGATACGCCTCGGTTTTCTGATTTATTAGGAGATGGTAGTCAATGGGGAATCAATATCTGCTATGCAGTTCAGCCAAATCCTGATGGGTTAGCACAAGCCTTTATTATTGCTCGCGATTTTATTAAAAATGACCCCAGCGTGTTAATTTTAGGCGATAACCTTTTTTATGGGCATGATTTAGCTAAGCAATTAAAAAGTGCCGACGCTCGTTCTTTGGGTAGCACAGTTTTTGCTTATCATGTTCATGACCCTGAACGCTATGGTGTAGTCGAGTTTGATGAAAAACAATGTGTGATAAGCATAGAGGAAAAACCTAAAAATCCAAAATCCAATTATGCTATAACTGGCCTTTATTTTTATGATAATAAAGTATGTGATATTGCAGCTCAGATTAAACCTTCTGCACGTGGAGAGTTGGAAATTACTGATGTAAATCGGTATTACCTTAATTTAGGAGAATTAAATGTTGAAATCATGGGGCGTGGGCATGCTTGGCTAGATACAGGAACCCATGATAGTCTACTCGAAGCAGCAAATTTTATAGCCGTATTACAAAAAAGACAGGGATTAATGGTAGCCTGTCCGGAAGAAGTAGCTTTTCTTCAAAAATGGATTGATGCAGCGCAAGTTGACCAGTTAGCACGTCCTTTAGCTAAAAACTCATATGGACAGTATCTGTTACGCTTAATACAGAAATGAGAAAATAATGCCTTTTTCTATTGTTGCTACACAATTGCCTGAAGTGTTAGTTTTAGAACCGCAAACTTTTAGTGATCAGCGTGGTTTGTTCTTTGAAAGTTTTAACCAGCGTGATTTTGAAACAGCTATTGGTATGAAAAAAGATTTTGTTCAGGATAATCATAGCTATTCTGTACAAGGGGTAGTGCGTGGTTTACATTATCAGATAGAGCATCCTCAAGGAAAATTAGTTCGAGTTGTCAGCGGAGAAGTCTTTGATGTAGCCGTTGATATAAGAAAATCCTCACCTAATTTTGGAAAGTGGGTTGGAGTAATTCTTTCTGCAGAAAATAAGCGTCAAATGTGGATTCCCGAGGGGTATGCACATGGTTTTATGGTAATAAGTGACTCGGCTGAATTTATTTATAAAACAACAGATTATTGGTATTCAAAGCATGAGCGCAGTATTGTTTGGAATGATCCTGCCATTGGAATCGACTGGCCAGAAAATTTATTAGGAAGGCCACCATTATTATCGCCGAAAGATGCAACAGCTAAATTATTATCTGAAGCAGAAGTTTTTCCTTGAAAATGAATTATATAATAAATTTACCTAATAAAAGTGTACTAGCATATTAAGAATAAAATATTTTAATAAAAAGTAAATAATATAACTCTTATGTCACTAAGAAAAAATCCTGATCGGTTAATGTAATGGTTTTGAGAATAGACATTCAGGCTCTAAGGGGACTGGCAGTATTATTAGTGGTACTTCATCACGCCGAGTTAGGATTAACCGCAGGTTATTTAGGCGTGGATATTTTTTTTGTTATTTCTGGATATTTAATTACAGGAATGATTAAAAAATTAATCGAAAAAGGACAATTTAGTTTTTCAGAATTTTACTTTCGAAGAGCTAAACGTCTTTTACCTGCTGCATATATGACATTTATATGCACTATATTTTTATCATTTATTTTTTTGACAAAAACGGAATTTCAAGACTTTACCAAACAAATTTTAGGTGCTATAACATTTACAAGTAATATTATGTTATGGCTTCAAACAGGGTATTTTGATAGTGCATCAACACTAAAACCGCTTTTACATATATGGTCATTATCTATTGAAGAACAATATTATCTTTTTCTTCCCGCTATATTATTTTTTCTTCCTAAGAAGTTTTGGTTTAAGATAGTTTGCTTGATTCTAGCAAGCAGTTTATTATTATGTATTTGGTTGGCACCGTTGAAACCAAGCGTAACTTTTTATCTGCTTCCTACAAGAGTATGGGAGCTAGCAATTGGTACAGTTGCGGCTCTAGTGGAGTTAGATAGAATAAAAAAAATACAACAGTTACTGAAAATTTTATTTTGGCCAGCAATTATTAGTTTGTTGATTATACCAATTGCACCAATAGGAGTATATCATCCGGGTTTAGATGCCTTTATTGTTTGCATGTCGACAATTATTCTTATTTTAAGACATTGCAAAAGTATCGATACAAAATTTGTGATAGCCTCACTTGCCAAAGTAGGAAATTTTTCCTACTCCTTATATCTTGTTCATTGGCCAATTTTTGCTTTTATAAATAATATATACGTGGGTAAATCGCCTAAATCGGTTAATATTTTAGCAGTATTAGTTGCTTTTTGTTTTGGATTTTTACTTTATCGCTATATAGAATTACCTGTTAGACGTGCTGAAATCAGGATATCTAAAAGAATAGTAGGGTTAACAATACTCATATCCTTTATATTAGTTGCCGCACCATTTGCCATTATTTTTTTTCAGAAGAATAAAATCGATTATGCCTATATTCGTAGGTCGAATGTGGGCTTTGGAAAAGCATGTGAATTTACTGAAAATTTCACCCCTAAGAAAGAATGCCGTAATTCAGCGCATCCTAAAATACTCGTATGGGGTGATTCATTTGCTATGCACTTAGTTCCAGGTATTGCCGCAACGACTAATTTTGGTGTCATGCAAGCGACTCGTTCTGCATGTGGACCCATTATAGATGTAGCGCTTATTGATCACGCTAGCCATACTCGTTCATGGGCTGAGCAGTGTTTAGAATTTAATAAATCAGTTGTTAATTACTTAGCGAATACGCCATCAATTAAAGTTGTAGTAATGTCGAGTCCATTTCATTATTTTTTAACTGCTTCGGATTCACAGGGCTCCTATCGTTCTTTGGAAAATATTGAAGGAAAGCTGGTAGAGCAAGAACCATCAGTTTTAAAAGCAATGATATTAATGAGAAAAACGATTAAACAATTAAAGGCATTAGATAAAGCAGTGGTGATTGTTGCCCCACCTCCGCAATCAAGTTTTGATATAGGTCGGTGTTTGGAAAGAAAAGCCGCTAATCGATTATTTTTGGGCGCAATGAAAGATTGCAGTATACGAGTTGATGATTACCATACCAAACAATCGGTTGTTCTGAGTTTTCTTAAGCGTGTTGAAAATGAGTTAAGTGTACCAGTAGTTTATTTTGATAGTATTCTCTGTTCAAAAATATTCTGTGCTACGTTATTCAATGGAAAATTTATATACGCTGACAGTGAGCATCTTTCTTATGATGGTTCTAAAGTATTGGCTGAAAAACTTGAGTTTGGAAATTTATTAAATAAATTTTTATATGGCCCAAGAAACTAAATTAATTAGTTCATTAGGCTGCTATGAATAGTATTTGCTAAACTGATAATTTTAGAGTTAGGTAGGCCAAACAGCATCGTTTAGGAACGGTGTTGATATTCCAATTAATGCTACAGAGTCCGGATATTTAACATGCAGAGAAATATTTTAATTACGTCTAATAATCCTTGGAATATTACTAACTTCCGTATGCCATTAGTAAACGCATTAAAACTAAGAGGTCTAAATCCGATTATATTAGTACCCCCTGGGGAAGATCAACAATCACTTCGCGATGCGGGCTATGAAGTGATTACATTGCCCCTATCAGCAACAGGGTTAAATCCAGTAAAAGATTTTAGCTGCTTCTTAGCCTATTACAAAGCTATGCGTCAGTTAAAACCTATTGCTATGTTTTCATTTACGATCAAACCAGCTATATACGGTTCTATAGCCGCTCGCTTAAGTGGTGTGCCGATGATTGTAAGTGTTACAGGGTTAGGCGCTACATTTATTAAAGAAAATTGGATATCTCGAATCGTTGATAAATTATATAAATTCTCGCTACCCCATGCTTTTCGTGTAATTTTTGAAAACCCTGATGATCATAAGCTTTTTCTTGATAGAGGCTATACCAGTTTAGCCAAAAGTGAATTGGTGAGGGGCGCAGGCGTAGATGTTAAACATTTTTCTCCTAGCCCATTACCTGAAACTTCACCGCCTCTATTTTTACTAATCGCCCGATTGCTAAAAGATAAAGGGGTGGGTGAATTCGTTGAAGCAGCACAAATTGTAAAAAAAACATATCCAGAAGCACGGTTTGCCTTATTAGGTTCATTAGGCAGTGGCAACCCAGCAGAAATCCAAAAAGAAGAACTTCAAGAGTGGATTGATAAGCAATATATCGAATATTGGGGTACATCAAAAGATGTAAGAACCGAGATCAGCCAGGCAACATGGGTAGTTTTGCCCTCATATCGAGAAGGGCTGCCGAGAACCCTTCTCGAGGCTGCTAGTATGGCACGTCCTTTAATCGCAACAGATGTCCCAGGGTGCAGAGAAATAGTACTACATGAAAAAAATGGATTTTTATGTGAGGTTAAAAATAGCCAATCCCTTGCAGATGCCATGATAAGAGCTTGTAACACTCCTGCTTATCAAATGCAGGAGTATGCAAGTTATTCACGTCATCTTGCAGAAACCCATTTTTCAGATGTGATCGTAATAGGGCGTTGCTTGGAAATTGTGGCTGAAGCAAGAGGGTTTTCAATAGGTTCGGCTGGCATATAAGTTTTTACTCACTGTCTTCAATATCAATGCGATATCTGAGGGCTTAATTTAATATAGCCAAACCTTTAATTACTGATACACAAGATCAGTGGCCATATGATAAATATAGCCCAGGCACATGTCTCAATAAATAGAGGCTCAGCTATAACAAATTTGTACTATCTCGAATCAGAATAAAGAGCTGATCTTCTGGTCAAATTTTGGTGTGTATGTACGCCATATAGTATTCGCTTGTTTATTTTATAAGCGTTAGTCTTAGCCTATAAAGGTAAATTCCTCTTAGCGCCCAGCTTTCCTACTTTTATAACTTCTGAGAGTTCCTGCGCCGATCAACAAGCTTTTAGTGATAAGAATATGTAAAAAAATGTTAATTAATTGCAGTGAATAAGAAAAACAACATGTATAATAAAAAGCTATATGTTTATTGCTCGTGTGTTAAGTAATTTAATTGTTGCCGTTATATGTTTGTAATTCATTTAATGGCGGAGTAATTTCGTTTAAATTCAAATAATAATAAATAAAGTTTATCGAAAATAGGTTTTTGATAAATAGTTATTATTTTAAGAATCAAATAATTATACTAAGTCTATCCATGGGTCATATTTTTGTTTGCATAGCCAAATAATTTTTTTAGGGCCAGTGAGATACTCGAAGAAAGACAATCTATGTGCGGGTTTGTAGGGTTTTGGAGTCGTTCATCTTACGCTGGCGATGCTGCTTCTATACTAAAAGCAATGTCTGATAAAATTATTCATCGAGGCCCCGATGGCGGGCATGAATGGTTAGATGAAGAAAAAGGGATAGGA
>JAZKAR010000004.1:161063-172487 GCA_040389065.1 Pseudomonadota bacterium | reverse complement strand
TTCTTACCAAACAACTGATGCTTTGCCGGGACGGGGAAGTCCCTTTTATTCGTTAGCTACAAATCAAAAAGGATAAATGAAATGCAAATAACTGTTGAAACAACAGTCGTCGCACCCATCGAAAAAGTTTGGCATGCTTATATAACTCCAGAAGATATTATCCAGTGGAATGCTGCATCCGATGACTGGCATACAGTCAAGGCTAATGTTGATCTTCGTATAGGCGGTATATTTTCTTCGCGTATGGAAGCAAAAGATGGCAGTTTTGGTTTTGACTTTTCTGGTACTTATACCAACGTAGTAACAAATAGTCTTCTGGAATATTCATTCGGAAATCGTAATGCAAGGGTTGACTTCACTGAAACGACAAATGGAGTGAATGTAAAAGTCATTTTTGATGCTGAGGAAACTCACTCCATAGAGCAGCAGCAAAATGGCTGGCAGGCAATCCTTAACAATTTTAAACATCATATTGAAAATATTAAGTAATTATTTGCGCTTGTCGCTCGACCTAATTCTTTTGCAACCTCTCTGATTGAATACCCTCTCCTCATTAGAAATGCTATGTAGTATCTTTCTGCTTGGGTGAATTGGTGATAATGCTTCATTTTGAACAACCTCGTTCTTGCCGGAACACAGTTGTTTGATCATCATCAAACTCATCCTTTTTAATGCCTTTGCACTTACTTTGTGTAATCCGCGATTGAGCTAGCAGAGTTATAAATTTTTTGTCTCGTGCAGCGTTAAACTTTATAATTTGCAATATTTGATTTTATCCACTTAGCCACTCCCTCTAAACCAGGATAAATAGTTTTTTGGTTAACACCACATCGGCTAAGCTCTTTTCGAATCATGCGTTTGTGATGAGATAAAATAGTTACTGAACAAAACGTATCAATATCATTAGGATAACTATCTTTTCCTAAAGGCAATACCTCAAAACCCGACTGGGGCAAAGGAAATGCAGTAAAGCATCCTTCTTGAGCATCGACTCTCTCATTTAAACTTTCAGGAAAAAAAATAGTTAAATTAGAATCGATTTTTACTTGATCAGTACCCTCTCACCAACTTAGAGGAGTTAAGCCATAAATAACACCATCCATATCATCAAGTTTATGATTATCAACAGAAAAATATAAAGCTTTTAATGGACTAGAGGTCCAATCTAATAATCGAGTAGGTAATCCATAGTGTTGCGCATCTACTAGCTTTTCAAGATAGCATGCTTTTCGGTAATCCCTAAAAGGCATAGCACATATTTCAAATTATTTAACTAAATGCTGCTCAATCTGCAATATTCCCTCATAATCTTCTTTCAAACAATCAGCATAGCGTACAGGCCATAAAGACCAGCGTATATCGCCCTGCCCTCTGAACATTTGAGCTGTACAGTGATCTTTATGCCACTGCAAATAATCTAATACAGATGTTATTCTCATTTTTATTGCTTAATTCAAATGATGATCTATTATCAATTACTGTTTATCACAGGAAGTAGTTTCGCGCAGATGTCCAAAACATCATTGCTACAGCAAAAATCATTACTCCTACACATATCCACCCTGCTATTTTGAGCCTAGATGAAATCACAAACTCGCCCATAACATCTGAGCGTACTACCATAAGCATCATAATGATCATTATTGGAATAGAAATAACACCATTAATCACTGCACTCCAATACAGCGCTTTTATAGGGTTAATAGCAGTAAAACATAAGCCAACACCTATTAACGTTGATAACGTAATAATGGCATAAAATTTTTTAGCCATCGAAGGCTTATATTCAAGACTGCTTTTCCATTTAAATGTACCTGCCATTGCATAAGCTGCTGCCCCTGCTAATACAGGAATTGCTAACAAGCCAGTACCTATAATACCTATACTAAATAACCAAAAAGCAAAGTCGCCAGCTATTGGTCGTAATGCACTTGCTGCCTGCGCAGAAGTTTCAATATTTGTAATCCCATGAGAGTGCAGCGTAACAGCCGTTGATAGCATAATAAAAAAAGCTACCATATTAGAAAAGCCCATTCCAATACAGGTATCTATTTTAATCCGTTTAAATTGGTGCTCACTTTGTTTAGGCGCTTGTTTTAGTGGCTGCTCAATTGGGCTAGCATTTAACTCTTCTACTTCTTGTGAAGCCTGCCAAAAAAATAAATAAGGGCTAATCGTAGTACCAAATACAGCTACAATAGTAGTAATAAACGCAGGTTTCCATGACCACTGAGGAAGTAATATATTTTTAAAAACTTCTATCCAAGATATATGCACAACGAATACAGTAGCAACATAGGCTAGCAACGATAGCGTAAGGCAACATAGGCTAGCAACGATAGCGTAAGCCATTTGAGAAGGTTTACATAGCGGCTATAAGGAATAAAAATTTGCAGCAGCAACGAAAAAATACCGAGACTAACTGCATAAATTTTCGTGGATCCCCCTATTATCAATTTCATTACATCTGCCATAGCTGCAATATCAGCAGCAATATTAATGGTATTTGCAACCACTAATAACCCTACAATACTATATAAGAACCATACAGGATAATATTTACGAATATTAGTAGCTAAGCCATAACCTGTTACCCGCCCCAGTTTTGCACTCACCATTTGAATAGCAACCATTAAGGGATAGGTAAGTAACAAGCTCCATAACATATTAAAACCAAACTGTGCGCCTGCTTGTGAATAGGTAGCGATGCCACTTGGATCATCGTCAGCTGCGCCTGTTACTAAGCCTGGCCCTAATTTTGCAAGCCATGAAGTATCTTGATCAACTTCTTTGGTTTTTTGCAACATATTTTTCCCGTAAGAATTTAACCAAAAAAGTTTATTTAAAAATAATACTTTAAATACTATTTATTATTATCATTATTTTATATAAAAATATTATTTTTTTAAATGCCATTTTTATAACGATTACATTTTATTTAAAATTGAATGTAGCATTGAACATTTCAAGCCGGAAGCGGTTAAATAAAAATGGCCTTTACATACATGAATACTGTATACAGTATACAAAGACCATAAAAAACTAAAACAGTACTTTCATATTAATTTAATAAAAAATCAATATTTTTCTTAAAACCGTTTTATATAAACTTAAAAATATTATTAAATTACCTATACTAAGCAATAAGTTCTGCTGGTACTTTCCCGCCATTTTGAGCAAGTTTTTGGAGAACTGTTTTATGCAGCCACATATTCATTTGTGCCGAATCATTCATTTTTTCAGAAGGGCAATTAAGTTCTGTTGCTAACTCTTTGCGCGAGGTGAGGCTACTATCTAAACCTAACAACTTTAAAAGATCAACAATGGATGTTTTCCAATTTAACTTCTCATGTTGGGTAGCAGATAGCGATTCTAATTGTGCTGCCACATCGACAATTGGAATTTCACGCGAGGGTAAAACAGTTGACGAAGTTGAGTTTACAGATGCTGACTCTGTATGGCTTGCTGGAGAAGATACTGATGAAAATGTATCGCCAGGTGTAGTTACAGACGGTGTTGAAGAAGCAACCGTTGGAGATGGAGCTGCTGCGGTGTCAGTTGGTTTAGCTGTAGAATGAAAACCAAGTTTATCGAGAATTTTACCAAAAAAACTCATAGTAGTAACCTCCTCTAGAAAAAAAATTAAAGTAAATATATTAATGCTAATAGTCTGTGCAGCTATGATATGCGTAATGATAAGTATAGTTAACGCTTTATATAGCTACATATACAAAAAACAAAAAAACTTTTGTTGAAACTTGATGTATTCAGCATAGTGTACATTACATTTTACTTTTCATCATAAAGTGATTTTAATTTTACTTCTATAGGCAGAATAACTAACCTGCCAATATTTACAATACATATTTATCATTTATCAAACCGCTAAACTCATTTGGCTGCTTTTATTTTTTTCGTGCTTTTAATATTCACTTAATAAATTAATTTACTATTTTTACGATAAAATTTTATCGTATTATTTACTTGACCATGTTTAATAAACATGTAAAAACATAGTGTATTTTTTTTCAATTATTTATTACCATGAGCATCTTAATAAATTCACCTAACTTGGTTTAAGCTTACCTAGCACAGTTCACTAATTACCTAATAAATGTTAGTATTAATTTTCATTTGGCAACCATGCATAATATTTAATAAGTAGTTTTTTAAACATTCTTATATATAACATCAGCTAATGATTAAGCGTAAAATTTCAAAACTCTTATTGCAGTATTATATACACATGTTTACCATATCGATGCGCAATCAAAAGGAGATTAATAATGACCAGAATTTCACATATCATGAGCAAAGAAGTAAGCGTACTTAAACCTGATGACTCATTGTTAATCGCTGCTCAAACCATGAATAAAATGAATATTGGTGCGATGCCTGTATGTGAAAATAATCGTCTAGTAGGTATGATTACTGATCGTGATATTACCGTTCGCGGAGTGGCTTATGGTAAAGCCTCTACGACTCCGGTCAAAAATATTATGAGTGCAGATATTTCATGGTGTTTTGAAGATGATTTAATTGAAGATGTAAGTGAAAAAATGAGCGATATACAGGTACGCCGTATTCCTGTTGTGAATCATAAAAACGAATTAGTAGGCATTGTTAGCTTAGGAGATCTTGCATCTCGCTATTCTAGTCAAACCGCAGCTAAGCCTTTAAAAGATATCTCCATTGAGTCTGACCCCATGCGTACAGGAGGTGCTTCATTATCTGATATCACCAGCAATCAAGCAGTTTCTTAACAATTAATAGAATAAGATGAATCAAGCTTCATTCTATTAATCTAAATGAATTATTCAAGTGAGTTTCGATGAACTAACACTGTTTAATTGCGTTTTATTTTGAATACATATAATCAAAATGGTGTTTAGATAATCAGGTTTTCTAGGCACCATTTTGATGTTTAATCATGATCGCTATTAATGCATATTCTTAAACCATACATAAACATTAAAATCATTTAAGTATTAGCTTATTTCTAATCAAATTTTATCAAATCTCATAAGAATTATCAGAGTAAATCGTAGCCCGCTATTCTGTTAAACTATATGTGCTTAGCGCATGATCGCAAACTATAAAAACAACTCTCAGGAAATATTATGATCAAACGTTTTATCCCCTTACTCTTTACTTTTACTATGTTAAGCTCCAGCATGACAAACGCTATGACAGGCGATAGTGTCGCGGCAGAGTTTCGCGGAGAATGGATACCTGCTAAAGCCTCTTGTAACTCTTCGCTTAAAACAGTTATTGAGGCCAATAAGGTTAGTTTTATAAATGGCTCACAAACAGCGAGTTACCCAAAATTAGAGCAATGTTTCTCGTGTATGGGGCATGATGTGAATAACATTACCTTGCTTTCAACCGATGCCATGGGCGATTCTCCCTTTACTATTTACCTTGATAGCTCAAAAAAAATACCGGCAATACAAGTGGCATTTGATAATGACAAAAAATTAGGGACGCGCTTTCCTTTTGGAAAAAGCTCACTAAAAAAGTGCCCATCTACTTCGCTAAAATAGCACTATTACATCCGCTCTGTTTGCCATAAATAAGAGTGGATGACCCATTATGTTGAAATTATTTAACTTTTATTTATATATTTACATCTAGTTTTTAACTTAGTTCTCGTAACTATTATTCACAATGATTATGCATCACTCATTTCCAAGATTAAGTCTTTTCTTAACCTTGCCTATCAATAAGTCGATAACAATAACATACACTTAACGACTGAAGCTATTTATGAAAATTATGATTCTTATTTCAATCATCGTATTTCACTTTTTGTTAACATAATGTCTTATTCTTCGGTTTCTTCCCATCGTTATAGCAAGTGTCTTTGGTTTCTTTTATTTTTATTTGCCTTACGCGTAGTAGGGCAAGCGCTACAACGCTGGCTGCCTCTATCTTTTTTGCCCCCCTTCAGCGCCTTTCAAGGCAGTCATTTACCCTATTGGTTATTGCTCTCTATTCAGCTGCTTATTCTTAGCCTCATGGTACACATTGCCTGGAAAGCACAACGCGGTAAGCTGTCTCCTAATCATTCTCTTAGCAAGTATTTACGCTGGCTAGGCTCAGTATATATGGCAGGCGCACTAGGTCGTATTGCGATTGGATTACTGTATTCCAATGCTCCCTCTTGGTTTTCCACGTGGATTCCTGCAGCGTTTCATATTGTGCTTGCTGCTTTTGTACTTACTCTTGGCGCGCTTTATCACTCGCTATCTTCAAGTAAGCATGCGTTATGATAACTAAAGTGCTGCCTTATCTTTGGTATCCCATCTTGCTTAGCAGCGCTGTGCTCGCTTTTAGTGCGTTGCTTTCTACAGGCGTTTCACCTGCTTTAGCTGCGTATGGCCCCATTATCGCAGTAGCTCTATGTATTATTGTGCTTGAGAGATACTTTCCTGAACGATTAGCATGGCGCCCAACTCTTAGTGATATAAAAGCAGATGCAGCGTTTATGGCAACTGTTCAAGTACTACTCCCACGTGCGTTGTCAGCCCTTACATTGCTGGCTATTTCATCCTCATGGATGCAGATAAAGTCACCTAGTACTTGGTGGCCCCATAGCTGGCCTCTTGCTGCTCAAATTATAACGATGGTATTCGCAGTAGATTTTTTACGTTATTGGCTGCATCGCGCTAGCCATCATTATAATTTTTTATGGCGATTGCACAAAATACATCACTCTCCGGATATTTTGTATTCGCTTAATGTAGGGCGTTTTCATCCTATCGAAAAGGTGCTGCATTTTTCTCTCGACGCACTTCCCTTTTTTTTGCTGGGTATTTCACCAGCCGTTATCGCTGGCTACTTTTTGCTTTACTCTGTAAATGGGTTTTTCCAGCATAGTAATATATGCCTTCGCTATGGCTTTCTTAATTATATTGTGGGTAGCGCCGAAACACACCGCTGGCACCATGCGCGCGATCCCAAAATAGCCTCATGCAATTTTGGCAATACAACCATTCTATGGGATGTGCTCTTCGGCACCTGGAGCCTTCCTAAACATCAAACAGTAGAGATAGGAATTACAGATCGCGCATATCCAAAAGGTTTTTTTGAGCAATTGGCAATACCTTTCCACGGAAGCATGCGCGCATGCCAATATCAGCTTGAACATAGGTTAATAAAGCTAATTTTTTATTGGATTCGCTTTTGGAAGGGTCGAAAAATAAGGGCAATGGCTAAAGACCCTATGCGTATTCAGAAATTATTACTTGTGCGTATCATGCACGATAATCGCAACACACAGTTTGGTCGTGAACATCATTTTTCTCAGGTGAATGATTACGAATCGTTTGCACAATACATCGCTGTGAATGACTATGAAACTTTACGGTCTTTTGTTCATACTGAGATAGAGCAAGGCACAAACACGCTAACAGCAGAAGCACCCGAATGTTATTTACGTACTAGCGGTACAACAGGCCAGCCCAAAGATATTCCTCTTACACCTTCACATTTAAAAGCTCTTCAACGCCTTCATCAAACAGCATTAGCGTTTCAGCACAAAGTTTGCCCTGAAGCATTTAGCGGCAGCATTTTAGCGATTACCAGCCCTGCGTATGAAGGAACCCTCTTAAATGGTAAGCCATTCGGCTCTGCTTCAGGTATTGTGAGCCGTCATACCCCCCTGCTGCTACGACATAAATTTATTATTCCACCCTGCGTTTTAACAATAGCCAACAGCCAGGTGAAATATTTACTCATTTTACGGCTTGCACTGATGCATAAAAACATGAGCTATGTCAGTACAGCGAATTCCTCCACGCTACTTACCTTAATCAAACTTTATCACGAACATCATGAAGCACTTATTGAGGATATACGTTACGGCACATTTTTTCTTTCCGATCATTTACCTATAGAAATATTGGCTGCTATCAGTAACCGTTTATATGCTAAACCTGCCCGCGCGAATGAACTTAATCGTTTGAAGACGCATACCCTAAAACCTCGTATTGCTGACTTATGGCCAGCTTTACGCTGTGTCGTTACTTGGACATGTGCAAGTGCTGGAATTGCAGCCAATGCCTTGCGGTGCGAGTTATTACCTCAGACGCATCTTCTAGAACTTGGCTACTTATCAAGCGAATTTCGCGGCACGATTACATTAGGCAAACATGCCGGCAGCGGCTTACCAACCCTTGATACACATTTTTTTGAATTTGTAGAACGTAACCAATGGGAGGCTGGCACACCCGAATTTCTCACATTAGAAAATATTCGCAAAGGCTTCGATTACTACGTTGTTATTACTACACCGTCAGGCTTGTACCGATATTTTATTAATGATGTCGTTCGAGTAACAGGATATTTGTATAAAACACCTCTTCTTAAATTTCAGCAAAAAGGCAAAGGCGTTACCAATATTACAGGTGAGAAAGTGTATGAAGCTCAGGTGCTTGCTGCCGTAACTGCTGTACTAGCTGAGTATAGCCTTACCGCTCGCTTTGTAATGACCTTGGCTGATGAAACAGCCCAGCATTATTGCCTGTATATTGAAGCTGAAGAAAGTAACATAAAACCTACAGCGATGCAGTTAGCTAAAGCGGTAGATATCAGATTAGCAGGGTTGAATATTGAATATCAATCTAAACGTGAAAGTACAAGGCTCGGCCCTCTTCAGGCTTACTGGCTCATTAGCGGCACTGGTGATGCTTACAAACAGCAGTGTGTTCAGCAAGGTCAACGCGAAGGTCAATTCAAGATGGTAGCACTCGCCTATAGCCAAAACGTTACATTCAATTTTGCTGCTTATGTGGAGCCTAACTAAAATGCTCTTAGAATCTATTGAGGCGTTTAACCTTTCGATTCCTTTTAAAATCGCTTTTAAACATGCGTCTGCAGAGCGTAAGGTTACACAAACATTATGGGTAACTTCTCATGCCAAAAATGGAGCAATTGGTTTTGGCGAAGGCTGCCCCCGTGAGTATGTATCTTCTGAAAACTTGGCCAGCGCACATGCTTTTTTCGCCTTACATTTACAAGAATGGCTAACCACTTTTACTAATATCGAATCTGTGACTGATTGGATAAACCGCCATAGCGCTGATATTGATACAAACCCCGCCGCCTGGACTGCCGTAGAGCTATCGTTACTTGATCTATTAGGTAAAGAAGAAAATAGATCTGTTGAATCGCTGCTTGGCCTTCCGTCACTAACTGGTGATTTTTATTATACTGCTGTGCTGGGCGATGCCTCACCCCAACAATTTGAAGCTCAACTTAACCATTACATTCAAGCAGGTTTTCAACAATTCAAAATAAAGCTTTCTGGGCACTATGAACGCGATCTAGCTAAAGTTCAGGCGCTTAAATCAGCAGGAATTATGCCCAATGCGGTACGCGCAGATGCTAATAATGCATGGGTAAATGCTGATGAAGCAATTATGTATCTAAAGCGTTTAAGCTTTGATTTTTTTGCTCTCGAAGAACCTCTACAAGCAGGTGATATTGTAGGTATGCACCGTATTGCTATGGAACTAAATACGCGTATTATTCTCGATGAAAGTGTGCTACGAATTAACCAGCTTGCACCCCTACTTACTTCATCTGATTGCTGGATTATTAATGTACGCATCTCAAAAATGGGCGGATTATTACGTTCGCTAGCCTTCATAAACGAAGCACGCGCATGCGGGTTGCGAGTTATTATCGGGGCGCATGTTGGTGAAAGCAGCTTACTTACCCGCGCAGCACTTGTAATAGCCATTAACTCGCGGGATATCTTACTTGCTCAAGAAGGTGCATTTGGTACACATTTATTAATGTATGACGTAGTTGAACCTTCATGCATGTTTGGTGCTGGCGGCATATTGAAAAGTGCTACCTACTCTTTTGCTGATGCACCTGGGTTTGGGTTAATGATACAAAATAAGCACACTTAAACTTCAAGCAAATTTCAAGCTAGTTGAGCCTCCCTATATTATTTCTTTGCTATTAAATTTCGGGAAGCACCATGAATTTAACATAACATAAATTATGCGACACAACATAAATATGATCGTGTTTAGAGTTCTTTTTGCTTTCTTTTAAGGCCCATTGGGAACGAAGCTACACTATGAGGACATTCCTGTCTCCTTGGAGCGGGATATATCCAGGTTTTTTAATTTCCCTCGGCCCGTCGTTATCCGTAAGCGGAGTAGTGATATTTGGGAGACAAGAGCACGGTTAAACACCCTACCGTTATTTAACCGTATGTCTGTCTCTGAGGTTCTCACGGCTTCATAGGCTTGCAATAGCGGACTTAAAATCTCAGGCTAACAATTGTTGCAAAGCAGCTAAATCTTCCATGTAATAACCCCGTGAGCATATCACGCTACATCGAGCACCCCCCCATAGCGCACTAGTGTGCCAAGCAGAGGTAAAGCAAACTCGACGCAGAAATAATACTTGCCGTTTTCAATTCGTTTGTAGGCTGTTGATCGAGGCAGTAGCCATTTGGGAAACACTAATTTTCCTGCACGCGCACTCAAAACACGCCAATACCAACCGTCTTCAATAATATCGACGGTCAAACGTAATTGCAGAAATCCTGTTTGCTCGATCCAGTAACCATCTGGCCAGCATCCTACAGGCTGAAATACGGATAGCATGGTACTACTGTTACTAAAACGCCTGAGCCATAGCAAGAAATCGGGTGTATGGCTGATCTCAACCTCAAAGGCACAATCCGTACAATCAATAGGAATACCCAGTTTTCTGGCAAGCCGCTTTCCAATCCAGCCCGCTATTCCCTTGCCAAACTCAATGCTGATGGTACCTTGTAAATGTCCCCCTTGGCGATGAAGGTCTTGCAACAAAGGATGAAGCAACTCAAATTGAGCGCCAAACCAACGGGTAACAGCATTTTCCATTGAACCTCCTTCGCTTAACGCTTTTGTCCCCATATCCATACGGTGCCATCGGATAATAGGGCCATGCTACTCTCTGCACTTGCAGCAATCGCAACCACTTTTCCTGGTAACTTAACAGGCCGAATAACCGATCTATACTGCCTGGTATAAGGAGTATCGCCTGGATCTCTGCATCCACCATAATTTGTTTCAAAATCAATATTCTGCCCCCATGACCATACCGTTCCATCTGCTTTTAACACTAATGAATGCCTGCGCCCTGCTGCTACGGCTATCACATCGGATAATCCCGGTACTTGGAGCGGTGTAGTTGTAAACGGTGCTTTATTAGGAAGATCAGGCACTCCCAGTTGATTACAATCGTTTAAGCCCCATGCCCAGACTGTGCCATCACGCTTTAATCCCAGAGTGTGGCGATGAATTAAAGAAATAGCAGTAATATCTTTCAGGTTTTGTATTTGCGTGGGAACAGGTTGCCCAAATGGCTCATCATAAAGCGGCGGCGTAAGAAGAGGCTCAATGACACCTGGAATAT
>JAZKAR010000004.1:7135-161053 GCA_040389065.1 Pseudomonadota bacterium | reverse complement strand
ACCTTCCGGATGACATTCAGCGTTCCAAATACATTGACATCGAAATTAGCCCTGTCGTTATACCAGGCATCATTGCCCCATGACCATACGGTTCCATCTGCCTTAAGCGCTATACTTAAACCTGAACCGGCGGCAACACCAACTACATCCTTTAACCCATTTACAACCCCTGTCCATCCAGAAATAAAATCCCCGTTTCCTCGTTGCGGAATGCGCCCTAATTCACCGCACCCATTACTTCCCCAAGCCCAAACCGTACCATCGTTTTTTAATGCAAGGTTGTGAGCTTTTCCGGCAGCAATTTTTGTAATATGCTCTAGTAATTCAACCTTATGAAGAGGAGGAGAATCTGTTTTTTTTAAATAAATAAGAGGTTGACCGAGTTGATTAAAATCATACCCCCCTCCCCCCCATACCCATGCCCATGCCCAAACGGTACCATCTTGCTTTAACGCAATGCTATGATTTCCTCCCTTAGCAATGGCAATAAATTCCTTCTTTTTAGTGTTTTGCGATGGTAGTAATGCTCACAGACTGCGCCGTAATCCCAATTAGAAAATAAACCTTCTTTATTCAGCGCGGTTACCCCCTTGACAGGAAAGATTGCAACGATATCTTTCATTCCAGGTACACGCTCAGGGCCTCCCCTATTCCGTGTGTAACTTCTATGTTCACACCATAATTCAGAACCCGGTTGCGGGGTCGTGTAAGGTTTAGGCCTGGGCGCATGTGCATAGAAGACACCTACACCAATCCCTATGGTTATTGCAAAAACCAGAAAAATTACACGTTCTTTTGATATCGGTTTCATATCGTATCCTGAATTTAATAGAGGAATCTGCTTAGACCTTCGCCTCCTTTTAGTTCATTAACTCTGATCTTTCAGCACAATCTTCAACCCCGTAAGTGAGGCCAGATCCTGCTTTTCCTCCTCTTTCTTGATTCCCATAAAATCCAGCATCCAGCCATCCTCTGCCGAAACCTCATAGGTTGTCGTTGAACAAAGTCCACTGGCTCCACTCCAGTCGATGAGTGGGGTAGGCATTTCTGTTTTATCGATAGCAGAAGCATTATTCACGACTGCAAAGCTTAGGTTGTTCTTAAGCTGAGGTAGCACAGGCGTACTGGGTGGCAATATGGAATTCACTGTAATGGATGAGCTTCCATTATTAGTAACAACAATACTGATCTTTGCTGTGGCTGCGATTTTGCCATCTGAAACTGTATAACTAAAACCATCATTTCCGGCATAATTTTTATCGGGTGTGTAGGTATAGGTATTATCTTTATTTTTCTTTAAACTTCCATGTATTGGGTTATCCACGGTAATCGTTAGCGTATCGCAATCCGCATCATCCACCAAATCTTCAACATCAATCTTCAGGCTACCGTTTTTGCCTACTTTTGCCGTAGCGTTTTGAGCTATTGGGGCATCATTCACCGGGTTGACCTTAATACTTATTAAGTTTTAGCTGCACGATATTTGCAATTAATTTGAGCATATCATAATGAAAAGCGAGCCTATGCTGATAAATGTAAGCACATTTATTTTTTATGATCAATGATTAAACAGTGGATTATGCTTTGACCCGTTTCGCATTGCAAAGTTCTATCTGTCCGGGGGCCGCTACCGATAGGGCTCCTGGTTGAGTGGGGGTAATGCCTGGACGCGGAGGCAGCTTTGCGGGAAGTTGAATATTCCACGCCAGACCTAAAAATTCCAGTACCTGAATGAAACGATAACCCGGATCGTACTGTCCAGGATAAAGGCCATGCCGTGCAGAGGCTGGAAAAGCATGATGATTGTTGTGCCAGCTCTCTCCCATGGTAGGAATGGCAGCAATAGGAACATCATGAGCTTGTACGCCGGCGCCATCCACTGTCCAGCTTTGCGGTCCACGTGTATGGGCAAAATAGGAAATAAACCAGTGCATGGTGGTGCAGGCTGCCACGCGGACAAATACACCCCATACTACCCATGACCATCCACCCAAAGCATAGAGAATGAGTCCAATGGGTATCTGATGAAACATCCAGGTGCGCTCAAGAAAAATATAAAACGGATCATCGCCAATACCGGGACCAGGGGCGAAGCCGGGCGGGTTATCAAGCACCAGACGGCAATGCAAATTCCACCACCCATCTTTAAGAAGGCCATGCCGATGTGCCAGATAATCATGACAGTGCGGTTGGCGTTGGGACCAATCGCGGGTGTCATGAGTGCGAATTGTCCAGAGAGGCCCGCCCATACCTACTGTCGTTCCAATCCAGACAAGCGTTCTTTCAACCCATTTGGGGCATTCGAAGCTTCTGTGAACCAGGCGACGGTGAAATCCAACAGAGTGACCTGCGCACAGTGTGACTGCGGACAAAAGAAGAAAAATCCCAAAGGCGCTCCATGTAAAGGTCAGTGGCCCTAAGATGAGTGCCGCAAGAAGTATGCCGCCGTTCCAAAACGAACGCACAGGATTCCATTGAACCTTTCCATGAATTGGATCGACATCAGGAGTCAAGATCAGGGAATTGACTTTATAGGGGTCATGCCGTTTTTCGGTTGGATTCACTTCTGCTTCCTGTTAGTTGGGGATGTAAAAGCGCGGTTCAGTAGACGTGCAGCAAAGCCACCGAAGCTGACAAGACGAGAAACCGCATTCGAAGACAATCGGCGTGATTGAAGATCAATAGCTGCAAGATCTTCCACCAGGGCCAGCAATTGATTGATGCGGGTACGTACTGCTGGCGGTGTGGTTCCATCTTGTACGGCTTCATGGTGGCAGAGGCGAAGTGTTTCAAGCGCTGGCTGCATTTCGCGACGGCGGCGTTCTTCTAATGCAGCAAACAGCACATCCCAGGGCTCACCACTACCATCCCAAGTTTCATTAGCCTGTTTCCGTACCATATTCCATTGATTCAGGTCTGCGAGCGCTTCAGAGACCTGGGTTTCGCTTAAATTCAATGTACTGGCTATTTCTTGAGTACTCATCGATATTCCAGCCAGATATAGGAGGGCATGTATTCGGCATGTATCGCTCTTCAGACCCCAACGCGGGCCAAGCTCGCCAAAATATTGGATTAAACGGTACATTGAAGGTGAAAGGTTCATCATGTTCAACTCGCGCACAAAAGGAAGAAAGCCAGGGCAGGAAGAGCCAATATCAGTAGAAAAGATTTTGAAACTAAACATCCATAGGCCAGTTTGTCTTGCAAGGAGGCTATAGGTTGTATTGAAGGCAATAATTTCTGCCGCATGGTTTCTACAGGCATATTAAGCAAATCGTCCGTAATGGTTACAGAATAAAGGGTATGGCTCTTTCGGCCACGTACAAAAGCGGCAAATGTTTGTTTGGGTACTACAACAGCCCCAAGACCGACGAGCGGAAGGCAAAATGCAGTTGCAAAACAATTTGGAAAATGTCCCGCCGCAAATTCCCATGTTGCAATCTGCATCTCTCCTGTTAGCGTGCATGCATATCCCGTAAGGATATGGTGCAGATCATGATAGGGAATGGCTTGTTGTCTCCATTTGAAATTGGGCAGATAGAATTTTAATTGACCAAATTTAATAGGGACCCATCGCCTGGCTGAATATCCACCATTAATCGGAAAGCCATTCTCAGAGAAAAATCGTTTTTGCGCTTCTCGAATGGTTAAGCCAACATTAGGGTCCATATTTGAAATTCTTTTTTGAAATATCTGAAAAACTCTATGGGTTAACGTCTTTCTTCATTGGAAATGAAGGTCTTGCAAAACTATTGATCCTCGCAAGAGTAAACTAAGCTTACCGTTATTTATAGATCGCTGGGTTATGTAAGAGGGGATCAATGGAAAACGCTGTTACTCGCTGGTTTGGCTCTCAGTTTGAGCTGTTTCATCCTCTGTTACAAGTCCTTCATCGTCAATGAGGACATTTACAAGGCCACATAAACATTGTGTTTGGAAAAGGCATTGCCGGGTGGATTGGAAAGCGGTTAGCAAAAAATTGCGTATCTCGGTGGATTGCCTACAAAGCGCCGTTGAAGTCGAGATCAGCCATAAAGAATTAATGGAAATTTGATTAATCTTTTACCAACTCGACAGCGACCAACTTCCCTTGATAGTTCCCAATATCGGCAGTCTAAACTCCACATAAAAGCAGTATTTTCCATTTTCGATACGCTTGTATGCTTTTGACTTAGGAAATAACCACAAGGGTAATTTTAGTCTACCTAGGCGAATCCTTAAAACTCGCCAATACCACCCACCTTCAATAAGATCTACCGTTAATTGCATCTCAATAAAACCCGTTTGTTCTATCCAATAGCCTTCAGGCCACTTACCTATTGGTTGAAATACAGATAACATTTGGCTTTCATTTCCAAACTTTCGACTCCAATACAGTTTATCGTTATGATGTGAAATCGTAACTTCCAATGGATAAACCGAATGGTTATTAGGGATTCCAAGTTTTTGTGCCAATCTTTTACCTACCCAACCTGCAATGTCTTGCCCAAACTTAATATCTACTGTGCCTCGTAGCACTCCCCCATTTCGATGGAGGTCTTGTAGCATAGGATGAAGCTGCTCAAACTTTGAACCAAACCAGCGTGTGACACTATTCTCTTGAAAGGTGACAACATTCATTATTTTTGCCCCCAAGACCAGACAGTACCATCTGATAGGAGGGCAATACTGTTTCCTATACCCGCTGCTATGGCTGTTGCTTTTCCTGGTAGCTTAACTTCTCTAAGAGTTGCTCTAGTCTGATTAGCACTTTTACTATCTTCCAATGCTTTGATGCATCCCCCATAATTTTCCGAATTTAGTGTCCTATGCCCCCATTCCCACCCCGTGCCATCTTTCTTTAATGCCATTGAATGCCTACGGCCTGCAGAAACAGCAATGACATTTGATAAACCAGGTACTTGAATGGGTATTGACGCAAAAGGTGCCCTGTTTGGTAACTCTGCAACACCTAATTGATTACAATCATTTAATCCCCATGCCCACACTGTACCATCACGCCTGAGTGCAAGGGTGTGCCGATAACTTAAAGAAATCGCTGTAATATCTTTTAATCCTTCTACTTGTTTAGGCATAGGTTGAGCAACCGGCTCTTCTTGCTCTGGAAGGGGGGGGTATCTTTTAGAACTTTCTTTTAGGAAACAATGTCTATTACTCCACATTGTATTTTCTAAATACCAATCGTTATTCCCCCATTGCCATACAGTACCATCTTTCTTGAGTGCAACGCTAAGGCTAGCGCCTGCCCCAATACCAGTTACATCTTTAAGTTGAGAGATAATATTAGGAAAAGCACTAAGTGATGAAGAAGATTCTGGCATGATACCAACTTCCCCACAGCTATTCCCCCCCCATGCCCATACCCTTCCATCGCTTCGCAATGCAAGATTATGCCTTTCTCCTGCTGCTATTTTTATGATGTCTTTTAATGGCCAAACAATACCTTCGTCTTTATTAGATTTTCTATCTATGTAGATAACATGACCAAGTTGACCAAAGTCTCGCCCTCCTCCTCCCCATGCCCATGCCCATACTTTAGCATCCGCCATTAAAGAAATGCTATGGTATCCTCCTTGAGATATAGCTAACAGTTCGCCTTGCTTAAATTTTGGCGTATACTTTCCAAGCTTTTCACAGGGCTTGTGATAATACCAATTAATAAATTCTCCATTTTTTTTAAGCGCTGTTACACGATCTACCGGAAAAATAGCCGCTATATCTGTCATACCTGGCACAGGTTCTGGCTTTGGATTCATTTTATAACGTCTATCGAAACACCATTCTTCTGAGCCGATTATTGGCTTAGTAATAGGTTTAGGTGGCTTTGTATTGACATAGTAGGTTACCAAAATCACGCTCAATGTTAAAATTGTAGTAAAACCAATCACTAAAGCTAATTGATTTTTTTCCTGCTTTCCCCATTGATTGATCGACATGCCGATCTCCTTAGCTTTAAGGTTTCAATACAATCTTTATCCCCGTTAAAGCAGCTAAATCCTGCGCCTCTTCCTTATTCTGCAAACCAAATAACGGTGCCATCCAATCTTGATAATCAGAACAATTGAATGTGGATACGCTTTGTGTTGCTCCACTCCAATCTATAACGGGTGTGGGTGTAGCTGATGAAGTTGTACCTGTTTGAGATGCTGTTGCAGCCACATCAAAACTCGTATTGGTTTTAATGACATTCACTGTTGATGCAACAGGCGGCAGCACCGAGTTAACGGTAATAGACGCACTGCTATTGGCGCTGACAACAATTGAAATGGTAGCCGTAGTGGTCGTTTTTCCATCCGTCACGGTATAGGTAAAGCTATCATTACCCGTATAGTTTTTAGTTGGGGTATAGGTAAATGTACCGTTCCGGTTCTCTTTGATCGTACCATGCGATGCACCAGATACCGTGATATCTAAATTATTGTCATCTTCTACATCATCCACTAAATCATACAGATCAACCGTGATGCTGCCATTTTTAGCTACTTTCAGTGTGGCACTTTCTGCTGTGGGCGCATCATTCACTGAACTCACCTTGATAGTGATAGTGCCCACATTTGAATCAAGCTGACCATCGTTACTTATGTAGGTAAAGCTATCAGTGCCGTACCAATTAGCTTCGGGGATGTAGCTGATTGTGCCATCGGTGCTACTAACCAGTTTTCCATGTTTTGGATTGCTGAGTATTCTGGCTTTCAGATTTGAGCTATCAACATCTTTGACCAGTTGAGCGAAGTTGATTTTGATTGCGGTATCTTCACTGGTGGTAAACAAGGCATTAGCTGTCACCGGCGCATCGTTCACGGGCGTTACTGCAATCGTGATAGTCGCAACGTTTGAATTAAGCTGACCATCGTTCGCTTTAAACGTAAAGCTATCAGTACCTGACCAATTTGAATCAGGAATATACGTGAGTACGCCTGAAGACAACATGACTAAGCGACCATGTTGCGGTAGGCTGGTTACACTTGCCAATACGGATGCACTATCGGCATCGCTCACATAATCAGCTAAATTAAGTTGGAGAGGTGTATCTTCATTCGTGGTGAGTTGAGTGTCTTTAGCTATAGGTGGCTGACCAGTGACTGTTAAGCTAAAGCTTTGTTCTATCGTGCCACCTTTTCCATCATCCAGTAGCAGACGGAATTGATAGGTGCCAATCGTGGGGTTATCCCAGGTGATTAAACCTGTTTGCATATTTAGCACAGCGCCAGCTGGCGATTGCAGCATTGTGTAATTTAAGGTGTCGCCATCAACATCGCTCGCTGTAGCTTGGTAGCTGAAGCGATTATTTACGGTGTTCTGTAAGCCTTTGGCTGTGATTAAAACATCGTTGAAATCCTGATCGCCTCCTCCCATCAAATCTTCCCAGGCCATTTTTAGCGTGCCATCGCTTAGCGTTGTCGTACGCAAATGATCTATTTTATCTACATTCGTTTTTACGGTTGAAAAGAAGGCAACGGGCGCATTAGCAGCCGCTGCACTGATCGGATTTTTGCTGCGCCATCTTTCTAAGGTATCGTTTTGAATCAGATAAGATGCGTAAAATTGCCCTGCATCAAGCACGAAAGTTTTAGTACCGCTCTTTTCGTTACCTGCAAAAATCGTAATTGTGCGAGAAGCTGCCAAGGCAGCTTGTGCGTAGCCTACATCGCCTGGCATTAAATTACCGATGCGACCTGTGGCATCGTCTACTTTAAAGAACCCTACTTCATCACTATAGGCAGCGTTACGACTTAAAGTGAAGCTTATTGTCGTTTTTGATCCGGGAGTTCCTGATACTTTAAATACGGTATCGTCTGAAGGTTGTAATCGGAATAATGAAGGTGGCGTACTGGTGAAGATAGGAACATCGTTCACGGGTTTCACCGTAATGGTCATGGTAGTAACATTGGAATCTAAAGCGCCATCATTTGCCTTGTAGGTAAAGCTGTCGATTCCGTTCCAGTCTTTATCGGGCGTGTAGGTGTACGTGCCGTTTGCATTTTGAACAAGCTTACCGTGAGTGGGGTTACTTACGATGAGCGTGCTTAGCGTTGAGCTGTCGACATCGCTGATTAATGTGCCTAAGGTGAAACTTAATGGTGTATCTTCATTGGTGCTTAGTTGGCTACTTTGCGCTACTGGGGCATCGTTCACGGGTTTCACGGTGATCGTCACGATTGCTACATTTGAATTCAGGCTACCATCGTTTACTTGATAGGTGAAGTTATCGGTACCATTCCAATTTTCGTTGGGTTGATAGGTGAAGGTGCCATCGGTATTTTGAGTGAGTACACCATTTTGTGGGCGTGTCACAATGTGCGGTGTTAATGCATCGCCCTCTACATCGCTGGCGTAGGATAGAAGGTTTAGGCTCATTAAACTGTCTTCATTCATCGTGAAGGCGCTATCAAGCAATATTGGGGCATCGTTAACTGGCGCTACATGAATGATAACCGTGGCTACCGTAGAATCTAGCTCGCCATCGTTGGCCTTATAGGTAAAGCTATCGGTGCCATTCCAATCCTTGTTTGGGGTATAGGTTAAGGTACCGTTTGCGTTTTGTACCAAAATACCGTGTTGAGGTAGGCTAGTGAGCAAGATACTTAAGGTAGGGCTATCTTGATCTTGAATAGATGCCGCTAGTGTGAAGTTTAGAGGCGTATCTTCGTTGGTGTTGAAAACGGCATCTTGGGCAACAGGGGCATCATTGACCGCGCCAACGCGAAGTGTAACCGTTGCTACGTTTGAATCGAGTTCGCCATCGTTGACCTTGTAACTAAAGCTATCTGTTCCATTCCAATCTTTATAAGCAAGATAGGTGTAGGTGCCATCAGCATTTTGGCTAAGTGTGCCATGCTGAGGTGCTTGAACAATCACAGCGTTTAGCGCAACGCTATCCACATCATTTGCAAAAGGAAGTAAGGTGAATGTGAGCGGCGTATCTTCGAGTGTGCTGAACGCTGCATTTTGTAAAGTTGGTGCATCATTAACCGGTGTGACGGTAATAGCTACTGTTGCAGTATTAGAATCGGTAATGCCATCACTCATTTTGTAGGTGAAGCAGTCGCTACCGTTAAAATCTTTATTGGGTGTATAAACAAAAGACCCATCGGTATTGATGCTGACCTGACCATGACTGGCCTGTTGCACAATCGACAAGGCAAAACCGCTGATATCTGTTTTGGTATCATTCGCCAGTGCAAGAATTTGAACTGCTGTATCTTCTGCGGTGGTGACGCTATCGTTTTGTAATTTCGGTTGGGCAATCAAGCGAACATCACAAATATTTACCTGGCTATCGGCTTCACCAAAACCCAGTAGATCAAAGAATAGCGTAACGGCTGTACCTGCGGGAATGCCGCTAAGATCGAGTCGATAGGTACGGCTGCCATCAGAATTTTGGGTGACGCTTAAGCCCTCTGCGCTGTAGGTGGCTCCATCGACTTGCAAGTTTAACAAGGCATCGGAATGGTTTAAGCTACTGATAGCTTTAAGCGGTGTACCGTCGATGGCGTTCAGTAAAGCCACTTCGAAGGCATCTTCGGGGCCATTAGCATTAGTGTGTAAAGCTAAACCGCTTAGGGTAAAACTTAGGTAGCGGTCTTTATCGTTAATCATAAACGACTGGCTCAAAGAAGATTGCTGGCTGGCTGATTCGCCTAATTCAGCCTTGCCGCCTTTAATATCAACAGCCCCGCGGTTGTTCCAATTGCTGCCATCATTGAATTGACCGTTGAGCAGTGTGTTATTGGCGGCAAGTTGATACTGAGTTTCTAAGCTTTTATCAGAATCAGTATTGGAAGAATCGGAAGAAGCTTGATTTTTTCTGCGATTCAAGAAAGCCAAAATGGGGGCAGTGAAGGCCAATTGTGAATTAATAGGGTTGCTAGGGTCAGTGTTATCAAACAATTTTTGCAAGGCCGCTAAATCAGTTGCCGACACCAACCGGCGCACGCCTGGCTGAAGGGTTTCTGCCATAAGATCATGGGTATCCGCGGTATGCTCTAACCCTAGCACATGACCATATTCATGTAACAATACGGAAAGCATATCCATTTTGCCTTCGGCGGCGCTTCCGGGTTTAGCTTTCCATTCGTTGGGATTGCTGGTAGGGAGGAATTCGCTGCTGTCTTCGGGGGTGGAGTCGACGAACCAGCCGTAGCCTGCGGCGTTGGTGTCTAGGGTGATAGTGTTGCCGGTGGTTTGGCCTGTGATGGCTCCGACTAAGGGGGCAAAGTTTAATGTAACAGTTGGTGTTAAGGCTGTTTGGGTGTTGAAAAATTTTTGCCAAGATAAAACCTTTGAATCAGCTAATATATTAACATCTTCATTTTGTAATTCTGTAGGATTAACAATTCTCCATCTGTACCCTCTCTTACCACAAATTTCCCCTTCTCTTTCGCTATTCACCGAACCATAAACTACTTTAAATAAATACACAATACGTACTTTATAGTCACCAATTTCAACTTGGATAATTGCTTTATCTTTTCCTTCATATTTCGATTCTGGGTTATATAAAAAACCATTACTGCTATCTTGCTTTAGATACCCATTCACTGGTTGAAGTAATATTTTTAATCTAGCCTCTCCTTGAATTTCTTTATTCTCGTATAATCTAAAGTATTCTTTAACCTCCGCAACAGGAGCAATACCGTTTTCAAGATTATCCATACCATAGTCTAAACTATTTGCAATATGACAAATTCCCATAGAACGATTAGTTTTTTGATCATTAGATTTTTCTTGATCAGCTTTAGCAATCATCAATGGAGTTGATTGAGAATAATAAGCAGAAGGTAAATCAGGTATAAACATTATCATTTCTCCTTCTAAAGCATTCAAATCAAATTGAATATCATTTAGTAGATTTCTAGCTAAAAAATCCAATTTACTATCAGTATTAGTAGTATTTAAATCTCTTATAAAACTATTAAGTAAGCTTGTCTCAGCAATAAGATTATTTTCCTGATTTTCAATATCAATACGTTTTGGTGGTCTAATATCTAAATGAAAATGGTTTTCGTGAGGAGGCGTTGGCCCGTGGTGCAATCCTTTTTTATTAAAATCTAGTTTACCTAAAACATAATTTATACTAGGATATGGATTCTTTCCTTTTGGGTTTCCTATCCAAACATTTTGAACCAGCTGTTGCTGAAAACTTATATTGTTTTCAATTTGATTATCATTAGGTATTGCCCCGCTCCCGAATAGTGCGACTCTTACCTTTTCGCCATTTACCACGGGAATATCATCCCAAGTACCATTTCCTGTAATATCATCATATCGAGTTAATGCGTAAATAGATAAAAAGTTTTTTAGTGCATCGCGTTGATTGTTGTTATCTTGACTAGAAACTAGTAAATTTGCCCATTGATTAGCATTTTCCAAACTCCAACCACTACCTTCAATAGAGGGAATTTTTTGACCATTATCTGTAGTACTTTTTTGAAAAGTTGGCTTGATAAACTGCTTTGAAAAACCCAAATCCAAACCCATACCTATACTATGCCCGCCTTTAGAATGCGTAACAAAAAGTGAAAGTGTCGGATCAGTTAAACCATTAATTTCTAACTTCCCATTCGTTAAACCTTGGCTATTTTTAGAAATCTCCCATGCTTTTAACAAATCTCTTAACCAACTTGTTGCATAATTTTCTTCTGTACCACTGGTACCATCAATATAATTTTTTGAACTCCCTGCTAAAGGTATTCTAAGAGAACTATATACATTCATAAGATGTGGGGCATTATAAGCATTAAGCCAAGATAAATTACTTCCTTCAGTATTTATCTTTGAAACTGTTTTTGCTTCATTGCTGGTAGCCGTTTGAATACCGTTTTTATTTGAACCGGCATTATAAAGATAATGCGTTGCTGCATAAAAAGCCCTTAAAGCACTTTCTTCTTCTTTTCCAAATCCACCATCAATAGTGAATTCTTTTAATAAACCTAAATTATAATTCCCAATTTTTTGAGTTTCTCCTCCTTGTTGACCAAATACAGAATATCCCAAATATTTTAACCGCTGCTCTACCCTATAAACATCTAAAATATTATTTTTCTGATTTATTCCCACTGATCCAGAAAGTTTCATCTCCGAATACCCTGGATTATCCAGCGGCCTATCGCCTATAAAAACGCTGCCGGCTGTCTGTTTAAAATCACTTACATTAACCGTTGTACTCGCCTTTATTGTTTGCCCCGCAGGCAATTGCCCCATTACATTTTTTAATTTAGCCGTTACATGGAGATTTTGAAAATCAAAATTACCTAAATTTTCCCCCGCTCTTAACTTTGCTAATTTCTCTGGCGTTATTCTAGCTGCCAGGTACAGTACCCCTTGATTGATAAATAATCCTTCTCCTGCTGAAATAATTTCATTACTATTTGTAGGATTTTTAGGATTCATAACCAATTGCATTTGACCAGAACCGCTTATTAATCCATTAAAATCACTGATGTCAATTGAAAACGATTCCAGATTATCTTCAATCTGCTTCTGGGTATAACCATTGCCTAATTTTGCCAATAATGCTTTAGCGATTAGTGCCTTGAAATTTACCTCAATAATATCGCCAAAATTTTGATTTTCGATTTTGATATCGACTTTTTCATCATCAAAAAATGTACCTGCGGGCGCATAACTATTACTTGTTGGCACTAACTGTTCAGCCCCTTGCGCTAAGCTGATATGTTTTTTTAATTCTCCTGCTGAAGCCAGAGCAGCACTAATAAGAGCTTTGACATTCCAGGCATGCGTTTGGTTCGGTTTTTGGGTTAACGGGTCATCTGTACCATAATAACCGGCTAACTGGCCTATCAATACCCTTCCATCTTCCGAAACGCCTAAATTTTTAATGCCATAGCCATCTAATGGCAAAGTAGCTGCCAAATATTTGGGTTCGCCATTTAGGCCAAAAGGGTCTTTCACAATACCCAGTTTGCCGCCCACCGATACTTTTTTAGCACTGGCACTGCCTCCTACTGCTGTGGGTGGGCCATATTCCAGCGGCTGAGTCTGCATAAAGGTTGGCGCCTCAAACATCGCCTACCAGTAAGGGTCATTAAAATTGTAATTATCATCCGATACAATTGCGTAGTCTTCGCCGTTGTAATGCACCAGCACGGCACTTTGCGTGCGTTGAATATCCAGCCGATCCTTGATAATTGAGCTGGTAGGCTGCGATAAATTAATCGCTGTCATTTGCGCACTTAAGAGGGTGCCGTTGGCACTACGTTTGATTTGTAAGGTTGATAAACCCCGATCAAAATCAGCGGTACTGGAAATTAAAAAACGGTCTGAACTATAGGTATCTTGAATGGTTTGGGGCGATTTTCCGCTCATACCATCGGTAGGTAAAATAGCGGTAATCAATGTACCGATTTGGCCGGTTTTAAAATTCAGTGTGCTTAAATCCATCACTAGTACACTACCGCGCTTTCCACCTAAACTTACACTTGCGGCTGTTTCAGGTACAGCGACCACAAGTGTTTTGCCATCAGGGCCAATCGCCATTCCCGTCATACCGTTAGGCGACTGCTCAACTCCCGTATTTTTGATAGAGATCACCTGATTGTAGGTTTTGCTACCGGGGTTCGTATCCATCAGCAACAGGCGTGCATTCTTACCTGACTCTCCAATGATTAGTGCGCTACCCGTTGATACCAAGCTGCTAATGTTGCTTCCTCCAGGAATAGCCACCGTGCTAATCAGCTTATAGGTTAGGGTGTCAATCACAAACACCACGCCATTTCCACCCACAAATACCCGGCTTAAATCACCAGAATACGCCACAGGTTGAACTTTTGTGCCGGTAAGATACGTTCTGTCAAAATTATTGGGTAGGCCAAGCTTATCTAACAGATTAGTTTGCCCCATCAATGTATTCTGGCGATAAAAATCAACGCCCGTTCGAGTTAGCACCGCCGCCATATCCGCTTTGGGTTGCAGGTAAATGGTGTTTCCTGCAAACTCTAGGGCTTTGCTTTCAGAAAGGTGGCCGGTGCCCGAATACTCTGCGGTGGAGATTTTGCGAACCAATTGCCACCCCACACTGCCCACAGCAATGTTATCTGGAATAGCAATACTGATCTCACCATCAGCATTACCCGCATAAAGCGTAGAAAAATCTTTATGCGTGCCATCTGTAAACTGCATACGCAATATCATTTCGCCCGCAAATAAACCTGGGCTAGGGTTTGACACCATGAAACGTAACTGGCTAGAACCTAAATCTACCGAAACACCCGTTAATTGCGGTAGGCTGACGTTTCCAAACGGCGTCTGCACTGGCGGAAGCTTATCATCCAGATTTAACTCATAGGTATCCTGAGGCTCAACCTGCGGCATCTCTACTTCCACAAACTGTGGTACGCCAAAATAATAACTTCCCGCAGTGGCCGTATCTGAAGTGGAGGCTAGTAACCCAAGGATCTCAGAAGTAATGCTCATCCCCGATAAACCGCCACCCAATACCACATTAGCGGCATCAAACGATAACCAGCTGCCTTCGTTAATACTTAAATCTAGTGAGCCGCTTACTATGCCCGGTAAACGTTTACTGACCACATACTCGCCTGAGCTATCAACTCCGGCATAGGGTGGGCTGGCGGTTCTGGCCACATAATCGTCGGTAATATAGCCGTTATCGACTAGCCACCACGTGTCTTTAAGACTGCCGTCGGCTTGTAATACCTGGCCGTGACGAAAGAACAGCACTTCATCTCCGGGCTGCACATCGTGCTGATTCTGTAATGGAATGACCAACTGTAGCGGCACAGTGGTGATCTGTTCACCCATTTCTAGCTTAAAGGCACCAATCGCTTGTAATACGCTTGAAGCTGGAGGCTGCAAACCTGTTTCTGCTTGCAGCTGATTGAGATCAATTCTCTTAATGCTGACAGCGGTATCATCTTTTAGGGCGCCAGCGCCAATCAACACCGTTTCGCCCGTAGCGCTCTTAATCGCTCCGCCCTCTTCTGGCATTACAATAATTGTGCGCGTTTCACCTTGAGAAACTTCCTGAGCAAGTTGAACCGTGAGGAGAATATCAGTCTGACCAATAGCCTGTTCGAACAATTGCCCATTATCAACACTGCTGTTTAAATGGATAATGGAAATCGTGACTCGGCCTTGTTTATGCGCGGTAAGCAAGCCATTGGCACTAACGGTTGCCACCGATTCATCACTGCTGATATAGCGTGTGCCGCTATAAACGGCGGGTAATGCTTCATAGGTAAAGGTAAAACTTTCGCCGGTTTCAGGATCAGTTTCGGTTTCAGTACTTTCGGCTTGGCCTGCAAACCTCTGCTGCGAAGCCGTATGGATATCCAGCACTTCGCCGGTATTTGGGTCAATTAAATGTACTTTAAGCTGGCGTGTTAGGCCAGGCAGTAACGTTAAGGTGCCAGGGTAAACATCGGGCTGGATTATAATGGCTTCTTCGCTAGCATCTGCTTCGCTCTCTGACTCTTCCAATACCTGAAGATCAGATTGCGCTAGTGAGACATGTACATTCAGCGCTGAAACTACACGAATCAACTGCCCATCACTATTCACACGTGATACCGATAACAATGCCGAACCCGGCTGTTTTGCCAAAATTAAATCACGTATATCATTAATCTGAAGCGCCGTTGAGCCTACGTAACCCAAACCTGAAATATCTTCAGTGGCAACTGTCAAATAACTGCCCGCATTCAGTTGAACACCTTTTTCATCTTCAAAATCGCCTCTAGCTTGAATTTGAATGACTTGTCCAGTTTGTAGTGAAAGAATGGGTGCAAGATGAATGGCTAGCAACTTCGCTCCACTCACATTCACCGCAAGCTCCACCGGCACACTCGCTGCAAAGCCATCGTCTGCCTGCACGGTAATCTTCGCCGCACCGCTATACCCTGTCTCCGGCGTAAACCATAAGGTTTGCCCATCACTGCTCAGTTTTGCAGTGCCGTGCGTTGTACTCAAGACTTTCCAGAATACTGAATCCCCTTCTAAATCATCGGCAATGGTATGCAGGTCAATGTTAGTTGATAAATCCGTATGGGTTTTGGTTTCAGGTAACACACTGGCAATCACAGGGGCTTGATTCGCCTTCCAACCATAATTCGCATATAAAATCTGCCGATCAGCAGCCTCCATCTGACCATTTCCATCGATATCAGCCGCGCCTTGATTGAAGAGCTGGCTGTCGATGCCGTCTATCTTGCCATCGGTGTTTAAATCGCCTGCCAGTAAAACGTGGATTGATGCTGTGCCGCTGCCGTTCACACGAATCAGTTTTAAGCCTGCTTCGGTGATTCTAATCAATGTGGTTTTAGTGACTCCGTTCGTAGCTGTACCTAGAATTGTTGCGCCTGTCACTTCAAATGCGGCATCACCTTCGCTTTCAATCGCTACAATCACCGCGCCCTGTGCGCCCGGCGCTTTTACTGTAGAAGCCAGTTCGGAATCTCTGACAGTGAAAGAAAGTGTGGTGCTTTGGTTTGCTGTTAGGCTACCTTGCCAGGAACCTGTTGTATTCCAACTAACGGCTGCGCCTAGGTTGGCTGTGATAATGTCGGTGAGCAGTTTGCCAGTGGAATCGTAGGCATACATCGTAGAAGACTGAACCCGTTCACCCTCACCCCAACCCTCTCCCGTCAAGGGCGAGGGAGTTAAATGGCGCGCCAGAATCAATCGGTTTTGGGCATCATAACGATAGACGATAGAGGTGCTTTCACTACCGATTCGGCTGATTCTGCCTTGGTCGTCGCGGATAAAATCAATACGATCTTCGATATGCCCTGTAATGGCAGCAATACCGGTATCGGATACCAGCCACTGCACGCCATCGGCAAAGCTGATCTTGCTGACTTTACCTTGGGCATCAAGTTCATAGCGGGTACCATCGGGAGCGGTTAGCGTGTACCAGGTGGGGTTCCACGACAAGCCCGTGTTTTGATCATAAAGATGACTGCCCTGGCGTTGCAGGTTTTCATGGGCATTATCAGAAGTATGAGCGGTGAGTGTAAAACCCTGACTGTTATTGAAGATGGGGTGATAAACAGCTGGGGCGCCGGGTACTGTACCTAGCGTTTCTTTGGTGGTTGAGAGCGTAAAGCTCAGGTTTTTTATGGTTGCGGTGGGTGTCGATAAACTGCTGGGAATCTGTAACCAAAGCTTTGCACCTTCTTGCCAGGGCGCTAGTGTGCCTTGATCGGTTGTGCTGAGTTGATCGTAAGTAAGATGCGTATCGAGCATCGGTAACTGCCAGTTGGCGAAGTCGCCCTCACCCGCTAATGCTGTTGAATTCAGGGTGCGTGTGAAGGCTAAATCATGCCCTGCTAGCGTAAAGATGGCATCGGTTGCTTGCGCAGTGTTAAAGGTTTTTTGAACGGTATCGATGATGATTCGGGCTTCTATTTCGCTGGATCGCCCAGCTAAATCGGATGCTGTGAGTCTTAGTGTATAAACGCCGTTTGGTAATGTAGCCGGATCAAGATTCGTGAGATTTAGGGCTCCGTTGAGATGAACCGCTGATAAAAACTGTTCATTCAAGATTTGCCAATTTTGCGTTGGAGCCGGTGCAATCGACAAGGTATAGGCCATAAACTGCTGTTCTTGTACTTGTGCAGTGAGGGCCGTGGCGTTGGTCAATGTAATCGGCTGGCTGCTTGCGGTAGAACCTAATAAGGCCCCGCCCCAATTGATAATAGGGGCTTGCGTATCGCTAGGATCTTTCACCCGGATGCTTTGCGTTTCAGTGGTACTGAAACCATCCTGATCGATAGCTGTCACTTGAATATCAATTAAGCCAGGATTCGTGGGCGTCAGGCGCATTCTGCCGGCGCTATCTAAACTTACGGTTTGCCAGAGATCTGACCCTAAACCGCTGCCGCGTACTTGCACCGTGATCGATTGTATCGGTGCGTAGCTATCGGCACGAATCGTAGCGACTACCCGTTGCCCTGGTAATGCAGGCGTACTTGGCGTTGTTGATACCAGCACTTTGGGTGCATTAGCGTGAGCATCGGCGACTACTTTTAGCGTGAAGGTTTGAATAGCGGTATTTTTACCATCGCTGACATTGGCGGTTACGATAACCGTGCCGGTTTGGCCTGGGCCGGTCGCCCAGCTCAATCGCTGGGTTTGAGCGTTGTAACTCGCTCCCTCGGGTAAGTTAGTGAAACTGAGGGTTAGAGCTTGGGTTTGAGGCGTGCCGTCTTCATCCCAGGCATTCAAACCGGTTGAAGTCGCTGTAGGTTTAACCAAGCTAATCGGCAAACTGAAGTTTTGCCCTACGGTAATCGCATGGTTGCCCACGAAAATTTTGGGGGTTCGATTTACATCTAAGACCCGCACCTGCACGCTTTGTGTGTTTGTGGCCTGACCATCGGTAGCGCTGAAATGTAAGGTGAACGGTGTGCTGATATCGGTTGCGTTATTAACGGTGTCTTGCGATGGCGTCCATTCCAGTAGGCCCGTTGCGGGGTCAAAGAATACGCCAGAGGGAGTGTTTTCATCATGAATGAGGGATAAGCGAACAGCATCACCATCGGCATCGGCGGTACGCACCGTGAAACTCAAGGTATCGCCTTCACGTACCAGTTGTAACGGCATCGGTAACATCTTCGGTGTTTGATTCGTGTTGGCAACGTTGATCGTAAAGCTATGTGTTATCGCTGCATTGCCATCACTGGCTTGAACCGTGATGCTGTAATGCCCTTGATTGGTTTGTGTGGCAAAGAGATCGGGCGTCCACCGTAGGCGAATATGAGAGGAATCGGCTGCGTCCATCACCATTCCGACAGGAAGATTGGCGGCTGTCCAATTCAATAAATCGCCGTCGCTATCACGGGTGTAAATATCGAAGGTCAGCGGAATGCCTTCGGTGGCGTTCAATGTCGTGCTGTTTGAGGTGGAATCCACCGCGATACCGTTGACCTGCACACCTAATACATTAGGCGTTGCATTGGTATCACGCACGACCACACGCAGAGTTTGGGTCACAATATTGGGTACCGGGTGTTCAGGTTGGGTGTAACCGGCATCTTGCGGGCTTAAACCACTATCAGCCACTTGGATGATGATATCGTGAAGGCCAATATCATCGGTTGTGGGTATCCATGTGAGGATGGCTTGTCCGTAGGTGCTGGAGGGGGTGAGATGAGCATCGATCGGTAAGCCATTCGCACTAAAGGTTAAGGCATCCTGATCTAAATCACTTACAGAAATGGGAATTGAAAGCGCTTGACCGACAACAGCAACCACCTGCTTGGGCATCGTTAATACTGGCGCTTCGCTGGTACTACGAAGAGGGGTACTGTTTCTATTGTGGGCATTTATGGCCCCACCTTTAATGCAGTACCCATTGGCAATGCAGTAAATAAAGGGCTAACTCTACGCATGAATCAGGCAAGTGTTAAGCGGCACCTTCCACGTTTAATTGAACATATTCAAGCAGGCCGTATAAATCCCAAAGAAATTATTACACACCGCATTCCGCTTGAAGAAATATCTGATGCTTATCATATATTTTCTAGCAAATTAGATAACTGTATTAAAACTGTGTTGGTTATGCCGAACGCTGCTTAAAAAGCATTACCACCGAACGATAAACACTTAATGTATTAGCAGTTCGCATGAACATTTTTATTTTTAATAGCACTCTTTACGAATACACCAAGGAATTCAATCATGGAAGAAACAAAACGCGATTATTCCCATATTCAGGGATGGGGTGCTGATCTTCATGAAAAAGACCGGCCTGCTTATCCTAAAGAACGTATTCCTGCACGAGACATTGGAGTACATTGGGAGCAACCCGAGCAACAGAAACAAACGGTAAAAGTTCTGCACTCAAATGAGCACCCCCGCTATTACTCCACTTTTCGGCAGCCCCAACCCTCCGTGGAAAAATTCGCGAGGGCGCCTTTGGCTATAGCGAAAATGATATTCGCCATTGGCTGCTTTTATTATGTGCCGATAGAGCGAATATGATTGAAGGGCTAGCATGTGATCTAGCAAAAGGCCACTTTCCTAATGTGTTTGCAGAAATGGGCTTAAAATCAGAACTTAAATATAACCGCCCTGCCTTCATCAAAAAGACGCTTACTATCTCTGCTATTGCAGCCATTGGGCTATGCTTACTTTCTAAAAAGAAGAATAAACGTTTACGACGTTGTTGTTAACGCTTCGCAAAAAACATAAAAGTGTAATTATTCTGGCTTTTTATTCATAAAATAGCTAGAATAATTACATGATGGCTAAAAAAACTGCTCCACTACTTCCCGCTACTGACGAGTTATTGCATCAATTTGGTGTACGACTCCGGCTAGCACGATTACGCCGGCGATTATCTGCTAAACAGGTTGCAGAACGTGCTGGTATGTCGCCTATGACATTACGCAATCTAGAACATGGCGAAGCAGGCGTTACCATGGGCGCTTACTTATCGGTTATGCAAGTACTTGGTATTGAAAAAGATCTTAATTTACTTGGGCAAGCAGATACCTTAGGCCGTGAGCTACAAGATGCCCAATTATCTATACAGCATATACGTGTTACTAATAATAAAACGCCTATAAAAGCATCCTCTTCAAATAAAATAACTACAGACCTATCAAATGAAACCTTGCCTCCTCCTTTAGATCAATCATCTGTTTTAAATCAACCTCACCAACACGACTGGATTGATACCAATCAATTCACTAGCTCAGAAGCTTTAGCCGATTTGCTCGACGCTATCACTGCACCGACAGCTCCAGCCGCGTCGAAAAAGGACTAGGTATGACCGTTGCCGTTTATGCAGACTGGGAAGGGTTAACAGAGCCTTTGCGTCTTGGCTTGCTGTATGCGCGACGCAGTGCAGGCCGTGAAGTGTTTGAGTTTGAATTTGAACCATCTTCTCTACGTCACCCTAGCTTAAGCTCTCTCTTGCTTGACCCTAGAATAGGGCTATATGAAGGGCGACAACATCCTGCACAAGGCAATAAAACCTTTGGTGTGTTTGCAGATGCAAGCCCAGATCGCTGGGGACGCCTGCTAATGAATCGCCGTTTAGAACGTGATCAGCGGGCAGGATTAGTAGAAGCCTCTACGCGTCTTTACGAGCTAGATTATTTGCTAGGAGTACACGATGCGTTCAGGGTAGGTGCTTTACGTTTTCGCAAGCTTGATAGTACTGGTCATGAAATTGGCAATTTTTTAGATGACCGCCAAGGGAATGCTGCGCCCCCTTTCATTCAGCTACGAGAATTAGAGGCAGCCAGCCTTTCTTTAGAACGTGATGAAGATAATACAGCTGCGGCAGGAAACGATTGGTTGCGTATGCTCATTGCACCCGGTGGTTCACTAGGCGGAGCACGCCCCAAAGCAAGTATTGTTGATCCTGAAGGGCATTTGTGGATTGCAAAGTTTCCTAGCGTGCGCGATCACTACGATAGTGGCGCCTGGGAAATGGTTATTCATACTCTTGCACGCGGTTGTGGGTTACGCGTACCGCAAAGCTTGGCGCGACGCTTTGCAAGCCCTCATCATACGTTTCTCGTTAAGCGCTTTGATCGTACCAGTGATGATAAACGTTTGCATTTTGCTTCTGCTATGACGCTTACTAACCATCAAGATGGCGATGATGCCTCAACAGGAGCAAGCTACCTTGAAATAGCGCGTGTATTAATTAACCACGGGGCGCAAACAGATAATGATTTAAACGAATTATGGGCGCGTATTGTATTCAATATGCTGGTATCGAATACCGATGACCACCTACGTAATCATGGCTTTCTGCTTGTACCTGGCAAAGGCTGGCGATTATCAGAAGCGTATGACATGAACCCTACAGCTGATGCTTATGGTTTAAAACTTAATATTAGTGAGGCAGATAACGCGCTAGATCTCGAATTAGCACGTACAGCTGCCCCTTATTTTCGCGTATCAGCAAAAAAAGCTGAAGAAATCATTGAATTAAGCAAGCATGTAGTTAAACAATGGCGCCTCATTGCTGAACGTTTAGGGATACCAACACGAGAGCAGCGGGAAATGGCTTCTGCATTTAGGTTGGTAAACTAACTTGTTTTGAGCCTTGTTTAGTAGTTACAAGTAGTTGCTTCGGTATCAACAAGACAAGAAAAAACCTAAACACTACCTTTATTCTATATGGGATAAACTCTTTTTAAATAAGGCACCATATTCATGGATACCACATCTTGGGGATCAATCAGCACTTGAGCACCAGGCGCCTCAAAATGATATTTTTTCCAACTGAAAGGCCCTATAAAAGTAAGGTTTGTGCGCCCTGTGTACTCAAAAACAACAGGCGATTGTGTCGTGGGCGAAAAATGATTAGCGGGTCTTCTTTGAAGACGATGGCTAGGTTCTTGTCCACAGTAACTCATCATCGGTTCTCCTTAACTTCCCATGAAATGAGAGCAATCGGTTGGTACAATTTTAGGCTTTCCCAAGACCAAATTAGTTCAAGGGATCAGCATACTTATACTCGTAATCAATGATTATTGCCCCATGTGGCGGTTACACACTATATGCCGCATTATACTGTAGCGTGATTTTACTGATGCTTGCATCTGCTGTATACAAATACTTATGCAAATAACAGCGAGCATTCTAAAGCATAGCAACTTGCCTATATTAAAAGAATTTTACTTATTAGTAAGATTTTTTTTCTTATCATTATAAATATATTTCCTAAATACTCCATTTTCTTTTAATGTATTTTAAAAGAATCAGGCGTACGCTGATATTTAGAAGGAGTAGCGCCAAGATAGCGCTTAAAAATACGTGTAAAATAAGATAAATCGTTAAAGCCGACACTAAATGCAACTGACTTTATTTGTATTGAAGGCTTTCTCAATAGCTCACATGCTTTATTAATTCGCATTTTTATGACGTATTCTGAGAAATTAATGTGATGTTCTTTTTTAAAGGTACGGCTAAATAAAGATCGACTTAATCCGCAAAGCTCAGAAACTGTTGAAAGGCGTACATCCTGAGTATAATATTTTTCAAGAAATGCTATGGCAGGCCCTGTTTTAAACGACTTATAGGCTTCTTGATCGCTACAATTAAGAATATCATCACTCAACTGGCAGGGAAAAAATAAAGGCTCCCGGCAATGATCTTGCCGCCGATAGTAGCATAATTGAGAAATGGCATGAATGCTGGCATTTAGATATTCATGCGCACATGGTTTGACTAGATAATCTCTTACTCCGCAACGAAAAGCCCAAACGGCTAACGCTTCAGTATGAGGATCAATAATCATTAATATGGGTAATTCAGGATAACTTTGTTTTGTTTTTTGTAAAAACTCTAAATCTTGCCGCTGAGGGCGATCAAACTCAAAGCATAAAAATTGCGGTTTTTCTTCTTTAATATGTTTGCAAATATAAGAAGGATTAGTTACCTTATAACTTTTATACGTTTTAGGTAAGGTTTCAAAAAGCCCAGAAGGCGATTTAAGATGTTGAAGATCAACCCATAAAAAAGAGGCGTTCATCATAATTTAATCCGTTTTTTAACAATTTTTATTCGGCATGAAATTGGCCTAATTCTAAAATATTTTTATATATCTTTTGTTCCCCATTATTTAATTTATTAATGTTTTTTAGATTAAAACAACACTATAACTTAGCATTTAATATACTATTATAATAATAGTTCGAAAGATTATAAATGATAAAATTTATAGCCGCAAGCTTATTAATTAGACAATAAAAACAATAATTTATATATACATACAAACCATTAATTTCATATTGCGATAATAATTTTTTATTAATTGCTAGGCTTTCATAAAATATTTATTAGAAATTTTATTTAACTTATCCAGCACTATACTCCGCATAAAAATAAATAGGAGCAAGAAAAATAGCGGTTACTCATTTTAATATGTGTATAACACCCTGCATTTTTATTAAACCTATTTTTACAGAGCAGTATATATAAAACCCCTTAAGTAACAACCCTTAAAAGTTAATATTAAACCATTGTTTCATCTTAACTACTTGCATGTTTGCCAGTTACCATTTTTACCGATTTTTGGTATAAATAGACTGTTAGAGATAATTATTTTTTGTTCTAACGCTTAAGAAATGCTCGTGATATGTAACTAAACTTATAACAATCAGGGAGTCTCTATCATGAAAAAAAAACATTCTCATATGTTAGCGGTAAGTGTAATTGCAGTACTTGCTCAAGGATTATTCGTACAATCAGCGTTTGCAACAGATAACACCAGTGATACTACCAATTATCAAACCAATGGGTATTACAATAACTCAGGTGGTAACAATTATGGCAATTACGGCGGCTACCGACATGGAGGCCGTACAAATTTTTACCCCTCATCCAATAGGTATCAAGGATACGGTAATGGGTATTCTTATACCCGTTATGGTAATAATAATGGTTACTATAATAACGGAAATAATGGCTACAATTATGGCAACAACAATGGTAATACTAACCCCAATAATAACCCTAACAACAATGGCTATCAAATGATTAACTCCCCTATCAGAGAATCGTATATGGATTCTTGCGACGGAGGCTCCACCAGTGAAAGAGTTCCAAATGTACAAGGGTCAGTAGCGACAACAAGTGGTTTAAAAATTCAAAAAATAGCACGCGCTGCAAGATGCAGACGGATCGATCAAAAGTGGAATGAAACGATTCAACCTCTAACGTGTGAATATAATGTTGGAACGCCAGAACCACAGATGCAAATTTTCAATCGTAACGGTGTGTTAAGTTGCAGCTAATATTGAATATGTACAGTTCAAAATAAAAAATATTTATATATATTTATTAATAATAGATCAATTTTAAATTTAAATAGGATGCTTGAATGCATTGAAGCAGTATTTAGGCATCCTATTTATTTATACTGCTACTTATATTAAGTATATTCCAATAATATATTAATATGATACTGCTAACAATGTAATGTAGCTAATGCCTCCATACCTTCTTTATTCATCTATTAAACCAATTACACCATAATTGCTTATAGATTTCCTATAAATAAAAGCAGTTTATTATACATATTTACAACTCCTATTACTTTTACGTAAATATCGTAATGTAAATACTAATGATCAATATTAATTTATCAATAATAAAATAAATAAGGAAACCTTATGTCACATTTTGTAATCATTGCCATTATTATGATTGTACTGATGGCCTTAAGACCTCTACTAACTCGATTATTCGAACTTTTTATTCATAAAGAAGTTTTGGAACCTTTGGCTAATTTGCCGCCAGAGAAAGAAGAACGAAAAGCAGCCTATAAAGAATTTAAAAAATATATTGATAGAACCATTGTCCATCATAAGAAAATGTTTCCTAGCTGCCATTTTGAATTTAAACAAGAAAATGATGTAGATGAAAAAAACTCTATTGGTATTGATGAAGAAATGGCAATTTTTGTTTATAAATTTATTGAGAAAGCCTTATCTAATATTCTTAATCACTCAAAAGCAACTGAAGCGCTTATTCATATTAAAATAAGCGAACCTAATCAACATATGGCTATTAATATTAGTGATAATGGCCAAGGGTTTAATGTTAAAACAACGCGATTTAGTAAAGAATTTAATGATATGCATAAGGTTTTTAAAAAAACTGGAGGGAATATCGATATTTTTTCGGAACCTGGTCAAGGTACAACTATCAATGCTACATTACCGTTAACTAAAAACTCTACCAAGCAAGAAAATGAACAAGAAAATAGCTAGCCGCTATAGTGCTAAATCTAGCTACACATTGATGAGCCTTTTATGAAAACTTTTTCTGACATTAACATCAGGTCAGCAATAAGCGATGAAAACAGTTCTGTTTTTTCGCTTATTCAAGCATGCATACGCCATATGCAAAGCCAAGGTATTGATCAGTGGGATGAACTATACCCTGATCTTAAAACAGTTGAAAATGATATTCAGCAGGCAACCTCTTATGTAGCTTTGTATGATCAAAAAATAATTGGCACATTCATACTGAATGATATTCAAGAACCTGAATATGCAGAGGTTTCATGGCAATTTACTCAAGGCCCCACTGCGGTTATTCATCGGCTAATGACTCATCCCCTCCTAGAAGGACAAGGATTAGCACGCCTACTGATGGAGTTTGCTGAACAAGAAGCGATGAATAAAGGGTATCAAACGATTCGATTAGATGCATTTACGCAAAATCCCAGAGCTGTGCGATTTTATGAGCGCCTTGGTTATTCGTGCGCGGGAAACGTTCAGTTTCGTAAAGGTTCTTTCTTTTGTTTTGAAAAAGAACTGATTAAGTAACTAGATTTGAGATCTAAATCACTTCTTTTCTATGGATAACATAAAGGCTATTCAAAAAAGCTTGAGTAATACGAGAAGGAGGCGGTGAACAGCGTTGAATCGCTACAAATTGCACGTGGTACATACATTCTGCATGTTCAATTTTTCGCATCAACTTTTGCTCTACAAATAATGCTGCATAATGTTCTGGCAGAAAACCTATATAGCAGCCTGATAAAATCAATGTAGCCACGGCTTCTTGATCTGACACCGAAGCTTGACGGCTTAGTCGGAACCGATGTGCTGCATCCATATTAGGGGAATGAAACGAAAGGCCGGCATAGTCATAGCTTTGAATAGTTTCCCATGTTAATGCAGTGTAATCAGCTATATATAAAGGGTGTTCAGCACCACAATAAAGATACATTTCTTCACTAAACAACTCATGATAATCTAAGCTGCTTGATCGACGATGATAAGGCAATATACCTAGATGCAACTGCCCACTCATCACTGCATTTTCAATACTATTAATAGCCCCTACAGTAATATCAAGCTTTACCTCAGGTGCCTTACAGCGAAAATCGCGAATGGCTCTATCTAGCAGTGCGTTGGGATTTGTCACTGTTTTATCAAAAATGCCTAGCCTTAAATTCCCTACCAATTCAGCATGCATGTCACCTACATCTAAACGAAACGACTCTAGCGCTTCGATAAGATGAACTGTTGCTTCATAAATTTTTTGACCTTCTGCTGTCAATGCAAACCCTGCGCGCCCTCGGTAACACAATACCAACCCAAGACGCTCTTCAAGATCTTTAATATGTCGGCTGACAGTAGAACAACCAATATTTAGCTCTAACTCAGCAGCTGCCATCCCACCGCAATCGGCGACTGCCTTAAATACTCGCAATAGTCGTATCTCGGTATCACCGACTTGGCCTAATAAAATTTTTTTCACAATGATTATTTCATAACTATACAAGTAAAGAGTGATACAGCGTAATTTAACAAAATAATTGCTTTCCTTACAATCATACGCTGAATAACCATTCTAAAATCATACTAATACTCATTATATTATGCTAACTCTTTATTTTATTGGGATGTTGCAATGAATCTAACTGCTGAACAATTAAATGCGTATTGGATGCCTTTTACAGGTAATCGTCAATTTAAAAAAGATCCGCGCATTATTGTGTCTGCAGAAGGTTGTTACTACTATGATTCACAAGGCCGTAAAATTTTTGATGGGCTATCAGGGTTATGGAACTGTGGATTAGGACACGGCAATCAAGAAATCGTTAACGCTGTAAGCCAGCAGATCGCTAAACTTGATTACGCCCCTGCTTTTCAATTTAGCCATCCCTCAGCCTTTCTTTTAGCTGAACGCATTCAATCACTAATGCCCAAAGGGCTTGATCATGTTTTTTTTGTAAGTTCAGGTTCTGAAGCCACTGAAACGTCTTTAAAAATAGCGCGCGCTTACTGGCGTTTAAAAGGCCAGGCCAGCAAAACACGATTTATTGGTCGCGCGAAAGGATACCATGGCGTAAATTTTGGCGGCATCAGTGTTGGCGGTATCGTAGGGAATCGTAAACTATACGGGCAAGGAATCGAAGCAGATCATTTACCCCATACACTACTCGCACAAAATGCATTTAGCCGAGGGCTTCCTGAGTATGGCGCCTATTTGGCGGATGTATTAACGGAATTAATTACCTTACACGATGCTTCAACCATTGCCGCCGTTATTATTGAACCCTTTAGCGGATCAGCAGGTGTCATTGTGCCACCTCGCGGTTATTTGCAACGCTTACGCGAACTTTGCACTCAACACAATATTCTTTTAATTTTTGATGAAGTCATTACCGGTTTTGGGCGCGTAGGAGCCTTTACAGGCGCAGAAGCCTTTGGAGTAACACCCGATATTATCAATTTTGCTAAACAGATAACTAATGGCTGCATTCCAATGGGGGGAATTGTTGCAACAGCAGAACTATATAACACCTTTATGGAAGCAGGCGGCCTGGATTATATGATCGAGTTTCCTCATGGCTATACCTATTCTGCACACCCTGTTGCGTGTGCAGCAGCGCTTGCTACGTTGAATGTATTACAGCGAGATAACTATATAGCACAAATACAATCATTAGCACCCTACTTTGAAGACGCTGTTCATAGCTTGAAAGGTGTTAACTATGTTACTGATATTCGTAATATAGGCCTCGCAGCAGGGCTAACCATTGAGGCGTATCCGAATGAGCCTTTACGGCGCCCTTATGAAATCGCTATGAAATGTTGGGAACAAGGCTTTTATGTGCGCTTTGGGGGCGATACTTTGCAAATTGCCCCTCCTTTTATAGCGAAACGAGAAGATATTGATGCCCTTATTAATGTATTGGGAAATACATTAAATACAGCCCACTAAAGAACTACTAAAAGAGCACTTCAAAACCATTAATTGTTTATTTTTTTAATAGCATTTTCTTACATTAAACGTATCCACCCCCTGCTTTCATACGACAATCACACTATAACGGCGCAGCAATTATCATCAGACTGATGCATGCAAGAACATAAGAGAACCTTAACCATGAATACTGCTGGACATTTTATCAATGGCGCTTCACTCATTGATAGCACGCACACTCAAGATGTATACAACCCTGCTACGGGTGAAGTGACTAAGCGCGTTGCGCTGGCTTCGCAAGCAACAGTTGAAAAAGCCATTTTAAGCGCTCAGGCAGCGTTCCCCTCCTGGCGCGAAACACCTCCAGCAAAACGTGCACGTATTATGTTTCAGTTTAAACAATTGCTAGAACTTAATGCTGAAAAAATTTGCGCGCTCATCACCGAAGAGCATGGCAAAGTATTAAGTGATGCGATGGGTGAACTGCAACGAGGAATTGAAAATGTTGAATATGCTTGCTATGCGCCTGAACTGCTTAAAGGTGAGCATAGTAAAAACGTGGGTGTTGCTATCGATTCATGGAGCGAATTTCAGCCCTTAGGTGTCGTTGCAGGTATTACACCGTTTAACTTCCCCGTAATGGTTCCCTTATGGATGTGGCCGCTAGCTGTCATGTGCGGCAATACCTTTATTCTTAAGCCCTCTGAAAAAACCCCTTCATCGACATTGTTCATTGCTGAACTTGCCTATCAGGCAGGGTTACCTGCTGGGGTACTTAACATTGTTAATGGCGACAAACAAGTCGTTGATCAGTTGCTTAGCCATCCTCTTATTGAAGCCGTTAGCTTTGTTGGCTCTACACCGGTAGCTCAGTATGTTTATATCACTGCTTGCTCCAACGGCAAGCGTGTACAAGCGTTAGGCGGTGCAAAAAATCATGCAATTATTATGCCTGATGCTGATTTAGACAATGCTGTTACTTCTTTGATGGGAGCAGCTTATGGTTCGTGCGGAGAGCGCTGCATGGCTATACCGGTTGTTATTGCTATCGGAAATAAAATAGGCGATATGTTGGCAATGAAATTGAAAGAAGAAATTAGTAAAATGAAAGTGGCTCCTGGAGATGACCCTCAGGCAGATATGGGGCCATTGGTTACCCAGGCACACTATGAAAAAGTACGCGGTTATGTTGATCTTGGGGTGCTTGAAGGAGCAGAACTCATTGTAGATGGTCGCAATATTTCTGTATCAAGCCACCCTAATGGATTCTTTCTCGGCGGTTGCTTGTTCGACCGCGTAACCCCTGAAATGGCTATTTACCGTGAAGAAATTTTCGGCCCCATTTTAGCTATCGTTAGAGTTGATTCGTTAGACGAAGCAATGGCACTTATCGATAATCATGAATATGGTAACGGTACGTGTATTTTTACGCGTGATGGCGAAACTGCACGGTATTTTACTGATCGTATTAAGGTAGGCATGGTAGGCGTTAATGTGCCCCTGCCCGTACCTGTTGCCTATCATAGCTTTGGCGGGTGGAAGCGCTCGTTGTTTGGCGATCTTGGCATTTATGGTTCCGATGGTGTTCGCTTTTATACGCGCCGTAAAACCATTACGCAGCGCTGGGTATCCTCTGCTGTACGTGAAAAAGCTGCCTTTATGTTTCCTAGCACTTAATTCAGCTTCTACAATAAAACATCTTCTCCCCCCCAACAGCGTGCCAATAGTATGCTTTAACATAAAGCCTCCCGTTCTTTTTGCCATTGAACCTCTTACTGTTGCTGTGCTAGGCTGTTTACATTTACATGTGCCCGTGAAAGGAAAACAAGATGTTGACTCTTTCAGACGATCAGCTTCAAACGCTACAACAATTGTTAGACTCACAAGAACAAGATGCACAAACAGAGATTCGTGCAGAAACCCGGCATCGTCTTGAGGAGCCTTATTCCGATTTAGCAGGCGAAGTCGCTGACCCAGGCGATAACTCAGTGGCTGATTTGATTATTGATGTTGAAAATGCAAGACTTGATCGACAAGCAACGGTCGTTAACGATATTGATGCCGCGCGAGAACGCATAAAAGACGGAAGCTATGGTATATGCTTCGATTGCGAAGAAGATATTGATTACGAGCGCTTATTAGTAGCCCCCACAGCGTTGCGCTGTATTCGTTGCCAGGAAGCTTACGAAAGAACGTTTGCTTCAGCAGCAGCACCCCGTGCAACGCTTTAATCTTTAATATTAGAATAAGGCTCTTTTCTACTACTTAGCTTAGTTAACGAGCCTTGTTTCGTCTCCTATTGTTTTTAGTGTTTTATCTCCTAATTCATCAGCACGGGCATAACGCTGAAGTTGCGGTGTTGTAGGGCTAAGCTTAAGCGCTAACATAACGCTCAATATTTTTCATTTGTTCAGTCCACCCTTGATTATTCATACGAAACGCTTCAGCTCGGCGATCAGCAGGAATATTATTAAAACCTGTTTCGGTTAATAAAAGTAATGTGCCTTCTGAAATAGCCTCCAACCTAAACTCAATCAAGGTTTGTGGCTCGTTAGAATAGTCTTTTGAAAGATCGATGGCGTAAGGATGCCAGCTAAACGAAAATAATCTCTCAGGCTCCATCTGCTGGATAACCGCCTCCCATTTATAATGCTCATAGCCCGGATACGTTATATATCCGCGTGAAATTTCTCCTACAACGAATGGATGTTCTAATTTAACGCGAAACCACTCTCCAAACGCTTGGTAATCCGTTAAGGCGTTCCAAACCCGAGAAATTGGAGCCTTAAGTTCAATACGCTTTTCAATGCGATCGCTTACCTTATCTTGCTTAGTTGCTTGGTTAACTACTTCGTTCTCTATTCCCTTCTGCATATATGCTTCCTTTTTTAATGTCTCAAAGATAGTAAGGTATTCAGTAGCGTTATCAACAAATAAATAAAAACCAACAAAACAATTAAACAATTAAACACTTGATTATTTTGCATTTTTACGATTAAATAACCGCGTATAAAAACTTTAAGATGCTTAGTTTTGGCTATTTTTAAGCTAATTGGCATTTATTTTTTCATGAAAGAAAATAATGTATTTTCGTTTTATTTTAGCGTTATCGTTGCTTACCCAAGTAGTAGGTTGTGCATCAATCGTCAGCGGACAAAATCAAAGTATTTCAATTCAAACTCGCACCAATAAAGAGCTAGTAGAAGGTGCAAATTGTAAACTTTCAAATAATAAAGGTGCTTGGTTTGTAAAAACCCCTGGCTCAGTTACTGTACGACGCAGCTATCAGAACTTATCTATCAGCTGCGAAAAAGAAAACTATGAGACTGGTACTACTTTTGCCAAATCATCAACAAAAGGAATGGCATTTGGCAATCTTCTTTTTGGCGGTATTGTGGGAGCAGGTGTAGATATGTCCACAGGGGCAGCCTACGATTATCCTAATTTGATTAGTGTAAATCTTGTAAAGCGCCTACCTCTTGATACATCATCAGATGATCTTGCACCTCAATCACAATTTAATAGAACCACTGAATCCTATTCAAAAAAATAATAGCATGAGAGCAGGAATAAAAGTTTTTTTACGCTAGCGTTGATGAAATTTTTATCTTCACTATCCATTTAGAAGTTACGCAGTTGAGTTCACTCAAGGCATAGCAATACAGACAGTACAACATGTATGGCAAGTTACTAACACCCTGAGAGAAGTTGACTGTGTAACTCTTGTAAGAATAGCCCCAGATCATGAAAAAAATAGCTTACTCAACATAATTCAAAAAACATATTACTTAAAGTGATAGGCTATTTTTTAGAATATTTTTTCAATCTAATAATATTTTCATGCTCACGCTATTCCGCTCTATTAATTACTTTCTTCAAGATTTTTCAATGAAATAGCAAGGTTCTCTCGTGCTTGGTGCTCAACGTTATCTTTGAACCATTGCATTGCGTAAAGTTGAGGCCGCTCTATAAACCCTCTAAGAATTTTACCGCGCTCACGTTGGTAGATCTCTTTAGGTACCCAAGCATATTCTGCTCGAATTTGCTGTTCATATTCGATAAAACGATCAGGTTTTGCACCCAATATTCCCAAATCAATATCAAGTAAAATTTTAGCATCCATCGAAACGGCAACCTCTTGATGAGACGTTGATAAAATAAGGGCGGCTATACGTTCTATAACATGCATAGGAATTTTGTTATTGATTAATATGCCTCGCGCTAATTTGGCGCTTTGAAGTTCATTATCTTTTTTTTGTGGGTCATATACCGCATCATGAAACCAAAGCGCACACGCAACCTCTCCGGGGTGTTCACATAATGTTTTAACTGCCTCAAAATAATCAAAACACTCTTGCAAGTGATTAACTGTATGGTAGTGTCGGTGCGACTCTTGATAACGCTCTATCAGCAAATCAAAGAGAGCATTATCAGCCTTCATATTTATCTGATTACACGTCGTTATCCAATATTCATCAAGCAACATATATACACTCGTATTTATTAAATTTACTCTACATAAACATTATAAATTACGTAGATTATTTTTCCCTGTGTGTTAGCAACTTGCCGTATTTTTTGTACTTCTTGCGATAAGTTTACGATGAATAAACTGTTCTGCGTCACTTCTAAAATAATCATTTTCTCTCTACGCATTTCTTGTTTTAAATGCTAGCATGACTCAAAATATGCAGCGCTGATATCCTTTGCAGTTTGGTGAGATAAGATTTCTTCTCTAGGGCAAGAAACGCGCTAAAAAAGCGCGCTTCATTAAGTTGCTATGCCCCTGTGTATACTACATTCATGTGAATCATTGCCATATTAAGAGACCTAAATAATGCCTGACGAATTTTCTGGAAAAGTACCCAAGGCGCAGCGAGGCCAAGTGATAAGTAGCCCGGTAACCTATGGCACTTCTGTTCTTGGCATGCCTTTAGAAGTATTCATGCCCACGGGTATTGAGCACCCTGTTCTTATTATGGCAGCACATCATGGTGATGAGCCGGAAACCACAGCACTACTCTCTGCCGCGCTTCGATCGATACCTGCTGCATTACTTAAATGCGCTGTGATACTAGCAGCCAACCCTGATGGGTTAGCTAGAGGCACACGAGGGAACGCTCGCGGTGTAGATCTTAATCGTAACTTTCCTACTCAAAACTGGCAATCAGACCCGGTACTCCACTGCTGGTATGATGACGAACCTAAAAGTGTTGAACTCAGTACAGGCAAGGCACCTGGTTCAGAACCTGAAACACAGGCACTGCTGGAGCTTATACGTTCAATTTCGCCGAAAGCAGTTATCTCCCTCCATTCTCGATTAGCATGTGTGGATGATCCTGATACCACCTTGCTGGGCCAATGGCTAGCGCAAGAGACAGCATTACCTCTTGTACCGAATATTGGTTACCCTACCCCTGGTTCTTTTGGTACATGGGCGGCTGAAAATGTTTTACCGCTTATTACATTCGAACTGCCTGACAAATCAATCATTACACTCAGACGAACATTGTGTTCAGTATTCGAGACACTTTTATTACAGCCCGATGAGATTCTAACAAGCATGGCAACTAGCTAATCATTATGAAGAAACAATAAACGCTTTAAAAGGAAAATAAAAAGGATAATGAATGGATGCACTTATTGCTGAAGGTTTCTCTACCGAACTTTATAAAGAACTCGAAAATGAAATCATTACATTTAATGCCAAGGAATGGAAAGAGACAAAAAGGCATCCTATTGGCATGGCTCTGCGTGAGCATACCGGCAAACTAATAGCAGGTATTTGCGGAAAAACATTTGGTCAATGGCTTCTTATTGATTACCTCTGGGTGAATGAATCGCACCGAGGCAAACAAATGGGTAGCGATCTTCTTTTAAAATTAGAAGCTCTCGCAAAAGATCGAGGCTGCAAAATTGCTTTACTTGATACGCTCGATTTTCAAGCACGGCCTTTTTATGAAAAGCACGGTTATCACGTTCAATGGACGCAAGAAAACTACCCCTATGTAGGCTGTAAATACTTCATGCTTAAAAATTTAATAGACGGCTAATATTATTTAAAAGAAGCTTGCTGCATCTGCCCCATTTATCTTATCTACCCAACGCACTGAAGATACATGCTAATTTTAAATTTAATTCAGTTAGTTACATAAAATTACGCAAAAACCATTATATAATCGTTTAATATTTCGATAGCAGCTAAGACATTTAGCGACTCAACCTGCGCATTAAAGGTACCTCTATTATGAGTATTGTGCTTACTCTCAAGCTTGCCTTAGTACCCTCTATTATTGGGGGTGTTACTCTAGCCGGGCGAAAATGGGGGCCTGAAGTAGCAGGTTGGCTATCAGCATTCCCTGTTGTATCAGGACCTATTTTACTTTTCATTGCCATTGAACAAGGTGCATCGTTTGCTCAAACGGCTGCTTCAAGCACGTTCTTAGCTATTTTAGCAGCGCTTGTCTTTGGTCTTAGTTACGCATGGATTGCAACAAAGCACGCATGGGGAGTAAGTTTGGCAGGTAGTTTTTTATGCTACTTTTTAGCAGTCGTTATTCTTAACGCGTTTGTCATTCCTCTTACGCTGACCATTCCAGTTATTTTAATATTGCTTGCTATCGCCCCTCGCTTTTACCCAACCATTGCATTACCAGAAGCCTCTTTACTACCACCGCGCAACGATATGGGCCTTCGTATGGCGGCTGGCGCTATATTGGTTTTATTAGTCACTCACTTTTCATCGCGTATGGGCGCACATTTAAGCGGTTTATTAGCAATGTTTCCGGTCATGACTTCCGTATTAACTGTGTTTACGCACCGCCAGTCCGGCAACGCATTTGCGATCTACTTGTTACGCGGCAGTGTATTAGGTTACTACGCATTTGCTGGGTTTTGTCTCGTACTTGCCTTGATGTTGCCTTCATTTAGTATTACCGCTACATTTTTTGCAGCCTTTGGTGTCGCAGCTGTTATTCAAGTTAGCTCACGAAGCTTTCTTAAGCGTTAATTTATTATTTCTTTGATAGAACTTTGAAGCACCAGTTATTAGACTCTACAAAGCGGTATTTAATAGCAGTTAATAATGAAAAATGGCATCACAACCTCCTCATAAATTATTTTATACTCCTTAGCAACACTCCTAGATATTAACGTTAAAGGACACTTTCATGTTCACGTGCCCCTGCTGCGGATATAGTGTATTTGAAAACTTCCCAGGCTCGTATGACATTTGCCCCATCTGTTTTTGGGAGGATGATATTACTCAGCTTTTTTACCCTGAAATTGAAGGCGGCACCAACGACGTTAGCTTAATTGCCGCGCAAGTTAATTTTTTTCAATTTGGAGCCGCTGAACGGCGCCTTACAAAGAAAGTTCGGCAATTAACGACTAATTTTAATAAAGACCCTTTATGGTTTGCTTTATTTGAAAAAAGAGTTGAGTTACCAAACCCAGAAGAGGCTGATATTTCAAAAGGTTTAACAAATTCAGTACATGAATTAAGTTATTGGTTACGCTCTCATTAAATGCACTCAATCACACTCAAGCTGTGCTAAATCATACGAATACTTTACATGCGCACTAACATTTTTTAGTGAAGCTTAAATTTATAATTCCTTATTTAACACACAATGCATAAGGCTATTTAACGCATATAGCATTTGTTTTTTATATATTCATTTGGCAAACCTCTTTGCCCCTGCAACACAGATCACAGCAGCTAACATAACCAGTAACATGGTCGCACTTACCTTTTCATGCAGTAGCAGCGCTGCTATGCCAAGCGCCATAAAAGGTTGTAGCAACTGAAGCTGGCTAACAGCAGCAATACCTCCCTGCGCCAAACCTCGATACCAAAAAACAAAACCTAGCAACATGCTGAAAAGAGAAACGTAGGCCAGGCCAATCCATGCTGGTACTCCTACATGCGCAAATGACACAGGCATGGTTAATAGCACGACAGGTAGCATTATAGGCAGCGACAATACTAACGACCAACTGATGACCTGCCAGCCCCCAAGTGTGCGAGAAAGGCGACCACCCTCTGCATAGCCCAGACCACATACGATGATAGCAGCCAACATCAGTAAGTTGCCTTGAAGTGAAGTCTCAACACTACTTACAGCAGCATAACCAATAACGAACGCAGCTCCTAGTACTGAAAATACCCAAAAGATAGGGCGGGGGCGTTCACCACTACGTAACACGGCAAAAAATGCTGTGCAAAGCGGCAGCAACCCCGTGAAAACAATCGAATAAGCTGAAGTAATATGCTGTAACGCGAGTGCAGTCAGCAAAGGGTAGCCCACGACGCAACCCAATGAGCTTAGTGCAAGAGAAGGTAAATCAGCAGCCTTGGGGCGATTTTCTCGAAAAAGAAGCAGACACACCAAGCTTAGCAGCGCGGCAATCATCGCACGCGCGCAGGTCAGAAAAGTTGGCGTAAAGTCGACAACTGCTACACGCGTTGCCGGTAATGATCCTGCAAAAATGACGATACCAGCAAATCCGTTCAGCCAACCGCTTGTTGTCTTTTCCATCAAAACTCCCTCTTAAGCCTTTTAGAGCTTCTTAAAGCATTCAGTAGAACATTAATTCATCTAGTCAAGCCAGACACAATCCAATACAATTAAAAATAACTGTTATGTATATAAATCCAGTACAGTAGAGGAAAAAATGAAAAAAGGCGGTACACGGATCGAAAAAGTTATGATGGAAATTCAATCGAAAATTGTTGCACGCACTTACTTGCCAGGCATTCGCCTACCTTCTGTGCGGGCGCAGGCGCAAGCTATGCAACTTTCAGTTTCAACTGTGGTTGAGGCTTATGAACGTTTGGCGGCTAAAGGAGTAATTGTCTCTCAGCCAGGCTCAGGGTTTTATGTGACTAAGCCAGTTGCCCCATTTTCGCTCATGCAGATTGGCCCTAAGCTCGATAGAGAAGTTGATCCATTATGGATTTCACGCCAATCGCTAGAAACAGATGCCACTGTACTCAAGCCAGGGTGTGGATGGTTGCCGATGGAATGGTTGTATGAAGCGGGAATGCGACGCGCCATGCGTACGTTGGCACGCGCTAGTACATTGGAACTTACCGAATATTCCACGCCATTAGGTAATTGTTCATTACGTCAATTTCTCTCTCAGCGGTTGAGAGGTATTGGCATTGAAGCGGAACCCAATCAAATCATGCTTACCGAATCGGGAACGCAGGCAATTGATTTAATATGCCGTTTTCTACTGGAGCCAGGTGATGTTGTGCTGTTAGATGACCCCTGTTACTTTAACTTTCATGCGCTGCTTAAAGCGCATCGCGTACAGGTTGTCAGCGTACCTTATACCCCAAATGGGCCAGATATAGAGTTGTTTGAGATAGCCTTACAAAAACACTCTCCTCGGCTTTATATCACTAATTCAGGCATTCATAATCCAACGGGTGCTGTACTTTCACCTGTGATTGCGCATCGTCTCTTAAAACTAGCTGATAATGCCGACCTCATCATCGTTGAGGATGACATCTATGCTGACTTCGAGATTAGCCCAGCACCACGATTGGCAGCCTTTGATGGGCTATCAAAAGTCATTCAAATTGGCAGCTTTTCCAAAACCGTTTCAGCCTCTTTGCGCTGCGGCTATATAGCAGCACAACCTCACTGGATTGAAAGCCTTGTTGACTTGAAAATCGCCACCGCTTTTGGAGGCGGGCGACTAGCTGCTGATATGGTATTGATTACCCTGACTGATAGCGGCTACCGCAAGCATATGGAAGGAGTAAGGCTTCGTTTGGCAGAGGAGCGAGTAAAAACCATTGCCCGGCTTGAAGCTATCGGCATAAAACCTTGGCTTGTACCACAGGCTGGTATGTTTCTTTGGTGCCAACTGCCAAAAGGCATCGATGCAGTTAATATTGCCAGATTTTGTTTGAATGAAGGTGTCGTGCTAGCGCCTGGCAATGTTTTTAGTCAATCACTCAGTGCCAGTGAATGCTTACGCTTCAACGTTGCTCAATCTACCGATAAACGAATTTTCGATGTTCTGGCACGAGCTATTTCTATATAGCAAAACGAACAGAATGTATGGCTCTATTTCAAACACTAAAAAAGAGATCTAACCTTTTTTAACACGGTGTTTGCATAGCATTGTTCGCCACTTTTGATTTTTATTATGGATCACACTTTCGGAAGAGCAGCGCGCGCTATCCCATGCTCTTAAATTCGAGTGCATTTTGAAGAGCAGCGCCGGCAGCTGTGTTATCGAAAATGCACCATGCCTCGGCCTCGTGATATTCGGCAAGTTGTTCGCGCCACTTACGCAACTGGTTATGCTCATAGCTTGACCAGTACATACGTGGGCTTCCGTGCAAACGCAAATAAACGGTGCTGCCTCTTCCTGCCTTCGATCTTCCTATCCATCCTCCAGGCCTGGCGGCAGCAGCATTCTTCACAGGGTCTGCGGCTACCTGACCGATATGGTGCGCCACCAGCACTATCTGCGCCTCTGGCTCGAACCAACTTGCATGCCGAGGCTCACATACTACCGCTGTGCTGTGTTGCTCTCGCAGCATACCGAAAAAGTCACCTGCTACTGTCGTATCGAATGTAAGTGAAGGCGGCAATTGCACTAGAATCGGCCCTAGCTTACCCTCTAAACCTGCTATTTCATCCAAAAATTGGCCTAGCGGCTGAGCCACGTTTTGTAGCTTACTGAAATGGGAGATGCTGCGAGGCAGCTTCACAGCAAAACGAAAATCAGGTGGACTCACTGATGCCCACCGTGCATAAGTCTTTTGCTGATGACTACGATAGAACGATGAGTTGATTTCTACTGCGTTCATCTCAGCAGCATAGCGAGCCAAATGTTGACCCTGTGCTGGGAATGCTGAAGCCAACGCGCTAGGAATATTCCAACCTGCGGTACCAATACGGAGCAATGATGTCTGATTTTTTTTCATTAGCAGTCAGTCTATCTCGTAATAATTCGTTTACTATAGCGCCGTGCCAGAGGTTTTTTTGATCTATTTCTTTTTAAAGCATGAATCTAAAACTTCATTTTACTATAAGTCAAATAAGGTAAAAAATGCCATTTACACCTCTTCATATGGGGCCAGCTATTGTTATAAAAACTCTTGCTCAGAAACGCTTTTCGCTGATGGTATTTGGTTGGTCACAAATAGTAATTGATGTACAACCACTCGTTGTGTTGCTCACCAATAAAGGCCATCTTCACGGCTTTACCCACACGTATATTGGTGCAACGCTCATTGCATTATTTTGTGCACTCTCGGGTAAATATCTTGGGGAAATTGGATTAGACTTAATCAAAGAACACAAATATTTACCTATTCATTGGGCAACCGCTTTTATCAGTGCTTTTATAGGCACGTATAGCCATGTATTCCTCGACAGTATTATGCACGACGATATACAGCCTTTTTGGCCATTTTCGCTGCAAAATAATTTAAACGGTATTATCAGCATTCATGCTCTACATATTTTTTGCCTGGCTACAGCCATTATAGGTAGTGTATTTTTCTTCATTTTTAAAAAATACGATGACAAAAACATATAGCAATTAAGCCCCCATTTTATATATGATACAAACTTATTAATTTCTGAAAACAATGTTCTGAAAAAGAATGGTATACATTTCATAACATTCAATGCATCAAAAAAATTGATCATCAATCGTTCATCCATTACAGCATTAGAAACCGATTAAAATGGAAACTTACTCCATACAATTAGCTTTACCAGAGCATTTAGAACAATTACAGCAGATTGAGTATATATCAGCCTCTCGTTTTTCTTCTGAAACGCTTCCTCTTCCTATACGCAACAGAGTCATATCGCTTGAAGAACATACACGCGCTCAAGCTGCAGGGCAATTATGGGTAGCGCTTGCAGAGAATGAACAGCCTATAGGCTTTGCACTCGTTCATGTTGTAAACATGATGGCGTATCTGGCAGAAATAGATGTTCATCCTAACTATGGATGTAGAGGTATAGGCAATGCACTTATTACCACTATTATTCAGTGGGCCAAAAACAAACATTTACACTGCATTGGTCTCACTACATTTACTCATATACCGTGGAATGCACCTTTTTATAAAAAACTTGGATTTGAAAGCGTTGACGTTCATCGATGTCCAGAATATTTAGTTCAAGTTCTCATTAAAGAATCTGAAGATGGACTACAAAATCGCACGGCAATGATTTTAAAGTTATGTGAGGCGCCTGAACAATTGAAACAATCCAGGCTTGATAACACTTCTTAAAACGAGTGAAATATCTTCAACTAACTATACCTTAGGCTTAAAAATGAATATACGCGAAATGAACATCGCTGATTACGATTCAGTGATTACGCTCATGAGGAACACACCCGGGGTAACCTTCCGCGATGCAGATTCGCGTGAAGCCACTAGCCGTTATCTCGATCGCAATCCGGGTTTAAGTTTTATTGCAGAACAAAATAGCATTGTGGTAGGTTGTGTAATGTGTGGGCATGATGGTAGACGCGGTTACTTACAACATTTGATTGTTAGCCCTGAGCATAGAGGAAAAGGCATTGCAAAGAAAATGGTTTCATTATGCATCGAGCGCTTGGAATCTCTTGGCATCGTTAAAGCGCATATTGATGTGCTTATTAACAATGAAACTGCCATTCAGTATTGGACAAAACAGGGATGGAAAAAGCGTGAGGATATTTATCGCTTTTCATTTCTCAACTCTACTAACAATAATGCCTAGCAAAACAGAAAGGTACACATGCAAAGCGCAAACGTTATAGAAGAAAAACAATGTGAAGAGCTGTTCAAATTACTAAAAACGCGTTTTGATAACAATATGTATCGCCATCAAGATATTGAGTGGACTAAGGTACAAAAAAAGCTAGAAGCTAATCAAGAAAAGCTTTGGTCACTAAATGAAATGGAAACAACAGGCGGTGAACCAGATGTTGTTGGCTATGATAAAAATATTGATGAGTACATTTTTTTTGATTGCTCTACGGAAAGCCCAAAAAATCGAAGAAGCATTTGTTACGACGGTGAAGCGCAAGCATCAAGGAAAGAACATAGGCCTGAACATAACGCTATCGATATGGCTGCTGCGATGGGAATCGAGCTTTTAACAGAAGAGCAATATCGGGAATTACAAAAGCTGGGAACGTTTGACTTAAAAACCTCAAGCTGGATACATACCCCTGACAATATTAGAAAACTTGGAGGTGCACTATTTTGTGATCGCCGCTACGACACGGTTTTTGTGTATCACAATGGTGCAGCCTCTTACTATGCCGCCAGAGGATTTCGCGGCTCGTTAAGAGTTTAGTTCTTAAGAGTCTAGCTCGTTAGAGTCTAAGTTTTGCTGAGTTTAAGGTTTATCCTAAACGTAACAAGCTTGCCTCAAGCCAACACTTTTAATGGCACCAGTTTACGTAACTCTAATGCAATGAACATACACACTGAAAGCAATATTCCTAAAAATATTACCATTCCTTTCCAATGGTAGCTTTGCCAGATAAAGCCAGAAAGCGTCCCCACTAAACTCGACCCTAAATAATAGGCTGATACATAAAAAGAAGAGGCTAATGTTTTGGCTGTTTGCGCACGCCGGCCTACCCAACTGCTAGCCATCGCATGCGCTGAAAAGAAACCAAAGGTAAAGATGCCTACTCCTATTAATAGAAGACTTATGTGATTTGTGAGGGTTACCATTAAACCTGCCATCATAATCGCCACCATCCACCATAACACTTTGCGCCGTCCATATTGATCAGCGGCACGCCCTGCCCACGTTGAGGCAAAAATGCCAATCACATTCATTGCAGACATCATGCCTAGTGAGGCCGGGCGAAAATTAAACGGTGCTGCCACTAAACGATAGCCCAAATAGTTATAGAGACTGACATAACAGCCCATTAGTAAAAAACCCTGCATAAATAACCAAGGCAACCCGGCATCACTCCAGTGGCTGGTTACATCTGCCCACCATGTTTTAAGCTTAAACCGCTGCGCTTCAAAATGTTGAGAATTTGGTAACAGCCGCCAAAACTCAAACGCAACGATTAACCCCACACACCCTAGTGAACATAATGCTGCCCGCCATGAGAGCCAATCGGCTAAAAACGCCATTAGCATACGCCCGCATAGCCCACCTAATGCGCTACCAGCGATATAAATTCCAATGGAGCGGCCTAAGGCTAAAGCATCTATTTCTTCACCCAAATAAGCCATTGCGATGGCAGGAAAACCTGCTAATGCTATACCCAGCAATCCTCGGCACACTAACAATTGAGTTAAATTCGTCGTGCAGGCAGCGATCAGTGTCAAGAAAGCAGACAAAGCCAATGCCAAACACATGATTGGTTTTAATCCATAGCGTCGCGCCACAATACTAGCAGGAATTAATGAAGCAGCCAGTGTCGCTGCTGACACTGATATTACCCCGCTCCCTGCCACGGCTGACACATGAAAATCAGCAGACAGCATAGGCATCAGCGGTTGCAGCCCATACAGCATGGAAAACGCTGAAAAGCCGCCATAAGCCATAGCACGATTAGTTGACTTGAATTCAGGAGAGTGCGCAACGATTGGCATAACAAGCACCATAACTATCTACATGGTTTTATTAAAGCCTTGTTCCTTTATCGAGTCCAATATATATTTATAGGGGTATTCATACTTTAAAACACTTAATTAGGAAATACGCATGGAACTGCGTCATTTACGCTATTTTATTACTGTGGCAGAAGAGTTACATTTTACTCGGGCAGCGGAACGCCTCAATATGGGTCAACCGCCGTTAAGCCAGCAAATTCAAGCCTTAGAGAAAGAAATGGGCGTAGAACTATTTGAGCGTACCAAGCGAAAAGTAGCCCTTACCCCTGCCGGAAAATGTTTTTTTGAAGAAGCCCAACATATTCTTGATCAAGTAAAAATCGCTGTTGATAAAACCCAACGCATTGCTCATGGCGAACTTGGCGAATTACGCTTAGGATTCACAGCCTCATTCCCCATGACTTCCCTTTTGCCTAATATTCTTTACGAATATCGGCAGTGCTACCCTAACGTTACCTTACGCCTGAAAGAAATGTACACGCCTGATCAATTCAATGCCCTTTTGCATAACAAAATCGATGTAGGCATTGTTCGATCAAATGAGCCTACAGCGCCAGAAGGTATTAGTATGATTACCCTTCGTCGCGATCCATTACTGTTAGTGGTTCACAAACATCATCCGTTTGCAGAACTGCCCTCTATTTCACTGGCTCAATGTAAAGATGAAAGTTTTATTGCATACCCCAGTGCTGCGGGTACATTATTTAGGCGCTATGTGCAGCAGCTTTGTAAGAAAGCAGGATTTGAACAGCGTATTGTGCAAGAAGCAGGCGAAGCGGTAACTAAAATTAGTTTAGTAGCAACTGGATTAGGTATTACTGTTTTACCTTCGCCGATAGATTCTCTTCGTATTGAGGGCGTTCGTTATATTCCTCTTTCTGATGAAGATGCTTATTTAATGATGTCAGCCGCTACACGCGAGCATGAAAACTCTTTATTAGTATTCAATTTTTTAAATCAACTTAAACGTAGCATTTCTATTAATAAATAACCCTCATCTAAATACTAATTTTTTGCTAACGTTTAAATAGAATATTACATTTCTCTCTTATAACATTTGCGGTACTGCCTATTAGTAATGAGATAAAAGTGGCAACGCTGAAAATGCTCGGTACTGCATAATTTTTTCTTGAAACGAACACACTGCAATATTATGTTGAGATGCTAAATCATAGCACTGCACACTCCAGTTTAAAGGCCGAAAATTGGGCATGGTAGGGTGCGCAATATAAATAGCATCATCCTGATCTGTTTCAACGGTTATTTCACTAAGATCAATCTGCAAACCTAGGCCTTGTGCTTTGATATACGCCTCTTTAATGATCCAATACAAAAGTATTTGTTTTTGTTGCTGCTCTGGCGACAGAGAAAATACCTGTTTTTTTTCTTGTTTGGATAAACTTATATCCATAATTGAATGCATCACTGGCAATCGCGTATTACATTCTGTATCAATTCCAATGTGTTCATCTATAACGCTAATGGCACACACTGCCAGATTCGTTGAATTAGAAAGATTAAAATAAAGAGAAGTATGAAGTTGATTGGCAATAAAAGGCTTTCCATAGTTATTTTCCGTGAATTTCCATATTTGAGGAGGAATAGCGGGAACATACAATGAAAGTACAACACGAATTAAACATCGTGTTGCCAAAAAGCTTTTTTTATCTTTATCAAACACAAATTTTTTAAAGCGGTCTTTTTCTTCAATACTCATCCAGTGTTCAAACTTTACTTGCAACTCATATAAAGAAAACGCATGATGATCTATATACCAAATATCAATATGGTCTTGAGAAAGAACTGCTGAATGAATATCACTTTTTTCTATCGTTGATAATGAGAGTGCGTTTAGAGAAATTTTAAACTCCTTTCTTGCACTGTGATTTAATGAGCGCTATTTTCTTTAATTCTTTCAATATTTTTTATCTCTGTAGCATAGGGCGTTATGATAGGAAAACATTTGGATGTTGAATGTGATATTAGATTATTAGAAAGTAAATATTTCAAAAAAGTTACCAACGTGCTTGAAGGGCCACAGTCAATATAATTATAGCGACCTCGTGACTCAAGATTGCTAATCGTTTTTTTAAAAAGAATAGGTTCCCGAACTAGTGACCATAATTTTTCGGCTGAATAACGCGTTTCGATAGATCCACTTTTGCAACACCACATTGGCAATTGAGGTACTTTAAAATAAATTGACTTCAAATACTCTAAATAAGGCTCTTTTGCACCTTCAATCCAATGAGAATGAAATGCATATGTAACAGGTAGCTTTTGAGAAGTAAATTCTTTTAGAGCTGGTTCTAGCCTATTTAAATCATGATTAGAAGCAGAAATTACAAAATGCGTATCAAAGTTTATAGCAGCAAGTTCACTGTACTTACTAAGTTGATAATGAGCATCTTGAAACAATTGCGTATCTTCTACAATGGCGACCATTCCGCCCTCAGGGCAATATTGCTCAATACATCGTGCTTGTTCAATGACTGCTCTAAGTGCTTCTTCTGCAGTAAGAGACCCCGCGAGGGTTGCAGCGGCAAACATTCCCAGACTGTACCCAAGTACACTATCTGGTTTTATACCCATGCTTATTAACGTATAGGCAGTTGCAATCTCTACCATAAAAATTGCTGGATGAGAAAGATGGATTTGGTCGAATGTATCTTTGAATGAATATTTTGAATTATAAATATGTGCAATCACCGATTCGCCAAGTAAGCTTTCTGCTACCTGATCGAGATCATGCATAGTTTGCTTAAATACTGGTATTTGAAATAGACTCTTGCCCATTTGGTAGTATTGGCTGCCCTGCCCCGAAAATAAAAAAACGTTTTGTCGCTCAGCCATCGCTTGACTCACTATTCGACTCACTATTCGACTCACTATTCGACTCACTATTCGACTCACTATTCGCTGAAAACTTTCTGGATTCAAACCTAGGCGAGAAAGACAAATGAAATCAGTTATTCTCACACACTCAAGGTTAAAACTCCTTTACAGCTTACTCATTGACCACATTGACATCATCTAATGCAAAATATCCTTTATAGCCTTGCATGTAGATAGCTGCACGATGACCGAACAGCATCATTGCTAGCGTTCGAGTTTCAAGTATCTCACTGTAACCCTTTACTTGAACTTTGGTACCGATTGGGTACGTTTTGTTCCATTTTTCCAAACGCTCTTTAACTTTAACTATTTTTTCCTCATAAGAATTTGATGCTAGTTTAGTATTTTCAGGATTCATGTTAATACTAATAGCTGCATCATTCTGATTTGCAAGAGTACCTTCAGCTATCTGCGCATCAGCAGTTGTTAGGCCTATCGTTGGGTCGACAGTTGCGCCTATTGTTTCTTGGCCTATATGGCCTATATGACCTATAAATGCCTCACGTTCATCTGTAGCAATAGTGTTGTGTTGCTTATGTGAATCCCAATCGGCTCTTATGAGATTTAACAATTTTGTTAATACAGTACCAGGCCCAATTTCCTTAAATTCTGTTTCTCCTTGTTCTAACATATAGCGCATGCTATCTGCCCAGTGCACAGAATGGGTGATCTGGTTGGCTAACATGTGGTCTACGCTTCCATACTGATAGGGTTTGCCGGTTATGTTGGCAATCACTGGAAATTGAGGCTCTGAAAATTCAAACGTTTTCAGAAACGCTTCAAACGTTTCTTGCGCTTCGATCATGTAGCGAGAATGGAATGCACCGCTCACTTTCAAAGGAATATAGTTCACTCCTGTATGAGCTAGTTTTTCAAATACATTTTTTGCCGCACTAATATCATCTAGCCGCCCAGAAATAACAATCTGTGTAGGCGCATTAGCATTAGCGATATCGATGCCTAATAAATGATGATCTACCAAGTACTTTTTTACTTCGTCGTAACTTAGCCCTAAAATAGCTGCCATGCTGCCTGCCGGTGCGTGACTCATTAACTCGCCACGCTTTTTAACCAGTTGCACCCCCTCCTCAAAGCTTATTACGCCAGCTGCTTGTAACGCGTTGTACTCACCTAGGCTGTGCCCTGCAACATACTGAGGAGCACCCGCCTCTTTTAACGCCTGTTGATAAAATAAGGCATTCGCCACGTATAAAGCGGGTTGTGTAAACTCTGTACTATTTAATTGGCGCTTAGGGTCTTCAAGGCATAATGATTTGATCGAATACCCTAAAATATCACTAGCTATTTTTGTCATATTGGGAAACTTATCGAACAACTCGGCAGCCATGCCTCGCGCCTGTGAACCCTGGCCAGGAAATAAATACGTTGTCATAAGATCCCCTCTTTACATTTAAAGCTATTTATTAACACTCGTTAGAAGTTACGCAGTTGAACTCTATCAAGCATGGGATGCCCCGCATCGCAACGCAGACACTACAAGCAGTACGGCAAGTTGCTAGCAACACTAAGAGAGGTAAACTGCGTAGCTTTTTTAGAGTATGAGCAATATATTGCCTGCACGCAGTCATTTTGCATTTGGGGAGCGCTCAGCCTGTATAAAACTTGCAAAACGTTGAGTCAGCAACGCTGCTGTGCTTTGCATTAAATACTCATTAATTTCAGCAACATATCGATTTCGCCAATGCTCACGCTGAGTACCTTTTACCCATTGGTTAAACGCTCCTAACGCAGGGCCAGTATGAACCTGGTAGTCTGTTTTCTGTGTAGCACTGCCGCTGAGAGCCAAACGGCTGCTATGTATAAAATACCATTTAAAAATTAAAGCCATTTTATGCTTAGGTGATTGCTCAGCCTTATGGATAACCTCTGGATATTTACTTAAATAATAAGTACGTGTTTCGTTCCATATTTCGTCAAACGTGCGTTTAAAATACTTGGTCTGTAATTGATTTTTTGTTTTTTCATCCAGCGCATCGAGCGAGTCATATTGTTGGTACAAAGCATAAAGCTTGTTGGCTCTGGCAGGAAAAAACATCCCTTTTTTTAATACTTGCACTTTCGCACCAAACTCAAACATATCACCAGCGGGTGCATATTCGGTATCTTGAATATTAATATCCTGCAATAACTCTTTAACAGCATCACTGGTACCCGCCTCTACCGTGCACTGATTAATGGAACCTGTAACGATAAAATCAGCTCCCATCATAAACATCGCAGCGGCGGCTTCAGGGGTGCCAATTCCCCCTGCGGCGCCAAGCCTTAAGGGTTCAGCATACTGGTGCTCTTGTTGAACGTCTTGCCGTAAACGCTGCATAGCTGGCAATAGTGCAAGAGCAACACCTTGATCGGTATGGCCTCCCGAATCAGATTCTATGCAAATATCGGTGGCTACAGGAAACAACTTACCCCATTGAGCTTGTTGTGCTGATATTTTATTCAGCTTAAGCAGTTTTTGAACGATCGATTCAGAGGGGGGTCGCATAAACACAGCCGCAACTTCCGGGCGTGATACTTTGGCAATGATATTGTGGGTACAAATGATATTTCCTGTTTCATTTTGTTTTAACCCTAACAATCGAAACCGAATTAATTCGCTAGAAACATCTAAATACGCAGCTGCTTCGATAGTACGAATACCGTACTTTAGATACAAGTCGACCATGTGAGATTCATAATCTGCTTGAAACAAATTATTTAATAGATTAACACCATAATTTTGTTGATGCGGAAGCGCCTGCTGTATCGCTTGTATAGCAGCCTCAACCTCTTCGTACTTCATGCCGCCCGTTCCCAAAAAACCTAATAGCCCTGCTTTAGCCATGCTAATCACAAGCTCTTTAGAAGCAATGCTTTTGTACATGGCTCCTGCTGCATGGGCATAACGAATACCGTAGGTTTGACGAAATGCAGGGCTTCCTAACGATTCAGCATGAATGCTGAAACCATTCGCTCTTGGAGACGAATCAAACCCATTTTCAGCTTTTTTATCGCTAGCTGTCATAACAACGACCCTACTTTTTTAAATATTTTGAAAATTAACAATGCTTCACTTTCTATCATGCAGAAGCTATATCATTGAATATTAGTCACCTGCTACGCCCGAGCAACTTAACAACCATTTTAAACATTATTGCCCCATAAACTTGCAAAAGATGATGAGGATACTTTCCAAGCCTGCATACACTTTTGCCAAACTGAATCATGCTCGGAGAACGAAAGCTCAAGATCATGACACGCAGCGATAAACTGTTCTTTTTCCCATGGCTCGAGCGGCAAAAGATAGCTCTCAAAAATATGTCTCGGTTTTCCATTGATAATTATTGTTTTCATGAGGGCATCCATAAGTACACGTTCACGCTCAGGTAGCGTAGAAATATAATTAAAGCAGCGCTCAGCCATGGCGCTACGCGAATATGGCTGAAGTACCATTCCTTGTGCATGTGCGATGGGGTATAAAGCCGTTAAAGGTAATGGTAAAGGATGAGCAATATTAAAAACACGTTGCCACCACGTTTCACTCTGCATGACACGCACAACAAACTTTGCAGCAAAATCAATTGGCAGCCATTCTATTTTTAAGTCGCAGTCGCCAGACCACGCCCCCGTATGCAAAAGCATATTCAAGGCTTGATGGGCTATATCATTCCATTTTCCTAACCCACTGATAGACGAACTGGAAAGCTCTGTAAAACGATGAACGGTATAAGGTAAACCTAGCTCCCCTGCCCGTTGCAGCCAGCACTCTTGCACCCACTTTGAAGCCCCATACCCAGTTGATATACGCCCACCTTCATGATGGAAATGTTCTTGCGGAATAACAGTGATACCATCGTTATGGTTAACACCCTGCAGGCTGGAAACAATATTCGTTGAGATAAAATGAAATGCTTTAACATGACCGCTCGTGGCGAATTGCAAGAGTTTTTGCATACTCGAGATTGTTTTTTCTCTCAATGCCCGATATGGCAACACGTGATTTACATCTGCCGCGCAATGAATAATGTGACCAGTTTCTGTGCACAACGCTTCCCAGTGGGCTTTTTCAAGACCCAAAAACTCTTTTGTTATATCACCCGCTACTATCACGACCTGATTCCAAGCAACAGCAAGATGATAAACATCTGCTTGCTGGCGTAAACGTTGCCGAGCTGTTTCGACTTGTTCAGCGCGCACAATGCAATAGATAGTACGCGGCATGCTTTGGGTTAATTCACATAAGATGTGTATACCCAAAAAGCCTGTTGCACCTGTTAACAGTATGCTCGCTTCTCCGAGCTTAAATCCTTTGTTCATTCCCTTTATATCAGCGATAGTTAAGGGCATGTTTGCATCTTGAACACATAAACTTTCTGGTAATGGTTGAGCCGACTGATTCTGGCGAGCCGCTTGATCAGATTGATTTAGGATAGAAACATCATGCATAGGGTCGGTGGTATTTTTTGTGAAAGTTTCTGTTATAGCTGTTGTTTTTTGCTGAATGGGGGCAGGTATATCTTCATTCTTTACGGACAAGCGGTTTACATGATCAGGATATGTCTCCAACAAATAATCACTTAATTGATGTAGTGTAGGATAGTTAAAAATGATTGTTGGAGTTAAATCAAGATCAAATGCTGTATTGATAGCGCGTGTAAAACTCATCACACTGACCGAATCAACGCCATATTCTTCTAAGGGCTGATCTGCCACGATGTCGTCGGCCTCAACCTTTAGCTGCGTTGCAAGTTCTTTGATAAGAAAATTTATAACGAAGCTTGGCTGAGGTTGCTCTAGAGGCTCAACGAGTTCAGCTTTCTGCCCTCCTTCATTAAATTTTTGAATCATATGATTTGGATATGCTTGCTGCAAATAGTTAGTAAGTTGCTGCAATGTTGGATACTCAAAAATCATGGCTGGCGTTAAATCGAGACCAAATGCATGATTGATGGAGCGCGTAAAACTCATCACACTGACCGAATCCACACCGTATTCTTCTAAAGCTTGATCGGGCATAATTTCATCAGCCTCAACTTTTAGTTGCGAAGCAAGTTCCTCACTAAGGAATTGCAGAACTCGATCGCTTAATATTGATGTTGAGAAATTTTTAGGCGATGCAAGAGATATATGCGATTGTTGATCATCACGCGAAGTATTTTCTTTAACAGGAGAAAGCCTTGTTATTTCCTGAATTGCCTTCCTCATGCGGTTAAGATATCCTTGGCTCACAAGTATTTGCGTAACGTTAAGAGATAATGCCTTATAAAACGCAAGCATGCCGCTCTCGGTGTTTAAAGGAACAAGACCAAATTTCTGCTCCATGACTGCTTCGATTGCCGAATCAACTTTCATGCCACCTTCAGCCCAGAGCGGCCAGTTGATAGAAATACTGTGCCCCCTACGTTGCCCTTTTTGTTTTAATTCGTTTCTGTAGTGAGCATATCTATCCATAAAAGCGTTACCGGTCGCGTAGTCGGATTGACCACTATTTCCTCTTAACCCAACAATCGATGAAAATAAAATAAAATAATCCAGATCAACCTGTTGTGTCGCCAGATCAAGATTCATTGTTCCTTGAAGTTTGGGGTTCAAAACACGTGCAAAAGACTGCGGATTTTTGTTTGCCAACCAATTATCTTCAATGATACCAGCACAGTGAAGCACCCCATTTAACTGACCATACTCGCGTATTACTTGATCAACCAAATGGCCTACCGCCACGGCATCGCCTACATCAACTTCATGGTAGCTAACACCTGCAGTTATTTTTTGAATATCTGTAAGTGCTTCACGTTTTTTTTCATTGAGCGGTGAACACCCACACAAGATTAAAGTAACTTCATTCGAGTGTTGCGCAATGGTCTTAGCAAAGAGCAGACCTAATCCACCGGTACCGCCTGTAAGCAGATATACCCCTTTATTTCTCCATGGCAAATGCCCTTTGATTACATACTCACTTTGCTCTGGCTCGATCTCTACACTTTCTTCTAAGCTTAAAATAAGGCGCTCGCCATTAACGTAACGCATATGCTTATCTTCAGGTTGCGCTTTATCGGCGAATAAAATGCTCTTAAGCGCAGTTGCTTCAATGTTTTCGCTGACCTCAATAAGCTGCCCATACATCGTTGGTTCCTCTTGGTGGCAAGAGCGAAGCAACCCTATTAATGCACTTGCCAAGCTTACAGCGCCCATATTCATCCTATCCTCATCCAGCACCACTACTTGCACTAAATAAGGCATGTTAGAAGGGTTAGCTAGCAGCGATTGGAGTGTACTCAGAAGTTCAAGAGCAGCCTTCTGAACGCTTATTGCTACACTAGCAATATCAATCATGCAACTGCTAAGGGACGCATAACCTTCTAGCAACATTGATTTTTTTAATTGCTCTAGGGTTGAGGCGTCTCTTCCACAAACAAAAATGTGCTGGGCACTAAATGTTAACGATGAACGAGAAGGTACTGAGAAAGAGTGTGCTTTTGGTTGCCATACTGGCTGCCATAACACGGTACTTAATTTTTTATGGGAGGGGGTAGTACTCAATTGTGTAAATTTATGACCAACAACGCGAGCTGTAAATCCACGCAGTTGTACACAAATTTCCCCTTCTTCATTACATACATCCAAATCTATTTTTTGTACCTTTGAATCAGAATGCTTATCTAAAGAAGGACGTAACCAAACCCAAAGCTTAGCAGAACAAGGCCTTAGCACATGCATTTCTTCTAGAACAAAAGGCAAGGCCAAAGGCGCTTCACTCATATTATCAGCGAGCGCAAGGCTGGCTTGTAAGGCGCTATCGAGCAAACTCGGATGCAGATAATAATGCTTAAATTCATGCATTAAAAACTGTGGCAATGCTAATTCAGCCAATACTTCTTGCCGCCCATCTGCCGCTACAGTACGCCATAATGCACGAATTCCTTTATGACTAGGCCCATAACGTAAGCCTCGTTGCGCATACGCGGTATACAACTCTTCAGGGTGGATAGATTGCAAGATTCGAGCTTGTAACACAGATAACTCTAAGGAAGCTATATCAGTGGCAGTTGATAACATCGCTTTGCCATGACAAAACACTTGCTTGGTTACCGGTTGGCCCAATTTACTGTCGACCTCAGTAAATATATCAACCTTAACAGTACTTCCCTCACGGTCTAGTCCAAGATGAACGAAAGAATGGGTATCACCCGCAATCAACGGCTGTTGCCACACCACATTGTAGAATTTGGTTGCCTGAAATTTCTTTGAGCCTTGAGCGCGTAAAAATCCTGCAAGAGCCATTTCTAAATAGGCCACCCCAGGAAATACTTTCTGGTCGTTTACTTTATGATCTTCAAAAAATAATTCCTTACCAGTAAACACAGAGCTAAATTTTTGCCGATGAAAATCTGAGGTATTTTGATGTAATAAAGGATGTAAAATATTGGGTTGTACTAACGGATTTGTATGAGCTCCTAAAGCAGCAGATACATTTATCTGTGGCCAATGATGTCTTTTTGCAAAAGGATACGTTGGCAAACTGATTTTTTGAGGCAAGTCACCTTGATATAACTGTTGCCAATCTAGCTCTAGACCCTTAACCCATAAATTTAATAATTTATGGTATTTGCCGCGCTCCATCCACTTTACGATAGCTTCTTGCAGTTCTTCATCGCCCGTAAATGAGGATAACGTTTCTTGATAATGTTTAATCTGCCCTCGATAAACATTTTCTACTGTTTTTTTACCACTGATGTTATCGCTCACAACCGCATTTAGCTTCGTTTGGAATTCTTCAACAGTTTGCACGACGAAGGCCAATCGCTCTTCCATTGCCTCACGGCCTACTTGCAAAGTGTAGGCTAAACGACGCAATTGGGCATGATTTAGGTGTGCCTGATGATTCTCCACATATTCAGCCAGCTGCTGGGCGTAGCGTATTAACTGGGTTTCACTCTTAGCCGATAGCACGATGAGAACCGGATCATTGTTTAAAACCTGTTGCTGCTGGTTAAGCTTGGCTTGATGTGCATGGCTTGGAACATACTCTTGCACGATCACATGGGCATTGGAGCCGCCAAAACTAAACGAACTGATACCTGCTCGGCGAGGAAGCGTATTGCCGCTCTCATCTACTAACGCCTCCCATTCACGCTTTTCCTGTAATAAGTAAAAAGGGCTGTTTTTTAAATCAATATAAGGATTCACCGTTTCACAGTGTAAGGTCTTTACCAATGTACGGTAGCGCATTTGCAGTAACACTTTAATTAAACCCGCTGCACCTGCTGCTATTTCTGCATGCCCTATATTGGATTTAACCGAGCCTAAACCGCAATGAACTGCATCGACCTGCGACGCTCCCGTTTCTTGATACAACGCTTTAAATGCACTTTTTAACCCTTGAATTTCAACCGGATCACCCAGCGCAGTGCCAGTACCATGGGCCTCAATATAACTAACGGTACGCGGATTAATACCCGCATCGCGATGCGCAGCTTTTATGACTTCTGCTTGGGCCATGGGGTTAGGCGCCGTCAATGAATTGGCTTTACCGCCATGATTTTCTGCGCTGCCTAGAATAACACCGTAAATGTGATCGCCATCTGCTTCAGCTTTATCAAGAGGTTTAAGAAAAAACATCCCTACACCATCTGAGCGTACATAGCCATTGGCTTGATCCGAAAACGTCTTACAGCGGCCATCGTCTGCCAACATTCCCGCTTTAGAGAAACTAATATGTGCCTCAGGTGATACCAATGTATTAATGCCACCCACAATCGCCTGCGTGCAATGCCCATTGCGAATAGCATGTACTGCACGATTGATCGCTACCAGTGTACTCGAGCATGCTGTTTCTATAGGTTCACTAGGGCCATGCAAGTTCAGCAGAAAACTCAATCGGTTAGGGCCAACCGATGGGCAATTGGAGGAGTTCGTGTACGCGTGCACGGGTACACCCGCCTGTTTCAAGTGATCATAATAGCCCTGATTTTGAGTACCAACAAAAACGGCTGTTTGGGTACCAGAAAGGTGCTTAGGGGCGTAACCCGCATCTTCAATCGCCAGCCAAGCATAGGTCAGCAATAACCGCTGCTGAGGATCCATCAACAACGCTTCTTGCGGCGAAATAGAAAAGAATAGAGAATCAAAGTCTGCTATGCCTTCAATAAAGCCGCCCCATTTGATATTGGTAACATTGCTATCGCTATGAGGGTCACCATAGATCGCCTGCCAATCCCACCGATCTTTTGGAATTTCTGTGATGCAATCTTTGCCTTCTTTTAGATTTTGCCAAAAGCTATTTAGATCAGGCGCCTCAGGAAAGCGACCACTCATACCTACAATAGCAATGGGTAATTCACCCGGAAATTCACCCTGACCGATAGCAGTTTCTTGAAGAGAAGATACCGCTGAAAAACGCGATCGACGCGATTGACTAGATATAACCGAAGGCTGAGGGCTAAGATCGGAGTTAGGCTTAGACCCATGATTAACGTTAGCGTTGGGTGAAGACCCGATTGATCTTGCCGCTTGCACTACCGGCTCAAATATTGCTGCATGCTCGTTAACAAGGTGTTGTACCAACCCATCTAGCGTTGGGTACTCAAAAAATATGGTAGGTGCCAATGACAATCCGTAGGAGCGATTAAGGACATTTGTTAGCTCTACCATACCTAAAGAATCTGCTCCATACTGGCTTAGTTCTTTATTGCCATCTAACTCTTGCTCAGGAATTTTTAGGGATTGCGATACCAGTTTAAACAACTGTTGCCGTACGTTATCGATGAGTGTAAACGATGTATGGCTAGCTTCACGAACAGCACTAATAGTGGCAATAGTACCAACAGTGCTAACAGTGCCTATAGCAGTTACCGCATCGGCAACGCTTGTATTTACCAGATTCACCGCGTTCGTTTCAGCACTAAACATTTGAGAAGGAAGTTTTGGTGGCAATGCATTGATAATGCGTTCACGCATTGTGCTTGCCTTACCAGAAAGCACAATAACTTGCGTAGCAGGCACGTTGTTAGCGTTTGATGATAAAACCAGATGTAACGCAGCAAGGCCGGCCTGTGTTGTCAACGGAGTCATGCCATAACGCTGATACATTAACGCTTCACTAGCTTCACTCACATGCATACCGCCCTCTTTCCATAAGGGCCAGTTAATGGAAACTGTATACCCCTGGCGCTGCCCTTGCTCAACTAAGCCCTGACGATACGCCGCATAACGATCCATAAATGCATTCGCTGTCGCGTAATCAACCTGGCCCGCGTTGCCTGTTACGCCTGCAAGAGACGAAAACAAAATAAAGTAATCAAGATCGCATCCTCGCGTAGCTTCATCCAGGCAAACCGTACCTTGAAGTTTAGGTGCCAACACCCGTTCGAATGATGTTTTGTTTTTATTAATGATCAAGCCATCATCAATAATTCCTGCGCTATGAATGACCCCGTTAAGCTCGCCATGCGTCGATAGAATAGAAGAAATCAATGCATTCACGCCTGCTTTGTCGCAAACATCTACACGTCGATAATCAACAGTAGCCCCAAACTGCCTTAAAGCCTCAAATACTTGCTCTTTGGCGGGAGTGATCTGCGAACGACCGGTTAATACCAACGTCACCTTATCAGTATGCTCGGCAATTGCCTTCGCAATAATCAAGCCTAAGCCACCGGCTCCGCCAGTTATTAGATACACTCCTTGATTTTTCCAAAGTGCCGCTTGTGTTAGCTCTATCGCTGCCAACGTATCTAACACTTGGCGCTCTTCGAGGCTTAGAGTCTGACGTTGACCTCTTACATAGCGAATCTGTGTGGGTTGAGCATCGCGCTGATTTTCTATTTGGTTTTCTATTAAACAGGTGTGCAAGCTTGCTGCATCAATGGCCGGGTCTACCGCAATCATCTGCCCTAAAAAGGTAGGGTGCTCCATCTGAATTGTTTGTAATAACGCTGATAAAGCTGGCATCAATGATGCAGTTGAATCGAGGTGTGGCACGATGACTTGCACCACTAACGATTCTTTTTGATGAGCCAGCTGCGTTTTAATAGTGTCGAATAAATGCACGGCAGCGCGTTGAATCGAATCGGCTAGTGCATGCTCATTCCAGGCTAAGCTATGTATTTGTCTTTGGGTATCGTAGGATTGCAACGGTTCAAGCAACGCGTCTAGCCCCCATAAAAATACCTGCGGGATTCTGCTCTCTACACTATGTGTAGCAGTATATATATCGGATTGAGGTAACGGCGCATTTTTCCATATCGGCGTACACAGTAAGATGCTTATTGCCGTGGCTTCAAGCTTAGCTCCGCTTTTAGATATAGGTGCTTGAATTTCGTGCACCACTCGCGTTTTTAAGCCGCGGTATTCAACCCATACTTGCCCGTTGGTATCGATGATGTCAATATCAGCAAACTGTATGGCAGTGCTTGAACTGTGATTTACGGAAGGTCGCACCCATGCCCACACTTCTGTTGGGCAAGAACCCCAGATGCGTAACTGGGCTACACCAAACGGTATAGCTAAAGGAGCATCTTTATCTAAAGGTTGCAGAGCTATCATGGCTTGTTGGGCTGAATCAATCAAACAAGGATGCAAATCATAGGCAGATTGTGCGGCACGTAATGACTCTGGCAAGATAATATGCACCAAACCTTCGCGATGGTTTTGATCATCACTTCGATAAAGCGATTTAATTCCCTGAAAACCTATGCCCAGTGTTAGCCCCTTCTCAGCTAGCATCCCATAAAATGAAGCAGCCTCCATGAAGGGTGTCGTTATTCGTGTTTGTAAAGCCACCAAATCAATCATCGGTAACAATGGAGCTGTTAGCGCACGAATATGACCATAGGTGTTCAACACAGCTGCTCCATCTTCTTTAAGGGAAGGAGTATGCAGCTCGTAAGTTAAGATATCTAAGGTATCGGATGTGGGAGATAACGACACGGTTACCGTTTGCCCTTCATCTCCTATAATTGGCTGTACCCACATCACATCATAAAGTTCTAATCCGACCGCATCTTCTGCGAATTCAGCTTCTTTCACCGCAGCACGCACCATCTCAATGGTTGCCACTGCTGGCATTACTTTATGAGATTTAACATGATGGTCGTTAAAGAAAAACTCCTGACCACTAAAGCGGGAGGTGAATTGCTGTACCTGCAAAGTAGACGTATTTTGATGTAATAAGGGATGTAATAAGGTTGGTGCATTTAGTGCGTTTAGTGCTGGCAATCTCTGTGTAGAATTAGCTGACTTCGCAGCGGATAAAGCATCAACCACTGGCCAATGAGGCTTCCTAGCAAATGGGTAAGTCGGCAAACTAAGTTTTTGAGGAACAATGTCTTGATATAAAAGTTGCCAATCAATCTCTAGGCCCTTGACCCATGCATTGAGTAATGTGTGATAGTTGCCGCGCTCCATCCATTTTACGATAGCCTCTTGTAATGCTTCATCACCAGTAAACCACGACACTATTTCTTGATGACGTTTACCGTGGCTTTGATATACATTTTCAATTTTTTTTGTAACATTTATTTCAGCGCTAGTTTTATCGCTGATTTTGCTGTTCAAAATAGCATGCAGTTTAGATTGCAATTCTTCAACATTTTGAACGATGAAAGCCAGCCGTTCTTCCATCGCTTCCCGGCCTACCTGTAAGGTATAAGCTAAACGACGCAATTGGGCTTGGTTTAGGTTTGCCTGATGGTTCTCAACATACTCTGCCAACTGCTGAGTACGGTGCAGTAATTGAGCCTCACTCTTGGCTGATAGCACGATAAGAATAGGGTCTATTTGATTGTCTAATACCTGTTGCTGCTGATTAAGCTTAGCTTGTTGAACCACGCTCGGCACATACTCTTGAATAATCACATGAGCATTGGAACCACCAAAACTAAATGAACTGATACCTGCTCGGCGAGGAAGTGTATTTCCCCTCTCGTCCGCTAACGCTTTCCACTCACGCTTTTCCTGTAATACGTAAAAAGGGCTATTTTTAAGATCAATGTACGGATTTATCGTTTCACAATGTAAGGTTTTTACCAATGTGCGGTATCGCATTTGCAATAACACCTTGATTAAACCCGCTGCACCTGCTGCCACTTCAGCATGCCCTATATTAGATTTAACCGAGCCTAAACCGCAGTGCGCCGTACTAACCTCAGCTGCACCAGTTTCGTGATACAAAGCTTTAAACGCACTTTTCAACCCTTGAATTTCAACCGGATCACCTAGAGCAGTGCCAGTACCATGGGCCTCAAGATAACTCACGGTACGCGGATCAATACCCGCATCATGGTGTGCAGCTTTTATGACTTCTGCTTGAGCAACCGGGTTGGGGGCTGTTAATGAATTGGCTTTACCGCCATGATTTTCTGCACTGCCCAGAATAACACCGTAAATGTGATCGCCATCGGCCTCAGCTTTATCAAGTGGTTTGAGGAAAAACATCCCCACTCCATCTGCACGCACATAGCCATTGGCCTGATCAGAAAACGTCTTGCAGCGACCATCGTCTGCCAACATAGCCGCCTTAGAGAAACTGATGTGCGCTTCTGGTGATACCAGCGTGTTAATTCCTCCCACAATCGCCTGTGTGCAATGCCCATTGCGAATAGCATGAACAGCACGATTGATGGCGACTAACGTGCTTGAGCATGCTGTTTCTATCGGCTCACTGGGGCCATGCAAATTCAGCATAAAACTCAATCGGTTAGGGCCAACTGAGGGACAATTCGAGGAATTTGTGTACGCGTGCACAGGTACACCTGCTTGTTTCAAGCGATCATAATACCCCTGATTTTGAGTACCAATAAAGACGGCAGTTTGAGAGCCAGAAAGGCGCTCTGGAGCATACCCTGCATCTTCAATCGCCAGCCATGCATACGTCAGCAATAATCGCTGCTGAGGATCCATCAACAACGCTTCTTGCGGTGAAATAGAAAAGAATAACGAATCAAAATCTGCTAGCCCTTCGATAAAGCCGCCCCATTTAATATTGGTTACATTGCTATCGCTGCGCGGATCACCAGATATTGCCTGCCAATCCCACCGATCTTTAGGAATTTCTGTAATACAATCTTTGCCTGCTGCAAGATTATTCCAAAAGCACTCTAAATCAGGTGCTTCTGGAAAACGACCGCTTATCCCTATAATGGCAATGGGCAATGTACTCTTTGAGGCGGCTGTCGCCTCGCTGGAAGATGCCACTGCAAAACGTGGCGTTCTTGCAATAGTTCGAGGCTGAATTACAGTTGGTAGAGATGTAGGAAGCGATGCAGAAAAGGATGCGGGTGGAAGAGGGTTAATAGTGTTAGGCGCTGTTGATTTTGCTGCTGGCTCAAATGCTGCCGCATGCTCGGTAACGAAGTAATCGACCAGCTTATCAAGTGTTGGATATTCAAAAAACATTGTAGGCGTTAATGCTAAACCATACGAGCGATTAAGAATATTAGTCAGTTCAACCATCGTTACTGAATCAGCACCATACTGGCTCATTTCTTCATCGCCATCTAACTCTTGTTCAGGAATTTTTAACGATTCGGATAGCAGCCTAAACAGTGTTTGTCGCACCTTATCGATCAGTGCACCCTTTGTACGGCTATCATCACGCAAGATGTTGGCAGTATTTGTATTTACCGAGGCAACTTGAACCTCAGCCAGTTGACTATGTACAGGGCTGGGTACCATTTTGATCATGGTATTGAGAATGCGCTCTCGTATTTTGCTTAGCTTGCCAGCCAGTACAACATATTGGGTAACAGACGTAACAGGCGCGGCGTTAGAATGGCTAGCGCTGGATAAAGCCACATGTAATGCAGCAAGCCCTGCCTCTGTTGTTAGCGGTGTCATACCATAGCGCTGATGCAGTAACGCCTCACTGGCTTCACTCACCTGCATACCGCCTTCTTTCCATAAGGGCCAGTTGATAGCAACCGTATCCCCCTGGCGCTGCCCTTGTTCAACTAATCCCTGGCGATAGGCGGCATAGCGATCCATAAATGCATTGGCTGTTGCGTAGTCGGCTTGACCCGGATTACCTGTAACACCGGCAAGAGATGAGAACAAAATAAAGTAATCCAGATCACATTCTCGCGTGGCTTCATCTAGGTATACCGTGCCCTGAAGTTTAGGCATTAGTACGCGCTCAAAAGACGCTTTGTTTTTATTAATAATCAAGTTATCTTCGATAATGCCAGCACTATGAATGACCCCATTAAGCTTGCCGTAGGTCGATAGCAGTAATTCAATCAACGCATTTACAGCAGCTTTGTCGCAGACATCTGCAGCTCGATAATCAACCGTAGCTCCAAGCTCCCTTAGCGTATCAAACGCCAGTTCTTTTGCAGCTGTCACGTGTGAGCGCCCGGTTAATACCAATGTAACTTGTTCAGTGCGCTCGGCAATCGCTTTTGCAACAACTAAGCCTAAGCCGCCAGCTCCGCCAGTAATTAGATACACGCCTTGGCTTTTCCAGGGTGTCTCTTGGGTGGTTTGATTGGCTTGTGTGGTTTTTATCGCTGCCAAAGATTGAATTGTCGAAGTGTCTAATACTTGATGTTCTTCAAGGCCCAAGACCTGACGTTTACCAGCAAGATAGCGAATCTGTATAGATTGAGGGTCTTGCTGGTTCTCTATCAAGCAAGTATGCAAGCTTGCCGCATCAATGGTCGGATCAACCGCTATCAGCTGCCCCAAACATTCAGGGTATTCTAGCAAGGTTGTACGTAATAAACTCGACAAGGCTGTCATCATTAAAGTAGAAGAAAGCGCTTCGCCGTATGGCACAACAATTTGGATAACTAAAGGATCTTTTAGAGAGTGGGTTAGTCGCGTTTTAATATGCTCAAATACCCGTACAGCTGCCTGTTGAACAGACTCGGCAAGGGCGTGGGCATCCCAAGCTAAGCACTCGACTTGCCTTTCTGACTGCTTTTCTAACGTGTAGGCTAGAAGCGGTTCGCGCAACCCATCTAATCCCCACAAGAATACCTGCTGAATTCGGGCTTCTTCAGCCGCATACGATTTGGATGCAGATAATGGCGCATCGTTCCATACTCCCACACATAGCAACGTGCTAACTGACTCAATTTCACTTACAGACACACGCGGTTGAATATCACGCATCACACGCGTTTCTAGCCCACGGTATTCAAGCCATACTTGTCCTTTAGCATCAATTACATCGATATCAGCAGAATGTACTTCAGGGTTAGAACCTTGATTGGCTGAAGATCGCACCCAAGCCCATACCTCTGTGGGGCAAGAACCCTCAACACGCAACTGCGCCAAACCAAACGGTACCGCTAAGGGGCTATGACTATCTAACGGTTGCAGTGAAAATAATGCCTGCTGCGCGGAATCAAGCAAACAAGGATGCAAACCATACGCTGAGTGTTCAGCACGCAACGATTCAGGCAGGATAATATGAGCCAAGCTCTCGCGCTGCTCACTATGATTACCTTTATTATCACTTTGATAAAGCGCTTTGATTCCTTGAAAGCTTTCTCCCAGCACCAGCCCTTTATCTGCTAGTAAAGCATAAAAGGCGGCTGGCTCTATCAAGCGTACCTTCATTCGATCTTGCAACGCAGCTAAGTCGATAACAGGTAGCGATTTAGCTGCCAGGGCGCGCACATGACCATAGGCGCTTAGCACCGATGCTTTATCTTTTTCTAACGCTGGAGTATGCAATTCATAAGACAACCCATTGGATTCGGGATACAGTGACACTGTAACTGTTTGCACTTGATCGCCTACAATCGGCTGCACCCACGTTACATCATAAAATTCTAATCCTGCATCGTCATCTACAAATGCAGCCTCTTTCACTGCCACACGCACCATTTCAAGCATTGCCACAGCAGGCATTATTTTGTGATCTTTAACATGATGTTCATTAAAGAAAAACTCATCGCCATTAAAGCGAGAGGTGAATTGTTGTACCTGCAAGGTAGAAGTATTTTGGTGTAATAAGGGATGCAGATGCTTGGTTGCATGAAAATAGGAAACGCGAGACAACCTGCTAGAAGAAGAATCTAGCGCAAACCGCTGCCTGGCAAAAGGATACGTTGGCAAATGAAGCGGTATTGATGATTTTTTGTAACCGCGGATCGCCTGATGTTCTGTACTAAAAAGGAGTGACCACGTTAAGGTATAGCCCTGACCATATAAATTCGCTAAGGTACTTAAAGATTCTTGGTAAGCATGAGGAGCAAGATGCCCATCGGCGCATTGCTGTAATACTGTTTGACCATAACTGTGCAACGTTGCCTGCTCATGGAACTCGCGTAACACCTCAGCAGTATAAAGTTGCGGATGTTGTTGTTGATCGCGTAGCGCTTCAAGCTGAACAATAAAGCTGGGCTTATCGGCTACGATCATGGCTGCTCGGCAAGCGAAATGATGACGCCCAATTAACAACACTTTACTAATGGATGCAAGATCAGCCCCGTTGGCATCTTGTTCTAGCCACGCTAATAAATCGATGGCACGCTGCTTGCGGGCAGCCGCTGTTTTCCCCGATATGACCATGAGATGATAAGGTGCCTGGGGAGAATCATCATAGGTATCGTTATGTTGATTATGAACAGGTAAATATTCCTCTACCACAATATGCGCATTCGTACCGCTAATACCAAATGCACTCACTGCACCCACGCGTTTTGTTTGACCTGAGCCTAAATCCCAACGTTTCGTTTTTTTATTGACATAAAAAGGACTTTGCTTCCAATTGATATAGTCGTTTTCTTCTTCACAATGCAAGCTTGCTGGAATCGTTTTGTAGCGAATTGCCTGAAGGAGTGACACGATGCTGACCAAACCAGAAGCTGCAAACGTATGACCAAAATTGGTTTTAGTCGACGTCAACGCACACGATGAGGCGATTACGCTTTCCTTTTTCCTCTTATGCTTCTCCTCGGTATATTTTTCTCCCTGCTGCGTAGATGAAGAGGCGGCATTAGAAGCGGCATCGAACACCTCTCTCAACGCATTTACTTCTACCGGATCGCCCAATTTGGTTCCTGTGCCATGTGCAACCATGTAACTGATCTCACTGGGTTCAATCGTATACCGCGCGTAGGTGTCTCTCAACAAGGCAACTTGTGCTGTACCGCTGGGAGCAGTAATACCATTCGTTTTGCCATCATAATTGATGCCGCTGCCGCGAATCACTCCATGAATTCTATCGCCATCCGCCTCGGCTTGTGCCAAAGGTTTAAGAACCAAGGCAACCACCGCCTCACCTGGCACTATTCCGTTAGCACGTTTATCAAAGGTGTAACATGTGCCATCCTCTGACAACATGCCTGCTTGCGACATGGCGACATAAAAATCTGGGGCAAGTAAAATATTAATGCCAGCAACAATTGCTGTATCACACTCCCCTTGGCGTAGGCTTTGGCAAGCCTGATGTGCCGCTACCAGCCCAGATGAACATGCTGTATTAATCGCCATTACCGGGCCGTGTAGATCGAGAAAGTAGGCTAAGCGTGAGGCCAAAATGGCATTATGAGCTGACGTTACGCTAGGTCTCTCCTGCTTAAAGAGGAAATCTCCGTCTTCCACTCCTACAAACATACCTACCCTAGAATGGCGTAGCGCCTCTTCGCCATAGGCTGCATCCTCTAAGGCGTTCCAAGATTCCTGTAATAACAAACGCTGGCGTGGATCTAGCTGTGCCGCTTCTCGCGGCGAGATCTCAAAAAACAGGGGATCAAACTCATCCACTCCGGGTAAAATACCACTCCATTTGCAGTTGGTTTTATCTTTTTGCGGATCCCCATAATACGTCTGCCAATCCCAACGCTCTTTGGGAATTTCAGTAACCACATTTTCGCCTCGAACAAGAATCTGCCACATTTCTTCGGTTGTTCGCGCTTGCGGAAAGCGCCCGCTCATACCAATGATAGCAATGGGGGCAATAATAGCCTCAGTCGCCGACACAGATTGAAAGTTACTACGTCGGCCTAAATGCCCTGAGCCTCTGCTGATCAAGGGTAATCGTACATGTGAGAATACTGCCGATTTTCTCAGCGATTCAGCATTCGGCTGGCCCGCTTCATTAAGAGATTTTATAGATTCACCATAAAAATGAGCGATATGCTCAGCGTGTTCACCGAGCAGATAGGTAGCTAATTGATCAATAGTTGAATAACTAAAGAACAACGCTGGAGTCAAACTCAAATCAAGATGCTGACTTAAATGGCGCGCCAACTGCTGTAAGGTAATGGAATCAATCCCATAATCGGCCAAACTAACATCTTCATCGATTTGGTTCTTAGGCAGTTTTAGAACTGCACTCAAATCATCAAGCAACGTCCAGCGTAGACATTGAGCGGTACTAAAACCCTGCATTGCAGAAGTTCTTCCTCGCCCGCCATGTTGAACCTTTTGAATCTGCGGAACGTCTTTATCGCTCGACACTAGCGTGTCATCAGATTTACTTATCGCTGCAGGAAAATCTTGATCTGAAGTGGATGAACAGGATGTCTCACTGCTTAATAACAAACCATGCATCCTTACCAGGACTTCACCCGTGTGATCGCATAAATCAAGATCGATTGCTCGGCTAAGCTCCTCACGCTCTACATTTGCTAAACTTGCTAAATTTGCCGCAGGACGTATCCATGCCCAGAGGTGGCTGGGGCTGGTATGATGAAAAATACGCACGCTTTCTAAGCTAATCGGCAAGACAAATAATGGAGCAGTCTGATACTCTAACGCTAATAGCAACGCTGCCTGTACAGCGCTATTTACTAAACATGGATGCAAGCCATAAGCGTTATGGTTTAGCTCTTTCGCCAAACACTCAGGCAATACCAATTCTGCCAAGACTTCACGAACATGCCCATTCTCTGTTACCGCTCTATTTAATGCGTGAATACCACGATAACCTGAACCTTGATGTAAGCCTTGATTTTCAAACACTCGATAGAAATCATTGATATCTACATGCTCAGTGATACGCTTTTGCAATGCGGAGATATCTAATGAAGGTAGAGCCTGCTGTTCTGTGATAAAACGTGCCACCCCTTGGCTATGCACATAAAAACACTCGCCTGCCGTCTCATTCTTTTCTCTTTCGCTGAAAACTTCATAGGCTACTCGATCGTTGCCTTCAGGTAGTAGAGCAATATGTATTGTGTGCTGGAGGCTTTCTTCGTTTAAAAAAATAGGCGCAGACCATACAATCTGGCTAAGCTCAAGCAGGCTGGCATTGCTGGCAGATGCATCAAGTGGCACAGCATGCACCAAGGCTGCTCGTGCCATTTCAAGATACGCAACACCAGGCAGTTGCCCGTGTGTATGATAATCTTTAAAAAAGAACTCCTCACCCGTAAAGTGCGAGCTAAATTTTAGCTCCAATACATTAGAGGTATTCTGGTGTAATAAAGGATGCAGATTATGTGAATTTTCATGTGGCATGAATAGCGTTGATGTTGGATTTACGTCTACCCAATAGCGCTGCCGGGCAAAGGGATACGTCGGCAACGATAATTTTCCCGGTAAACCATGGGGATATAACAATCCCCAATTTAAGGCAAGACCTTTGACCCAAAACTCCGCTAACGAATGGTATTTACGTTTTTGTATCCATTTATCTACTGTTTCCTGAAAGTGCTCGTCTCCTATCAAAGAAGATAAGCTACTTTGCTCATGTTTAACTGCCCCCCGATAGCAACCTTCAAACCGCTCACCTTTAATAACCGCATGAAGCTGCTCCTGGAGCGTTTCAACGTTTTGAGTAATCAATGCCAGTCGTTCATCCATTGCTTCACGCCCAGCTTGTAGAGTGTATGCTAAACAGCGCAGCTTAACGCTATCTAAATTACCTTGAGACTGCTCAATATACCTCAGCAACTGCTGGGCATACTGAATCAGTTGTGCTTCGCTTTGCGCTGACAGCACAATCAACATACGATCATGCTGATTCTCTAAAATCTTCTCTTGTTGTGTAAGTTTTTCTTGTTGCCTACGGCTCGGCACATATTCTTGTACCACCATATGCGCATTACTGCCTCCCGCCCCGAATGATGAAATACCCGCTATTCTTGGATACTGTTTTCCATCGATGATTGGGGCTTCCCAAGCTCTCAGGGTTTGGTTCACTGCAAAGGGCGTAGATGCAAAATCAATATGCGGATTTAGGGTATCCGAATGCAGCGAGGGCACAATTTGTTTATGCTGCAATTGCAATAAAACTTTAGTTAAACCAGAGATACCAGCCGCACTCTCCCCATGCCCCATATTGGATTTAACCGAACCAATTGCACAGTATTGGGCACCTGGCTCACTTGCACTAAGCTGCTTAAACGCTCTGCTTAAGCCCGTTATTTCAATCGGATCGCCTAACTTCGTACCCGTACCATGTGCTTCGATATAGCTGATGGCTCGCGGATCAACGCGCGCTTCACTTAACGCTCGCTGAATCACCTGTTGTTGAGCCAGAGGATTCGGCACCGTATAGCCGTTGGTTTTCCCCCCATGGTTTAAAGCACTGCCTTGAATCACCCCATAAATATGATCGCCATCGCGTTCAGCATCACTTAGGCGTTTTAAAATAACGACGCCGACACCTTCGCCAGGAATATACCCATTGCCTCCCTCACCAAAACTTTGGCAGTGACCATCACTGGAGATAAATTGCCCCTGGCTGAGCATTAAATATTTATTAGGATGAATGCTGACATTTACACCACCCGCAATCGCCATGGCAATTCGCCCTGATTTTAGGTCTTGGCAGGCTGAATGAATGGCCGTTAGTGAACTTGAACACATGCTATCGATCGTATAGCTAGGGCCATGCAGGTCTAATACATAAGACACTCGATTCGCTACGCTGGCATAACTGGTATTGGTCGAAACTTTACTGCCGCTATACAACTGGTATTCGCCGTACATAATGCCTGCGTAGACACCAACCTGACCTGGCAAATCTTTCACGCTGCTGTCTACGCTATTATAAGAAGCAGACACCGTTGCTAACGTAGCACGGGTATAGCCCGCATCTTCTAAGGCCTTCCAGCATTCCTGCAAAAATAAACGCTCTTGCGGATCCATAAGTTCGGCTTCGCGTGGGGAAATCTTAAAAAACAAGGGATCAAACTCATCAACCCCATCAATAAATCCGCCCCATTTACTATAGTGTTTGCCTTGCTGGTGACGATCTTTAGAGTAATGCATCTGCCAATTCCAACGCTCTTCAGGAACCTCCGTAATCAAATCTATTCCGTTACGCAGTTTTTCCCAAAAAACATTCACGTTTTCGGCTTGAGGATAACGCCCACTTAAACCCACAATAGCGATAGACAAGGGGCTAGACGCTTCAGCACAAGGTGCAGATACTTCCATTTCACGACGAAAAAAACGTGTATGGCTTCGGGTTAACTCGGTAGCTATGCTATTAATACTATTAGCAGCCAGTAATGTAGATGTAGATACCTTTGCCTGGGGTCTTAAATGTGCTAATAAAGCTTCTTTATGCTCTGCGATTAAATAATCACGCAAGGCTGCGATAGTCTGCACCTCAAAGAATAAGGTTTTAGATAAGCGCCCTAACACTTTTTCTAAGGCTACAATCATCTGCATGGTCAGAATTGAATCAATACCATACGTTTCCAATGGCGCTTGGCTATCGATCTGATGTGAGGCTAACTTTAATACTGCTGATAATTGCTGTTTAAGAAAATGCTCAGTGTCTATGAGCAAATCACTTTCGTTTGATAAATCAACCGCTATTTCACCATTCACCACTGTAGGCTCATGAGCCAGCAGCAGAGGTACGTGTACTTTCTTATTAACTTCCTCATTTTCTTCTCTACTCAGCGCGTTTAAAGCGGTAAGTAGACGAATACGATCGCCTGAGACAACGATCCTATTTTGCCCAGACATAAGCTTTTTTTCCGTTTGCGAGTCAGCCAGCACCAACTGCAAAGCGACAATTCCTGCCTGGGTAGAAAGCGGAGTCATACCGTATAGCTGATGCATTAACGCTTCGCTGGTTTCATCCACCTGCATACCACCCTCTTGCCACAAGGGCCAGTTGATGGAAACCGTATAACCATGGCGCTGCCCCTGCCTCACCAAACCCTGGCGATAAGTTGCATAGCAATCCATAAATGCATTCGCTGTAGCGTAATCCGCCTGGCCTGGGTTACCTATTATTCCGGCAATGGAGGAGAATAGGATAAAGTAATCTAAATCGCACGCCTGAGTGGCTTCATCCAGATATACAGTGCCTTGAAGTTTAGGCGCTAGTACTCGCTTAAACCTCTCGTTATCTTTTTTGATGATAAAGCCATCATCGATAATACCTGCGCTATGAATCACTCCAGTCAGTTGACTGTAAGTTGACATAATATATTGAATTAAAGACGTTACTGCTTCTTTATCACAAACATCTACTATCCGGTAATCGACCGTGGCACCAAGCTCCCGCAAGGCCGCAAAGGCATGCTCTTTTGCTAAGGTTGCTTGTGAGCGTCCGGTTAACACTAACGTGACTTTATCAGTACACCCAGCAATAGCCTTTGCAACAATCAAGCCTAAGCCTCCTGACCCACCAGTTATCAGGTACACACCTTGATTTTTCCAAGGATGTATTTCCTGAGTCTGAAAGTTCAAGGCATCTACGATTTGTGTTTCTTGCAAACGCAAGATATGACGTTCACCCTCAACATAGCGAATCAGTATATTAGATTGGTTCTGCCCATTCTCAATAAGCCGTCGCACCACACTGTCAATCAAACACGTGGCTTCAATCTCAATCACCTGACCAAAGATTTTAGGCTGCTCCTGGTTGATCGTGCTTAGGAGTCCTGAGAGAGCATTCATTAAATGAGAACCGCCAGAAGTACAGGAACTTGCTATCAATACTTGAATGAATGCTTTATTTTGCAACTGTGTTGCCACCAGCAAACTTTGGAGGTGATCCAACAGCTGTAAGGCGGCCTGCTGTACATTATCTGTCATGTCGCTCGATTGCCCTGCTAAAGCATGAACATGTACCTCAACATCTGCCCTCCACTGCTGTTGTAAAGTTGATTTAAGATCACTTATATTAATATTAATATCACTCGCTACAAAAACATGGTGCGACCTAAACACAGGTTTTTCCAAACGACGAGGGAATTGCGGCAGGGGCTGCACCTGCCAATAGGGTTGTAATATTAGGGTCTGTATTGAAGGGGCGGAACTGTCTAAAGGCATGCTTAGGCTGCCACGAAGTACCCGAGTATGCAAACCTCGCATGGCCACGACCACCTGGCCTGTAAGATCACACAGATCGAGATCAAACTTCTTAATAGATCCGTCGCTCGTTGGCTTCTCTGAAGGACGCACCCAGGCCCAAAGATGACTTGGGCTAGCGTGACACATGATACACACACTTTCCAATGCAAATGGCAACGACAGTGAAGCATTCCAATACTTTACAGCCAATAGCAATCCTGCTTGCAAAGCACTATCCACTAAACACGGATGCAAACCATAGGTGTCATGGTATGGCTCTTGCACCAAAAATTCAGGCAATACTAATTCTGCTAACACTTCACGAACTTGGTTATCTTCTGTTAGCGCGCGGTTTAATGACTGAATGCCGCGATGACCTGCGCCATACTGTAAACCTTGACTCTCGAATACCTGATAAAGGTGATTAACCTCCACACTTTCGTTCATTCGCCTTTGCAGCGCTGATATATCCAATGAGGCTGAATTCTCTTCTTTTGAGATGAGGCTCGCTATACCTTGGCTATGCACATAAACGCTGCCACTGGATTCAGCCCCTGTTATTTCGCTAAAAACTTCATAGGCAACCTGACCGTTATCTTCTGGCTTTAAGGTAATATGTACTACTTGCTCTTTGTTCAGCACCATCGGCTGAGACCAGACAATCTGACTCAGCTCGAGCACACTCGTATGACCAACCGTCACATCAAGAGGCAAGGCATGCACAAATGCCGCTCTTGCCATTTCCAGATACGCTACACCAGGCAACACTTTTTGCCCGTGTACCTGGTGATCCTGAAAGAAAAACTCTTCACCCGTGAAGTAAGAGCTGAATTTTTGCTCCGATAAATTCGAGGTATTTTGATGCAATAAAGGGTGTAATACACCCATACTTTTGCCTGCAATGGATACCTGGGATCGTGCATCAGCTTTCACCCAATACCGCTGCTTGGCAAATGGATACGTTGGTAAAGATACTTTCTGCGGTAAGCCATTTGGATACAGCAGGGCCCAGTCCAAAGCAAGTCCTTTAACCCAGAACTCTGCTAACTGATTGTATTTACGTTTTTGTATCCATTTATCTACTATTTCCTGAAAGTGCTCGTCTGCTATCAAAGAAGCTAAACTACTTTGCTCATGTTTAACTGCCCCCCGATAGCTATCTTCAGCCCTCTCAGCTTTTATGAACGCATAAAGCTGATCTTTCAGCGTTTCAACGCCTTGAGTAATCAACGCTAGCCGTTCGTCCATAGCCTCACGCCCTACTTGCAGGGTGTACGCCAAACGTCTCAGCGTAACGTTATCTAAACTGTCTTGCGATTGCTCAATATACTTCACCAACTGCTGGGCATACTGAATCAGTTGCGCTTCACTTTGGGCTGATAAAACTATTAAAATAGGATCATGCTGGCTCTCTAAAAATGCCTGCTGCTGATTGAACTTCTCTTGCTGGCTACGGCTCGGCACATATTCTTGTACCACCATATGTGCATTGCTACCCCCCGCCCCGAACGATGAAATACCTGCTATGCGTGGGTATTCCTTACCGTCGATCATTGGGGCTTCCCATGCTCTCAGGATTTGGTTCACTTCAAAAGGCGTTGATGCAAAATCAATATGCGGATTTAGGGTATCTGAATGCAGTGAGGGCGCAATTTGTTTATGTTGCAATTGCAATAAAATTTTAGTTAAGCCAGAGATACCAGCCGCACTCTCCCCATGCCCCATATTGGATTTCACTGATCCAATTGCGCAGTATTGAGTGCCTGGCTTATTACCTACTCTACCCGCCTCACTTACACTAAGCTGCTTAAACGCTCTGCTTAAGCCCGTTATTTCAATCGGATCGCCTAACTTCGTACCCGTACCATGTGCTTCAATATAGCTGATGGCTCGCGGATCAACTTGCGCTTCACTTAACGCTCGTTGAATCACCTGCTGCTGAGCAAGAGGGTTCGGCACCGTATAGCCGTTGGTTTTCCCTCCATGGTTTAAGGCACTGCCTTGAATCACCCCATAAATATGATCACCATCACGCTCGGCATCACTTAGGCGTTTTAAAATGACAACCCCCACACCCTCACCAGGAATATAGCCATCGCCTCCTTCCCCAAAACTCTGGCAATGACCATCACTGGAGATAAATTGCCCCTGGCTGAGCATTAAATATTTATTAGGATGAATGCTGACATTCACCCCACCCGCAATCGCCATGGCAATTCGCCCCGATCTAAGATCTTGGCAAGCGGAATGAATGGCCGTTAGCGAACTTGAGCACATGCTGTCGATCGTATAGCTAGGGCCATGCAAATCCAGCACATAAGATACTCGATTCGCTACACTGGCATAACTGGTATTGGTCGCTACCTTACCGCCACTGTACAACTGATATTCGCCGTACATGATGCCTGCATAGACACCAACCTGACCTGGCAGATCCTTTAAACCATCATATGAAGCAGGTATAGTTGCTAACGTAGCACGGGTATAGCCCGCATCTTCTAAGGCCTTCCAGCTTTCTTGCAAAAATAAACGCTCTTGCGGATCCATAAGTTCGGCTTCGCGCGGAGATATCTTAAAAAACAAGGGGTCAAATTCATCGACTCCATCGATAAACCCACCCCACTTACTATAGTGCTTGCCTTGCTGGTGACGGTCTTTAGAGTAATACGCCTGCCAATTCCAACGCTCTTCAGGAATCTCTCTAATCAAATCTATTCCGTCACGCAGCTTTTCCCAAAAAACATTCACGTTTTCGGCTTGAGGATAACGCCCGCTTAAACCCACAATAGCGATAGACAAGGAGCTAGATGCTTCAACGCGAGGTGCAGATACTTCCATTGCACGGCGAAAAAAGCGTGTATGATTTTGGGTTAGCTCGATAGCCATGCTATTAATACTATTAGCAGCCTGTAATGTAGACACTTTCGCCTGAGGCCTTAAATGTGCTAATAAAGCTTCTTTATGCTCTGCGATTAAATAATCACGCAAGGCTGCCAGGGTCTGTACCTCAAAAAACAATGTTTTAGATAAGCGCCCTAATACCTTCTCTAAGGCTGCAATCATCTGCATGGCCAGAATTGAATCAATACCATACGTTTCCAATGGAGCTTGGCTATCAATCTGATGCGAAGCTAACTTTAATACCGCTGATAATTGCTGTTTAAGAAATTGTTCAGTGTCCATGAGTAAATCATTGTCATGTGTGTCGACAACTGTGTCAGCATTTACCGCGACTGGCTCATGAGCCAGCAGCAGAGGCACGTGTACTTTTTTATTAACTTCCTCATTTTTTTCTCTACTCAGCGCGTTTAAAGCGGCAAGTAGACGAATACGATCTCCCGAAACAACAACTCTATTTTGCTCAAACATAGCCTTTTTATCAGTGTGTAAGCCCATGAGTATCAACTGCAAGGCGGCAATCCCGGCCTGGGTGGAAAGCGGAGTCATACCATACAACTGATGCATTAATGCTTCACTGGTTTCATCCACCTGCATACCACCCTCTCGCCACAAGGGCCAGTTGATAGAAACGGTATGACCATGGCGCTGCCCCTGCTCAACCAAACCCTGACGATAGGTTGCATAGCAGTCCATAAACGCATTCGCTGTAGCGTAATCCGCCTGGCCTGGATTACCTATTACTCCGGCAATAGAGGAGAATAAGATAAAGTAATCTAAATTACACGCCTGCGTAGCTTCATCCAAATACACTGTGCCTTGTAGTTTAGGTGCAAGCACTTGCTTAAAGCTCTCGTTATCTTTTTTGATAATAAAACCATCATTGATGATCCCAGCGCTATGAATCACACCGGTAAGCTGACTGTAGATTGCGAGAATATCTTGAATAAGAAAAGTTACTGCTTCTTTGTCACAGACATCAATTCTCCGGTAATCGATCGTGGCACCAAGCTCCCGTAAGGCTGCAAAGGCTTGCTCTTTTGCGGCTGTTAATGGTGAGCGGCCTGTTAACACCAAGACAGCCTTGTCGGTACTTTCGGCAATCGCTCTCGCAACGATCAAACCCAAACCGCCTGCCCCCCCAGTGATCAGATACACTCCCTGAGTTTTCCAAGGATTTATTTTCACAGTTGCAGGAAGGTTCACAGCCTCTACAATCTGGGTTTCTTGCAAACGCCAGACCTGCCGCTCACCTTCGATATAGCGAATTAGCGAATGAGAGAGGGATTGCCTATTAGCAATAAGCCGCTCTACTAGCGTTTCAATTGCACAGCCAGCTTCAACCTCAATCACTTGACCAAAAATTTTTGGTTGTTCCTGATGGGCGGTATGTACAAGCCCACAAAGAGCGCTCATTAGATGCGAACTAGCGGAGGCTGATGCACTCGCCACCACGATTTGAATGAATACTTTATTTTTCAAGGGCGTTGTCAGCAATTTTTTCAGGTGCGCTAAGAGCTGTAAGGCGGCTTGCTGCACACTGTCTGCTATAGCATTCGGATGCCATGTTAACGAATGAACCTTCACTTCAGCAGCTGTTTTCCACTGCTGCTGTAACGCTGATTGGAGACTCGCACTATCAACATCATGAGCCACAAAAATATGATGTGACAGCAATAAATGTTTTTCTAAAGCGTTACCAGCGTTTACTAAAGGCTGTACTTGCCAATAAGCCTGTAATAATAATGTTTGTGTAGATGTAGCCCGTTTCTCTGAGATAGCATTTAACTCGACGTTAAGTACGCGGGTACAAAAACCACGCATCGCCACTACAACTACACCAGCATCATCACATACATCAAGATCAAAATTTTGGATACGGTTATCGCGCGCTGAATTCGCTACAGGACGCACCCAGGCCCACAGATGGCTTGAGCTACTATGCCGCATAATACGCAAGTTTTTTAAGGCAAACGGCAAAGCCAGCGGCGCAGTCTGGTACTCTGCTGCCAAAAGCAAACTTGCTTGCACAGCACTATCCATTAAACACGGATGTAGACCATAGGCGCTATGCTCATCGTCTTTCATCAAAAACTCAGGCAATACCAACTCTGCCAAAACTTCCCTGACCTGCCCATCTTCTCCTATCGCGCGCCTTAAAGCCTGAATACCGCGATGCCCCGCTCCATACTGTAAACCTTGCTTCTCGAATGTGTTATACACGTCCGTGATATTTACGCTTTCGTTCATTCGTCCTTCTAGAGCTGATATATCCAACGAGAGGGAAATATCCTCCTTCGAAACGAAACGAGCTACACCTTGATTGTGTACAGAAAAGCGAGGCCCGGATTCACTTCCTGTATTTTCGCTCAAAACCTCATAAGCCACTTGCTCGTTCTCTTGCGGCGTCAGAACAATATGCACTGTTTGCTCTTTATTCAAAACGAAGGGCTGAACCCAAACAATCTCGTCGAATTCAAGCATAGGTGCATAAGCGTTGGCAGTTACATTCACACGCAATGCACGTATTAATGCGGCTCGTGCCATCTCCAAATACGCCACACCAGGCAACACTCTTTGCCCTTGTATCTGATGATCCTTGAAAAAAAATTCCTCACCGCTGAAAGAAGAACTGAATCTTTGTTCTAATAAATCTGAGATGTTCTGATGCAATAAGGGATGCAATACACCCATGCTTTTGCTGATGATAAATGCATGTGATCGTGTATCTGCTTCCACCCAATAACGCTGCTTGGCAAATGGATACGTTGGTAAAGATAACTTCAGGGGTAAGCCATTTGGATAAAGCTGTACCCAATCCACGTCAAGGCCTTTTACCCAAAAATCGGCTAACTGATGAAATTTATTACTTTTAATCCATTTACCTACTGCTTCTCGAAAGTGGTCGTCTCCTATCAGAGAAGCTAATGTAGTTTGATACTGTTTGACCTGACCTCGATAACTTTCTTCAGTCTTTTCAGCTTTTATGAATGCATAAAGCTGATCTTTCAGCGTTTCAACGCCTTGAGTAATCAACGCTAGCCGTTCGTCCATAGCCTCACGCCCTACTTGCAGGGTGTACGCCAAACGTCTCAGCGTAACGTTATCTAAACTGTCTTGCGATTGCTCAATATACTTCACCAACTGCTGGGCATACTGAATCAGTTGCGCTTCACTTTGGGCTGATAAAACTATTAAAATAGGATCATGCTGGCTCTCTAAAAATGCCTGCTGCTGATTGAACTTCTCTTGCTGGCTACGGCTCGGCACATATTCTTGTACCACCATATGCGCATTGCTGCCTCCCGCCCCGAATGATGAAATACCCGCTATTCTTGGATATTGTTTTCCATCGATGATTGGGGCTTCCCATGCTCTCAGGGTTTGGTTCACTTCAAAGGGCGTTGGTGCAAAATCAATATGCGGATTTAGGGTGGCTGAGTGCAGCGAGGGCGCAATTTGTTTATGCTGCAATTGCAATAAAACTTTAGTTAAACCAGAAATACCAGCCGCACTCTCCCCATGCCCCATATTTGATTTAACCGACCCAATGGCGCAGTATTGAGTAGCTGCCTCACTTACATTAAGCTGTTTAAACGCTCTGCTTAAGCCCGTTATTTCAATCGGATCACCTAACTTCGTACCCGTACCATGCGCTTCAATATAGCTGATAGCACGTGAATCAACTTGCGCTTCACTTAACGCTCGTTGAATCACCTGCTGCTGAGCAAGAGGGTTCGGCACCGTATAGCCGTTGGTTTTCCCTCCATGGTTTAAGGCACTGCCTTGAATCACCCCATAAATATGATCACCATCACGCTCGGCATCACTTAGGCGTTTTAAAATGACAACCCCCACACCCTCACCAGGAATATAGCCATCGCCTCCTTCCCCAAAACTCTGGCAATGACCATCACTGGAGATAAATTGCCCCTGGCTGAGCATTAAATATTTATTAGGATGAATGCTAACATTCACCCCACCCGCAATCGCCATGGCAATTCGTCCTGTTCTAAGATCTTGGCAGGCAGAATGAATGGCCGTTAGCGAGCTTGAGCACATGCTGTCGACGGTATAGCTGGGGCCATGCAAATCTAATACATAAGACACTCGATTCGCTACGCTAGCATAGGTGGTGTTAGTCGAAACCTTATTGCCGCTGTACAACTGGTATTCACTGTACATAATGCCCGCGTAAACACCAACCTGACCTGGCAGATCCTTTAAACCATCATATGAAGCAGGTATAGTTGCTAACGTGGTACGGGTATAACCCGCATCCTCTAAAGCCTTCCAGCTTTCTTGCAAGAATAAACGCTCTTGCGGATCCATAAGCTCGGCTTCTCGCGGAGATATCTTAAAAAACAAGGGGTCAAATTCATCGACTCCATCGATAAATCCGCCCCACTTACTATAGTGCTTACCTTGCTGGTGACGGTCTTCAGAGTAATACGCCTGCCAATTCCAACGCTCTTCAGGAACCTCTGTAATCAAATCTATTCCGTTACGCAGCTTTTCCCAAAAAACATTCACGTTTTCGGCTTGAGGATAACGCCCGCTTAAACCCACAATAGCGATAGATAAGGGGCTAGATGCTTCAACCTGAGATCCAATAATTTTAGCCGAGTGCCGAAAGAAGCGTTTAGGCTGCTCAGTTACTGGGGCAACAGCAGCAGCTTGTATCGGAGAATCTAATGTCGACAGCCTCAGCTGTGGCCTCAAATGCGCTAATAAAGCTTCTTTATGCTCTATGATCAAATAATCACGCAAGGCTGCCAGGGTCTGCACTTCAAAAAATAAGGTTTTAGATAAGCGCCCTAAAACCTGCTCCAAAGCTGCAATCATCTTCATGGCCAGAACTGAATCAATGCCATATGTTTCTAAAGGTGCTTGGCTATCGATCTGCTGTGGCGTTAACTTTAATACCGCTGACATTTGCTGTTTGAGAAACTTTTCAGTGGCTGAGGCTAAATCAATTTCTTTAGGGTCTGTAACGATAGCTTTAGGTATAGATGCAAAAGCGTGAGCCTGCATAGCCGTAGTTTCATCAACAAAGTTAAGCAATTGTGGCGAGAAATCCTCTTGCCCACGAAGTTTCTTCTGGATAAAAGAGGCAGATTTATCAGATATCAGGCTTAGGTCACCCTTGAGTACGCGAGTACAGAAACCACGCATAGCTATTACAGGCTGGCCTGTGTAATCACATATATCAAGATCAAACTTTTTAATAAGACCCTTAGCCGCTGTCGTGGGGCTCTCGGAAGGGCGCAGCCAAGCCCAAGCATGGCTTAAGGGGCTGGTATGACAACGCATCTGCATGCTTTCCAACGCGAATGGCAAGGCTAAGGGCGCAGTCTGATACGCAAAGACCAATAGCAAACTCGCTTGTACGGCGCTATCCACTAAACAAGGATGCAAACCATAAGCACTATAAGAGAGGTCTTTTGCTAAAAATTCAGGTAATAGCAACTCTGCTAAGACTGCACGAACTTCCCCCTCCTCAGTTACTACTCGGTTTAATGATCGAATGCCGCGGTGACCTGGGCCATACTGCAAACCTTGGCTCTCAAATATTTGATAAAACTCAGCAACCCCTACACTTTCATTAAGCTGTTTTTGCAGCGCGGATATATCCAAAGAAGGCAGAATTTCTGTAACGAAACTCGCTTCCCCTTGACTATGTATATAAAAGCCATTATCAGACTCACTCTTCTCATTTCTGCTGAAAACTTCATAGGCTATCTGACCATTGTCTTCCGGTATCAGAGCGATATGCACAGTGTGTTTTTTACTCAAAACAAACGGCTGGGGCCATACAATCTGACTAAGCTCAAGCAGGGTGTCCTGATTGTTAATAGACTCATGAAGCGGTAAGGCATATACCAAAGCCGCTCTTATCATTTCTAAATAGGCTACACCTGGCAACACCTTTTGCCCATGTATCTGGTGATCTCTAAAGAAAAATTCCTCACCAGTAAAGTAGGCGCTGAATGTTTGCTCAGCTAAAGTAGAAGTGTTCTGATGCACTAAGGGATGCAATACATAGGCGCCTTTGTCTTCGATAGAGGAGCGTGACGCAGCATCTACTTCCACCCAATAACGTTGCCGAGAAAAAGGGTAGGTCGGTAAAGATACTATCTGTGGCAAGCCATTTGAATAAAGCAAGGCCCAATCCACATCAAGCCCTTTGACCCAAAACTCTGCTAACTTATAATATTTTCTGTTATTGATCCATTCCGCAAGTAACATGCGTGAATCACCATCTTGGTAGCCTGCTATCAGGGCTTCATAATCTTTTACATGTGCTATCCATTCATGAGAGTTCTCTCCATGATTAGAAATAGCAGCTTTCAACGTTTCGGATAAAACATCAACCTTTTCTATCAACATAGCCCAACGGTGGGGCATAGCCTCACGCCTCACTTGTAACGTATAGGCAATGCGATCTAGTTGCTGACGCGTTAACGAAGAACTAGCCTGAATCAGGTAATCTGCCAATTGCTGTCTCTGTGCTCGGAGACTGTCTTCCGTCTTAGCAGATAACACCAATATCCATGGTTCATCATTAGAAGTATCCTCAGAGTGTTTCTCAACAGACTTTATTTGATTTGAATATTCTTCCACTATCACATGTGCATTGGCTCCGCCAAAACCAAACGAGCTTACCCCTGCCCGACGCGGATAGGCTTTCCCTTGCGGATCCTGGTTTGGTGCCCATATTTGCGCTTGTTTCAGTAAATAAAAAGGAGTGTTATCAAGATTGATTTTTGGATTAATGCGCTCAAAATTTTGCAAAGCCGGCAAATACTGGTGTTGAAGACATAATATTAATTTAATTAAGCCAGCAACCCCTGCTGCGGCCTCTAAGTGACCGATATTCGTTTTAACAGACCCAATTCCACAGCTATGAATGGATGGAGCAGCATGTCCAGTTTGCTTGCTTAATTTACTGAAGGCGCGCGAAATTCCCATTATTTCAATAGGATCTCCTACCGGTGTTCCGGTGCCGTGAGCTTCGATATAGCTCAAGCTGTCTATCGGTATACGTGCATCTTCTATAGCGCTGGCAATCACCTGCGATTGGGCAAAGGCATTAGGCGCAGTCAAGGTGCGTGCCTTTCCCCCATGATTCATCGCACCACCTTTAATGACTGCCAGGATGCGATCTCCGTCACTCTCAGCCTGCTCTAAGCGTTTCAATAATAATAAACCTGCCCCTTCGCTACGCACATAGCCATCACCCGCTTCATCAAAACTTTTACAGTACCCATTAGGGGAAAGCATATTCAAGCCACTTAAGGATAAATGGCGGGTTTCGGACCCTAAATAGTTAATTCCTCCGGCCAGGGCTAAGCTACTTTCACCCGACCGTAGAGAAGCTATTGCTTGCAACACAGAAACTAAAGAACTAGAACACGCTGTATCTATATTTAGGCTCGGCCCTTTAAAATTATAAAAGTATGATAAACGATTTGCTAAGATTGATAGAATCGTGCCAGATATCGCATACCCTTGATATTGACATCCAGCACGCGCTTGAATTTCCATATAATCGTTATGACATACCCCAATAAACACTCCTACAGCTTGACCAGCAAGCGCCGAAGGCACCACTCCAGCATCTTCCAAACAGGCCCAAGATAACTCCAATAAAATTCGCTGCTGAGGATCCATTAAATTTGCTTCAGGTCCGGAGATATTAAAAAACGCGGCATCAAACAAATCAATATCATCAATAAAACCACCCCACTTGCTGTTGGATGCATTCTCTTGTTTAGGGTCCCCCCAAAACTGCTGCCAATCCCAGCGCTCTTTGGGGATTTCTCGCACACTGCTTTTGCCTTCTATAAGATTTTGCCAAAACTGTTCCGGCGTCTTCGCATCGGGAAACCGACAAGCCATACCGATGATGGCAATATCAGCAGCGGTATCCATAATGGGGCGTGATGATGCGTTATGACTGAGTTTCATTTTTTGTTGAGATTTTGAGCGTTGAGACATGGAAATACTAACTAAAGTGTAAAACGTGAATAACTGCACCCCTGATTGGTCAGTAACCAAAGACACAAGAAATGCCAAGAAATAAAAGTCTTGCCATATTAAGTTGGCAAAATTAAAAACCGAGTATTATCTCTGCACTCGATGAGAAATAATCAAATACATAGAAATTATGCTGTTGAGCTCTAGCAAGACATAACAACGCAGACACGAAGTACAGCAAAAGTTGCCATAACGCCGAGAAAGCTCAACTGCGCAACTTCAAATACGTTTAAATTTTAGTATATTTGTTACGTAAGTCAATCATTCTTCAACTTTATCTTATAGTTGAATCGCTAAATATTGAAACGTAGTGAATGCCTGCAGCGCCATATAAAAAAACCATTGCGGCGCATTAATAAACTCCACTTAAAATCAAATAAAAATAAATACTTACCGTTAAGTATAACCATTTTTTTCCGTTATTTTATATGAAAGCCTATGCAAGACCAATTGCAAGGCAGGAAAAAACAAAAAACTTATCCATACGATACGATGTATCAAAAAATAATGTTTGTTTTGAGGCCACTCATCGTTTAAGCCATCTTATCAAGTCTATTTCCTTTATATCCATTACCTTGGAGAGATTGTTCATGAACACAACACATCGCGATACAAAAGCATGGGAAGCTGGTCTTAAATCTGCTGAAAAAGGGCAACCTTTAAATAAATGCCCTCATGAAAGAAATTCTATCCAAGCGAAAAGCTGGGAAGCAGGTTATGCCGAAGGCTTAGCGAAGAAAAAAGAAAATAAAGATAGTTAAATATTGATCATGCAGGATGCCTTACTTGGCATCCTTTTCTCCTCCTACCCCCTGCTCCTTCATCACCAACACGCTTATTTAGCTTTCTTGCCCTCTTAGGTTAAGTAGGTTTCTAGCTTATCCAATGACCCCGTCCAGCCCTGTGTCATATTGCCTCTAGATTGAATAAAGACGTTAAGCTCTTCTTGAGTAACGTTTCCATACGGTTCCCATGTAATGGTAACGCGTGTTCGATTGAGTTCTTCTTCGGTTAGCTTCACTGTTGTTAGCATGGTTTCTGGCCAAGTTGGAACCATAGGATGGCGAGAGAGATTTTCATGCTCATCACAAAACTGCTGCGTATAAACAATACTGTTTGGCTTTTCAATGGTTAGATAGTGCGCTCTTCCATACATTTTGGCAGTGTTTTCCCCTGCCATAAAATAAAAAGTGCTTCCGCCAGGCTTTATATCCGATCGAATAAATTCCATTTTGAATCCGGCTGGCGCCAGCCACTGAGAAAAATGTTTCGGATTAGTCCACATTTCAAAGACTAGTTCAAGTGGTGCATCGAAGGCACGATTGATGACAAATTTTTCTTTGCCTGTGGCTTCTTTTTCTAAGTATTCCGCCAATCGATCCCACGTTGAATCGCCGCCTGCCTTTTTAATAAATTTCTTCGTTTCTGCAGCCGCCTCTGGCGTTGCTAGAGCCATGGTCAACTCCATGACCGTTTGTTGATCAACCTCTGAGAAAAGCACCGTTACACGAAAAAGAGGAGGTCTATCTTCATAGGCGCCATGGTCATACACTAATTTTGAGTACGGCTCGACCTCAAGATATTGCGTTGTATTAGGGTAATCAACGCCATCAGGGCCATGCATGATGTAGCTCCAGCTGCCTCCTGTTCTTACATCTTTGTGATGGGTGGTGAGCGTAAAGCCGCGCGGCCCCCACCACTGTGCAACTTGCTCAGGGTCTACCCAGGCATCCCACACGGCCTTAACAGGCGCATCATAAACGCGTGTTAATTTAATCTCATTAGATTGAGTACCCATCGTTATTTCCTTTCTCACTTTTCCGAAGTCACCGTTTTCAAATACGCCTCAAGACGATCAAAGCTTTCTTCCCAAAATATTCGATACTGCTCCATCCAATCAGCCACCTCTTTAAACGCTTCCCCATTTAATTTACAGGGGCGCCATTGAGCCTCTCTCGTTTTAGTAATTAACCCTGCTTTTTCTAAAACTTTAAGATGCTTTGTAATGGCGGGTAGGCTCATATCATTCAAAAAAGGTTTAGCTAAATCAGAAACATTCGCCTCGCCTTGTGAAAGTTGAGCTAACAGAGCGCGCCTTGTTGGGTCTGCCAGTGCTGCAAACGTTTGGCTGAGCTTATCTTCCACGTATTATACCTATTAGTTAATTAACCTTTAGGTTAAATATAAAGATTGATAAAAGAAAGGTCAAGTAAAATGTATCCCTTTAACTTATAAATAAATATATGAGAGGTAAAAATGTTGTGGCTGGTTTATTTACCAGCCCCCTCACCCTAGCCCTCAAGGGGCGAGGGAATAAAATTAAGCAGCTCGTTTAACAGATAAAAAATAAAATCAACCTATTAATAGAATGTATGTACGCACTAAATTTAAAGAAATCGTTAAGAAAAAAACGTGCTTTAAAATGATGGTGTTGCTGAATAACCACGTCGTGTTCTATGGTTTAAATTGAGTTATCTGTTGCGCTAGGCTATTCTTTGAGTCCAATTCCCTAAAAATTGTTGAGAATAGCTATGCTTGAGCAAGGCCTGTATGATTCATCTTACGAACATGATGCCTGCGGCGTTGGGTTTATCGCTCATATTAAGGGTAAAAAAAATCATGCCATTATCGAGCAAGGCTTGCTCATCTTAAAAAACCTTGATCATCGGGGTGCCGTCGGCGCAGATAAGCTTATGGGCGATGGTGCAGGAATTTTAATTCAGATTCCTGATCAATTTTATCGGGTCGTCATGGCGAAGCAAAAAGTGTTTTTGCCGCCATGTGGCGAATATGGCGTGGGCATGGTTTTCTTACCTAAAGAACACGCCTCACGTATTGCCTGCGAGCAAGAAATTGAACGGGCTGTGCATGCTGAAGGGCAAGTGGTGCTCGGCTGGCGCGATGTTCCTATTGATACCGATATGCCTATGTCGCCCACGGTGAAGGCTAAAGAACCATTTATCCGCCAGATTTTTATTGGGCGTGGCGCTGATATCATGGTAACCGATGCCCTCGAGCGTAAACTGTATGTGATTCGAAAATCATCGAGCCATGCGGTAAAAGCACTTAATCTGCTACACGGCAAAGAGTTTTTCATCTCGTCGCTATCCGCACGTACCGTTGTGTATAAAGGCTTACTCTTAGCGCACCAGGTAGGCATTTATTATAAAGACTTACAAGATAAGCGCTGTATTTCTGCCCTAGCGTTAGTACACCAACGTTTTTCTACCAATACCTTTCCTGAATGGCCCCTTGCTCACCCGTACCGTTTGATTGCGCATAATGGAGAAATTAATACTGTAAAGGGTAATTTTAACTGGATGCGCGCGCGCGAAGGCGTGATGAAATCTGCCGTTTTGGGTGATGATCTCGCCAAGCTTTTCCCCCTCATTTATGAAGGGCAGTCTGATACCGCGTGTTTTGATAATGCCCTTGAATTACTGGTCATGGCTGGCTACCCGATTGCACAGGCAATGATGATTATGATTCCCGAAGCGTGGGAAAACCATACATTGATGGATGACAGCCGCCGGGCGTTCTATCAATACCATGCGTCTATGATGGAACCGTGGGATGGCCCCGCCGCTATCGCCTTCACAGATGGTCGCTATATTGGCGGTACGCTCGATCGCAATGGCCTTCGCCCGGCGCGTTATCTGATTACTGATGATGATTACGTGGTGATGGCTTCAGAAGCAGGTGTACTGCCTATCGCTGAATCTAAAATCATCAAAAAATGGCGCTTACAACCGGGCAAAATGTTTTTAATTGATCTTGAAGCGGGCCGTATTATCGACGACAAAGAGCTTAAGGATATTTACGCCCATGCTAAGCCTTATAAGCAATGGATTGAATCGGTCAGGATCAAACTTGATGAATTAAAGACTAGCCCGGCGCAAAAACCTTTGCCGACCTTTCCTCTTTCTCCTCTACTCTCGCCCCCTGCTGCTCCTATCTCTCTCCTTGAACGTCAAAAAGCGTTTGGCTATACGCAGGAAGATTTAAAATTTTTAATTGTTCCTATGGCTTTACATGGCGAAGAAGCAATGGGTTCGATGGGCAACGACTCGCCTTTAGCGGTGATGTCGAACACAAATAAAATTCTTTATCATTATTTTAAGCAATTATTTGCTCAAGTTACCAACCCACCCATTGATGCTATTCGTGAAGCCATGGTGATGTCGTTAGTATCGTTTATTGGCCCTAAACCTAATTTGCTCGATACCAATAATATTAACCCCCCAATGCGTCTGGAAGTATCGCAACCTATTTTAGATTATGCAGATATGGCTAAACTGCGTAATATTGAGGCACCTACCCGTGGTAAATTCAAATCGCATGAATTAAATATTTGCTACCCTGCTCACTGGGGCAAAAAAGGCATTGAAGCGTTTTTAGCATCGTTATGCGCCCAAGCTGTCGATGCTGTTAAAAGCGGAAGCAACATTCTTATTATTTCAGATCGCCAGCTCGACGCGCAGCATGTAGCCGTATCTGCCCTACTGGCAACCTCTGCTATTCACTTACACCTTGTGAGCAAAGGGTTGCGTACTTCAACAGGACTCGTGGTAGAAACAGGCTCCGCGCGAGAAACGCATCATTTTGCGTTATTAGCAGGCTATGGTGCTGAAGCGATTCATCCTTACTTAGTGATGGATACAATAAGCCAACTCGCCCAAGAACTCTCAGAACCTATCACCCCTGAAAAAGCACTCAAGAACTTCCAAAAAGCCATTGGTAAAGGGCTATTGAAAGTAATGTCTAAAATGGGCATTTCAACCTATATGTCGTATTGCGGTGCACAGATTTTTGAAGCCGTAGGGTTAAACAAAACTTTTGTTGATCATTACTTCAAAGGAACCTCTTCCCGGGTAGAAGGCATTGGCATCTTTGAAGTGGCTGACGAAGCGTTGCGGATGCATGAACTAGCGTTTAATCCCCCCACTGGCAAAGAGAATTTTCTTGATGCTGGCGGTGAATATGCGCTACGCGTGGGGGGTGAAGAACATATGTGGACACCCGATGCCATCGCCAAACTACAACACGCTACGCGTACCAATCAGTTCAATACCTATAAAGAATATGCCCAGATTATTAACGATCAATCAAAACGGCATATGACCCTGCGTGGTTTATTTGAATTTAAAACAGACCCACAAAAAGCTATTTCGATTGATGAAGTAGAACCAGCGCGTGAAATTGTGAAGCGTTTTGTGACGGGCGCCATGTCTTTAGGTTCGATATCTACTGAAGCGCATATAACGCTAGCGATAGCCATGAACCGCCTTGGCGGAAAATCGAATACCGGCGAAGGCGGAGAAGATGAAAACCGCTACCGGCAAGAAATGCAAAATATCCCTATTCAACAGGGTGATTCGGTAGGCTCTATTATTGGCGAGCATCGAATTGAAGTCGATATACCCTTACAAGAAGGCGATTCGCTGCGCTCTAAAATCAAACAAGTGGCCTCTGCACGCTTTGGAGTCACTGCCGAATATTTGAATTCTGCTGACCAGATTCAAATAAAAATGGCTCAAGGTGCCAAACCTGGCGAGGGCGGGCAATTACCAGGCTATAAAGTTTCAGAATATATTGCCAAGCTGCGCTTTTCTGTACCGGGTGTAGGGTTGATTTCCCCTCCTCCTCATCATGATATTTACTCCATTGAAGATTTAGCTCAACTGATTCATGATTTGAAAAATGTGAATCCCCGTGCGTCTATTTCGGTTAAATTGGTTTCAGAGGTCGGTATCGGTACAGTAACAGCAGGTGTAGCGAAAGCCAAAGCAGACCATGTTGTGATCGCAGGCTCTGATGGCGGTACAGGAGCTGCCGCACTTTCTTCTATTAAACATGCAGGAACGCCGTGGGAACTGGGGCTGGCAGAAACACAGCAAACCTTAGTGCTCAACCAACTACGCGGTCGTATTCGGGTTCAGGCCGATGGTCAGATCAAAACAGGCCGCGATGTTGTGATTGCTGCATTATTAGGCGCGGATGAAGTGGGGTTTGCAACGGCACCTCTTGTGGTAGAGGGCTGCATCATGATGCGTAAGTGCCACTTGAATACCTGCCCTGTAGGCGTTGCTACACAAGACCCGGTGTTGCGTCAAAAGTTTACTGGCAAACCTGAGCATGTTATCAATTACTTTTTCTTTGTTGCCGAAGAAGCGCGGCAGATTATGGCAGAGTTAGGTATTCGTACCTTCAATGAACTCATTGGGCGTTCAGACCTGCTTGAACAATCAAAAGCCATCTCACATTGGAAAGCGAAGGGGCTAGACCTAAGCCGAATTTTATATCAACCCGAAGCTGCATCCGCAGTGGTATCTCTCCCCCATCAAACCCCACGCTACCATGTTGAACACCAAGATCATGGGCTAGATAAAGCGCTTGACCATAAGCTGATCGCGCAAGCTCAGCCTGCTTTAGAACATGGTAAAAAAGTTTCGCTCAATATTGAAGTCAGAAACATTCACCGAGCAATCGGTACCATGCTTTCGGGTGAAATAGCCAAGCGATACGGTCATGAAGGATTAGCTGACGATACTATTCACATTCACTTAAACGGCACAGCAGGCCAATCGCTAGGCGCCTTTCTGGCTCGCGGCGTTACCCTAGACCTTACTGGCGAAGCCAATGATTATGTGGGCAAGGGCTTATCAGGCGGGCGTATTATCGTACACCCCAATAATGAATTTCATGGGCAGCGCGCAGATAACATACTCATTGGCAATACGGTATTGTATGGAGCCATTAGCGGTGAAGCCTTCTTTAATGGCGTAGCAGGCGAACGATTTGCAGTACGTAACTCGGGGGCGACAGCTGTTATCGAAGGCATGGGTGATCACGGGTGCGAATATATGACGGGCGGTACCGTAGTCGTGTTAGGGGCAACAGGCCGTAATTTTGCAGCCGGTATGTCTGGCGGTATAGCATATGTTTACGACCCTGACGATGATTTTGCCAAAAAGTGCAACACCGAAATGGTTACCCTGGAAGCTGTTATCGCTAGCGCTGATCAAGAATCGACAGTTAGCCGGGCCACTTGGCACAGTTTAACATCGGGCGGTAAACGCCAACCGGATGAAATCATTCTCAAAACCCTCATTGAACGGCATCTTCACTATACAGGCAGCGCTCGAGCGCGATATCTTCTCGATAGTTGGACGAATGCCCGTAACTGCTTTGTTAAAGTAACGCCCATTGAATATATAAAAGCCTTAGGCGCTCTCTATTCAAAAGAACAGAGTGACGAACACACTGTACCCGAACACTCACTACACAATGCTTCATCTGCGAAGGAACATTATGGGAAAAGCAACCGGCTTTCTGGAATTTCAGCGCCAGCCTGAGCCATATGAAGCTCCAGCATTACGGAAAAAGCACTACAAAGAATTTGTCATGCATCTCGATGATAATGAAGCTCGCCTTCAGGGCGCGCGGTGCATGGATTGCGGTATTCCCTTCTGCCAAACAGGTTGCCCGGTTAATAATATTATTCCTGACTGGAATGATCTCGTTTATACCGGCAATTATCGTGAAGCATTAGATGTACTGCACTTAACCAATAACTTCCCTGAATTTACCAGCCGTATTTGCCCCGCGCCGTGTGAGGCAGCCTGCACTCTGGCTATTAATAACGATGCCGTCGGCATTAAATCGATTGAGCGCTTTATTATTGATAAAGGATGGGAAAACGGCTGGATTTTACCACAGCCTCCTGTTCTCAAAACAGGAAAAAAAGTAGCTATTGTAGGGTCAGGGCCAGCAGGTTTGGCAGCTGCGCAAGAGCTTGCACGCGCCGGGCATACGGTTACCGTTTTTGAGAAAAACAATCGCATTGGCGGCTTATTACGCTACGGCATCCCTGATTTTAAGATGGATAAAGGCCTGATTGATCGGCGTATGGAACAAATGCAGGCTGAGGGCGTTACGTTTCGCACAGGAGTTAGCGTAGGCAAAGATTTTCCTGCACATATCAATACTGGTGCCGTTCAAACGCTTTCCCCTGAGCAGCTACATAACGATTTTGATGCCATTGTATTAGCCGGAGGCGCTGAGTTGCCGCGTGATTTACCTGTACCTGGACGTGAATTACAAGGCGTTCACTTTGCGATGAATTTCTTGCCTTCACAAAACAAAGTGAATGCAGGCGATACCGTTAACAATCAAATACTGGCAACCGGCAAACACGTCGTGGTAATAGGCGGCGGCGATACCGGCTCCGACTGTGTAGGTACGGCAAACCGCCAGAATGCGGCTTTGGTTACGCAGTTAGAACTTCTACCCCAACCACCCAAACAAGAAAATAAATCATTAACCTGGCCTTATTGGCCCACTAAATTGCGAACATCGTCTTCGCATGAAGAAGGCTGCGAACGTGATTGGTCTATTGTTACGAAGCGCTTAGAAGGCAAAGATGGACGTGTTGAAAAACTGATCGCTGCACGTGTGGAATGGAATCAAGGCACGCTGCATGAAATACCCGATTCTGAATTTGAAATACAAGCAGATTTAGTGTTGTTAGCCATGGGCTTTGTTTCGCCTGTTCAGCAAATATTAGAGGCGTTTGATGTTGAAAAAGATAGCCGTGGCAATGCAAAAGCTGCTACTGAAGGCGCACGCGGCTATCGTACATCAACCGATAAAGTGTTTGCTGCGGGTGATATGCGGCGGGGGCAGTCGTTAGTTGTTTGGGCGATTCGTGAAGGGCGAGATTGTGCGCAGATGGTTGATGCTTATTTGAGGCGGGATTAAGAGTATTTTTAAAACAAATTGTATTTAATGAAAAGTTAAAGGAGCGCTTGCGCGCGCTCCTTTAACATAAAGATAGCAGAGCCAGTTTTGCAACTGGTACTTATTAAGAATATTACCTAATCCTCTTTTTTAGGCTCTTTTTCTTAAAGGAACATGCTCATCCAACCAAGATTTTATTGGGTAGAGAAGTAAGCTTATACCATAATTTACAACTGATCGATAATGATCATGATGCACTTTACCATCATGTAGAATCACTTCTTGGGAATCAAGTAGCGTAGCTGCTTCGATACCCTCGGTGGCAATACCTGTAAGCATCATTGGTGCTCTTGGGCGAAAGATTGGCCCTCCACTAAGTCCGCCAGGACAAGGAATATTAAGCTCGCCAGCGTAATAGCTATATCCCATATGACTATTATGATCCATAAACCTTTGATAATATCCTTTGAATAATCTTGGTGTTGGCTTTCCCTCATTAGGTCCAATGGAATCTTCAGGATAACCAAATGCCACGTATTCTTCTCCAAGACTATAATTACCTACACAATCCCAAAACGACTCAACCTGGTTATTGCTTGGAACATCTACTAATAAGAGTGCGATATCTGCACTCGGGTGCCTGATTATCTTTAAGACTGATCTAACAATATTATCTGTAGGACTTACTACTACAATATCTTTTTCAGATTTGTTTGTTAGGCAATGCTCTGCGGTAAGAAAATAAGAGGACTCTCGAAAGGAAAATGTTGAGCCTAGAAAAATAAGATTATCTTTTTGCTTAAAAAATAATAAAGCAACAGCGTTTAGTGGATTCATTGGCACGTTTAATGCTGCATCAATAGCTAATTCAATTGCTGCCGTATCACCTCTAACGCCGTCTCCGAAGGCACCAAAATCTTCTACAAAAACTGTCATAGTCTTATCCTTCATGAGGATTAGTTAAATTTATTTTTTACAAAGAATTTATTATTGATATTTAGATTAAATTTTGCAGTTTTGGATTTGTTAATTTTGCACTGCACTGTCAATAAAGGGAAAGTATAGGATAATAGAGTCAGAACTTGCAATAAGGCAAGCATAACGGCAGTTTCAAAAAATCATGTGTAAAATAAAATTAAAAAAGAGCCAAAGGTTAACCTTTGGCTCTTCCCCCCACCTACCCTATAAAATCACGCTTACCAATTTCAAACCCGTTATGACGCAAAATCGAATACGTAGTCGTCACATGAAAGAAAAAGTGAGGCAAACCATAGGTCAATAAATACGATTGTCCTGTAAATCTTTTCTCTTTGGGTGTACCTGCTTGTGTCACGATTTCACGCTCTTCGCTGCCATCAATTTGCCCAGCCGTTAGGCTTTCAATAAACGTAAGTGTTTTTTGAATACGCGCATTGAGTTCAGCAAAACTTTGTTCATTATCTTCATAAGAAGGTACTTCTACCCCGGCTAAACGTGCTGATACACCTTTGGCAAAATCAGCAGCAATTTGTACCTGGCGAACAAGAGGAAACATATCAGGAAACAACCGTGATTGCAGTACAACAGCAGGATCAATCTTCTTCGCAACTGCCTGGGCTTCAGCTTTAACCAAAATAGCGTTTAAACTGGTCAACATTTGTTTAAAAACAGGAACAGACGCGGCGTACATAGAAAGAGACATGAAATTTTTCCTAACGTTAAAAGTGACATACGATTATAGAGAGTTGCAGCAAACGATCATAAATCATTCATTGATCACTTGCCTTAAGAAATAGCGTTAGTACTAAATAGTGAATCACTATCTAATAGCTATACATAGTAAATTACACACCCGGCACTTGATTAGAGCGCTCTTGGTAAAAATAATAGGTTGCTTTATAACCGATAGATACTTCTTTGCCTTGCTCTGAAGCTGTACAGCGAGGCTCAGGTACATTTCCACCTTGTGTATATAGGCGTTGAATGCTTTTCGTTAACCCTAACACTCCACTACCTGAAGTAGAACGTGCGCTAAGCAATAACCACGGTATATCTTTACTATTTCGAGCAGGCTGTTTTACTTTAAGTTCGCCGACTACTTTGCTGCTATCCGCATATTCCCAGGTAGGCCCCTCATAATGGCGCCCTACTTTACGACCTGCATAATCAAACAAATCAGCGCGCGGGGCTTTAAACTCCCATTCGAATTGAGAGGCATCTGCTTTTGTTGGGTGGCACTCATAAATTTGCACGCCTACTGCATGTAATTTTAAGGTTAGCACCTGATTTTCAGGAACTTTAATGGCAGTCAACATATCGTTAGCCGGGGCTTTTTTAACTGTTGCACACCCTGATAGCAACCCTAATGAAACACTAATAACGATAGACACGATTGTTCTTTTTTTCATACGACTCCCTTAAAATGCTTCTCAAGTTTTTTTAAATAATGTGAAGTTATGCAGTTGGCTCTTTCGGCCTGTTGGCAACTCGCCTTACTATTTCTATTGTTTGCCACCATGCACTGAGTGAACCTGGCTGCTTAGTTTCTAACCCTCTAATCTTTTAACCTTTAAAACTTACCAATGAACATAGCAGTTACCCTGCCTAAATTATTTAAACAAATCAATTTATAATAGATTTTACCAAATCATACATTATATTTTTGTGGTTCATTTACCATTTTTACCTTATTATTCTTTAATACGGAGTGTAAAGAAAGGCTAATGTATTCACTTTATTAATCTTAGAAATTACGCAGTTAAGCTCTCTTAGCAAGTTGGCAACTTGAAATACTCTATTATTTCATGTATTACCTGCATTACCATACATTGAGTAAACTCAACTACTTACTTTTAAAAATTTTAAACTATTAAGCTTTTGGGCCTAATAAATAAGTACGAGAACGCTATCAAATAACCTACGTTATGATTGATGCTTGGTAACCAATTTAAGGTTTCTTCACCAGAGGAAAGGATAAAAAATAAAGGCAAACACCATTTAAGGTAATATGTATATATCTTAAATGGTATCTTGTACTCACTATATTTTTCTTTGTATCTTCAAACTTTATAATGTTTTTTAACTAGCAAAATAAGATTAATCGTTAACTCAAAAATTTAAGATTTTCTTATTAAAATTCACTTATCCAGGGAAAAATGTTTTTAACATTAAATACAAATATGGAAACACTAAAAGAATTTCAACAATGCTTTTTTATTGCCTCTACGGCTTGCATTTTAATTTATCTTATTTGCAGCCATAAAATAAAAAAAATAGGCAGCGAACTTATTTTATCTAAAAAGGAAAATGAAAACTTAAAAAAAGAGTTTGATAGCTTAAATAATAGAAAAGAAGATTTTGAAAAAAATATTGATGAAATAAATGATGAACTTAAAATTATTATAGAAAAAACATTTATTGATACCAGCTATGAGGGTGAAAAAATAACAGGTAAAGATTTTATAGCAACGGTAATTAATAATGATATCAGGCAAAATATTAAAATTCTTAAGGAAGCTGCAGGCTTACATTTAAGAAATATTATTGAAGACACTTATAATGTACAAGCTATTTTGCATACCAAAGAATTAGAACTGAATGAGCAAACTGAAAAATTAAAAATAAAAGAAAATACGCTTGCTGAAATTGAACAAAAAATTGAAGAAAAACAATCAAACTTGAATGAACAAAAAAATCTGTTAAAAAAAGATGAAGAAAACTTTTATGATATTTTATCGTATAAAGAAATCATTTTTTTATTAGCCGTTTTTATTGTGCTTTCTTTTATTTACACATTTACTGTATATAACAGTGAAAAACTGCAAATCAATGCGATTGTTTTACAATCTGTTTTTTTAACCCTTTTAAGTATTATGGCGTTCATGATTTTCTTTTTTTGGTGGGTATTTAAAAAAGAACAGATGAAAGAAAAAACAAACTCTAAATATTTTAAAAAATACATACAAAAAGAAAGCTAACTACTTCACCATTATTTTAATCATATGCGATAAAGATAAATAAAAAATTTATAACAACCCCACACTATCTCGAATAGAATGGTTGCACCTTAATATGGAGCATTTTTATGTTAAAACACTTTAAACGTTATAAAAACACAGAGCGCCAGCATACACATAAATTAATAACATTCGTTCAATCATTTGCCATAGTCGCAGTATGTAATATGGCATCTTCAGTATGGGCTGATGTCACCCTGCTCAATGTTTCTTATGATGTATCACGCGAGCTTTTTAAAGATATTAACCCTGTCTTTACCGCTGATTGGAAGAAGAAAAATAACGAAACCATTACCATTAATCAATCACATGGTGGTTCAAGCAAACAAGCTCGTGCTGTGGCTGATGGTTTAGAGGCTTCAGTAGTCACCATGAATCAAGCCAATGATATAGATATGTTGGCTGATAAAGGGCTTATTGCAAATGATTGGGCAAAGCGATTTCCTAATAATGCTGCCCCTTTTTACTCCACAATGGTTTACTTAGTGCGAAAAGGAAACCCTAAGCATATTCGTGATTGGGATGATTTAGCAAAACCCGGTACTCAGGTAATTATTCCTAACCCTAAAACAGCAGGTAATGGTCGCTATACATATTTAGCTGCTTGGGGTTATGTTCTTAAAAAAGGCGGTACTGAAGCTCAGGCACGCAGCTTAGTTGAGCAAATTTTCAAAAATGTTCCTGTTCTTGATAGCGGCGGGCGTGGCGCGACAACAACATTTAGTCAGCGCAATATCGGTGATGTATTAGTAACATTTGAAAATGAAGTGCAGCTAGTGCGCAAAGAAACCGGTGACCAATTTGATGTGGTGTACCCTAGCATTTCAATTTTAGCTGAATCGCCTGTTGCTGTAGTTGATAAAGTAGTAGATAAACTAGCTATTCGAAAGCAAGCTACCGCTTATTTAGATTTTTTGTATACCGAAGCAGCGCAAGATATTATCGCACGTCATTACTTTCGCCCTCGTTCATTAATCGCTGCCAAAAAACATGAAGCTTTATTTAAGCCTATTACGTTATTTACAGTAAATGAATTATTTGGGAATTGGAAACAAGCTCAGAAAAAACATTTTGATGATGGTGGTGAGTTCGATAAAATTTATCGCCAAAAATAAAAAACTATAACGTAATGTAGGGAGATTTTTTCAGCTTCTCCCTACCCTATTTCTAAATATATTCAATGTTTTCAAAGCATGTTTTGCTTTTAAAAAATCACTTTTAATTTTGATTATTTTTTATTGTTGCATATTTCTCATATAACTAAAATTCAAATATTATCGCATGTCTATAATATCATGGTAATATAATTATTCCTTTCCTATAAAAGGATAAGTTAACTTATTATTTATACACTATTTTAATGTAATTTCTTATTTTATTTTTTTTAAATAATTTTTAGCTTATTATAAATAATTCATTATCTTACGTATTATTATGATTATAAACAGTTCAGATGTTTTTCGTGCCCACAATTAAATCTAACTAAAGGAGCACATACAATGAAGCGATTCTCAAGCAGACCGCTTGCTGGAAAAACAATTCCATTCACTGCAGCTGTTATTTTCTCATTACTAGGCAAACATGCTTTAGCAGCGGTTACTGATGTAACGCTTAAACCTAATATTGCCGTTTATCATGGCAATTGCCCCGCTGTCATTAAATTTACTGGCACGATTACAGTAGATGCGCCGGGTACCATCGATTATCAATTTACGCGTAGTGATGGCGCAATCGATACCAATATCAAGCATCTGAGTTTTGCAAAAGCCGGCACGCTTGCAATCAGCACAACTTGGACGCTCGGTGGCCCTGCTCGCCCTCATATAAAAGGCTGGCAAGCAGTCAAAACCTTAGGGGCACAGGGCAAAGAATTTTCTCACGCTGATTTTGAAGTATTCTGCGACCCTCCGCTTAATAGCGCTAAAGCGGCACATGGCAATACCGACTGGCATATTGATACTGCCAACGAATTTTTATTCGGAAAAGATATGGGCAACCATAACACAGCCGCTAACTTTGCTCCCAGTGGCTGGACAAAAACACATATTCATACCGGCCTTACCAATACCGCGCATTTTTATAATGATAAATCTAAAGTAGCCACAGGCGAAGATACCGATACCACCAACGGTATTGATAAACCCATGTTGTTTTTTTATGCAGGGCATGGAAACGCCACCACATGGAATACCCTGGGGGATAATGGTCACCAAACGAACGTTTTGCTATCAGATGTAAATAATGGCGGTCAACTGCGTTACTTTTGGCAATGCTCGTGTGAAGTATTTGCCCATGGGCCTAATGTATGCAGCGGTGGCAGTTGCGATTACTCTTCACCCGAAGGATTTGATGGTTCGGCAGATTCAGCCACCATGCGTAATGTATTTGAACGATGGGGGCCTGCAATCAGTGAAAATCTACGTATGGCATGTGGTGTATCAACCTTAGCCTATTGCCATGAAGGCAATGTAAACGCTATTTGGGATAACTATAATAATAAAGGCTATTCGGTTGCCGATTCTTTTATTGATGGCCTAGGCAGCGATACCGTAAAGCCTTTATGTATTACACGAGGCGGCTCAGATATTACAAAAACCCCCTTATACGATGAAACCTTTACGAATGCGCGCAATAGCTCAGGTAATTCACATCTGCATATTATTTATGCTTCAGGTACACAAACAAAACCTGCACCATTGAAATGGAAAATTGATCTTATACCGCTTAAAGTTTTCCGTGTTCGGCTATCCCCCCCCGGTGACCCTATAGAGTTTAAGAAAAATATTGCAATGGTTAATCGCGTTGAGCAGTTTCGTGATGCGCGTTTTGCAGGAGGAATGGCAGTTGTGCGGCGTAATGCAGAAAGCGGAGCTATACATTTACGCGCTGTAGGCGACAATGCAGAAACCTCAGCCTCTGCTATATCTTCCACCACCCCTCCTACCACCGCCACCGCTACCACCAACAGGCAGCAAGATCCAGAACAAACTGCTTTACATCTAGTACGTAGTTTGGGATGGCTCAGTAATGATCAGGGTACAGTACGTACAAAAAAACTGTTAACTGCTAGCATGCCTGAAAAAGGTAAAGCCAGTGACATAGTGCGAGGAGAAAAAGGTACGCAAATTACGTTTACGCGCCACCTGCCTATCGGCAGACAAACAGTAGATACTTTAGGGCGTGGAGGTCGAATTGATGTCATTATCAGCCGCGAAGGCAGCATTTTAGCCGCTTCACGCACATGGCGAACTGCCCAAACTACCCGCGAAGAAATCGATGTTAAACCTTTTGCTAGCGCCCAGGCAGAAGCGTTGAAACAACTGAATAACACAACAGCGTATACACTTGCTGACTGGCGCTTTGGCTATAAAGAAGAGTCTGCCAATGTTAGGCAGCGTGAGTTAGCAGTTGTTTATCAGTTCGATTTTGTGCCAAAAAAACAAGATCAAATAATTGATTTCCCTCCTCGTAGTATTGAAATTTCTGCTGCACGATAATTGCTAATAGCATGGGTTGCATTGCGCTACATTTTAGGCAATGCAACCGCTTGCATTAAATAATCTCATTTGAGCAATCTCATTTACATTTAAGCAGTTTAATCATCAATAACATGTAGTACGCTTTATTGGAGCAATGATGCTGAACAACCGCCAACGCAATACGCTAGTCATCGCGATTTTATGTTCTGGCTTATATAGCACCCCTCACGCAGCGAACAATCGATTACCCTCTGTGGGCGCAAACCTTCAAAATACATCGGTATCTGGGCTTTCTTCAGGGGCATTTATGACCTCTCAGTTTTATATTGCCTATTCAAATATTATGGTTGGAGCTGGCATTGTTGCTGGTGGGCCATATTTATGCGCACAATCTTGGGCTTATAATACATTGATGGTAAATGCAACAACCGCCTGTATGAACCCTCTTGTACCTAGTGTAGGGCCTAACACGCCTGTTCTACTCGATAAAACGAAAGCGCTCGCACAAGCAGGAGTTATTGACCCGTTAGAAAATCTGAAAAAAGATAGAATTTATATTTTTAGCGGAAAAAGTGATCACGTTGTTGCCACTACAGTAGTAGATCAAACCAGCGCTTTTTTTAAAGCGTTCGATGTACCAGCAAAATCGATTCAATATATTAAAAATGTTGATTCAGGGCACGCTTTTATTACCACGCAAACTGATGATAGTGAATGCAATTTAACCCAATCACCTTTTATTAATGACTGTCATTTCGAACAATCAAATGACATTTTAAATTTTATTTATCGCCATTTAAAATCTCCAGCAGAAACATTAAGCAATACTGTTATCGCTTTTGATCAAAAAGAATTTATTGATTCCCCTACTACCAGCATGAGCGATACTGCTTATGCTTACATACCCAAATCGTGCACGCAAGATAAAAGCTGCCCGGTACACGTAGTATTTCATGGATGTTTGCAAGGTGCAAAAGTTATCGGGGATAAATACTATAATCATACTGGCTATAATGAAATGGCAGAAGCCAACGATTTGATTATATTATATCCGCAAGTAGAGCCTTCTTTTACGGTACCGTTGAATCCTCAAGGATGTTGGGATTTTTGGGGATATTCTTCCCCCAATACTCCTAATCCAGATTATTATACACGCCAGGCTCCTCAGTTAAAGGCTGTATATAAAATGGTATTGCGTTTAGCTGAGCCTAAAAAAGGTTTGTAACACGCGTGTTAGTATGCATTGAAGAGACATTATTAATATGCATGTGTTATGCCAATCAATAAACGCATTTCATCTGTACAATTGTGCTATTAATATTAACGTGTGAATTAACGCACATGATAGCGTGTAAAAATTAGGTAATGATATATTTAGAAGCAGGCTGAGAAAATCTAACGGCGTAACTTCTAGTATTTTTAACTGACACTTGAAAGGTTATAATCATGGCATCTCTTTCATCCCAAAAAGCAGATAAGCACGCAGATAAACAAGCTGATAAACAAAATGTTTATCAGGCACTAGAAAATTGGAATAATTATTCAGCGCAAAGCATTCAAAATATGAAAGTAGTTTTTGAAGCGATTACACCATTTAAAGATGCAGTTCAGTTAACAGGGCAAACCGTTGAAATGTTTAGCCGTTTAAATAATTGGGAATCATGCTCTAAGAAATCATTTGATGGATACGGCGCTTTAAATGCTTATTATGAGTTATTGAATATTCAATCTGCCAGCCTTAACTTGCTTACTCAAGATAACAGCCAGTATTTGAAAAACGCGATTGATTGCAGTGCGAAATGGGCCGAGTCATTAACCCCTTGTAGTAACCCTGAAGAACTTGTTAGCAGCTCAATCAATACCAGTATTGCCATCATGAAGCAATATCAAAATATACTTAATAATCAGGTTCAACACCTAAGCAGCATTCAGTCAGCTTATACCGCCTGGTTTCAAAAAACTTTTTTTCAAGCTTAAATTCAATACTAACCCGCTCATAGGTTAGCAAGACGTTCATTCACTTTGGACGTCTAGGGTTTATGAAAAGCTGCTGCTCTACTATAGTTTTGTACTGCATAACTGTAAATACGTTGCAGTAACACTATCTGGAGCAGCATTTTTAAAATAAATAATGCCATTTACTCTACTACTTTTACTCCCCTTACTACGCGCTTATTCCCCCTCCAAAGCTACTTGAAAGCAATTGCGTCCTGCATGTTTTGCTTTGTACAAAGCACTGTCAGAACGCCGTATAAGTTCGTCAGATGTAATAGGTTCCGCAGTGTAATAAGCGACACCTATACTACTCGTTACATTATGCAAATTTCCCGCTAAATTGAAAGGCTGCCTTATTTCAGAAAGAATTTTGTTAATAATAATTTCAGCATTCTTTTCATTCCCTACCGCTTCTAAAATCACGGTAAATTCATCCCCACCTAGCCGAGACACTGTATCGGTGCTTCGTACCGACCTTGATAAACGTTGGGAAAATTGCTTTAATAATTCATCACCCACATTATGCCCTAAGGTATCATTAATAGATTTAAACTTATCAACATCCATATAAAGTAATGCAATCATTGAGTAATTGCGCTGGCTACGCATCATAATTTGATTCAAGCGCTGATGAAATAAGGCACGATTTGCTAGCCCCGTTAACGTATCGTGATGTGCCAAATGTGTAATATGTTCTTCATATAATTTACGACTACTAATATCGCTTACCATCACATAAAAACCATCTACCTTCGTGCCTCTAAAGCCGGGTGTAAATGTTGTCAGGGTAAAGCGCGGCACATACGAAACAGTTGATTCCTGTTCAAAGGTTACTGTTTCCCCTGAAAGTACGAGATTAATATAAGGTTTAAGCTGTTTATAATTTTCGTCCCCAATCATTTCTTGAATTGATCTTCCAATGATTTTACTTCTGGGAACTTTGTACCAATCTTCAAACGTTTTATTTACAAACTCATAGCGTTCATCTTTAGTAATATACGAAATTACTGCTGGTAAACTATCTGTTATTGTGCGTAACTGCTCTTGAACATGGTATAAACTTTGGGCGCATTGAAATGATTTTTCTTCTGACTGCGTTAACTTTAAAAATAAAGGTTTTAACATTACCCTTAACAGAATAGAGCCTATTATTACTATACTTAAGGCAATACCTACTGCTATTTGAAAACGATGTTTTGCTATAGCAAACACTTCTTGATTGGCTAATAATTCTAATTGACCAACAGGAGCATAAGCAGTAATAGCGATTACCGCCATCATCATCATTAAAGCAATGCCTGCTGGGGTAATGTGATTTTCTTCTTGAAAATCTTCTGTTACCTTTTCAATGCTTCCCCATCTTAGCCGAAACGTTACGCCGATAAGCACTAGCACTATAGCAGTCGTTAACTCTAAAGCAACGTAATGATATGCTTTATAAAACACTTCAAGCTTTAATGCATGGCCTGCATATCCTAACGCACTAATTGCAATGACACTGTAAGCCATCCACCGCGCACCTGCATAGCGTACTTCACTATTAAGATAGTCTTTAGCAAGCATATAAATACTGATTAGTAAAAAACTTATGCATGCATTTTGCGGTATACGACCTGTTGATAAACTCGTGTCACTCAAACTTTGATGTAAGCTTCTCCAATCAATTCCTAAATTAATATTAAATATATACTCAACTAAAATCAAAAGAGTGCCTGTACCAATAATAGCCCCCAGTACAGTCGTTATTTTTTTACTCTCTAGTTTCAAATAATCTAATATAAAAAATAAACCGATAATAATAAAGAAAAAAGCGGTATTAAACTCTATCATTTCTGAGCCAGGAATAACTTTTACCATAGCAGGGCTTTTTAGTAGCCATCCTACCATAACGTTTAATCCTATCATTGTACTCAGCAGGCCTGTGACTAAAGGCATGATCTTCTTTTTCATTGGTACTCCACTTCTTTAGCGCGATTTTAAGTCACATCGGTTTTGTTTTTTTATAGGTCTTCCTAACATAAACGGCTATAAAAACAGTCAATTTAAAGATAATGTCGTTACCCGAGATTTTGAATGAAATATTAAATATTAAAAATAATATTTAACAACAAAATCAACAATATAAATAAAGATCATTAATTTCGTTTAAATTTCGTTATATTTCGTTTGATTTTTAAAAATTTCTTTGTTATGATCCTTTGCATGGTTGAGTCACTAACCGCTAAAACCTCTTTAAATTTATTACTAGCAAAAAAACTTCAGTAAGTATCTGAGCAACACATAAGGCTGATACTTATAAAAAACAATAACATTGAAGTTCGTTTGATACAGGGAGAATTAAAATGCGAGTTATTCTATTAGGAATTGAGTTAATCAATCTCACAACGGCTAAGCTTTTAGCAGAAAAGGGCTATGAGGTAACAATTGTTGAAGAACGCACCAAACAAGAAGTAACAGAACATTTTTTAAGCGTTTTTTTTGAAGATCAAATTTTCATCAAAAAAATGGATAAACAATTAAGAGAGCTTGGTGTAACTCTACGATATGCTTGTAAAGCAATAAAATTTATGACGGAAGAAAAGCGGATTCGCGCATTATGTATTATCAATGAACAATATGAAACTGAAACACTTATGGCTGATCGGTTTGTAGCTGCGTTAGATTATAAAACACGCTCAGTACTTAACTTACTTAATATTAAATCCACCGCTCAATTTATAGAATTTAGCCATATGCAACATAGTGATACCCTTATTGGAAAAAGTTCTTACGAAAACTTACTTCTGAATGTAGGGCAAGTATTAATGGGTATTACAGCCATTAATCAATCTGCAAAAATACTATCAGATACGCTTTATAACCCTAGCTTAAGCCAACAACAAAATATTTTCTCGAAAGAGTTTTCATTAAAACTTATTTCGAATATTAAAAAATCTGTACAGCGCTTTTTAACTTCGTATCTTTTAACAAATTAACTTATGAATATGCAACGTGTATGCTAACTACTATACCAGCAGCGCGATACATATAACTAAAATACGACTACATGTATCGCGCAAAATTACTATTGCTGTTATTTACCTTATAATAATATTATAATAAATTAAGTGTTAATTATTTTGCATTACACATATTTAGTAAACATATTGATTTAAATTATTAAACGGCTTTTTCTTATCATTTTTTATTGCATGTTTTAAAACGTTCAAGCTTATTTACGTTTCCCTTAGAAAGAATGTTTTTCCTATCCAATACCTTTATTTTAGATTATTTTAGAAGAAGGGATGTTGTATTTTGACTATATGTAAAAACCTCTCTTCAACTGTTAAAAGCTTTTGAAGGGCGCTTTAAGTAACTCATACGTGTAGCTCAAACATCACTTTTCATAAAGGAATTTGCTATGCCTAATCGCCCTATTCATTATGTTATCGAAAACCAAACTCCTCTAACCTGTGACAGTAACATTAGTGTCAGCAAAGCTGCTTCTTTAATGAAGCAGTACGGTGTAGGAGCAGTAATGGTAGTGGAAAATGATCTTCTCATTGGCATTTTTACTGAACGAGATGCTTTATTCAGAGTGCTTGCTGAAGAACGTGACCCTCATACCACTTATTTAAATGAAGTGATGACCGCTTCACCCCAAATGATTTCACCTGATAAACCTTTAGGGCATGCTCTGCATATGATGTTTGAAGGAGGTTTCCGCCACGTACCTGTTGTACAAAACGGAAAAGTGGTAGGAATGGTTTCTTCACGAGACGCGCTCGGTACCGAAATTATAAATTTTGAAACCGAGTTAGTTAGCAGAAATCATATTGCTGAAGTTATTCGCTAACACTAACTGCTGATAGTAAGGTATTAAGATTGAATGTACAGATAAATACTATAGAGTATTTATTAAGAAGGCTCGAGAAATTGTGATGGCTGTAGAAGCTTTTGCCTGATATGTGCCTACTAAAAGATAACGGCAACTTAAAAAAGATAAGGTGTATATAACTGTCACATTTATCGAGCTAAGAAGGCTTAAGAGAGCTAATTGAATAGTGTGTAAAAAGCTATAAAAGGCATGTCATTTCTTACAGCTCTGTTTTTTTTTACTTTTATGTGTCGTTTTTACACACACTCTTTAAAAAAACTTAAACAATTGTTTTATCAAGCCTAATAGGCGACATGCCTTATAAATTTTAAACGTTAAGTTTAAAAATCCATAATACCTGTACCGATTTTACCATTTTAGTTGACAAATACTATAAAATCGATAAATATAGTAAAAATGGTAAAATTCCTTAATCTTAAAAACAGGTGCTTTATGTTTAATTTTTCATTCCAACCCCAAAATATTTTTAATAATCCTTTCGTCTCAAGCGATAAAAAGCAATCTAGTCATACTCATCTAGCACAACGCCTTGATGGTTCCTATATTGAGTTAAATATCGACTCTACTGAAGAAGACGAAGTTTCTATCATAGACCCAATGCCAAGCTGGGATGAAATTAGAGAAGAGCCTTCTTTTAAAGAATTGCATTCCTTCAGTATTGCTAAAACTCCTACTGCTAGTGATATTCATGGCAGATGTATTGATTGCGGTAAAACGATTACCTACAAACGCTCTTCAAATCTCGCTGTAGTTAAACGCTGTACTCGTTGCCAATCTATTCATGAGCTCACCTATGAAACAGGTCACTTTGCTTTTATTTAATGTGCGCGCAATTTTAATAGATTCTGAGATAGCTAGATAAATAAGATAGACTGAGAGTAAGACTCAGACATTAATTTCAGTAATCGAATTTAATTGTTTGTATCAAATGTAGAAGCGATACCAAGCGCTCGTGCCCCTGCACTGATAGCAGATCTTGCAAAAATAGATATTTGCTTATGAAAATAATAAAGCAGCCACTAGCGCACTACTACTTAAATACTCATACTAATATAACTAAAAAACCATAAAAAAAGATAGACTCTATTAATTAGCTAATAGCTAGTTTGAATAAATACTCAATATTTTCTTCATGCTTAAACCAATTCCAAGGGTTTAATTTTTGAATATCCATCATGCCATCCTATTATTTTACGTGAGTAGAAGCAGGCTTATTCGCTGTTGAAACCACTTGCTGATCAGAGTTAAATAAATTAGAAAAAGAGGATTTTATTTTGTCAAAAAAGCCTATCCCATATTTATTACCGCTTGTTTTATGTTCAATATCACTCAACTGGCTGTAAAGCATTTTAAAATTTTCTTTGGTTCCATAACCTAATGCCTGAACCAGCTCCAATTGCTTGCGGGTATCTGCCAACAATGTGCTTAAGCGCTTATTTTCTTCTACAGTACGCCCTGATTTTTCTGCTAACTTTTCTGCTTCTTTTAATGCATCTTGGGCTTGAATAACAGGACGCGGGAAAACAGTAGCAACAACAACAAGCCTATTGAGTTCTGTTTGAATCACCGTTTTAGCTTCTTCGAACTTACCTTGATCAATCAGTTTTACTGCTTGTTTAATAGCAGAAGGATAGGTAGCTAAGGGAATATTAATAACACTCACCACTGTTTCGCTAGCTAAATTTTTTAATAGATGGCGTGCAGCTTGCACTTGTCCATCTTCTAAAAAATCTTCTGCATTTTTGCGTATCGTTTTAATTTTTTCGAGATCTGCAACCATTTCAAACGTTTTAGCACTAACATAGGTAGGTGCCAATGCTAATTGCGGATCACGCGCTAACAATAGTTCTAATTTACCAGTTACTTGCTCTAATGCCTTAAGCGCTTCTGCTTTTTTACCATTATCAAGTGCTATAAGTGCGTGCCGAGTTTCATTGATAGCAGCGATGGCTTCAGCAGTAATTTCTTTACGTTTTTGTGTAATAGCAGTGCTTGAAGCATTTTTCCCGTTATTACTTGAAGATAAAGAGATACCGTCTTTCTGTACAGTTTCTCTGCTCATTGCAGTATGAAAAACTTCAATACCTAAGACTGCTTTTGATAATAGAAGTGTTAATAAAAGGCTTGCAGATGACTTTTTAATTGAATGAAGCATTATGACCTCCTTCATAAAGAAAATAAGTTTTATATAGTTAGAAGTGACGCAGTAGGACTCTCTCAATGTGGCGGCAGCTCGCTGTACTCTTTTTTAGTGTACTGTTTACGTTACCGCCCATAATAAATTTCAATAGATTTCAACTGCATACCCTCACATTTTTATGTGCTTAACTTAATTCACTTTAAAAAAGGAAGCATTCGTTTTAATTTTTCCATGCTTATACCACTTATACAAATTGTCAAAAATAGGCCTCTCAATTGCTGCTGCGCTGATTCATCAGGTCAATACCAGTATCTGAACTGAGCATTTTATTAAGACAAATAGGACTAACACTTAAGTAGGGTAAAAAAACAAAATTTCAAGAGTCTACTTTAAAAAAAGGATGATATGACAATAGAAAAATTAGTGACTCATGATGAGGCTTCTGCAACGGTATTAGAACAATCTCATTTATCAGAACAATCGCTTATTATTACAACCCCATCAAAAGCAACGGTTTCATTTACAGGCGGAATATTTGCTTTAGCGCTCTTTACCACGCTTTACTTCGCTTATGAAATTGTTATTCCTGTTGTTCTTGCATTTATTCTAAAACTTTTTTTACAGCCCGTAATCAGATCATTTGAGAAACTTAAAATTCCTCGTTCACTTTCTGCTATTTTTGTTATTTTTATTTTGTTAGGTAGCTTTGTAGGGTTAGGAACCGTTTTATATAGACCTGCCGTACTATGGGCAGAAAAATTGCCTGCCGGTATACCTCAACTTCAGCAGCGCCTTACGTTTTTGAGCCGGCCTATTGAAACGATGCAAAAGTTTCTTATTCGCGCCGAGAGAGCAACCGAGGGCGCACACACTAAAATTATACCTGTCGCTATTGAAGGCAACCGTCTTTCGGATAAGTTACTTCATAGCACTCGGGAATTAGTGGGCGGAGTGTTAACCACATTGTTGATTTTGTTCTTTCTTATTAGTTCAGGCGATACGTTTTTAAGAAGATTGGTAGAAATTTTGCCACGCTTTGAAAATAAACGGCAGGCTGTAGAGATCTCGCAACAAATTGAACGCGATATTGCCGGTTACCTATTAACCATTACATTAGTCAATGCGGGGGTTGGGCTTATTATGGGCAGCATGATGCTTGCTTTAGGCATAGGCGACCCAATACTGTGGGGAACACTCACTTTTTTGCTGAACTATATTCCAATTATTGGCCCCTTAATCGGTATTTTTATATTTTTGCTGGCTGGATTGTTAGATTATTCACTATTAAGTTATGCCTTACTGCCAGCCACTCTTTATTTGCTCGTACACTTTTTAGAAAGCAGTATATTAACGCCTCATTTGCTAGCTAAACGTTTTACATTAAACCCTGTTCTTGTCATTTTTTCGCTTATTTTCTGGTTTTGGATGTGGGGCGTGCCTGGTGCTATATTAGCGATGCCCATATTAGCCATTACTAAAATTATTTGTGATCGAGTCGATAGGCTTTCAGCATTTGGGCATTTTATGGAAGCGTAAACTATTTTTCGTGCGATTAATTGCTTTTCTTAATTTTTATTAGCTGGCATTTGAAGCGTTTCAAATTCAATTTGAAGCGTTTCATTGCCATTTGAGAACCAAATTTGCTCTTCTTGTATCGTGCATTGCAACTGCATTGAACGCTGAGCCAATGCTGCTAATTGTTTACTGAGGCGTTCGGGTAAATTCATCACTGTAAGATTCTTTACTCGCGCTAATTTGCTGCTTAGTTGCTTCCACCAAATATCGCTATGGCTGCTATAGGTATAGATAACGACCTGTTCTGAACGCCCGCATGCCTTGAGTATTCGCCGCTCATCAGGTTGACCAATTTCAATCCAAAGCTTAATCACTCCTGTTAAATCTTTATGCCAAAGATCAGGCTCATCGGCTTCAGCAATGCCCTTCGTAAACGTAAGCGCCTCATCAGCATGGCATGCAAACGCTAATAAACGTACCATTACCCGCTCATCAGTTTCAGAAGGATGTTGGGCAACTGTAAGAGAATGAGTATGGTAATAATGCCGGTTCATATCAGAAATCTGAAGATCTGCTTTAAAAATCGTTGCTTTGAGAGCCATAGTTTTCTTTAATGTGAAAATAAATGTGTTAGGGAAATAGCATCAGGCAATAACAATTTGCGATGCTCTAAACAAAACGGTAATGCCCATAATCTTAAATGCTCAGTTTGAGGAAAACGAAAAACAGGCAAGGGTTGATCAAACGCTTCGGTTTTAGGATAAATAAGCACCATATCGCCTTTACCCTCAAGATAATGCTGACCGTAAGCATAAAGCTGATACAAATCACCCTGGCTAATATTATATTTTTCGCGCTTATTACGTGCATCAAGCAGCTTCCACTTGGCATCTAACAACAGGCGCGGCACATGATTGTTATCTTTCACCAAAAAATCTGGTTTCATTTTAAACCAACGTTTAGCCTGGTGTTCTACAAGATAGCGACTATTGGCCTGTGTTTTTAGATAAAACCCCTGCTCCAGCTGCTTAGGCAGATAATAAGCCACATAGGCTTCAAAAAGCGCCTCCATAGGGAATAATAACGAAGGAGCACGCATTGAGCCATGCCCTAACAAAGGGCTTGTTCCTCTCAATAGTAACAATGCCCAATCGAGTGCGCGCTCATAGTAACGCATACCATGATCAAGTCGTATACACTGGCTATCATGCTCTACCGAGCGCGAGTAAGGAACATCATTAAAGATAAAGCATAGCTCTCGTGCTAATTGTTGGTGTTCTTGAACTTGGCTGATAGAAAGAAGCGATCGTAATGCTGTATGCAATAATCGATTTTCTGCTCTGTCTGGCGAAAAATCATGATGAGCTGTAAAAAAACGATCGCTTCTTACAGTATTCAACCGAAGATGCTGCGCTAATAAAAGTTTACCGCGACATTGCGGCAAATTATCTTGCCGGTCGGCATAATCGCTACGCAAGCCTGATTTCACTAGAGTTTGAACGGCACCTAAAAATTGCTGAATAAATACTTCCAATAAAGGCATACGCACAACATGACTATCTGCCTCATCATGTTGAATATGACGAAACCCTAGTAAACATTGCACCATGTGAGTTAGCCACTTACGCGCTTGATGAGTGTTATGCGACTGTTTAGCAATTTTAGGTAAGATTTCGATCTGGTATCCGCACGGTGCTCGAATAACACCTACATACTGCGTAAACTGAATTGCCCGACGGCCTGATCGTTGAGTCAAGCGAATCCATTGCGTACCCTCTTCTTCACGGCACTTTAAGCATTGCGCCTCTAACCAGGCAAATACTTGAGGAGGCACACCATTGGCAGCAGAGCCTTCCGCAGCATTTACGACGGTATCAAACTCAAAAAGGGTTGTTAAAACACTCATTTTAGATTTATCTGCCCCACCCTCCAGTATCGCCTCCTGCCCAACAGCTATGTTGGCAAGCAGGAAAATGCTTAGAACACATCATTTTAAATTCATTCGCCTGACTAATATCTTTGCCTTCATAATGCTCGGGCTGAAATATTCTACCTTGGTAATTGCCTGGTAATCTTATTTGCCCCATTACATAAATGTCGCCACCTACGCCATAAGCGCTACCCTGATTTATGTGCGAATAACAGGCAATATATCCTCCAGGGTTTCCTAAAAATTGATTCACAGTTTTTAATATGGTCGGCTGAAAACCAGGAGAAGGATGATTGATAACCGTGTTATTGTTCACATATACCATGAAGTCAGCTGGCAGAATGCGCGAATACCCTCTTCTTTGAGAGTGTTGATAGTGCTGGTATGTTGTTGATTGACTTCCTGGTGGCGAAACTGGAGAGGGTGTATGTTTGATACCCATTTTTAAAAGCACTTCGGTTGCAGTCATGCGGGTGACATTATCTTCATCCTCTGTTAAGGCTTTTAAAACAGGGATATCAGCTTCTGTTACTTTATTTCTTAATGCTTCAATCGTATATCGATTCATGCCGCGAGTCAGATGAGCAAAGCCTGTATGCTGATTAATAACTTCTTTCAACTCCTGATAACGCGGTTGCTGAGCAAACTCTTTATTCTCTGCTGCCAAAGCGGAGCAACTCATTCCTAGTAAAAATAGATACATTATCGAAACGTACTGAAATTTATTTTTTAAAAGGGTCATTTCTTTTCTCTTAAGAATGAGTCGATAGCTAGCTTAATAAGCTTCTCTAAGCGCTATAGGAATATCACGCGCCCCATGAAGAATGCGCAAAACATCTACATGGGTAGATCTTTCAATATAAAAAATAAGATAGTTTTCAAACCCTGAGACTGCCCATACCCGCAACCCTTCAAGTAATGGCAAATGAGCGTAACGAGTAGAACCGATCCCAGGATGCTGATTAAGGTTATCAAACGTTTTTTCTATGGCTTCCAGAAAGCGCATGGACGCATCAATGTTTTCACTCGCAATATAATCTGCAAACGCATTAATTTTAGCATCAGCTTTAAGGAAAATATGAGTAGGCTTCATTATTTGCCGTTCGCTTTTTAAGCGCCTCTCGTTTATTTCTCCAATAGTCTTGGCTCACAGGAATAGCCAGCCCTGACTCCAAACCCTCAATCATTAATGCTGCCAAGCTTTGCTCTGTTTGGCAAACTTGATCATTCCGAATCAACTCTCGAACATATTCACTCGAAGTACTATAACCTCGGCTTTGAACCTGCGTATCAAGAAATTTTTTAAGTGAATCTGGCCGGGAAATATTCATTGTCGTCATGGATTTATTCTCCAAGAAAAATATGTCTTTAAGTATGACAAATTTTGCAAAAAAAAGCCTATTCAATAAAATTAATCATAAATAACGCTCGCATAAACCCCAATATATGCCTCTACTTTATTAAAACTCTCATTATTTACCTGATAACGCACATGCGCAGTATAGGGATTCAACTCATGATCGCGCCCAAATAATTCCACTAAATCTTCTTCCTGCCGAAACTCTTGAACAAACTGCAATTGGAGATTCGTTTTCTGATTATCGCCTAATACCCAGCGAATTTTTTGCCAGTCCTCAAAAAAATACTCTTGAAGTAAGGGAAGAATTTTATTTTTAAAAATGTCACCTAATGCTTTAAATTGTTGCGTAGCATCTAACTGCATCAACCCAGTAAAATAGGCATGACCTAACGTATGCTCACGGTCATACAATACTTCTATTCTTTTATTTAGAATGTTTAACAATTGCTGAATATCAATATCAACTTCTTCTTGGTGAATAATCAGCCCTTTTAGAATGTCAGGCTGAGGCATTTTTTCAATAAACTCAAAACGGCGGCGTAACGCCATATCCATTAATGCCAGCGAACGATCTGCCGTATTCATCGTACCAATAACATCAACATTAGCGGGCACCGTAAACGTTTTACCCGAATACGGTAGCGTGACAGATACAGCTTGCGCAGCACCTTCGCGCTTATCCGCTTCTATAAGCGTCATTAATTCGCCAAATATCTTACTGATATTCCCTCGATTGATCTCATCAATCATCATCGCATAGCGATGCAGAGGGTCTCGCCTGGCACGCTCGCATAAACGCAGAAAAAGACCGGGTTGAATTTCGTAACGAATCTGGCCTGCTTTTCCTACTACGGGGCGCAGCCCTTCTACAAACTCTTCATATCCATACGAAGGATGAAACGTAACAAACTCATAACGTTGAAACGTCATCGATTTTTTTACTGGGCCTTGTTTAAGTGCATCCACCAACTCTTTTAAATAGGCAGCGTGCTCTTCCCACCCTTCGACTAAATACCAGCAGGCTGATTCTGTTTTATCAAAAAGTTGAGGTGTATAGCGTGGCTGTTGATTCAATACTGTTGTTGACGATTGAATAGTATGAAAGGTAAGGCTTTGCCGTACATTCGATAAAATAGCGCCAGCATGCCCTTTAGCTTCTGCCACAGCCACTACGTAGGGGTGTTCAGATAGTTGAGGAACTTTAACATTAACAAGCGTGTGCGTATCACCAGCTTCAGCACCTATAGTATCTACAGCACCTAACTCATACAAAGCTACTGCCAGCACCTCCCACCACTTTAGCGAACGAATATGTTCGTAGATTTGTAAGGCCTGCCATTCTTCTTGCGTTATTTCTTCAACTGTTTCGGTATACACATCCTTAACGAGTTGCTGTAAAGCAAATGTCTTACCTGTACCGGGTGGGCCGTAAAAGATAAGATTCTGAATTGTGTCGTCGCTATAGCTCATGAACGATAGCCTGTAGCAAAAAAATAATCATTAGTTAGTCCTCAAAAAAGCGGGTGCTTTATTTAAGCTTGTCATGCATTTCAACGCTAAATACGGTTGCCATTTGATAGACACACGCTTATAAAAATATTCCTCTATAACATAAAGCAGCGCGTTCATAATCCTGTATATTAATGTAGGTTAACGTCTTTTAGAACTTTCTAAATCGCCTACTATGCAAAAAAACAGCTCTGCCCACACCGCTTCACACACGCTTCCTTTATTGCCTTTTATCGCGTTACTCATTGGGGGAACCGCTATTGGGTTCGCTGGAATTTTTATGCGACTTTCAGACGTTAACCCTATTGCCTCTGCTTTCTGGCGAATGATCTTAGCTGCACCTTTTTTATGGCTTTGGGCAATACGTACTCCTTCTCCGGCACAAGGGCCATCACGTACTTCATTTACTCCGGTACTTGCGTGGTCAGGCATGTATTTTGCAGGAGATATGGGGTTGTGGCACGAAGCGTTACATTACACAAGTGTAGCGAAGGCAACATTGCTTTCAAATTTAGCGCCTGTTTTTATTGCTCTATTCATGTGGAAAGTATACAAGGTAAGGTTTGCGCGTTCTTTTTTAATCGGGTTAGGCGTAGCCTTGCTAGGCGCGGCTATGCTTGTATTAGGAAAAGATAACCATGCGCTACCAATGCCACACCACGCAATGGGTGATATTTTAGGCTTATTAAGCGCTCTTTTTTATGCTGGCTATCAGCTCTCTGTTAAAGAGGCTCGTCATTACTATACTACCCCTCGCTTAATGGCCTGGAGTACCACCATTACTGCACTTATATTACTGCCCTTTGCCCTTCTTTCTTCAGGCGCTTTTTTCCCTTCACAACTATCAGGTTGGCTACCGCTGCTAAGCTTGGCGCTTATCGCTCAAATAGGCGGGCAAACCGTTATTGCTTACGCGTCTGCGCACTTACCAGCTGCATTATCTTCCGTTGGCTTATTAATACAACCATTAACCGCCGCGATTGCTGCCTGGGTATTGTTTCATGAAAGTATTTCCCCGCTACAAATGGCAGGCGGTGCACTGCTTTTAGGGGGTATCTACTTATCCCGTCAGGCGCCTTTAGCGTCGAAATAATCTTATTCAGGGTAAACGCAAAACTCTTCGTTTATGTTTAGTTTTTTCCTCTTGAAGGCTAACACTACGCACCTATCTAGTTCCTTCTCCCCTCGAGGGAGAAGGTTAGGATGAGGGGGTGATTGGATTACCTAAAAATTTTTTTTTGAATGCATACATTTAAAAAAACAAAGGTAAACACACTCGCTTGCGTAGTTTATTTACCAGCCCCCTCACCCTAGCCCTCAAGGGGCGAGGGAACAAAACATCTGTTGAGTAATATAGATCAGGGTATACATTAACCTTTTGTTAGCGAAAGAGAATTTATATTCACTAGCGCCTCTACTCAACATAAGGCTTATTGATTCAACTTCATTTTTGCTTTGTACGCGGTTTTATTATTTTGGAGATTTCCCATGAATCATGAAAACGAAACAACGTTGTTTGAACCGCGCCATGAAAGTGAATATCTCGGGCAATTTATTCCGCTTCACTATCATCACAATATGTTGATGGATGAATACCGAATGAAAGGCTTTAAAGAAGCCATTGATTATGTGGTTTTTCCTCATGCTAAAGTTTTAGAATTAGGCGGCGGAACTGGCGCGTTATCATGGTTCGCTGCAACAAAAGCTGAAAAAGTATGGTGTGTGGAATGGAATATTGAACTTGTTACTGAAGCCAACCGCCTACTATCGATGAATGCGTTTGGTAATCGGGTTGAAGTGGTGCATGATGATGCGTTTGTGTATCTTCCGCCTGAACCGGTTGATATTGTTATCTGCGAAATGATTCATACCGCCATGCTGCGCGAAAAACAAGTGGAAGTTATTAATGCCTTTAAAGAACGCTATCTAAAACGCTTTGGCGGCCCGCTGCCTCGATTTATTCCTGAAGCAGTCATTATGGCAGTACAACCTCTTCAGCAGGATTACCACTTTAAAGGGTTTTACGCACCGATTATCCAGTTTCAAAATGCCCTCGAAATTCAGGAAGGCACAAAAGAAATGGCAGCCCCAGCCATCTATAGCATGCTAGATTTTGCCCAAGATACTGATATTCATATTGGCTGGAAAGGTTCATTCAAAATAGAACGTGGCGGTGTAGTAAATGCGTTTCGCTTTATTACAAAGAATATTTTAGCCATTAAAATGGAAACAAATTCCACAATTGATTGGTTAAATCACTACCTAGTACTGCCCGTTGCTAATCCATTAACTGTCGTTGCTGGTGCAATCATAAACGTAAGTTTTGATTATCGGGCTGGTGGATCTATTCAATCGTTACAAGACTCATTATCAGTCAGTATAGAAAATACATAGCGATTTTTTTCTAGGTTTAGAAGTTACGCAGTAGGCTTTTTCGGCGTGTTGGCAACTTTCCGTACAGCGTATATTGTCTGGGTTGCCATGCGGGGCGCCTCCCATGTCGTGCTCAACTGCGTAACTTCTAAGGTTAATACTTCGCTTTTTCTATTCTTCAGGCATTTTAAAAACTATCGGAACGAATACCGAAGCCGCTACGGCTTCGCTTCCGCGTTTAGCAGGAACAAAACGCCACAACTCTAGAACTGTTTTGCGTGCTACCTCATCTAATGCCGAGAATCCACTACTTTTATGAATACTAACCTTATCTGCGCGCCCTTCTGCCGTAACGTGAACAGCTAATACTACCTTACCTTCTTCTTCTAAACGTTTTGATAGCGGAGGATATTCAGGTGTAGGGTTATTAAGATAAGCGGCTTTAAAGTTAGGAGGTATGCTTACACCCTCTTCAGCTGGCAATGCTTTTTTAACAGGGATATTAGCATTTTCGACTGCTGCCGGCACATGCTCAGCGGCAGGCGCAGGCTCGCTTGCTTTGTCAGTAATTTCTGGCTTAGAAGCAGAATAAACAATGGGGGCTGGTTGAGCCATGGGAGTCAGCAGCTTTTGCTGATGAGGGCGGGAAGGTGAAAACGCCTTTGGTTTAGGCGTAACTTTTTTGATAGGCAAAACAGGAGACTTAGACACTATGGACTTTGGAGAAATAGTCATTACCTTAGGCTCTTTAAACAGATGTATCTGTATTTCAGTGGGTGATGGCGTCAATTTTTTGAGCGCATCTTGTTTAAAACCCTGCTGAAAAGCAAAAAAAGCCGCTATATGAATAGCAGTAGCAAGTAATAGTGCATAAACCATCATGCAAGCTAGCCCCTTATTTTACGATATAAGTCAAAATTTTATGCTCACCTTAGTTCTTTTACCTGGAATGGATGGTACCGGAGATTTGTTTGATCCCGTCATCTCAGCATTAGGTTCCAATCTTAAAACTATAATAATACGTTATCCATTCACATTACCCTTAAATTACTCTGAATTAGAAACATTTGTTCGAGAGGCTCTTCCAAAAAATGAGCCATTTATAGTATTAGGAGAATCTTTTTCTGGGCCAATTGCAATTTCAATTGCAGCATCCCCTCCATCTGGCTTGTTTGCACTTATATTATGTTGTTCATTTGCTCGTAATCCACAACCCATACTAAGGTTGATGACTCCTTTTTTACCATTTCTTCCTATAAAATATATTCCCACAAAACTTTTAAGTTACTTCTTGCTGGGTAAGTTTGCTACACCACTACTTTGTTCTTTACTGTCTACTAGTTTATCTAAAGTTACTCATTCAACGCTCATTACTCGCATGCGTTCAGTGTTAAAAATAAATGTCACCAATAAACTTTCAAAAATCTCTATACCTGTTTTATATTTATGTGCAGCTCAAGATCGTACTGTTCCTAAATCTGCTTCTAAATTAATCGCTAAACTTTTGCCTCAAACTCAAATAACCCTATTAAATGCTCCTCATTTTCTTTTACAAACTAATCCCAAAGAAGCTGCGAGTGTTATTAACTCATTTATACTGAAGCATAAAAATTTCTAAATTTTCATTCAATCAAACGATATCTGCCATAAAGGAAAATTTTTGCAAAATAAAAGCTGGCATTTAGAAGATGCACAAAAATTAGCGGAGCAATATCCTTATACATTTCACAAACCCTCAAAACAAGTTATTTTTCAGCTTGAAGTAGGCAGTTTAGTTAAACTTATTTTCAAATTCGAGTCAAATGATCCAGAAGCTCCAAGCGCTGAACGAATGTGGGTTCAAATTATAGAAGTTACAAAAACAGGATTTAGAGGCTTGTTAGATAATGAACCTATACATATTAAAGATCTTTACTATCAGGATCACATCGAATTTCAAGAATGTCATATCATTGATACAGATTTAGATGATCCAGTACCTTCAATAGTAAATAAATATCTAAAAAGATGCTTTGTAACTAACAATATTCTTTATGAAGGGCAAGCTGTAGGTTACCTTTACCGAGAGGAATCAGATAATAAAGATGATAGTGGCTGGAGATTTACTACCAGTCATGAAACTGATGAATATATGAATGACTCTAATAATTCTTCTTATGTTTCACTTGGTGCAGTATTGAGAATTGATGATAGTTTTATCTCATTATTAGACCTAGCAACAGGTGCGGCATTTATAAAAAATACTGAAGGTGTGTTTATTCCAGCTTAAAAAAACCAGATAACAAATCATTCAACGGGGCAGCCAACCAGCGGCGCTGGTCGCCTTCCCTACGCTGCGCTTCGGCGTGCGTTAACTCAAACGTTGGGTACCTAATTCTAATATGAGGTTAATTTGAATAAACTATTATTAATTGATTTTGAAAATATTCAACAAGTCGATTTAACACGTCTTGATGATAGCTTTCAAGTAATTATTTTCGTTGGTTCAAGTCAAAAAAGCATACCAATTGAACTTGTCACCAATGCACAAAAACTTGGTAATAGAATTGAATGGAAGCGCGTCGAAGGAAATGGCAGTAATGCACTAGATTTTTATATCGCTTGTCATCTTGGGCGCATTTTAGAAAAATCTATAGACATTCACTGCATCATTTTATCTAAAGATAAAGGCTTTGACCCATTGCTCCGGTATCTAAACAAAAATGGGCTTAATTGTAAGCGCATTAATAGCTTGTTAGAGCTTGAACACAAAAATTCAAGAGCGGAAGAACCAAACTATAAAAGAGTTTTAGAACTTCTTAGCAAATCCGATAAAAAATCTCGACCACGCAAACGAAAAACTCTATCACAACACATTTTCCATATGTTTCAAAAAAATATTACTCAGAGTGAAATTGATAGAATCATTGATATTTTATTCGCTAACAAAATGCTTTCTGAAAGCAACAACACCATTACATACGAGTTTTAAACTGGATGCCTAATAAATCCTTCAAGCGATATACACTACTCCTATACGATACCATTTTAAAAATTACATAGTTAATCTCTATTAAGGCATGAGATGCCCCATATAGAAAAAAATCCATATGACAACACAAACAGCACCATCGAGTAGAAAGCTGCCAACACGCCAAAAGAGCTCAGCTGCTTAACTTTCTTATACACATTGATTAAATGCAGCCTTACGCAATACTTACTTTATGTTACCCAACCATACGAGGATTAAGGATGCGTACATCATGTTTTCTATCTATTGTGTTGGCAAGCTTACCTATTTTAGGAACATGCTTAGCAACATCTGCTGCCAATGCTTACGCTTTTGATAATGACTCTTCTCGTCATTATCAAAATGATTCCAGACAAGATGGCGCAAGACATCATCGCCACAAAAAAAGACATCATCGACACAGATCTGATGTAGATGAATCGAACACCCCTAATGTTAGGGGTAACTTTACTACACCCTCCCCAACTACTCCCATTACTCCCACCATTACACCAACCACTCCTATACAAACCACACCAACCACACCAACCACCCCTATTGCACCTCAACCAGTTTTACCTGCAAACACTTCTGGCAGATACATCCCAGCACCAGGCACCACTTGGCATTGGCAATTACAAGGCATGAATACAAATGTAGACGCTACCGTATTTGACTTTGATCTATTTGCCCTTGCAGAATCGCCACAAATCATTCAGGCGCTACATAGTGCAAATCCTAAGCGCTATGTCATTTGCTATTTTTCTGCTGGCACTTCAGAAGATTGGCGGCCTGATATTAAAGAATTTTTTGCATCTGATATGAAAAACTCGGTAGAAGGAGGCCCAGGCGGGCAACCTTGGGAAGGGGAACGATGGCTAGATGTGCATTCTCTGAATGTACGATTTATTATGACAAAAAGATTAGATCTCGCTCAAAAAATAGGATGTGATGGAGTTGAACCCGATAATGTTGATGGTTTTGATAACCCCAACACAGGGTTATCTTATGGTGCGCAAGATCAATTAGACTATAATAAATTTCTTGCGGAGGAAGCGCATAAAAGAAATTTATCGATAGGCCTTAAAAATGATTTGAAGCAGATTCCTGCACTAGTTAATTTTTTTGATTTTGCTGTAAATGAACAGTGCAATGAATATCAGGAATGTAACGAGTTACTTCCTTTTATTAGGCAAGGAAAAGCTGTTTTTAATGCCGAATATGCTAGCAAATATGTTAACAACCCTCTTCCCGTATGTGAATATGCGAAAGCAAATCAATTTAGTTCACTGATACTGGATATTGAGCTGACTGATAAAACACGCATAGCGTGTAAATAATATTTTTCTACTTATTTTTTACTTAATCAAGCCTTCGCCTTTTCTCACTTGCAGAGAAGGCGAAGGTACTCTTTGGTGCTAACTGCAAAAAACTAACTAAAAAACTAGTGTGCCGTCCAACCGCCATCAATAGGAATAATCGCTCCTGTGGTTGAAGCAGCTAAATCAGATGCCAGATACAATGCTAACTCAGCAATTTGTTCAACTTTCACAAATTGTTTTGTCGGTTGCGCGGCTAATAATACATTTTGAATCACTTCATCTTCAGTAATCCCGCGCGCTTTCGCCGTATCAGGAATTTGTTTTTGTACTAATGGAGTCAGCACATAGCCAGGGCAAATAGCATTCATTGTAACGCCAAATTCAGCCCCCTCAAGCGCTACCGTTTTCGTTAACCCTGCAATACCGTGTTTAGCAGCTACATAGGCACTTTTGAACGGGCTAGCGACTAATGCATGGGCAGAAGCAATATTAATAATACGCCCCCATTTTTTCTTTTTCATACCAGGCAATGCTAAACGTACAGTATGAAACGAAGAACTTAAATTAATCGCAATAATTGCATCCCATTTTTCTACCGGGAATTCCTCGATTGGGGCTACGTGCTGAATACCAGCATTGTTCACCAGAATATCTACTCCACCGAATTTAGACTCAATATTTTGCATCATTTTTTCAATATCAGCAGCCTTGCTTACATCGGCACCCTCATACGTTACCTCTACGCCATAGGTACTCGCAAGACGCTCCTGTAGTGCTTTGATTTCTGCGGCATCCCCAAAACCATTCAGCACGATTCTAGCCCCTGCTTTGGCAAAGGCCTCAGCAATACCTAAGCCTATTCCGCTGGTTGAACCTGTAATCAGTGCCGTTTTCCCTTTTATCATTCTTATCTCCTAGACATGTGATGGGTGAATTAAAAATATTATTAACGTCTTGTTGTTTTTTTCTTAGTGGAAGGCGGCGCTATAGGCTTACCTGCGTTTGCCATGAGATTTTTACAGGGCAAAATATCATTATTACTCGGTGCAATTAAGGCAATTAACGCAGCCGCAGGATTAATTAATCCTAACCCTATTGCCCCACCCCCTCGCAATAATAAAGGCTGTATTTTCACCCCAACATCTGGTTTTTTAAATGTTCCTTTTACATACAAAGGCGATCGTAAAGAAAAAATACGAAAGCCTTTTGTTTTAGGATTGATATCTAAATTCATTTGCTCTGTCGCTAAATTTACAGTTCCATCTACACTAATTAATGCATCTTCTGTATCAATTGCAAACAAATGCGAATCAAGAACACCTTGCTTAACAATAAAATCAGCCGCTGCGCAATTAATTTTAACTGTTTTATCACCGAACATTTTTGTAACCACAATATTAGCTACGTTTAACCCGGCTTCTTCTAATAATAGACTGCTAATTTGCCCTTCTTGGAGCACAAGTTTTACTTCACCATTAGAGCTTGCCATCCACGCTGCGGGAGAATTACCTACTGCCTCAAGTTTAGCCTGACCGCTCACTTGCCCAATACTGGTACGCATTAAATCAAGCGTAGGGAAAAGCTGCTTAAGTTTCAGGCGTTTTGCAGTAATATCAAAGTTACCCTTCATGGGCACTTTGCTTCCATCTAAATGGATGTTTCCTGCTAGCGAACCACCGGCTACGCCAAACTCAAGAGGATTTAACGTAAGAACGCCGTCTTTCATCATAAGATGGGTATGTAAATCAGATACCGGTAACGAGCCTTGTTTAATAATCTGTTTACCTGTAAATACTACGTCGGCATCCATTGCTCGCCACCGTTCAGTTCTAAATTGCTCAGTAGGAACTGCTTTTGTTGTTTTTTGAGGTGCAGCACCACGTTTTGCTTTTTTAGCATTTGAATCTGCTCCAATCAACGGTGCTAAATCAGCAAATACCAGTTTTTGTGAGCTAACGTTGCCCGATAATTTAGGTTTAGGATCAGCATAGTATTGTAATGAACCGCTTAGGTCTGAACTGCCTACGGTTCCTGAAAAATGTTGATATTTAAAATAGCGTTTGCCTTTGCGCAGATTTCCTATTAAATGGCCATGCGTTTTAAATGGAGGCGTTTCAGGTAATGTAATGCCTGTGAGTTCATACAAATGCGCCATGCTGATGGAAGAAACACTTAACTGCACATCAAAGGCTGCCAAATTTGCAGGGTCGCTTAATGACCCCGTAAAAGTAAAATGATTATCAGCCGCATTAAAATCTGCCTGTATAGGAAAACGGTTTTGCTTATCAACAAATGAAATTAATCCGCCGATTTTACCTGTGCCTTTTACTGGAGCATTGTTAAAGGTACCTTTCACTGTGAGGCCGAATGCATATGTATTCGCATTATCAGAGGCATTATTGGAGGTATTACTCGAGGCTTTAGAAGCGGAGTTTGTATCGTTAGATGATAAGTGACTGTTTTTCTGATTCTGCTTTGAGGACGAAGCTTGGGTTTGCGTTTTTTCCTTAGCTTTTTCTTGCGCTTTTTTTAGCTCATCGACTTCGATCGCTTGCCCCAAGGTATTAATATTGATGGCAGCCTCAAGTTTTTTTATTTTATCTGAAATATCAACCTGACCCGTTGCAAATGACACCTCTTGCAAGTTCACTTTCCACACGGTAGGTGATGACGACAATGTAACATCCCAGTTCACTTTATCTTCTGCAAGACGCTCTAAATCCATATAGGGCTGGGTCATAGTTAAGCGGGGGATCACCACATCTTTATATAATAAAGGCAAAACCTCTACATCAAAGGCAATTTTATCTAAGGTAATCCAATACGGTTTTTTAGCCCATTCTGGATTTTTTATACGCAGCGTTTCTGCTGTAAAACGAGGCCAAGGTATATATGAACGCCATCCCTTCTCATTGTCTGGGCGATTCCATCCCACTGCTACATGCCCATCAATTGAGAATGAACGGCCAATCGCTTCAGAAACACGTTTATTAATCCAAGGGCGGCTACGATCCCAATCATAATTCAGGATAAATATTATAAAAGCACACACTAAAAAGAAGAACGCCAATAATGTCCAAAGTAGAATCTTCAAAAAAGAATTCAATATTCTCATGCTTTTTCCTATTTGTTTAATTGTGGAAAATGCTAACGAGTGACCGGGAAAGAATTACATAGAGTGATATAAATAAATTTTAATATTTGGCATCGATGTATGCACAGATTAGCCTTCTCGAGAGAGAGAGAGAGCTAGAATAAGAGACGTGTAAAAGGTTAAGGCTTTTTAAAATTTTGTTTCAACTAGGTTTTAACCAGTAAGGTGAAAGCAATGCTACAGCATACTGCCTTCACCTTACTGAATCAAGTCTAAACATTAGCAGGTTTTCATTGGCTTAATGGTAGAAAATTTAGTAGGCACTTTAATTTAATAATCTTATCGAGCAGGTAATCCAAACCGATAATTAAGCGATAGATCTAGCACGGTAGAGTTTAAGCCATCATGCACTGATCTTATCTTCCCTACTCCGCCTTGCACGCTCCAAGCATCGCTTAGCTTCAAATTTGCATATACCATCGGTTGCACAATCACACCGCCAGGCGTATCTACTCCGCCACCGCCTGCTGCTCCAGCTAACAACTCCCCTCCTATACTCAGGCCTTGTGCTATTGAGGGTGATTGAAAACCTAACCCTGCCAATCCTACAGAGAAAGCGCCTGCTCCTCCTGCATACGCTGAATGCGCCTGCCCTGTTAAATACACAGAGTTGCCAACAATATTGCGTCGAATTTTCATTCCTAAAAGATCTACACTTTTATTCGTGCCATCTTTACGGGCAGCAGATGTATAGTGCTCTACAGAAGGTGACCACTCCCACCCTTGCACAGTAGCGAAAGCTTGGCGCTTATTAGAGCCATTAGAAGATTGTAATGGATGATCAAAGTTCATTCCTAACGCCAGCATTCCATATTTGGCTTTGAAATCATGGTTAGGTGCTGTTACATATCCGCCTTCTACAGAAAGATAAAAATCAGGGCTAAATTCATAGCGTGAATATAAGGCTGCTTTTGATAACAAACCGCTGCCTGAAGCAACAGAACCGCCTCCGCCCATTCCCAGCGCGCCACGAACCCCCATATGTAAGTCGTTACTTAATACAGTAGTTTCTAGCCCTAAAGTGCCCAGTACCTCGGCATAACCGCTAGCTGAACCTTTACCAGCACCCGCAGCTTCAATACCCCATACCCAATTTGGCGAATATTGTTGCTCAACTCTGAAACCGCCTAATCCGATAGATGCAGTTTCATCAAGCCCTGTACTGCTATTTCTAAAATTCGGTTTATACGAAGTAGCAGTTAACGCTATTCGATCAAACCCTACACCTGCACGCTCTGATAACGAAACTCGCTGACCACCTGCACTTGCTGGGGTAAAGAGAAACTTATTATCAAATGCAAGAACTAAGCCGACTTGATTGCTTTTAATATCACCCGAAGGAAAATGCACCTGTGATAAAGATACCCCTGTTTTGAATCCGTTAAACTTCCACATTACGTCAATATGAGGGCGCAGCATCAATCCGCCGCCAACAGGCGCACCGTGCCCACCACCGCCGCCAACATATAGCCCAGCCTCTATATCTGCCTGCGAAAACACCGGCTGCTGCCATGCAACCTCACCGCCACCTGTAAAAAAACCGCCGCGATCGCCTGTTATGGTTCCATATACTGCTGGCCCTACATATACATGGGGTGAAACATTAAATAAATAAGAAGCTCCCAGTAAACCTGTTGTCTCATCCCCGGGAAGCTTTATTTTTTCCATATTAAAACGTATTTCTACCGGGTGACTGTGCACCGCTCCAGCACCGCCTGCACTAATTGAATCATCCGCTAAAGCAGGAAGGCAATAAATAAGCAAAGTTGTGGCTGCTAATCTCCACGATGCTCGAAAGTAATTCATGTAATTTACATTCCTTAAAAAGACGCATACTAGTTAAGCATTTGCCTCACTATTTATAATGGCGTGATAACCAAGAAAATGTTACGTCTCGCACTATCAGGCATGACTGCGAGCAAGGTTTTACAGACATACCCCCCAATCGAGAAGAATACCGATACACTAAAACTTACTCAACTTTAATTCAGCCCTAACTTAATCCGACTTACTTAATCAGATTCATACAACCTGTATATGAATATAATTTAGCAGGGCAACAGGTATTAAAGAGCCTTCAAATACTGTCAACTAATACATCCTGACAACCTTCAAGAGACATGCTAATGTCAATGATAAAAAATACGCATCCATATATAAACAATTGAAACAATGCCAGTTAATACTACAACAACTACTAGAAGGATGAACCATGGAAAAAGCCAACTCAGCCGTTTATGTTTTTAACACACATGAGGAAGCAGATGAAGCGATTCGCTTATTGAATGCATCAGGCTTTGATATGAAGCAATTATCGTTAGTGGGTAAAGGCTATCATACTGAAGAGCATCCGGTAGGTTTCTATTCAATGGGTGATCGTATTAAAGCATGGGGAGGAGTAGGCGCTTTTTGGGGGGGTATTTGGGGTCTATTGCTCGCACCAGCGGTCTTTTTTGTACCTGGCTTAGGTGTTATGGCTATGGCTGGGCCTTTAGTTTCTTCACTAGTGGGCGCCTTAGAGGGTGCCGTTGTAGTAGGCGGTGCTTCAGCAGTAGCTGCTGCACTAACAAGCGCAGGTGTAACAGAAGAGCATGCTATTCGATATGAAACAGCATTAAAAGCTGAAAAATATGTACTTGTCATACACGGCAATACGCAAGAAATCGAAACAGCACGTTCCACGCTTGGAGATCGCGGTCACTCTACGCAGTTATCAACCGATGAATTAACAACAGACACAAAAACTGATCACCCCCCTACCTATACATCTACCACTATCAATAAAGACTTGGGAGAAAGTAATTTACTTTAATTTCAGTTAAATATTACGTTCTAAATTTAGTAGTATTCTCCCCGAGAACAAAAATTCTAAATAGGGGAGAACTGATCATTAAATAGTTTAAGCCATAAAAACAAACAAACTTTATAGTCCTTCTTTATCTTTATTAATCACCTTCTAATTTGTCTAACTTTGCCAACTTTATACGCTCCTAATCCTTCACTGCACAACACATAGAGTATTTGACTCCAAAAGCTTTATAGATATCCGATAGCACTATATACACCCGCTAAGTCTTAATAATCTTAATAACATGGGCACAACCTAAGCGCTGGCAATGGTACATTAGCACCAGTAAGCAACGATAAGGATATGAAGCTGAGTAGAGAATCAGCCTTTCAGTAAAAGGCTATGGAGATTTTATTCTTAGAGTGAAATGAGCGCATACCATGAAACTAATCACTGTAAGCTATCACACAATAACGACTTCTTGTCTTAGTCAACTATGATTAAACATTCGCTACTTTTGCGCCAACTGAAACGCAGCCTAGAAGTTAACGCATCTGACGATAATACAGTTAACCAAAAACTGATGATGTCACTTTTACGCAAGCAAAATCATCATGTGACACTTGCAACGAATGGAAAAGAAGCTTGCGATATGTATACCTTAACTCCATCATTTGATTTAGTGTTCATGGATATGCAAATGCCCATTATGAATGGTTATGAAGCAACTCAATACTTGAGAGCATGGGAAACTGAACACAAGAAAAAACCTGTTCCTATTATCGCGTTAACGGCTCATGCGATGCAGGGCGATGCAGAAAAATGCTTTTTGGCAGGCGTAAGCGATTATATGTCGAAACCGATTAATAGCGAACAGCTTAGACAAAAAATTTCTGATTGGGCTGAGCGTATTTTACAAAATTAACTATAAGGTAGAAATATCATGGCATTTATAGTATTTATTTCAATTTCGCTTTTACTTGCTCATATTATTACGCCACTGGGTACACTGTTTATAGATCTCATTAATTTACAAAACCCTAATATGCTTGCCAGTAATGCCTCTTTTTCTTCCTATATTACTCAGCTTATTTCTCTTCATATTCCTGCGATTTTTTGTACATTTATTTTATGGTTTAAATACCAGCTTAATGATAAGTTACCCTCCTCAACTCCCCTTATTATTCGCAGCTTAATTGCCGGCATCGGTATTTATTTTTTAATTATGATTGGGCGGTTTGATAATGACTCATTGGGCGCTTTTTTAAATACTCATACTGCTATGGGATTACTACTTGCCAGAATATTGCTTTTAGTAGGGTGTACAGTCGTAGTGATTAATATGCAAACATCCGGTAAAGGCAATAACTCTGATAACGGCTCTTCACAAGGTGGCGGTGATGAAGAACAAGCGCTTGCTGCTTTAATGGGTATGATGGGTGGTGGTGGAATGGGTGGTGCACCCAAAGGTTCTGCTGGTTCCCCTAAAGGCGGCGGCTTTAAGCCCATGAAGTAAGCAAACATATACCACTATGGCTAAATTTAAACTTATCACTGTTCTTACTGTCGCAACCGACCGAGAAGAAAAAGCACGCCAAGAGCTTGAAAAAAAAGTAGCTGAGCAAGCCCAAGCTGACGCCCAATTACAACAGCTAATGGCGTATCGAGATGATTACCAAAACCGGCAACGTAGCGGAAAACCAATGAGCCCTTTTGAATGGCAAGGTTATCAAGATTTTTTAATTCGCATTCAGCAAGCCATCGATATTCAAACGCATATTTGCGACAAAGCAAAAAAAACAAGTGAAGCGGCTAAAGAACATTTTTTTAAGCAAAGACGCTTCCTAAAAGGCATTGAACATCTTAAAGACAAGCATGAAAAATCAGAAGAGAAACGTTTAGAGAAAGTGGAACAAAAACTACTTGATGAGTTTTCAATGACTCGCTTTCGGCTAAAAGAGTAAACTTCCTCAAACGAAAACCAACGAAAACTATATTATGATTTCAATGCATGCACTCGAAGAAGCCGCTTTTTCTGCGTGGCCCGCCCTAGAAGAACAACGCTATCAAGCATGGTGTTTACGCGCTGCGGATGGCTATACAAAACGAGCAAATTCCGCTAATGCCATTTCAACTATCGATGAACTCTCTTCCACAGACATTGATTATATTGAAGCGTTTTATCTAAAAAGAGGCGTTACCCCTGTTTTTCGGCTTGCTTCATTTTGCACCACCGCACGCACAGATAACGCACTTATCGATAGAGGTTATCATTTCACTGACTTATCATGGGTCATGACAGCCCCTATTTTGCCAACTGCCTCCATTCATTCAACTAGCCCAGCTTACCTGCTTAACCAGAAAAATTACACGCCCGATCACAAGCCACGCGAAGCTATTATCAATCTCATGCCAGATGCCGGCACCTGGCTAGAAGCATTTCAGCATATTTCCAAAAAACTAACCGCTGAACAACATACACACCTTCAAATGCTTCTTGCAATACAAACCCCATGTGCCTTTGCTGTTATTTTTTTAGGCGGCGAACCAGTGTGTTGCGGTATTGCAGTGTTAAATGACCATTACTGTGGGCTTTTTGACATTGTGACGCATCCTTATTTTTGTCGTCGCGGTTATGCCACCCAGTTGTGTAACTATCTAATGAACTGGGGAGCGCAACATGATGCTAACACTGCTTTTCTTCAAGTCACTACCGCTAATCACTCTGCTATTCATTTATATGAAAATCTTGGTTTTCGGCGTTACTATCAATATTGGTACCGGATACATTCAGGATAAAATGCTCTTTACCACTTCCCCACTCTTACGTAAAAACTATGCTCATTAAAAACTGGTTAACGCATTGGCAGTCGCAGGGGCATTCGGCACCCTCTCCCTTAAACTTTGGCGTAGCCTTAAGCGGTGGGGTAGATTCCTCTGTGTTACTGCATTGGATTAAGCATCATGCCCCCTTCTCCAGCACTATTACCGCCTACCATGTACACCATGGCTTACAAACATCTGCTGATGCATGGGTACATCACTGTGAAACTCTCTGCAAACGCTTAGAGATTCCTCTCGTTGTTCATTATTTAGATCCAGCGACGAGAAAAAATGCAGAAAGTATTGAGGCATGGGCACGAGACGCACGCTATGCCTGGTTACGTGAACAACCAGTAGAATGTATGTTATTAGGGCATCATCAAGCTGACCAAGCTGAAACATTAATGCTCCAGCTTCTTCGAGGGGCGGGTATTGCAGGTTTATCGGGCATGTCATCCTTATGGCATGCACATCATAAATGGTGGGCACGCCCTTTTCTTAACGCGTCTAAAAACACGCTGATCGACTATGCAACAAAACATGGAATCAATTGGATTGAAGACCCCTCGAATCGAGATGAAACCTATTCGCGCAATTGGCTTCGCCACACTGTGATGCCTATTCTTAAAGCACGCGTTCCTTCTGCTGAAACGGCTTTAGCACGTAGCGCAGCCCATTGTGCAGAAAGTTGGGCATTTATCGAAGAGTTAATTCAAAGTGATTTAAACCTGTGCTGCCCAACGCTTGATGTACTCGCGTTAGAACAACTTAGGTTACTGCATCCCTACCGCCAAAAGCAGGTACTTCGCGCGTTTATACGCCGGTGGACAGGTAAGCCACCGTCAACTGACGTTATCTCTCAAGCAATCACTGCGTTTTTAGAACCGCGTGATGCAGAAAAACATCGCCCTCAACTTCAACTTCAAACGGTTTGTTTTTCATGGTGGAAAGAAGCAATTTGGGCGCATTCAACCGTACCGCCCTTTGTATCTTTGGCATCGTTGGCGTCGTCATTAGACTCCATCCAAAAAACTCAACTGAACCCGATGCAAAGCATTCATTTGCCTACAGGCCAGCTAACCCTTTATGCAACAGAAGAACACCCCCCTGTTGATGTTTTATATACAACAGGCCATGCAGGAGCTTATCTTCAGTTAAAAACGGATGCACCCGCAAGATCACTTAAAAAACTTTGGTATAACGCAGGCGTTTCAAGATGGGATCGTGCAGGTTTTCCGCTGATTGTGAATGAGGCACATCAGCCGCTATGGGCTCCTATGTATGCGCATTTCGCAACACCGCAACAATTCGCACATGCTCTTTTTTATACGGGAGAAGGTGTATTTAACGAAAATCACCCTCATATTGAATTACGTTGGTACCCTCAACGCCCGAATATGTTTTCTTGATTGCGCTGTAGCGTAATGTTGTGTAACGTTTGATGAAGTAATTATTATTTAAGGATGTTTGGTCATGGATGATTTGCCTTCTCGCCCCTCTTTTTTTGAGCGGCTATCTGATTTGCTCTTGCGTGAACCTGAAGATAGGCAACAACTCATTACCTTATTGAGAGGCGCGTTTGATCGCCACCTGCTCGATAGCGATACCCTTAGTATGATTGAGGGGGCGCTTCAAGTTTCAGAAATGACAGCTCGCGATGCGATGGTATCGCGCTCACTAATGCAAGTCATTAAAATTTCTGATGAACCTACCCAATTTATTCCTTTTATTGTAGAAGCTAGGCACTCTCGCTTTCCGGTCATCGGGGAACAAAAAGATGATGTGTTAGGCATTTTATTAGCCAAAGATTTACTGCAATACTATGCAAGCCCCGAAGCTTTTGATGTAAAAGAAGTACTGCGCCCAGCCGTATTTGTGCCTGAATCGAAGCGATTAAATATTCTTTTAAGAGATTTTCGGCAAAACCGCCATCACATGGCTATTGTCGTGGATGAATACGGAGGTGTCTCAGGATTAATCACAATTGAAGATATTTTAGAAGCCATTGTAGGAGACATTCAAGACGAGCATGACTTTGAAGATGAAAGCAATATTAGTGAAGATACCCCACGGCGCTTTCGTGTAAAAGCACAAACTTCTATCGAAGAATTAAATAATCGCCTCAATACCCACTTCCCACAAACCGATCATTATGACACGGTGGGCGGATTAATCCTTTCTACTCTGGGTCGGCTTCCACAACGAGGCGAACGCATTACACTCGATTCATGGGTGTTTGAGGTACTTCGCTCGGATAGCCGCCGCCTTCATAGCTTTCTTATTGAATTCTCTCCTACGGGATAAACATGCGCGCGACTATTGAGCTTTCATCTAAAAAAATTAAACATTTTCTTAACAGCCCTCTCTCTATCGCAAAACCACTACTATTGATCGCTTTATTATCTAGCGGGCCTAGTTATGCTGACCCGCAATCTACTATGGAGCAAGCTGTTAAGGTATTTAAAGAGCGTTGGGATAGTGTTCTTATCGCTGTAAAGAAACCAAATCCGCTCATGCAATCGCCCAGCACCCACATTGCCATCTCCTTTACAGCGTATCAATTTGATATCCCAACCTACGGCCTCCATGCCGTTGAATATTATGATGGGAAAGTAACCGTTTCTTATAAAGATAATACGTATCTGATTATTACGATTGAACGCCGCTATAACTTCCCGCCAGATACGTGGACGCTTCCTCTAGAAACTACCATAAGCTGTTTAACAAATCCTCAAGATAAGCTTCCTCTAGCCTGCGGCAAACTTTCAGCTACGTTTAAGTATGTACGCGAAGGTTTCTGGAAAGGAATTGAATGGACAAAGTTTCGTAAAACACCTAGTAACTTTACTATTCACCAAATGTATAGAAATTTCTTTTTGTTAGAAAATAATCTTGCCTACCTTGTTCCTCCTAATGCCAGAATGGAAGTAATTGGTCTAAAAGGAAATATTAAAACTGAAGTATTTGAAAAAATTGCTGACTCAACACGCTTTCGCGCCGGCTTATAAATGACGCTTCAAGCCTATCGTTTAGCGCTTAAACTATACCCAGGCAGAAACCAATATTTAGATAGTTACCGGGGAATCATTGTTTTACTGATGGTTGGCTATCATCTATGTTTTGATAGTATTTATTTTGGCTACTCGTGGTTTGAAGGCGCAAACCGAAATATGAATGAACATTGGGGGTGGTTAAGTTTACGCGCCTTTATTGTTGGTTCATTCATTTTCATTAGCGCATTAAGCGTAAGTTATCTTCCGCAGCGTTCAAAACAAGCATCTTTTTTTCAACACTATAAACATGTACTGATATTAGGCTTGAGTGCAGTTTTTATTTCTCTCACCAGTTATTGGATCTTTCCAAAAAGTTGGATTGATTTTGGCGTGCTGCATTTCTTTTTTTTTACACGCTTGCTGCTTCCCTGGCTGCGGCCTTTAGGTTCAAGGTATCAATGGATACTAGCCGCCCTAATCGTTGCGCTCAGCTTTCTGCAAAGCTCTTACTTTGATGCAATTCCATTACGTTGGATAGGGTTAACAACCCATAAACCAATCACTGAAGATTATGTGCCGCTTATTCCTTGGCTATCTGTTTATTTAATAGGCCTTGCGCTTGCGCCAATGCTAAAGAAGTCAGCTTGTTTTTCCAATCCTATCAATTCTAATACACTTAGCCCTCTATCAATTGCCCTGCTTTGGCTGGGGCAGCATAGTTTATTTATCTATTTAGTTCATCAACCGCTTCTGTGGGCAATATTTAACGCCATTCAAACTCTTCGCTAGAAAAATACAGCTAAAGCATTTCATGAATGACCAAAAAAAAATGGGTGATACAGATTTCTCTATATCACCCCAACTTGGTGTAGACATTTAAAACTATTATAACTCCTCTTCTTATCACTCATTCTTTTTACTATTGATTGTAAACATGATTCTCAACAAACATAAATAACATCCACTTTTTTTCTAAAGTTTTCTCTTATCCCGGCGTTAAATGCTTTGTAGACATGATAGACTCCCTGAACGATTTGGCGGCCCTTGGGTCGCCTTCTTTTTTTTTAGCGCTAGTTTTTTTCACTGCTTGTAGCGCAATTTGAGCACAAAATTTAGCACAAAACGGGTTAACCCTAGTATTATCTCTTTGAATAAAAATGCAAGCTCTAATTTTAAATTTTTCGTCAGGTTCGTTTTATGAAATTTATCACAGCTATTATTAAACCCTTCAAACTCGATGATGTGCGAGAAGTTCTTGCCAATATTGGCATTCAAGGGGTAACCGTTACTGAGGTTAAAGGATTTGGCCGCCAAAAAGGCCATACTGAACTGTACCGCGGTGCAGAATATGTCATCGACTTTCTACCCAAACTTAAATTAGAAATTGCTGTTTCTGCTGATCAACTTGATCGTGTACTTGAAGCTATTCAGCAAGCTGCTCGCACGGGTAAAATTGGCGATGGCAAAATTTTTGTTCATGATTTAGAACATATTATTCGTATCAGAACCGGCGAAACCGATCTGAATGCACTATAAGGCTTTTAAAACAAAGCCTTTTTTTACATCTTTAATAACTTCCTTATAGATCCTTATGAATACTCTTGTTCGCAGCCTATTGCTTTTAGCATGCGCTATTAGCCCTTGTTTTGCCGCCGCCCCACTTCCAAATAAAGGCGATAGTGCCTGGATGATGGTTTCTACATTACTCGTGATGATGATGGCGATTCCTGGTCTTGCCCTTTTTTATGGCGGATTAGTTCGTAAAAAAAATATGTTGTCTATTCTTATGCAAGTCATGGTCATTTTTATGATGATTGCATTAGCCTGGGTTGTTTATGGTTATTCATTAGCCTTCACAGGCGGTTCTTCCGTGATTGGAGGATTTAGTAAATTATTTTTAAAAGGCGTTACTCCTGATAGTGCTGCTGCCACCTTTTCTAAGGGTGTGTTTATTTATGAATATGTGTTTATCGCTTTTCAGGCAACCTTTGCAGCGATTACTACGACATTAATTGTAGGTAGCTTTGCCGAACGCGCTCGATTCAGTGCAGTGCTTCTTTTTTCTCTTCTTTGGTTTACGCTTAGTTATCTGCCTATTGCTCACATGGTATGGTACTGGGATGGCCCCGATGCAATTCAAAATGCTAGTACCTTAGCAACCGTTACCAAGCAGGCAGGTTGGTTATGGGCGCGCGGCGCATTAGATTTTGCTGGCGGCACTGTTGTTCATATTAATGCAGGGGTTGCAGGTTTAGTGTGCGCCTTCTGTATTGGTAAACGTAGCGGTTACCGCTCAGCCTTAATGGCACCAGTAGGCATGGTACCGCATAGCTTAACCCTCACAATGGTGGGTGCTGCACTGCTGTGTGTGGGCTGGTTTGGTTTTAATGCAGGTTCAGCACTTGAAGCTGGCAATACAGCGGCGTTAGCTTTTATTAATACCTTTATTGGTGCAGCTGCCGGAACACTAGCCTGGGTAGCTTGCGAATGGTCTTTACGAGGCAAGGCGTCAATGTTAGGCGCTGCATCAGGAGCAGTAGCTGGCCTTGTTGGCATTACACCTGCTTGCGGCTTTGTAGGCCCTATGGGTGCAATTGCGATTGGTGCTATTACTGGCTTGGTATGTATCTTTGGTGTTAGCTACCTTAAGAATAAAATTGGCGCCGATGATGCATTGGATGTTTTTGGTATCCACGGTTTAGGTGGAATTGTTGGCGCATTGCTAACGGGTATTTTCACAGCCCCTCAACTCGGCGGAACAGGAATTTACGACTACGTGTTGAATGCGGTTAGTGCTGATTATAATATTGTGAACCAAGTGCTTATTCAAGGCGAAGGTATACTTATCACTATTGTATGGTCAGCCGTGGTTAGCTTATTGGTATATGGTATTGTTGATCAGATTATTGGCTTCCGGGTTTCTGAAGACGATGAAAGAGAAGGCTTAGATACCGCCTCACATGGTGAAGCTGCCTATCACTAATTATCAGTAATAGCACTACACTACCTTAGCGCTTACTGCCCTCTAGCTGTTCCTCTTAAAAAGAGAGACTCGCTAGGGGGCAATTACATTTTAGGCGCCCTAGCGTCTTATTGCTTTCTGTTCAATTTACCTATTTTCCATGCAGCTCTATGCAGTTTAGCATCTCCAGTTTGATCTTCTTCTAACCGTTAGGGACTTGATACAATCTGTTCTGCAAGGATATGTGAATGCTCGACCGTTTAACCATTCGCGCTAAACTTTTTTCGTTAAGTACCACGGGTTCGGTATTTATGCTAACGCTATCCGCTTTAGGCGGCTGGGCTATTCAAACACATTATGCAACGTTTGAAGCCTCTAATCACACCATCAAAACTCTTCAAACAATCACCAGTACACATTCTATTCGGCAATTGATACGGTCTGATATCAGCAATATTCTTTTACTTAGCCCTGTAACTGAAACAAGTCTTCCACAAAAAAAACAATTTATTAGCTTGTTAGATAACCATAGTATCGCTCTACAAAGAGCCTATGAAAAAACGCAGCAATTGCTCCTTCTGCCTCAAGAAAACGCAGCAGAGATCACTACAGCTACCCAAGCAACTCAACAAGCCCTTGATGATTTTCTAAAAGAAGCTAAAAAGACCGTTACAACGCTTAACAACGGTAATGATGTAAACCCTTCTGATAGCATTTCAAAACTCATGCGTTCTCTAGAAAAATTCGACGATGAATTTAATACACTAGATAGCTTTTTACTTCAAAAACATAGCCATTTTCAGCAAGAAAACAAAGCATTTTTACATCGCAGCACCCTTATACTTGGTGTAACTACATGCATCTTTTTAGTTATGTTGCTTTTATTCACTCAACGCTGTAGTAGCAATATTTTGCGACGTTTATCGATGGCAAACGATCAAATTCAGCGTATTATTCATGGTGATTTGCGTCAAACAGTAGCCAATACACACCCCGATGAAATTGGCCACTTACTGAATTCTTTACAAACGCTACAAAAACACTTGAGCCAAACTTTTCGTACCTTATTTGATAACTCACGCCGTGTTTTACATGGGGCAGAAACATTTCGCACTATTATGGGTGAGATTACCGACTCGAGCACAGTTCAAGCGGAGTCTTCAGAACATATTGCTTTATCGGCACAAGAACTTACTTCCAATGTAAGTAGTATTCTTAGGCAAACAGAAGGTTCGCACGGCTCAATTAGTGAGGCTTCACATATATGCGAGCATAGCTTATCTGCTATGAGCAATGCCCTTTCAGAAATGAATCAAATTGTATCGGTCGTGGAACGCGCTTCTACCCAAATTCAAGAATTGCAAAGCAGTTCTAGCCAAATTTCTGAGATTGCACAGGTCATTAAAGAAATTGCAGACCAAACCAGCCTGCTTGCACTCAATGCAGCGATTGAAGCAGCGCGTGCCGGCGAACAAGGCCGCGGCTTTGCGGTGGTAGCAGATGAAGTGCGAAAGCTTTCTGAACGTACCGCAGAATCTACCATTCAAATCACTGCAATGATTGAAGCCATTATGATTGGTATTTCTGAAGCAGTATCCACCATGCAAACTGGTAGCGAGCACGTTCATAAAGGTGTACAGGTTACCCAAAATGCTCAAGAAGCGATGTCAGATATTTCGAATATTAATCAGAATATGATTGAATTATTTCAAAATATTCATAGCACCCTTTCTCAACAAAGCTCTTTTACGCAATTAATGACGAACAATATCTCATCTATTGCTTCCCTAGCAGAAAAAAATAAAGTTGCTACACAAGATGCTTACACGTCTGTCGATCGTTTACAAGAATTAGCCAATGATCTTAAAAACACTACCGATACGTTTCAGCTTGGCTAACACTTTTTAACCCATAGCAAAAATAATTATCCTCTCTTTTTCTAAGCTATGGATGCTGCTCTAGAGATGAACTTGATGCGTATATTAGTAAGACGCCTACCATGAGACAAGCAGTCAACAACAACCTAACAATTTGATTTTTATCAAATTTTTCCTCATAGTATGTAAATAAATATCCAAGTTTATGACTGCATTGATCGTAATAGTATTTGAGAGCACTCTTCTGGAGCCTACCTGATGCAAAGCGCCCCCATTCCTGCTGATGATGCCAAACGTGTGTTGACGCTGCACTCGGCCCAGATTCTTGATACACCTCAAGAAGAACTTTTTGATCGAATAACACGGCTAGCTTCCCGCCTTCTTAATACGCCAATTGCACTGATATCGCTAGTGGATGCGAATCGTCAGTGGTTTAAATCAAAAGTAGGCCTCGATACAACAGAAACTCCTCGCGATATTTCGTTTTGCGGTCATGCGGTATTGCAAGAACAGCCTTTTGTCATCAACGACGCTCTTGAAGACCCTCGCTTTGCAGATAACCCTCTTGTTGTTGGGCCTCCTTATATCCGCTTTTACGGTGGCATTCCCCTTCTCTCTATCGAGCGGCATGCGATTGGCGTGCTATGTGTCATTGACCATCAACCAAGAGTATTAAATACCCAAGAACTATCAACACTAGTTGATTTAGCTCGCATGGCAGAAGAATTATTTCAACGGCGTGAGCTGGCGCTGGCCTCTAACAGTATTTTAGAGTCGTTACGAGATAGTGAAGCGCGTTATCGCCAATTAATTGAGCGCTCACCCGATGCATTTTTAATTCATGATGGTCAAACAATCGAATTTATTAATCAAGCTGGTATTCAACTTCTTGCAGCAGAAAGCAGCGACAGTATGATTGGGCGAACTTTTTATGATATCGTCGCTCCTGAATATCATAATATCGTGCAGAGGCATATTGCGCTTGCCCTCAATCACTCACATCCGACTCATGCACTTCCTACCACTCCTCACGAATTAAAATGGATTCGTTTAGATGGCACATTGCTCGATGTAGAAATGTCTACAATTTGCTTAACGATTCAAGGCCGACGTGTCATTCAAGTGATTGCGCGCGACAATACGCTTCGTAAACAGTACCGCCAAGAGCTTGAACAATTATCTACTCAGGATATTTTAACGGGGCTTCCCAATCGCGCTGTTTTGATGGATCGCTTGGAGCAAGGAATTGCACGCTGGGGGCGAAATAATCAAGAAGCGATTATTGCCTTTGTTAATTTAGATCATTTTAAGCAGATTAACGATACCTATGGGCATAGTATTGGCGACCAAGTTCTCACCACCATCGCAAAAACACTTCTTCGCTCTATACGCCAAAACGACACCGTTGCACGCGTTGGCAGCGATGAGTTTATTCTTATACTCGATACACTCGAAAACGACGAAGAACCCAACATTGTTCTCCAACGTTTATTTGCCAGCATTTGCCAGCCATTTTTAACCACCACGCAAGAAATGACTGTATCGTGCAGTATAGGCTATTGCCATTATCCAGACGATGGCACCACAGCTGATGCCTTGCTCAATGCAGCCGATGCAGCCATGTATCGGGCTAAGGCGTTAGGGCGCTCAACGATTAGTGCTTACAGTGCTGATATGCAAAGTAAACTAACTGAACGTATGACGCTTGAGAGCCGATTGCGGCTGGCAGTTAAACAAAATGAACTGGTGTTGCATTATCAACCTAAAGTTGATCTCAAAACAGGCAGTATTGTTGGGTTAGAAGCGTTGGTTCGCTGGCAGCATCCCGAAATGGGATTAATCTCCCCCATGCGCTTTATTCCCATTGCAGAAGAAACTGGGCTTATTGTACCGATGGGTGAATGGATCTTACGTACTGCATGTGAACAGATATTAATGTGGCAGCGCGAAGGCATTGCAAGCATGCCGGTTGCCGTTAATTTATCGGCTCGCCAGTTTCTTCAACCCGATATCGTGGCACGCATCAAAGATATTGTTGAATCAACCGGGTTAGATCCTAGTTTTTTAGAGCTTGAATTAACTGAAAGCTTGTCGATGGATAGCCCAGAAAAAAGCATTGCGATTCTGGTAGCACTTAAAGAACTAGGGATTACGCTAACGCTGGATGATTTTGGAACAGGGTATTCAAATCTCAGTTACTTAAAGCGATTTCCGCTAGATAAATTAAAACTTGATCAATCCTTTGTGCGTGATATTACGCAAAGCAATGAAGCGTTGGCAATCTCGCAAGCTATTATTGCATTAGCGCATAGCCTACGGCTGACAATCGTTGCAGAAGGAGTAGAAACCCACGAGCAGTTAGCATTGCTCACTCATTATCATTGCGATGAGATGCAAGGTTACCTTTTTAGTAAACCGCTTCCTGTTGCACAATGTACCGCCCTGCTACAATCAAATAAAAAACTGGAAAACATCTAGATTTTTCCATCATTATCAACATATTAAAACAATTACAAAAAATTACAAACAAATCCAACTTACTAAAGACTGTTGAAAAAAACAGCTTATTTAATCGGTAATTTTAATGTATTTTTTACTTCTTCCATGACTACATACGTATGAGTTTCTCTCACGCCCTGTAGTTGTAAAAGTGTTTTACCAAGAAATTCACGGTAAGCATTCATATCTTTCATACGAGCTTTAATCAAATAATCAAATCCGCCAGCAACCATGTGGCACTCCTGCACTTCGGGAATTGCCTTCACTACTCGTTTAAACGTATCGAATACTTCAGGTGTTGTACGATCAAGTACTATTTCAATAAACACCAGTAACGATACATCAAGCTGCTGCGGATTCAATTGCGCTGAATAACCAAGTATATAACCGGCTTCATGAAGTTTACGCACGCGCTCAAGACACGCAGCTGGCGATAAATTTACCCGCGAGGCTAAATCTACATTACTGATCCGACCATCATTTTGCAATTCTGTTAGGATTTTTTTACTAATTTTATCGAGCATCATTTTAATTCAACTAAAGAAAGTAAGCACACATTGCTGAAGAAAAGATAGAAGACGCAAAAGGCGTTCTAAGGCAGGTAGAATACGCATTCATCAAGAGTGAAGTAAATTTTATTTATCTATATACACTTTTTGTCTTATAAAATTTTGCTTATTGCGGCAATTACCAAAACTAATATATAGGAATTCCACATAAAATCAAACCTTATTTTGGCATCAACTCACTTTTATGTCGAATGTGTTTACTTACTATTTGTATAAAGAAATCTATATATGCAAAATATTTCCAGCATGCCTTCTGAGGTCTCATCTTTATTTATTCCTTTTGCTTCGCTTGAAGCAGAACTTGTGCAAAAAAATTCTCCTAAATTATCTCCTTTACGTTCTGCTATCACGAAGGCTTACCGCTTAGAAGAACCAACAGCAGTCAAAGAATTACTAGCGCATATTAATGATACACATCAACCTGCTATCAAATCGCTTGCTCGTAAATTAGTGACAAAAGTAAGAGAAAAACGCGCTCGGGCATCAGGTATTGATGCACTGATGCTTGAATTTTCGCTATCTTCTGAAGAGGGTGTTGCCCTCATGTGCTTAGCAGAAGCCTTGCTGCGTATCCCTGATAGCCAAACAATAGACCGTTTAATTGCAGATAAAATTCATAAAGGCAACTGGAAAAAACATTTAGGTAAATCACCCTCATTATTTGTGAATGCAGCGAGTTGGGGCTTACTGATTAGCGGAAAAATTATTAACCTGAATAATGAAGAACAAAGCCTTCGATCAGCCTTGAATAAACTGATTTCAAAAGGAGGCGAGCCGCTCATTCGTAAAAGTATGGATTTAGCAATGCGCCTATTAGGTAACCATTTTGTTACTGGGCAAACGATTGAAGAGGCATTGCACAACAGCCGTGATAACGAGGCACGCGGCTACCGCTACTCTTACGATATGCTAGGCGAAATGGCGCTTACAGAAGATGATGCTGCTAAATATTATGCTGCCTATGAAAAAGCAATTCATGCCATCGGGCAGGCCTCCAATGGAAAAGGCGTTAAACAAGGAGCAGGCATTTCGATCAAACTTTCAGCGCTGCATCCGCGCTACTCTCGTGCGCAGCATGGGCGTGTAATGAAAGAATTACTGCCCCGGGTTCGTGAACTGTTTTTACTTGCTAAACACTATAATATTGGACTCAATATTGATGCTGAAGAAGCTGATCGTTTGGAATTATCGCTCGACTTACTCGAGGCATTGGTTTTCGACTCAAGGCTAACAGGATTTGAAGGCATTGGTTTTGTAGTACAAGCTTATCAAAAAAGATGCCCTTCTGTTATAGATTTCTTAATCGATTTAACGCGCAAAGCAAGCCAACAAGGAGGCATTAGCAAACTAATGGTTCGCCTAGTGAAAGGCGCCTATTGGGATAGTGAAATCAAGCGCGCTCAGGTAGATGGCTTGTCAGATTACCCTGTGTATACACGCAAGGTTTATACTGATCTTTCTTATTTAGTGTGCGCACAAAAACTATTAGCGGCCACCGATGTTATTTACCCACAATTTGCCACCCATAATGCCCATACATTCGCCACTATTTATACATGGGCGCAACAACACGGTGTTACCGAGTATGAATTCCAATGCTTGCACGGCATGGGGGAAACGCTGTATGACCAAATTGTAGGAGCAGATAAGCTCAATATACCTTGCCGCATTTATGCGCCGGTTGGATCACATGAAACGCTACTCGCCTATTTAGTACGACGGCTATTAGAGAATGGTGCTAACTCATCGTTTGTAAATCAAATTGTTGATCCATCGATTCCTATTGACACCCTCATCGCTGACCCACTCGAAGTTGCGCGTGAATTAAACGGGCTTCCTCACTCTAAAATTCCCTTACCTTGTGATTTATTTGGTGCTCAACGCAAGAATTCTTCAGGTGTAGATTTAACAAATGAAGCTGTTTTAAGTGAACTATATGGGCAATTGCAACATTTTAATCAACATAGCTGGCAAGCTGCCCCTTTACTAGAAGCACATCATGAACCTCACTCCACTTCAGAAGCGCAACCGATTATAAACCCCGCCGATCGCCGCGATCAGGTTGGGCATGTTATTGAAGCGACGAATACTGATATTGAACGCGCGCTCAGCGCTGCTCATTCCTACACTGTAAAATGGCAAACGATTCCCCCTTGGGATCGGGCAGAAATTTTATGCCGTGCGGCAGAATTACTCGAGTCACATCGCTCTGAACTGATTGCCCTAGCCATCCGCGAAGCCGGTAAATCGATTACAAATGCCATTGGCGAAGTACGTGAAGCAGTTGATTTTTTACGTTATTATGCTATGCAAGCGTGCGATACCACCAATAGCATGGCGCTTGGAACGGTAGTGTGCATTAGCCCCTGGAACTTTCCCTTAGCTATTTTTATAGGGCAAATCAGCGCATCGCTAGCAGCTGGAAATGTAGTCGTAGCGAAACCTGCTGAGCAAACCCCTTTAATTGCTTACCGTGCTGTGCAGCTTTTGCATCAGGCCGGAATACCTTTCGGTGCATTGCAATTATTACCAGGCCGAGGGGAAGTGGTGGGTGCGCAACTGGTTGCTGACTCTCGTGTTAAAGGCGTTATTTTTACAGGCTCCACAGAGGTAGCACGCTTAATCAACCGAACCCTAGCAGAGCGGGCCATAAATGAAGGCACTGAAATCGCATTTATTGCTGAAACAGGCGGGCAAAATGCCTTGATTGTTGACTCTACTGCACTGCCTGAACAAGTGGTGCAAGATGTAATTGCTTCAGCTTTCGACAGTGCCGGGCAACGATGTTCAGCCTTACGCGTATTATGTTTACAAACTGACATCGCCGATAAAACGCTAACCATGCTAAAAGGAGCGTTACAGGAACTCTCTATTGGCAACCCTGATCATCTAGCAATAGACGTAGGGCCTGTGATCGATACCGAAGCTCAACAACATTTAGTAGCGCATATACAAAAAATGCAAGCGAAAGCCAAAGGCTTCTTTACGATACATTTACCTGCTGAATGCGAACTGGGAACATTTGTTGCGCCAACTGTGATTGAAATTAGCTCGCTCTCGGAGTTAACACACGAGGTATTTGGCCCTATCTTGCACGTGTTACGCTATCAGCGCCACGAACTGCCTCAACTCATTGAGGCTATTAATGCCAGTGGTTATGGATTAACGCTAGGCGTTCACTCGCGTATCGATGAAACCATCGATTTTATTGCCTCTCGCGCCCATGTTGGCAACATTTATATTAATCGTAACATTGTAGGCGCTGTCGTTGGCGTACAACCCTTTGGGGGAGAAGGAAAATCGGGTACTGGCCCTAAAGCAGGCGGCCCTTTATACCTTAAACGACTTCAGCGTAATACCTTAGTGCCAGCCGCTTCTTATACTCGATCTAAGGAACAATACTCCCCTGCTCTTGAAGCACTCACGCAATGGGCTAAGCTTAAGGCTCATGAGCGGCTTCTTACGCTTATTGAGCAATATTTGCGCACTACATTATTAAACGCTTCATTGGTACTGCCTGGCCCAACAGGCGAGCGCAATACCTTAAGTTTTGCGCCACGCGGCTCTATCATATGCATAGCGAGTAATACCGATATGTTGCTTAACCAATTAGCAGCAGTGTTCGCTACAGGAAATAATGCGGTACTACTTGCAGATTCAGCCCACCTGCTTCCTGAAGATTTACCACCCTCACTTCGTGATGCCGTAACATGGACTCATCATCCGCTTGAAGAATGTCTTAAATGTCTGAATAGCCAAATCGCGCTAGTTGCCACCCAATATATAAACGAATGGCGCCCACAATTTGCAACTTGCACACCCGCTATCTTATCAATCATTGAAATGAATAACGAAAGCACAGTTATTCCCTTATGGCGGTTAGTTGCTGAACGAACTCTTTGTGTGAATACAACCGCAGCGGGAGGTAATGCAAGTTTAATGAGCTTAACGCATGTTTAATACGCATTTAACGCACATCTAATGCACCGTTAACCCATCACTAGCTATTAATCAATTTCACTTTGCTGATCTGAAAACATTTGATCTAAATGTGCTATGTCTTCACGGTGTAATTTGCCAAGCGTCGCTTTTAATCTGAAGGTAGCCAAGGCCATATCATAAAAGGCTTTACTTAGATCGCGCCGATAGCGCTCTAGTTTTTGCTGAGCCTCAAGATGGTCTTGTTCTACTTTTATACCGGTTTTTATTCCGCGCAGAGAGGCTTTAATGGCTAATTTAGATGATTTTATAGCTTGTAGAGCGGCACGATGGCGGCTCGAGGCAGTTTGCCAGCCAAACCAAGCTTGTTTGATAGTAAGCAAGGCATTACGTCGGGCTGCCTCTAAGTCTTGCCGCGCCTTTTCTTCCATCGCCAGAGCCTCACCTATTTTGGCGTTTTGGCCCCCTCCTGAATAAAGAGGAATAGTTAATTGTAGACCGAGTGTTTTTTGATCAATCTTGTACGCATTCTGGCCTGGAAAATTCCCAGTATTTTGTTTATTAACTCCATAGCTTCCTACCATTTCTAGCGTAGGTTCATGCCCTGAGCGTTGTTTATGCACCTCTTCGTTCACCGCTTGTAAGGCAAACGCAGCCGCTAAAATTGCTGGGCTGCTCTGCTCAAGCTGACTTATCCATTCATTTAATGGCTCAGGCTTCAACCACTTTAACCGGTTCAAATCGATGTGTGCAGAAACATAGCGGGGTTTAAACTCAGGCAACGTACCCGACAATTGCTCCAAGGTAGCTAGTTTAATATTCAGATCGGCCTCAGCAGCTTCATGCTCCGCAATAGCTTGGTCGTATTTAGTTCTAACCTCCTCAAGCGTCACTTCAGATTTCATTCCACGCGCTGCACCTCGCTTAGCAATTCTCAACTCCTCTTCCGCAGCCTGAAGCTGACGTACCGCAAATGTAACGGTATCACGCGCCGCCATTAATTCACACCAGGCCGATACTAATTTAAACGCTAACTCTTGCTCAGCAGTTATTAGCTGGTGTTGAGCTTGTTTCACAGAAGACTCTGCTTGAGACACTGCAATATTATTCGCATGACGCCAAACAGGTTGAGTAAAATTAAGTTGCCGACTATTGCTATTGTATTGATCAGTGTCAGGAGGCAATGACGTGCCGTAAGTTGTATAGGTTCTATGATTTATATTCGTGCTCATACTCGCGGTTAATTGCGGCATTAAGGCAGAAAAAGCTTGTTTAGACCGCTCTTGTGAAGCCATTACATTAGCGACTGCACTCAAATACGTGGGTTCACGACTCAACGTAGCCTCATAAATCTCAACCAGCGGCTGAGCGCTAGCAAACGGCAAGAAGAATAACCCACTGAATAAAAATGATAAGCGCAATAAAATGGGTTTTTTATTGTTTAGCCCGCGAATATTTACCATAGCCATTTAGCGCTCCTGCAAACTTTCATGACCATAAGCAATCAGTGGGCTCAGAAAATATTCGATGAGGCGGCGTTTACCAGTTTTAATTTCTACTGTTACTGCCATACCTGGAGAAAGACTAACCTCTGTACCCTCAACATTCAGCGTTGAGCGCTGCATGTTAACGCGCGCTGAATAAATCAGCCCTCGTTTTTCATCATTAATGGCATCATGCGATACAGAGGCTATATGTGCATGAATCATTCCGTACTTAGTGTATTGAAACGTTTCAATTTTTACTTCAGCATCTTGGCCTTTTTTAACAAAACCAATGTCTTTATTCTCGACAAATGCTTCAATTTCCACAGAATTATCTTGAGGAACAATAATCATAAGAGGCTGAGCAGGTGTCACCACACCCCCTACTGTATGAACAGCCAACTGCTGAACAGTACCTGATACGGGCGCAACCAACTTCATTAACTCGCTATGTGAACGTGCTTTGACTAACTCTTGCTCTAAAGTAGCTGCCTTTTGCAGACCATCGTTAATGCTATCTAAGTTTATGCGGCGGGTTTCTGCCATGAGAGAGGCACGCTGCCCTTTCATCTCTTGTAATCCTGCTTCAATTTCTTTCACCCGGCTGCGCTGTGTGGAAAGATCGCCCTCTTGCTCAAGGCGAATCTGCTCACGTTCCATAAATTCATGTGGAGCAATCAATCGTTCATCAGCCATTTCTTTGAAGTCTTTAGCGCGCTGTTGAACTAAGGGAACTGTATGCTCCAGCTTTCTAACAAGCTCAAGCGTAGAACGACGCTCCGCTTCTTTTTTGAACATCTCAGCGTTAATATTCGCTAACTTACTGGCGTACTCTTCATATTGCCCCATAAGTAAATGTTTAGCTTCCTGAAAACGAACAGAGTCTACCCCCTCTAATTCTTCTATTCCTTTTGCTCCCTTTATTCCTTTTAACGACTGTACCCATTGAGGGCGCTTGCCTGTCTCTAACGCGCTTAATAAAGCCCTTGCTCGCGCCACCTGCAAGCGTGCAGATAGCAAATCATTCTGAAATCGATCTTTATCTGCATTGGGCGTTGTAGCATCTAACTCAATTAGCACATCGCCAGCTTTCACATTTTGCCCATCTGAAACATAAATTGCTTGCACGGTTGCGGTTTCAAACGGTTGAATAGTTTTAATACGATCATTCGGCACCACCTTACCTTGCGCAGTAGCCACCACATCTATACGCCCAAACACAGCCCATAAAAACGCCAGCAATGCAAAGGCCATCATCATCCACATAGATAACCGAGGCAAAGGCGAAATAGGTGTTTCTTGAAGTGCTAAGGCAGCAGGCAAAAACTCTACCTCATGCGGTAAACGGGTTGGGGTATCGGTGTGCGCTCGGTGCTGCCAAGCCTGCTGCAATGCTGTACCGTACCGGCTGCCTAAATCTGCTAATGCTTGAACCCAACTCTTTATGCCCATTGCTTACCCCTGCTGCAGCTGATAAAGGCGCGCATAATGCCCCGTTGGATTTAATAACAAGGTCGCATGGCTTCCAACTTCTACAATTTGCCCACGCTCCATCACTACAATTCGGCTAGCATCACGAACAGCAGACAACCGATGGGCAATAATAATAACGGTACGCCCCTGACAAATGGCTTTCATGTTGTCTTGAATAATTTTTTCGCTTTCATAATCAAGCGCGCTGGTAGCTTCATCAAAAATTAAAATACGGGGGTTCGTCATTAAGGCACGGGCAATTGCAATGCGTTGCCGCTGCCCTCCCGAAAGGGTAGAGCCATGCTCGCCCACCATCGTATCGTAAGCCTCGGGGAGTTCGAGAATAAAATCATGCGCGCCTGCTAATTGCGCTGAACGCATCACTGATTCAAGCGATGCACCGGGGTCAGCCAACGCAATATTGTCACGAATGCTGGCATTGAAAAGCACGTTCTCTTGCAATACCACACCAATTTGGCGGCGTAGAGAAGAAGCATCTGCCAGCAGCAAATCCATTCCATCAACCAATACTCGCCCTCGCTCAGGCACGTATAAGCGCTGAATTAGTTTAGTTAATGTGCTTTTTCCAGACCCTGATCGCCCTACGATACCGATGACTTCACCAGGCATGACTTTTAAATTGATCATTTTGAGAATTTCTTGCCCATCAGGGCGATACCGAAAAATAACGTCATCGAATTCGATATGCCCTTGAATAGGCGGCAAACTGCTTTTATTACCTGCCACCTCAGTACGTGCATTCAAAATATCGCCTAGCCGTTGTACTGAAATGCCTGTTTGTTGAAAGTCTGTCCATAACTGTGCAAGACGCATCACGGGCTGGGCGACTTGTCCGGCGAGCATATTGAACGCAACCAGTTGCCCTACTGATAATTTTCCGTCGATCACCAGCTTGGCTCCCATATACATGGTTGCAACCGTTACCAACTTGCTAATCAAAGTCACTCCGCTATTAGCGAGCATGCCAAGAGTTGCTGTTCGAAAGCTGGCTGCAATATACGCCGCTAGATTTTTATCCCATTTTCTTAGCCAATGAGGCTCGACTGCCATTGCTTTAACGGTATGAATGCCGCTAATGGTTTCAACCAAAAAAGATTGATTTTCTGCCCCACGATTAAATTTCTCATTCAACCGCACACGTAATAAAGGCGTAAAAATAACTGACAGCGCTATATAACAAGGGAGAGAAATAATCACGATTAGCGTTAACAACCCGCTGTAGTTCAACATGACGGTTAAAAAAACAATCGAAAACAATAAATCCATCACTAATGTAATAGCATTACCCGTTAAAAATGAACGGATATTTTCTAACTCTCGCACACGTGCTACAGAGTCGCCTACACGTCTTGCCTGAAAATAGGCTAAGGGCAACGCCAATAAATGTCGGAAAAGTTTTGAACCCAGTTCAATATCAATTCGATTGGTGGTATGTGCAAATATATAACTGCGTAATGTAGTTAACGATACTTCAAAACAGATCACAATCAGCAGCCCGGCTGCAATCACATCTAAGGTAGTAAACCCTCGGTGCACCAGCACTTTATCCATCACTACCTGAAAGAACAAAGGGGTAATCAGCGCAAAAAATTGAAGTACAAAACTAACGAGGAGCACCTCTCCTAACAAAGAGCGATATTTCACAATAGCAGGTACAAACCAGGTGAAATCAAACTTGCTCATTTCGCCAGCATACGTAGCGCGAGAGGTAAAAAGAATAACCTCACCTTGCCAACGTAACGCTAACGTTTCTAATGAAAGCTTTTCGGGGCGGCTAGCTAATGGGTCTTGAATAAGTGCGTGGTCACCTTCTACACGCGCTAGAATAAAGAAAGAACCTTCTGTATCTATACCCACTAAAGGAAGCGGCGTTTTTGATAAACGCTCTGCTGTTACCCTTACTGCCTTGGCCTCAAGCCCCAATTGCCGAGCCGCCAGAAGCATATCGGCCTTCCCTAAACTTTTGCCATTTTCGGCATACTGATAAGCAAGCTGATCAGGATCAATCGCAATGCCATGCAAGCGGGCAATCATCACTAAGCAGGCGACACCACTATCTAAGGTATGCGATAACGCTTTCTTATCTGATATGTTAGGTGTTTCAGGCTGCATAGCTTTCCCATTGAGACTGGCTTATGCTCAGCAACGGAAAAAAATGCCAAAAAATGAAGGGAAAACAGTAAGTTAATATTATGGCCTCAGTCGTAGCATCTGATTAACGACGGCTTTATCGCATTCCATACAAAATAAAGATAAATGTCGTTTATTGTTACTTCGCCTTCAATATACCAGTTTTCAAAAAAGTTAGAAGTTACGCAGTTGAGTTCTATCAAGGCATGGGATGCCCCGCATGGCAACGCAGACAGTACAAGGAGTACGGCCAGTTGCCATAACACCGAGAGAACTCAACTGCGTAACTTCTAAAAGTATAAACTTTGCAAATTTGGATTAATAGTCCATAATTGCAACCATGATTACTCGCCTTCTTTCCAATTTATTATTAGATCGCTTACGGCAATTTCCTGCTGTAGCTTTGCTTGGCCCTCGACAGGTAGGAAAAACTACCTTAGCTCGTCGAGTGCCTGGATATGAGCATAGTGTTTATCTTGATCTTGAAAATCCTGCTGATCTTGAGAAGCTTTCGGATGCCCGAGGCTTTTTAAGTGCTCAAAAAGAACGCCTGGTTATTATTGATGAAGTACAACGCATGCCTGGATTATTTCAGGTGTTACGTGGGCTTATTGATGAAAGAGTGTTAATCGGCGATAAGGCAGGACACTTCTTATTATTAGGTTCTGCTTCTATCGATCTTTTACATCAGTCGAGCGAAACATTAGCAGGACGTATTGCTTATCTTGAACTGCCTCCTTTTTACCTTTTAGAAATCGAACCAGGCCAAGAAACTGCCCTTTGGATTCGGGGTGGCTTTCCCCGAAGTTTTCTGGCGGAAGATGATAAGCAAAGCGTGACATGGCGTGAGAATTTCATCGCTACTTATTTAGAGCGAGATATTCCTTTATTAGGCCCACGTATTCCAGCTGAAACATTGAGACGATTCTGGACGATGCTAGCGCATCATCAAGGTAGTGTTTTAAATGCTGCGCAACTCGCTCAAGCGCTATCGGTCGATGGAAAGACAATAGCTAAATATCTTGATTTAATGGTTGATCTACTTTTAGTACGTCGTCTACCCCCCTACTTTGCCAATGTCAGCAAACGATTAGTTAAATCACCTAAAACGTATGTTCGGGATAGCGGCTTAGCTCATACCTTATTGCGTTTAGATACCTTAGATCAAGTTTTAGGTCACCCTATCAATGGGGCGAGCTGGGAAGGTTTTGTGATTGAGACATTATTACGATCAGCTCCTGCACGCACACAGGCTAGCTTTTATCGTACCGCAACAGGTGTTGAAATTGATTTGATTTTAGAGGTACCAGGTGGTGAGGTATGGGCGATTGAAATCAAGCGCAGTCTTGCCCCTAAGCTCGAAAAAGGGTTTTATATTGCCTTGGAAGATATCAAACCTTCTAAAGCTTTCTTGGTGTATTCAGGTAATGAGCGTTATCCTAAAGGAAATGGTATTGAAGCTATTAGCCTTAAAGAGCTTTCTTTCCTGCTTGCAGAGCTATAGAAATCAAACAGCCTACAACCGTTTTAATCGTTGGTCAAAAAAGGATATTGGCAGAATTTTTTTTGAGCTACAAGGCGGAACTGATACGACCTCGACAACAACGGCATCCAAACCACCTTCCCCTCTGGCTCCAACCCTATCCTCTTCGATCACGACGGCTCTGGTGTTAAAGTCGGCACAGGCTGGATTTCTTCAGGCGATGCCTTCGTGGTTCTCGATCGCAACGGTAACGGCACCATCGATAACGGTACTAAACTCTTCGGCGATTCCACCCCCATTCCCGGCGGCACAAAAGCTAACAACGGCCTCCAGGCACTTTCTTATTTAGACAGCAATAGTGATGGCAAAATCACCTCTGCTGATACCCAATTTTCTCAGCTTAAAGTCTGGCGTGATAGCAATCAAGATGGTATTTCTCAAGCAGCTGAGCTGCAAACCTTAAGTGCTGCAGGCGTTGCTTCCATCAACTTAAACGCTGATTTCACACCCGAAACCTTAGCCAACGGCAACACTATCTATGGTAAAGGTACCTTCACTCGCACCAACGGCTCAGCCGAAAGCGTCGCGTTTAATTTAAACCTAGTTGAAGACACCTTTCACCGCCAATTTACAACCACTATTCCTGTCGCCACAGACCTCAAAGTTTTACCTAACATGCAAGGCTCAGGTAAGGTTCGCGATTTATGAGAGGCAGCAACACTCTCGAGCACAGTAAAACAGGCACTCATTGCCTTCAGCCAAGCCACCACTCGCGCCGATCAGCTTAGCAAGCTCGATGCCTTATTAATTGCCTGGGGTAAAACTTCTGATTTAGCGTTGCCTAGCGACTATTCTGCCACCATCAGCTATAGCCTGGGCGGTAAACTCACGGCTGATCAACTTCACACACTAGAGCGTTTTATTGGGCGCTCAATTCTTGCTACCAGAAACACATCGCCTATCACTATAGGAGCAGGCCGTGCAGGTAGCTCAAGCGGTGGCAGCGCTGCTATAGGGCCTACTATTTCCCTCACTAAAGTATCAAGCCAAAATAAAACATTCGTACCGATTTCTATAAAACTAGCCGCCTCGTAAATTTCCCTATACAAACCCAATAAAATTCATTAAAATCAAATACATATAACAATTTTTAGCATCAATTAAAAATCGTTTACCCTAACCATAAGGTTTGGCTCCATGACGAAAAAAACAACTTATTCTGGTAAGTTATTATGCTTATTTCTAACCATACCTAGCTTATTAGCCATTGGGTTAGATAGAAGTATCTCTCCAATACCGCAAAAAAAAAGTTGCTCAAATGGAAAAAATACAATCATCCGCCACACAGCGTCTACTTTCATTTAAAACGAAATCCTAAAACAAATAATATTATTTTTAAATATTAAATTCATTGGAGCTGCTTCATATGCCGCAATTTCTAATTTTTCAGCAATTTAATCAATATAAAAATCTTCTCGATAGCGGCAACATTAATCATTTAATCCCAAACTATTATTAGCCTAATTACAAAAATATTTAATATTATAGTTAAATTAACATGTATTAAAAAAGGCAAATTTTATGATAATGATAAAAAGTTTTTTTCAAAAATTATTCTCTAGTTATGTTATTTTTTTTGTAGGATTTATTTTTTCAGGATGCAGCGAAAAACAAAATATTGATGTAAATAAAACATATACAATAATTATGAAAAATACAGACAATGAGATAGGTATTTTTAAAATTCCAGGCAGTTATCTTAGAAAAAATATTTTTAATGAAAAAGATAATAAATCTGGTGTAATTAATGATCCTTTAGGTTTTTGGATTTCGTGGAATGCTGGAAAATTATTTTCTATAGAAGAATATCCAGAAAGATCATTAAATATATTGATTAAAATGAGAAGAAAAAATATACAAACTTTTGAAGAATCGATGCTTGAGACTTATCTGAATAGAGCAAAAGCTACTAGCAATCAATCTTTCTCAAAAAATAATAATTTAGTTTTTTTAAAAGAAAAAAAAGAATGTGATTATTTTTTTGAAGTATTTTCTCCTGAAAAAAATCTACTAAGTACATATTGCTTTTTTAACGACGAGCAAAAAAAATTAATATATATAGAAAAATCATATTCATTGGTAAGTATTTCAAAATATTATAAATCACTATTTCACATACAATATACACTTGATTTGAATGATTACAATAAAAATTTTGAAGAAATAGACAAAAAAATAACTAATCTACTTGATCAGTTTTACACTAAATAATCATTGCAAGCAGGAAATAAATAATGGCAGCCCTTATCACTTTAACATCAGAACAAATTGAAACTCTTAAAGCTGAAAAAGCTTTTGGAGAAACTGATAGTAAACAGCATTATGCAAATGCTTATTATTATTTAAAATCAATAGTAGATAACAATATTGATATTACGCCAGAAGGCGCACAAAAAGCAGATCTGAAAAGATTATCAATATGGTTAGATCGAGCAGCAAGCATTAATAGTAATGATGGCTCTTTTTCTAGTGAGTTTGTGCGAGGTGCTACAGAATCATTTGCTTTTACTGAGGGGCATCCTGAATTTGCGAATGATGCATATTTTCAAGTAGCTTCTAATAACTTGGCAACTGCTGTAATAGATAATGTAATTTTCAACAAGGGCATTCCTTCTTCCCAAGTCATTATTGCTACTGATGTACAAAAAGCTGTTGAAAGTTTTAAGATACCTGCATGGGGGTGGGCAGGAACAATTGGAGACATACTTCCTGAATTTTTAGGCGGTTTAGATCAAGATTATATACAACTTGCTCAGGCAGCAGGTGATGGCAGGTCAGTTGGTACTGCCTATGCTGAAGCCATTGCTGCTAATGCTTATGGATTTGGTCGATCAATGCTAAGTAAAATATTTTTACCTAATGACCTTGCTAATGGTTCCTATACATTAAGGCTCGACATTGACTTTAATAATATTTTTGATTCGCTAGCGCATTTAAATATTGATATAGAAATCTCCACCTACTTCACCCAAGCCAACCTCCTCCGCATCTTCCGCCGCGACCCCCTCATACTCGATCTCGACAACAACGGCATCCAAACCACCTCCCCCTCTGGCTCTAACCCTATCCTCTTCGATCACGATGGCTCTGGCGTTAAAGTTGGCACAGGCTGGATTTCTTCAGGCGATGCCTTCGTAGTTCTCGATCGCAACGGTAACGGCACCATCGATAACGGTACTGAACTCTTCGGTGATTCCACCCCCATTCCCGGCGGCACAAAAGCCGAAAATGGCTTCCAGGCACTTTCTTATTTAGACAGCAATAGTGATGGAAAAATCACCTCTGTTGATACCCAGTTTTCTCAGCTTAAAGTATGGCGCGATTTAAATCAAGATGGTATTTCTCAAGCCGCTGAGCTGCAAACCCTAAGTGCTGCAGGCGTTGCTTCCATCAACTTAAACGCTAATTTCACTCCCGAAACCTTAGCCAACGGCAATACCATCTATGGCAAAGGCACTTTTACCCGCACCAATGGCACCAACGGCTCAGCGGAAAGCGTCGCGTTTAATTTGAACCTAGTTGAAGATACCTTTCACCGCCAATTTACAACCGTTATTCCTGTCGCGGCAGACGTCAAAGTTTTACCTAACATGCAAGGCTCAGGTAAGGTTCGCGATTTGTGGGAAGCGGCAACACTCTCGACCACAGTAAAACAGGCACTCATTGCTTTCAGCCAAGCCACCACGCGCGCCGATCAGCTTAGCAAGCTCGATACATTATTAATTGCCTGGGGTAAAACCTCTGATTTAGCTTTGCCTAACGACTATTCCACCACCGACCCTATGGGCGTCAGCTATAGCCTGGGCGGTAAAATCACGACTGATCAACTTCACACACTAGAGCGTTTTAATGGGCGCTCAATTCTTGCTACCAGCAGCACATCGCCTATCATCATAGGGGCAGGCAGTGCAGGCGGCTCAAGCGGCGGCGGTGCTGCTATAGGCCCTACTATTACGTTTACTGAAGTATCGCAAAACTATCTCAAGCAAGCTTACGACGCGTTAAAGGAATCAGTATATGGCGCATTGGTTGTTCAAACCCGCCTCAAGCCCTATCTCGATAAGCTCACGCTAAGCGTCACAGCCAACGACACGCTTAAAATGGATTTCGCTGCCCTCAATCAGCTGTTTGAAACCCAAAAAAGCACGAACCCTCTTAAAGCTGTTACAGAGCTAGCCGAACTCAACCGCTTTGCAGGTAGCACCTTATACCGCATGGGTTGGAACGGGCTTGATCTGCTAAAAGCAAATATGGATCAATACGCGTCTAATACTGACATTCAAACCGTTCTGCAGTCGCTCAATGTAAAACAGATAACAGGCTCAGGCACGGGAACGAGCAGCAATGAACTTCTTATGGGCAGCTCGAGTTCAGATACTTTATCTGCCGGAGAAGGCAACGATATTCTCGCAGGCATGCAAGGCGATGATAGGCTGCTTGGCGACATCGGAAACGATATGCTGGATGGCGGTTCAGGCAATGATTGGCTTGAAGGCGGAATGGGTGATGACTTTTTGAAAGGCGGAACTGGCAATGATAGCTTAACAGGCGACAATGGCGCAGATACCTACTACATTGAAAAAAACTCAGGCCGCGATATTATTTATAACTTCGAAAGCGATTTAACCAACAACCAGCCAGATACTATTCAATTTGGTGAAGGTATTTCTGCTGCTAACGTTGTTATCACACGTAATGTAGACGATCTGGTAATCAGCCAGGCAACGATCAATAATGTTCTAACCGTTTCAGGCTACTTTTATCAAAATTCAATTAACGCTTATCAGGCCGTCGATTATCTTAAATTTGCCGATGGTACTAGCTTAGACATTGCTGCCGTTAAAGCAAAAGTGTTGATTAGCACCCAAAATGATGATGTGTTAAGCGGATACGAAACGGATGACAGTTTAAATGGAGCCGCTGGAGATGATACCTTAACCGGCTACGAGGGTGCTGATACCCTTATCGGCGGTGAAGGGAATGATAACCTTCTGGGCGGGGCAGGTGATGACCAGCTTCAGGGCGATGCTGGCAACGATACCTTAGATAGTGATAGTGGCAATGATAAACTGGTTGGCGGAAGCGGCGACGACA
>JAZKAR010000004.1:0-7125 GCA_040389065.1 Pseudomonadota bacterium | reverse complement strand
TACCCTCGATGGCGGCACAGGTAATGATAGCTTAACCGGAGGTAGCGGCGCTGATACCTACTTCTTTGGCAGAGGTTACGGCTACGATAGTATCAATAACGGTGATAGCGATGCACTAGGTATCAATGCCGATACTATACAGTTAGGCACTGGCATTACAGCAGCCGATATTACGTTAACTCGAAGCAATAATACGTTAATCATTCGCCTGAACGATAGCACCGATGTTCTCCAGGTAAATGACTACTTCTTTCTAGACGGTCTCTCTTCTAATGCTGTAGAAACTATAAAGTTTGCGGATGAAACACTTTGGAATGTTACTACGATTAAAAGTAAGCTGCTAACAGGTACTTCAAGCATAGATGAGCTAATGGGCTACGCCACCGACGATATTCTTACAGGTGGCAATGGTGACGATGGCCTGCGCGGTGCTGATGGTAATGACACGTTAAGCGGAGGCACTGGCAATGATGTTTTATACGGTGGAAATGGTAATGACAAGCTTCAAGGAAATGAAGGTCAAGATTCCCTTTTTGGTGAAAATGGCAATGATACCTTAGATGGCGGTGCAGGTAACGATAGGCTTCAAGGTAATAACGGTGCTGACGTTTACCTCTTTGGGCGAGGTTACGGGCAAGATACTATTGAAAATCAGGATGAAGATGCTTTAGGCGTTAATGCAGATACCGTTCTACTTGGCGCTGGTATTACAGCGGCCGACATTACGCTAACCCGCAGCAATGATTCATTAATTATTAGCCTCAACAATAGCACCGATTCATTACAAATTTCTTATTATTTTGATCAAGATGCTACCACTTCTTGCGTTATAGAAAATTTAAAATTCGCTGATGGCACCCTTTGGAATATTGCTACGATTAAAAGCAAAGTGCTGGCAGGTACAACTGATAATGATCTATTAAAAGGCTATGCTACCGCTGATACGCTTAACGCAGGTAATGGTAATGATATTCTGCATAGTGCTGATGGCAACGATCTATTAAATGGCGGAACAGGAAACGACGATTTATATGGCGAAAACGGAAACGATACATTAGATGGCGGATCAGGCAACGATTCTTTAAGCGGCGGCGACGGCGCTGATATTTACCTGTTTGGTCGCGGCTCAGGCAGAGATACCATCTATAACTACGACAACGATGCCCTAAACAGTAATGTTGATACTATTCAGCTAGGGGCAGGCATTACAACTGCTGATATTATCTTAACCCGTAGTAACAATATGTTAATTATTAGCCTTAACAACAGCACCGATGCTTTAGCCGTTGATGACTACTTTTCACAAGATGCTACCACTGCATATGCCATAGAAAATATAAAATTTGCCGATGGTACGCTCTGGAATACCGCTACTATTAAAAGCAAAGTGCTAACCGGCACTGCTGGTTACGATACATTAACTGGCTATGCTACTGCTGACACCTTCTCAGGCGGCAACGGTAACGATACGTTGGTTGGCGCTGATGGCAATGATACCTTAAACGGTGGCGCTGGCAACGACACGCTAGATGGCGGCAACGGTAGCGATAAATTACTAGGCAACGAAGGCAATGATACCTTAGACGCTGGCAGCGGCAACGATACGCTGGATGGCGGTACAGGTAATGATCGCCTGACTGGCGGCGATGGTGCTGATATCTATCTCTTCAGTCGTGGTTCGGGAACAGACACCATTGATAACTACGATTACGATGCATTAAATATCAACGCAGATACTATTCAACTTGGTACCGGCATTACGACCACTGACATTACCTTAACCCGCAACGGTGATACATTAATTATTAGCCTGAACAATAGTACTGATGCGTTAGAGGTTACTAACTATTTCGCACAAGATGGTTTAAGTGCAACTGCCGTAGAAAATATAAAATTTGCCGATGGCACCCTCTGGAATGTTGCTACCATTAAAAGCAAAGTGCTGGTGAGCACTGCAGGCAACGATATGTTAACTGGCTATGCTACCGCTGATACGCTTACAGGCGGCAATGGCAACGATTGGCTAAGCGGCGCTGATGGCAATGATATTTTAAATGGGGGAACCGGTAACGATATTCTATATGGTGACAATGGCAGCGATAAATTACTAGGCAATGAAGGCAATGATCAATTAGATGGCGGTAATGGTAATGATACGCTAGATGGTGGTACAGGCAATGATGGCCTAGTGGGCGGCGACGGTGCCGATATTTACCTGTTTGGTCGCGGTTCAGGCGCAGATAGTATCTACAACTACGATTACGATGCGGTAAACATCAATGCCGATACCATTCAGCTTGGTGCTGGTATTACGGCGGCTGATATCACCCTAATCCAAACGGGTGATACGTTAAACATTAACGTGAATAACAGTACCGACACGTTAGAGATTGTTAACTACTTCTCTCAAGATGGCTCAAGCGCCTACGTCGTAGAAAAATTGAAATTCGCTGATGGAACCATCTGGAACTATGCAACGGTAAAGTCAAAACTTTATAAAGCCCCTGTGTTTACGACAGGGCTAACACTTTCAGGCACTACCGGCAACGACACGTTAACAGGCGGAAATGCTAACGACTCTCTTTCAGGCGGCACAGGTAATGACACGCTAAATGGCGGAGCAGGCAACGACACCTTAAATGGCGGCAATGGCAACGATATTTACTTATTCGGCAAAGGCGCAGGAAAAGATACGATCGACAGCTACGATGTCACCGTAGGAAAAATAGACACTGTGCAACTAGCCACGGGTATTATTGCTAGCGATGTGTTCTTAAATCGTAACGGCAATAACCTAGTGTTAACGCTTAAAAACACAACCGATAGTTTAACCATCAAAAACTTTTTCACCAATGATGGCAGCGGCGGTTATCAGATTGAACAAATCAAATTTGCTGATGCCAGCCTTTGGAACCTCGCTACCATTAAAAGTAAGCTGCTATCAGGCTCTGCCAGCAACGATACTTTAACGGGCTATGCCACTGCTGATACGCTATCAGGCCTCGATGGCAATGATACTCTTGATGGCAAGGGGGGTAACGATACGCTTCTGGGCGGCTTCGGCGATGATACGCTCTTTGGTATCGATGGCAGTGATTCGCTGCAAGGACAAGACGGCGATGATTGGTTATCGGGTGGGCCAGGCAACGACACTTTAGATGGCGGAGCTGGCAATGACACTCTTGATGGAGGCGAAGGGAGTGATACCTATCTATTCGGTAAAGGTGCAGGGCAAGACACTATTAATACCTACGATATCACCGTGGGGAAAATAGATACGGTACAACTCGCTACAGGCGTTATTGCCAGCGATGTCTTACTAAGCCGCCGTGATGACAATCTAATACTAGCGCTTAAAAATACTGCCGATAGCTTAACGATTAATAATTTTTTCTTTAATGATGGCAACGGCGGCAATCAGATTGAACAAATCAAATTTGCTGATGCCACCTTCTGGAATCTGGCTACCATTAAAAGTAAAGTGCTGACAAGCTCTGCCAACAATGATACTTTAATTGGCTATGCTACTGCAGATACGCTATCAGGGCTTGATGGCAATGATTCCCTTGATGGCAAAGCCGGTAACGATACGCTTACTGGCGGCCTCGGCGATGACACGCTCTACGGCGGCAATGACAGCGATTCACTGCAAGGGCAAGACGGCGATGATACCCTGATCGGTGGAGCAGGCAACGACACCCTCGATGGCGGAGTAGGCAATGATACCCTTGAGGGCAGTGAAGGTAATGATACCTATTTATTCAGCAAAGGTTCTGGGCAAGATACTATCAGCAGCTACGATAGCACGGTTGGAAAAATAGATACCGTACAACTAGCCGCTGGCATTACTGCCAGCGATGTATTTCTAAATCACCAATACGACAACTTAGTAATAACGATTAAAAATACAACGGATAGTTTAACCATTGCTAACTTTTTCGCGAATGATGGTAATGGCGGCTACCAGATTGAGCAAATCAAATTTGCTGATGCCACCTTATGGAGTCTGGCGACGATTAAAAGCAAACTTCTTACAGGCTCTGCCAATGAAGACAATTTAATTGGCTATGCTGCTACTGCCGATACACTATCGGGGCTTGATGGCAATGATTACCTTGATGGCAAGGCAGGTAACGATACCCTTCTGGGCGGGCTCGGTGACGATATACTTTACGGCAGTGAAGGTGCTGATTCACTTCAAGGACAAGATGGCAATGATTGGTTAGGGGGCGGAACAGGCAACGATATCCTCGATGGCGGAATTGGTAATGACACGCTTGATGGCGATGAAGGTAATGATACGTATTTATTTGGCAAAGGCTCAGGGCAAGACTTTATCGAGAGCTACGATAGCACGGTTGGAAAGTTAGATACGGTACAACTAGCTACAGGCATTACTGCCAGCGATGTATTCCTAAATCGCCGCGACAATGACCTGGTACTAACGCTGAAGAATACTACTGATAGTTTAACGATTCGTAGCTTTTTCGAAGGTGATGCTACCGTCGGCAATCAGATTGAACAAATCAAATTTGCTGATGCCAGCCTTTGGAATCTGGCTACCATTAAAAGTAAACTGCTAACAGGTTCTGCTAGCGATGAAAATTTAACGGGCTATGCTACCGCTGATACCTTATCAGGCCTTGACGGTAACGATAACCTAAACGGTAACGCTGGCGACGATACGCTACTAGGTGGATTTGGAAATGATCAGCTCTATGGCGGCAATGGTAATGATACGTTGCAAGGACAAAATGACAATGATGATCTTTTTGGTGAAGCAGGCAATGACACGTTGGATGGCGGATTAGGAAATGATAACCTGGATGGCGGCATTGGCAACGACATTTACCTATTTAACAAAGGATCAGGTCAAGACACCATAAACAGTTATGATACCGCCATCGGCAAACTAGATACCTTGCAACTAGGTACTGGCATTACAGTGAGTGACGTTATACTTCAAAGATATTCTGATGATTTATTGCTGCAAATCAAAAAATCCACTGACAAACTAACCGTTAGAAACTATTTTACAAACGATGGAAAAGGGGGCTATCAGGTTGATCAGATAAAATTCGCTGATGGTACTCTTTGGAACGTTGATACCGTAAAAAGTAAAGTGATTGCAGGTACTGCTAGCAATGACACACTAACAGGATATGCAGCAAATGACACACTCTCAGGCTTAGATGGCAATGACTATTTAGAAGGCAGAGCAGGTGCAGATACTTTACGCGGTGGAGCCGGCGATGACATATTCTATGGCGGGCTGGGGAACGACTACCTTCAAGGCGATGCCGGAAATGACTTTTTAAGCGGTGATGAAGGTGACGATACACTGGTAGGTGGCGACGGCGATAATTATCTTAATGGCGACAGCGGCAATGATACGTATCTGCTCAATAAAGGTGCTGGGGCTAGAAATAGAGTATTTAACTATGACTCCACAGGCCTTGAAAACGATCAAATTAAAATTGGCACAGGCGTTAGTGCAAACCAAATTTGGTTGCAGCATGTAGGTGATGATTTGCGCTTGAGCTTGCTTGAAACCGGCGATAACATCACAATTCAAAACTGGTACTTAGAAAATGCATATCACGTTGACGCTATTGTTTTATCTGACAATAAGCGCCTTCTTGAAAGCAACGTTGAAAATCTGGTCACCGCGATGGCAGCATTTAACCCACCTGTATCAGGCCAAACCAGTTTACCGCAAGATTATCAGACTACATTGAACGCTGTGATCACTGCTAGTTGGAAATAGCACGCTAACTTTCAATGCTAAAACTACTTATAGAAGCATGCCTTTTGCCAATTCATCGCGCTAAGGCATGCCTTTAAAAGTAGCACAACAACTGGTTAATACCATTTCGCCTTAATACAATGTAACGTAAGGTAAAAAATGGTTCCAGGGGTCGGTACAACAAGAAGCGGGTTATCTTCAACAGGGAATCTACCCAATGAATCTAACCCTCTCTATATAACTTCATCCTTCCATTAAACGTTTACTTCCAGTTTGCAGCAATAACACTTTCAAGAGCCTGCTGAGTACTTGGCGTCAGGCTTGTTTGGCTCGCTCTAGGCGGCGCAAATGCACTCATTGCCGTTACTAAATTTTCAACATTGCTTTCTATTAACCGTTTGTTATCTGATAAAACAAAGCTATCAAGATGATTTTGTGAATCACGATACCAATTGTTGACCGTTAGCGTTTCATGGGTTTCAATTAATGTAAGCTGAAGATCCTTACCTATACGCTCTAGCCAAATCTGGTTAGCAGATATTCCGGCACCAACTATAACCTGATCATTATCTGTGCTTGATCCGCGGTTATTATTGATCGTGTCATTGCCTGATTCTTTTCCGAATAAGTAAATGTCGTTTCCAATGCCCCCTTCTAAGATGTCGTTTCCAGCCTCTCCCGCTAAGATGTCGTTGCCTGCTCCGCCTATAAGCGTATCACTGCCTGCCCCACCTTTTAGACTATCATTGCCCTCTCCGCCCTCCAAGGTATCTCGGCCTACGCCTCCCTGCAATGTATCGTTTCCATTCAAGCCTTTTAAGGTATTTGAACCATCGTTGCCAATAATTGTGTTATCTAGCGCATTGCCTGTGCCATTAAGACCTGCCTTACCCATGAGCAGTAGATTTTCAAGATGATCTCCCAGCACATAGCTGATGCTTGCTTGTATGGTGTCGATACCTTCGTTGGCATTTTCAATCACGCGATCATTTGAATAGTTAATACTATAACTATCATTGCCTGTACCCCCTGCTAAGGTATCTGCCCCTCCTTTGCCATCGAGAAGATCATCGCCGTCGCCTCCATACAGCGTGTCAGAACCGTATCCGCCATAAAGGATATCGTTACCGCCCATTCCGTAAAGCGTATCGCTTCCCCCCATTCCGTTAAGAATATTAGAAGCTTCATTTCCTATCACGGTGTTGTTTAATGCGTTGCCTGTTCCGTTAATTGCTGTTGATCCTAAAAGGGTAAGGTTTTCAATATTTAACCCCAGGGCATATGTGATACTGCTTTGAACAAGATCCATGCCTTCGTAGGATTTTTCAGTCACAGCATCGCCTGTATCGTCACCTTGATAGCTTGCGGCAAACGCCAAC
>JAZKAR010000003.1:0-104692 GCA_040389065.1 Pseudomonadota bacterium | reverse complement strand
GAATCGATAGCGATTGGTCAGCAGTGGGATAACGACATTCGTATCGTTTTATTTGTGATATTGCGAGAAGGGCTTGTGCTTGATGAGTCACTCATTGAGCGCATCAAAAAACAAATCCGAACAGGCTGTTCACCTCGCCATGTGCCTGCTAAAGTGCTTCAAGTAAATGATATTCCTCGCACTAAAAACAACAAAATTACTGAGATTGCGGTGCGTAATGTTGTTGAGGGGCATCCTGTTAAGAATATTGAGGCGTTGGCGAACCCTGAAGCGCTTAATCTGTATCGTAATAGGCCAGAACTGTCTTTGTAATACTGTTTGTAAGTATTGTTATATTGAAAATTACGCAGCCGGGTTCTTACAGCGTGGCAACTTGCTATATTTCTTGTATTGGCTGCTATGCCTTGAGTGCACCCGAATGCGTAACTCTAAAATAATACTTTTTATCTTATGACTAAGTGCTCTATACAACGTTAGCACGCACCTTTTCAATAAAAACAAATATATATTCATAAAAATAAAGATCCTAGTCGTTTTTTCCGTTAGTGAAGCATTTAAAGCATTTTTTTCCTAAACCAGCGGACGTAAAATAATGGCTCTTTTCTTTGAAGGTCGAAAAAAAATTACTGACTTTAATATTAATTTTGATGACCTTAAAATTCATTGTGAGATTTACAATAAATGGTCTTTAATTGAATCTGCAACAGCAAGATGCGGAGGTCAGGTTTCTTTACAATTTTCAATAACCAGTGGAGTTTCTGAAAGGGATGCTCAAACTATAGAAAAAAATGGAGAAATCTTCGCAGGTATTCCTGGAGGTATACTTGGTCTAAAAGCAAATATTAAAAGAATTTCTGGACATGAAATTAATTTCAATTACAGCTCCACTGCAACACGAACTTATACAACTCCAGCACCTCAATGTGGTCGATATACGATTAATGTATATAAACTTGTTAAGGAATACGAATTAACTTTTTACAAATTTCAGTATAATTTTTTCAAATCTGATACATGGCAACAAGAAGGAGGTGTCCAAATAGTTCAAGAAGATTTACCTCATCATGACATGCTTCCAGAAGTGAAAGAATTTGATGAAATTTGCAAATGTTCTCAAGAAAAGAAGCCAATTGTCTATAACGGTCAGTTATGTTTTGATATGGGTAAAGTAAGTTTTCGTGCCTCTTATTCCATTACACCAGAAGGCAATACAATAGTTCAAATCTTCGATAGATTTTTTAGAACCCATTTAGCTCTATATGAGGGGCAACATCACATTTCTTTTCCAATGAAAATAATGCCAGATTATGTAAAATTTCTATCTGATATTCAAAATGAATATGCTGAGGCATTTGTTTTTAAATATGTAAATTCTGAAGAAAGTTATTATTCAGAAGATAATGTTAAGGAAAATACTGTTGAAGCAAGCTATTCATCAAATTAGTCGTTAATGTTTTTTGCAGCTTTATAGTGCTAACTACGCGTTGCAAGGGACGTGCTTCGCACGCCCCTGAACTTAACGTTATAAGCTCCTCAATGAGATAAATATGGATTTAAAAAACACAACAAAAAACCAACATTTTATTTCTCAAGTTGAACAACGGCTAAATACAATTAATCCCAATTCAGACGATGAGAACCAAAAAATTTACGCGTTTAAATTAAAAAAAAGAGAATCTTATTTAATCGAACTAGAATCAAAGAAAGGATTTAAAATAAATAATTCATTAACTTTAAATGATTTATTTAGTTTTGATGTTTTAAATAATGAAATACGATCAAACTTTGAAAAACTTTTTCATCAGTATGAATACAATATAAGAAGTAATACTAAAATTCTGTTAGATAAAATACCCTTGAATAACTCGGAAATAAAAGATGAAATTTTAAATTTATTTATTTCAAAATTCATCAATTTTGTTAGAAATCCTTATTCAATAAAAAAGGTTATTGACTCATTTCCTTCATTAAAAAACTGTTACCCTACAAATCCCATTCACTTTAAAAATTTTGAACTTATAATAACCGGAAAAAAACCACAACAAAAATTTTTATGCGAAAGCTTAGGTATATCTGACAAAGAATATATAGAATGGTTATCAATTATATTTATGTTGCTAATTCGCCTAGAAGAAAATAAACCAAACCTTCTTGAGCAAATGATTAAAAATCTGTACGAAAATCCAGATACTTATATTATGGCAATAATACATACTTACGATGAGAAAACATGTTTATTATCAGACCGTGGTTTTAGTACACCTATAGAAGAAAAAGATCATATGGCATTTAGCTTTAATCTAAAATCTAATGCGTTTATAACATATATTTTTAGTGATATAAATAAACTAGCATCTCCCAATACACCTGAAGCACTAATTAAAAGCTTTAAATCCATGCCGAAATCATTACATGCATCTCATTTTCATAATGATTTTAACGCTTTAGAAAAATACAATAGGCATGTTGTTTATCAATGTTTTAATACTGTATTTGGTTCAAGTACAGATTATCATGGTATTCAAATATGCTAATAACAAATCATTCAAACGTTAGCCATAGAATTATCTATTTCAAAAAGAGAGTTGATTTATGCCTCAAGACAATCCCGCTGCTCGGCTGAAAGTAATTTTAGAAAATGGTTTTAAAGCTCCTAAAGATAAACAGTGTATTGTTACATGGGGAGAACTATTACATGTCAAAGAGAATGATACAAAAGAAATTTTTACTCGTTTATCAAAAGTTATGGAGCTGCCAGCAAAAATAACTTATCAACTTCAAATGCATTTTCCGCAATATGTTGAAACATCAGATTTATGGCGAGCACCAATTGAAGCTGCTTTTATAAATCAGCAACTAGGCGCAAAATGGGATTCTTTTATAAATCATATTAATCCACATTGCATTGCTCATTTAGGTTTAATTGGTGAGATTTTGCATAGTAAATTTTTGCTAAATCTTCCACCTGAAGATGAAATATCTAAACTTATTAGCGAATTAAATACTATTTTAACAGATGTTGAAAATAGTTCTTTACCAATAAATATTAAATTATATTTAACGCAAGAGTTAATGGAATTAATTAAAATGATGCGTGAGTATAAAATAATAGGGTTAGAACCTATAATAAAACAAACTGAATCAATAATAGGCCACTCTCATCGTGATAATAGCTTTTATACTTTTCTTAAAGATCATGAAATTGGCCAGAGAGTACTTGATAACCTTAGTGCTATATCTTCAATTTTAACAATATATTTAAGTATTCCTCAGCTTCCACAAGTTGTGGAGTCAACATCTCAATTAGTACAATCAACATTTTTATTATTAAAATAAGTTTTTTACATATTAAAAATGATTAACAAATTATTCAACAGGACATTTTACAGCAGTGCTGCAAAATTCCCTACGCTGTGCTCCGGTGCAGCTTAATACCAATGTTGAGGCTGTAGAGGAGTCAAAACAAACTCTGTTTAAGGGTCTTTACACTTTTCCTAAGATCGAAATCATTTAATATAGTACGTTTTGAGCGATCAATTTTTGACCTGTTTTTTGTAAAACAATTAATTTTCAGTTATGCGCCAATCAAAGCAGAGCGTAATCCGAAATACTCAACAAAAGGGATAAAGTCTTTATCAGCGAAAAGTAACGAGTGTTTCATTTCTATGCACAATTGGTAGCAATAATAACATCAGCCGTTTTACGAATTGTAATACCTTTTTTACGCAAGGCTCTAAAGTTGTCAGCAGCTTTTATTGCTTGTTCTGCACCAAGCATATTAAAAACGGTTAATATGCTAAATATTTGCTTAGCTTGTTTATAATCATTATCAGATCTAAAACCTTGTAAAACTTCTGTTAAAATTATATCGCCTATTGCAAGTGGCTCAACGCCTAATAAATTATCAAGTTTGTTTGTTTCAGGGCTAACTTGCACAGAGTGGCCCACTGCGTAGCCTCTACATTAAAAAGAGACAAAAAGGAAATGCCGCTAATGCTTGAAAATGAACAGACAACGCTATTGGATAAAATCATAGGGTTTATTCTCGATATTGGCCTTAGCATCAAAAAAGCTGAATTTCATCATAAGTCGTTTCTGCCGGGCATTACCGTAGAAGAAGGCGTCATTGTTATCAATGAGCGTGCATTGCTTTACCCAGGAGATTTATTGCATGAGGCTGGGCATTTAGCGGTTATTGCACCTGAAAGAAGAACACATACACAAGATAATGTGGGCAATCAGGCAGCCGAAGAAATGATGGCGATTGCTTGGTCGTATGCTGCATCGGTGCATCTTAAGTTAGACCCCTCAGTTGTATTTCATGAAGATGGTTATCGGGGTGATTCAGCCTCTCTTATCGAGGCGTTTACATCAGGCAGAACGTTTGGTGTGCCTATGTTGCAATGGATTGGGCTAACAGCAGAAGAAAAACGCGCAAAAGAAATAGGCGTTGAACCTTACCCTGCGATGATTAAGTGGGTGCTTGATAAAGCGCCTGCTCAATATACATAAAAACTATAAATAAAGAGCCTCTCACATCAACATCCAAAGGCTAAAAGTCACCCATTGAACCACACGATTTTGGGTGGCGCGTTCGCGTTGGACTACCGTAGACATTAATTGACCTCTTGAGAATACTGATGCCGCTTTATAATTGCTTTGAATATATTCCCATCCCGATCATCAATAAGATCAATATCTGGATACGCTTTCAATGCCCTTAAAATGCCACTACCCAAACCTCGATAAGGTAATAGTTTTGGAGCAAACGAAGCAAGAATAGGATTTCTTACGTTTGAATTACCCAGTTTAATATTTTCTACCGTTAGATTATTTGGCAGATGCCCAGGACTAACGATTTCAATGCGATTTGAAAAAATCAATACCCTCACAGGAGCAGAAATAAAATAATCTCGATGAATAAGCGCATTAGCAATCAACTCCTCGAATACAATCCTAGGAATTTCAGGCTCACCGACAGAGTTAAAGCTCTGTTCATTTTGCACATATCGGATATTGGACAAAACAAAACCAAGTGTTTTTTGAAAAATATCTGAAAGTTTGCCATTTATATCTTGGCTATCAATATAATGTATATCAGTGATCTCGACACCAGGAAATGCAACGGTTTTTACGATAAATACGGGTAATCGTAATTGAGGCTTGCTCGCAAATAATAAAGCACCGCAAATGTTAAGTTGCCCTTCTTTCATCAGGTTCATATTTTCCATTAATTTTGCTAATGGAAGCGATTGAATTGATAACGATTCACCAACGATGCTCTCAAAACATGTCGAAAAATAATCCGGATCTACATCAGCAATTGAAGACCCTCTAACGGGTAACTCATCCGCATGAACTAACGCAGCTTCCTGAAATAAACGTTGCATTTCTTCACGAGCCATTACACGCCGCTTATCAGCACCTTTTTTTACCCAAATATAGCCGTTGGTATCCATATAAGGCTTACTGATCCCCTGCTCTATATGAACGATAATGACTATTCCATCAGGCAACGTCATGTTTTCTGTTAGAGGCGATATTGGTGGTCGAACATTTTGTGAGGCGGCATTTGAAATAATTTGATTTAAACGCGAAATATCGTCTTGGGTTAAGCCTGAAAAGCTTCCATCATCATTGACACCAATAAGCAGAAAACCGCCTTTCGAATTTGAAAAAGCGACCATTTCAGCCCCTAAAGAAGCAGCGTTATTAATATCACCCTTAAACTGGTGTCGGCTATCTTCACCGTTAGCCATCATGCTGAATAGTTCTGAGGTTTCCATGCTTCATAGACCTGTTTTCGTTTTTCAAATGCTTCTGCGCCACCCTCCATAATACTCACGATATGTTTTTGAACATCAACACAATCAATACTACCACTGATCGTATTAATTTTATCATTGAGATACTGGCAGGCAATCACTTGTTCTGCATCCCCTAATACAGGGATATTGGCGTTATGCGTTGCAAAAATAAATTGTGTCGTTGGTTTTAATTCACGAATGAGCTTAATGACATCATCATAAATTGTTTGATTATCTAAATCGTCTTCCGGTTGATCAATGATAACTACGTCATTATCTCTCTGGCTGAGTACAAATAACATCAAGGCGGAAGCACGTTGACCCAAAGAGTGATGGGCTAAAGCCTTGCCGTGATATTCAATACTAAAATGATTAGGCACTTGCCACGTTAACAGTTGATGAAGATTGTCTTCAAAATATCTTAAAAAGGTATCATAGGAACCACTTAATTGTTCAGCAATATTTCTTTTATCTCGCCACATTGCACCAAAATCACTATAGTCATTGACTAGATTTTGGAGCATCGACTCTCTAATACGGCTTCCTCTAAATATATCTTGTAAATGCTTCAGCATGGCTATTTTATTCGCTTTAAATTCCGGCACAATTTTTAGAGGCGAATCTACACGGTTAATGTGCCCTAATACCTGCTCAATCGTTCGATACTCTTGCAGCCATAACTCATTTAATTTAACGAGCGCACGTTCTAGCGTTTGACTCAATTCTGTATGCTGCTGTTCGCTTTTATCTAATACCGCTAACATTTGATCAGCTTGGTCAAGCATACCTTTAAGTTGCCGGAACTCTTGTGGACTAATAGCTTGTACACCTGCTTGTTTGAGTTCTCCGGCTAAGGTTCGCTCAATATCTGCAAACTCTTCTTTAAGAGACTGTTTTTGTGTCTGGAACTGATCAACGTGTTGTACGAGCTGTTGCCATAGCGGTTCACCATGTAGTGCAATGGTTTTAAGGCTATCAAAACCATGTAATAGCTGTTTAAACGTAGCAAAAAATTGATCGAAAAATACCGCGTTGTAGGCAGATTTATACAAAGCATGATTTTTTAAATCATCTTCAAAATTGGCAATCAATGCATTGAGATCGTTTAAATAGTTTCTTGATGCCTGAATAATCTGACTCGCTTTTCGTTCATCGCGATCAAAATCAATCTGCTTTTGAAGCTTCTCTTCAACCCCATGCTGTTGATAAAACTGTAACTTAAATGCGGCATCTTGTTTTTTCTGCGCCCACTCTTGTTTTTGCTCTGTAGCGCGCTTTAAGCGCTGAATTTGATGGATGACATCAGTGACTTCTAAACGTGCTTGCTCAATCTGTTGCCTAATGGGAAGTAAGGCTTCACCCACTAATTTTTCAATTAAATCTTTTTCAAAACCTGCGCCTGTGCTTGAAAGATCTTTCTGACCAAAATAAATAGGTTTATGTAATACCGTTTCACGAATCGATACCCCCGGCTGTAATTCTCCATTGACATAAACATCAGAACGATCACCAAAAATACGCCGAACCTCATAGATTTGCCCGCGCTTATCGATTGCTTCGATGGTGATTTTTCCACCACTTCGCAAAAGATGCTTAACGAGACCTTCCTTGTATTCTACATCTGAGGCTTTATCGCCAAAGGGAACGTTTAACGCATAGCGAATGCCTTCTAATATTGAAGACTTACCACTCCCACGAATACCAATGAATGTATTCAGTTCAGGAGATAAATGGATTTCTGTTCCGCCTAAACTCCCTGCACCTTCAAAACGGATGGTGCGAATATGGGAATGATGAATAGGCGGTAATTCTTTACGCAAACGGTTTTGATGGTCTAGCAATGCAAATTTTACAGCTTCAAAATTAAAGGCACCGAGTTTTAGATAACACTTTGCCTTACGTGTTGCCATATCGGCTAAACTCTTGGCATCACACCCTTCTACTTCAGCAGGATAATCATTGCCTAAAACCTGCTTAATTTTTACACGCTCATCGTGTGTACATACCTTTTGGAATCCAAGCACACGCCGTTTTACATCTTCACGCTTAAATAAATCCTGAATAAGTCCTGGTTTTAATCCACTCCATAAACCTTTGTCTTGCTCGACATGCGCAAAAATCAAAAAATAATCTTTATGAAATTTATCTAATTCTCTTATGGTTTCAATAATATCGTGATTGGAGCGCGCATTTTCATCTTCAAAATTTGCTATACCTGCAAAGGTCACCTGAAGAAAATCTTGAATATAATTCTTACTCTCACAATTAATCATCCATGCATCCGAAAAAACCACCAGGGTATGCACACCTGCTGAACCATCTTTAATAGAAAGTTCTATACCCGGCAATAAGCCGACTCCAGATTGTTTAGCTTTTTTTCGCAACGCTTTAAATTCATCACAATCAAATTTATTATGGTTAGTGATCACGCCCACCCCAATGTTTGCCGCTTCCAACGCTGCAACATAATCACTTATAAATCGATCCGATTCACCGGAATACATAAACTCTTTATCTGCGCGAGTATGAAGGTGAAAATCGGCTTTTAGCCAACGGCTTCCGAATTGAAAAGGTTTTTCATTCATCAATACATTTCTCCAACGTTTGTGATGGATGGGTACTGGGTTTAACCAGCCTTGTTTTACCCGTGAGCAATTCCTGCATTAGTCTTTATATTGGCTTGCATCCATGCCGCCGCGCAGTTCATCGCAGCCTGCCCAAAGGGAAGAATAGAGTTCGGTTTTTTTAATAGCCATGGAACATCCTAATTATTTTTTGGGGCTGATTTGTCTAAAATTCGGTCTTCGTGGGAGTAAAACTGAAATATGCGTTTTCTCCCATAAAATAATGAGAGAGGGCAGCCAATCATATTTAGGTAGTTTGCTAGTCTAAAGATTAGCAAACTTATGATTTATTTATGAAGCGTGCTTATTGCTCCCTGTTTATATTCTTTTGAGAAGTCATATCCATAATGACTTTTTACTGTATCCGTATTATAGGCGCAGACAATGGAGGAGTCATGCCTCTACCAGTGTAAGTGTAGCTTTTTATTTTCTCATTGAACATGAGAACTAAAATTAAAACCAATTTTATATTTTTGATATTAAAACTATCGTTCAGGAGCACTCTATGTCTATTAAAAAAAACTTAGTAAAAGCGCAGTTAAAATGTATAAATGCTGGACTATTTGCACTATTCATTAGTGCATCGTTAGTTCCAGTTTCCGCAAGCGCCCATGATACCTCATTGAATAACTGCCAAATTTATCTTAATTTGGATCATGGCCCTTTTCAATATGGCTGGGGCGGAAAAGAAGTTGGCGGGGCCTGTAAAAGAAACGATGGCTCATGGAACTGGTGGACGTATGTAAACCGTTGCGATAAAAATGTGCATAATGATAATGGCACACTAAAATGTTATTAAGCTCTCTCTATTGTATAAATACTATCGCCATTTAGCAAAACAGCCCATAGCCTAAATATTTTAGGCTATGGGCATACTTACTTACTCACACTATGGCTAAAAAATACATTTAATATTTACAAACACATTTATTAATATTTTTAGTTCACCAAGTAATCAACTAACACGCTCACAGGCCGCCCCGTTGCAAAACCATCTGCACCACTTTGTGAAGCTACCCCTGCAATGTCCAAATGCGCCCAAGGGTACGCTTTAGCAAATTCACGTAAAAAACAAGCTGCAACGATACTGCCTGCGCTGCGCCCTCCGCCTGTTGCTATATTCGATAAATCAGCACATGTTGTCTTGGTGAGCGATTCTAAATAGCGATTAACAATGGGCATTCTCCATAAATGATCACGGGTACGCTCACTTGATTTTAATAAGGCGGCTGCTAAGGTTTCATCATCGCTATATAAAGCAGCAACATCGGTGCCTAATGCAACAATTACCGCACCTGTTAAGGTAGCAATGTCAATCACAGCTTTAGGGTTATAACGCTCAGCATAGGTTAAGGCATCGGCAAGTATTAAGCGCCCTTCTGCATCGGTATTCAGCACCTCAATTGTTTTACCCGACATGCTTTTTACAACATCGCCCGGTTTTGTAGCAGAACCGCTTGGCATGTTTTCGCAACTAGGAATTAAACCCACCACATTGATTTTAGGTTTTAAATCAGCCAAGGCTCGAAACGTACCTAATACACTGGCGGCTCCACCCATATCCATTTTCATTTCATCCATACCAGCAGCAGGCTTTATGCTAATACCGCCTGTATCAAAACTAATTCCCTTACCAACCAGCACCACTGGCGCAACAGAATCATCTGCCCCTTTGTAATTCATAATAATAAATTTGGCAGGCTCTACAGAACCTTTTGTGACAGAAAGGAATGAGCCCATGCCTAAGGCTTCACATTCTTTTTCTTCAAGAATTTGTGTTTGAATCGCAGAAGATTGCTGTGCTAATGCTAAGGCCTGGCCTGCTAAATAAGTAGGTGTAGCCACATTACTGGGTAAATCAACGGCATGGCGCGCAAAACGTATCCCATTGGCTAAGGCTTCGCCATAGCGAATCGCTGACTCGTTAGCATTAGCCTCTTCAGCACTAAATAATACAACCTCTTCAAGCGCAGAGGCAGGAGAAGCTTCGCTCTTAAAATCTTCAAAACGATAACTTACATAATTAAACTCAACCACCGCTTGAGAAATAACCCAGCGTTTGTCTTCAGCAGAACTGCTATCGTTGAGTAAAGAAGAGGCAAGCCCTAAACTTATTTTTTTAAACGGGCTTTTTAAGGCAGCTTTTGCAGCAGTGTGCAACGCTTTAATATAACTATCTTTGGTATATTTATCCGCTTTGCCCAGCCCTACTACAAGTACTGAAGCCTCAAGCGCTGCCACATCATAAAACCAATGGGCTTCGCCTGTTTTTCCTTTTAAAATACCACGCGTCTTAAATGCACTGAGAGCGCCATTACTTAATTCATCCAATAATTGACCCGATGCATCAAAATCATCATCCTGAAAAAGGCCAACGATAACGGCATCCTGCGGCAATAAGCTTGATTGTGTGGTAAAGTGCATAGTCTACTCCGCCCAATTCGGAACCTCTCTAAAACCTAAATAAAACCTAAAATTCCAAGTTCCACCGCGCTGCCGGAATCATAAAATTCAATGTTGGTATGCGGTTGTTACACTAAACAATTTTTTTAATTCCACATATGTATTTCTACGAACGTTAGGTTTTTAGAGATGCCCTTCGGTTAATGAAGAGAACATTTTATATTATAAACTATGATTTTTAGACGTTATTTGCTCCGCGAACTCTACACGACCTGGGTATTATGGATGATAGCCCTGCTCTTAGTATTGTTCAGCGTCGTAGCCGCCAAAACATTTAAGCAGATTGATATTCAGGCCCTAGAGCTATCTACCTGGGTTCGTCTTTTCGGTATCAATGGTTTACGCTACTTCCCCTATCTGCTAGCCATCGCTACCTATCTTGCGATCTTTAATACAAGCTCTCGCTATTGGCATGATGGAGAGATATGGGTTTGGCGCAACATTGGAGTAACACCCGCCTTATTGTTGCGCAATCTTACGGTTTATTTGTTACCGCTTACCCTTCTTATTGCTTTTTTTAGCTTTTGGCTTGTGCCGTGGTCGTTCAGGCAAGGCGCTCTTGAACAGCTAGCAATGGCCCGCACACCCTTTACGCGTTTTAGCCAAACAAGCCAGTTTTTACGATTTCCTTCAGGCTTAACCGTGCGTATTGAAGGAAAAAACGCTGTGAACAAACAAGATGCTAATACTGTATTTGTTTTTAGAGAGCGCGGTCAAGGTACCGATACCGAGTATTCTAGTATCTGGGCAAAATCAGCTGAATTAGAACCGCAAAATGAGCGCGTTGTTTTAGCACTCAATGAAGGGGTGCTAAAACAATACCGTGCATCAGATATTGCACCTAAACTGGATATGAGTTTTAAACGCTTTCATTATGTATTCTCTTTACCGAACCCTAAGCTTAGCGATAACCCACGTTGGATGCCTATTACCCAATTATGGAATGCCACAACCTCTAAACAATTGAATACTATCACTGCCGAATTTTTTTGGCGTTTAAGCTTTCCTTTACATGTTTTAATTGTTTCGTGGATGGGATGGAGCTTAGGCCGACACAACTCGCGCGCCGGGCAATCGGCTAATATTTTATCGCTGATTTTAATTGATCAACTTTATTTGAATATCATTAATCTTTTACAGAAAAACTTTGAAAAAGGTCAGTTACATTTAGGCATTAATTTCTCGCTAGCATTAGCATTGCATGGAATATTTGCTTACGCCGCATGGCGTTTATGGCTTCGACAAAGTAAATAAGTAAAAGTTAGTCAAAGCAAGCAGGTACCTTCTTATGCCCCTTTATATTCGCTGGATTTTTTTTCGCTGGGCGCAACCTTTCTTAAAAATTGCAGCTGCTATTCTTTTACTTTTTTCGTTTTTTGATGCGCTCAACCTAGCTGATAATAATAGTCAAATGCCTGCCCTTGATCTTGTGCGCTGGGCAATTCGCCGAATTCCATTTAATCTTTTTGAAATGCTGCCCTTTGCTGTGTTGCTCTCTTCTATGGCAACTGCTGCGCAGTGGGTATCGCAAGGCGAGTGGAATATCGTTCGATTTTCAGGCTGGAAATGGCGGCATAGTCTAATTGGAGTCATTGCAGGCGGTCTTTTAGTAGGCTGTATGGGGCTGCTATGCGATAGTATCAATGCACGCTGGCTGGGCGGTGTAGGGGTGAATACAAAATCTGTCTGGCTTCAAAATGCAGGCTATATTTTAAAAGTTGAGCGCATTGAACTGACTGGCGCAAAAACTGCCAAACTCAAAAAAATCTATGTTTATCCTGATAGCCCTTCGGTTGTTAAAGGCGTACAACCGGAGATTCATTTTTTTGAATCGGCAGAACTCAGAAAAAATACGCTTTACTTGGGTAAAAACTCGGGAGATGAATCAAAAAAAACTAAACTTCCTGCCCAATTAGCGCTTCCGTTTTATTTAGTACTTGAACCTAGCACGCTTGAAAAATTAGATATTTTTTTTCTGGCTCAAACTCTTAAAGAAATGATGAGCTCAAATGAATCTTCACAATCGCTAGGGTTAACTGAACATATACTCGCTTTTAGCTTTGCAAAAAAAATTATGTATCCTTTTTGGATGGGATACTGGATTGTGTGGGGCTGCTTACTGTTAGGCATTTCTCCCCGCTTTCGCTATGCGCGCACTTATCAAGCAGGCCTGTTTATGCTTGGGGCGTTATTAATATTTGCTCAACGTACCCTCAGTACCGTTCTTATGCAGCAAGAGTTTTCAGGCTGGATCATGAATGGTGTGATGGCTATATTAGGCATCATCGGCCTTTTCTTCATCAAACAAGTTATTCGATGGAAAACGTCTGGTTAAAATTGGTATGCAAAAGCTTAAAAAATTAAACTGGAGAGTTTCATGCTAGGCCCTACTCATAATGGCGAACGCTTTGAACTAACTAGCCCAACAGCAATGCCGCGGGCGGCTGGTTTTTTGTGGAATCAAACAATGATGATTCAGGTAACCTGTCGGGGCTATGCCACTGCGCAGTTTATGCAGCCAGAGCCAGCCAAATATGCGTATGCCCCTAACCTCGAAGCAAAAACGTTCATGCAGCCAGAGCAGAACTACTATGCGCATCATCCAGGCCGCTTTTTCTATATTAAAGATGAAGAAACTGGTGAACTATTTTCAGCACCCTATGAACCAGTACGTGCCCCAGTAGATAGCTTTACGTTTTCGGTGGGTAAAAGCGATCTATCGTGGGTCATTGAGCACTTAGGCATACGCGTCGAAATAAGCCTAAGTTTGCCAACTACCGATGTGGTAGAACTATGGTCACTGCGCGTAACCAACTTGTCAGATCGACCGCGCAAATTGAGTGTGTATCCTTATTTCCCTATTGGTTATATGTCGTGGATGAATCAGTCTGGCGAATACCGCGCAGACCTTGGTGGTGTGGTAGCCAGTTGCGTGACACCGTACCAAAAGGTAAGTGACTACTTCAAGCAAAAAGACTTTAAAGACAAAACCTACTTTTTATGCGAAGAAGCGCCAATTGCATGGGAGGTACAACAAATAGCGTTTGAAGGTGAAGGCGGCCTGCACAATCCATCCTCACTGCAACGCGAACAGTTAAGCAATAGCGACGCCCGCTACGAAACGCCAACGGCTGTTGTGCAATACCGCTTGGCGCTGACCGCAGCCGAGTCGCATCATGCATCGCATGATTACCGCTTTATCTTCGGCCCCGCTTTCGACGACACCGAAATATGCGCTATGCGTGCCAAGTACCTGAGCGCCAATGCCTTTGCCGCGACACAAGCCGATTATGCACGTTATATTGCCGGCGGGCACGGTTGCTTACAAATCGAAACACCAGACAAAGAACTCGATAACTTCGTTAACCACTGGCTGCCACGTCAAGTGTTTTATCACGGCGATGTTAATCGCCTAAGCACTGATCCGCAAACTCGCAATTATTTACAAGACAACATGGGCATGAGTTTTATCAAGCCCAGCGTCATGCGTGCAGCTTTTCTGCACGCGCTATCGCAGCAAGAATCAAATGGCGCTATGCCAGATGGAATTTTGATTGCTGAAGGAGCTGAGCTAAAATATATTAACCAAGTGCCGCACACCGATCATTGTGTATGGCTGCCAGTGGCGCTGAAAGTTTACCTTGATGAAACCAATGATTACGACATTTTGAATGAAAACGTCATCGGTTATGAAAGCGTTACCATTCTTAGTGTTGTTGAGCGCGTAAATAATGCAATGAACTGGCTGTTGCAAGCGCGCGATCATCGAGGCTTGAGCTATATTGCACAAGGTGACTGGTGCGACCCAATGAATATGGTTGGCTATAAAGGGCATGGTGTTTCAGGCTGGCTGACCGTAGCTACCGCCTACGCACTAAACCTGTGGGCAGATATCTGCGAATGCGGCGGCACTAGCGCGCTGCTAACAGAAAGCGCGAGGCATTTCCGTAGCGGTGCCGAGGCAGTGAACCGTGCGGCTAATGAACACTTGTGGGATGGCCAATGGTACGCACGTGGTATCACCGACGATAATGTTAGCTTTGGTATCAGCAACGATGTCGAAGGCCGGATCTGGCTTAACCCGCAAGCCTGGGCAATTTTAGGCGGCGCAGCTGGTGCAAAACAACGCGCCGCTATATTACCGCAGGTAGAGGAACAACTGGCGACCCCTTATGGGGTGGCTATGTTCGCGCCACCGTTCAGCACCATGCGCGATGATATTGGTCGCGTTACGCAAAAGCACCCCGGGTCTGCTGAGAACGGCGCCGTTTACAACCACGCTGCCATTTTCTATATTTACAGCCTCTATACTATTGGGGAAAGTGATCGCGCTTATCAATTGTTGCGACAGATGATTCCCGGGCCTAGCGAGGAAGATTATCTGCAACGCGGTCAATTGCCAGTATTTATTCCAAACTATTATCGCGGCGCGTATCATCAATATCCACGTACAGCAGGCCGCTCTAGCCAGCTATTTAACACAGGCACTGTCTCATGGGCGTACCGCTGCTTTATCGAAGGCTTATGCGGCTTGCGCGGTGATGGTGATGGCTTGCTGGTACAACCGCAACTGCCAAAAGAATGGAATACAATCAACGTTACACGCGAATTTCGCGGTGCGACCTTTAAGGTGGCTATACAACGCAGGAATGTCAGCGAGATTGAGGTCTGGCATGAAGGTAATCGTCTAAAAGATGGGCGCGTAACAGATATCGTTACGGGTAGAGAATACACATTAAAGGTATTCATTCCCCGATGATGCTCAGCAATAAGCTATAGAGGGGCATCGCTAAGATTTTTCTATGTGCTAAAAATGCCCTATCGCAAATCCCTTACATGTTTGCGATAGGGCTATGGTGTTTATTAATGACTTTTTTGATAGTTTTTCTTATGAGCCATTTACATTAAGCGTTACGTAAAGAGCGCTTAGAGTGCCTGAAAAATCTCTTTCAACGCAGTATGCAATTGCTCACACTCTTCCTCTGTTCCAATACTAATGCGCATAAACTGCTTAATTTCTGTTTGCCGGAAATGACGCACTAATATAGCTCTCTCACGCAATGCTGCCACCAACACTTCAGCGTCGTGATCGGAGTGGTGAACAAACAGAAAATTAGTTTTAGAAGAACAAATCGTAAACCCAAGTGTTTTAAGCTGCTGAGCAAGCCGCTCACGTGTATGGATAACCTGCGTGCGTTTTTCTTGAAAATAAGCTTCATCTTCAATAGAAGCAATAGCGCCCGCTAACGCAAGACGCCCTAACGGATACGAATTAAAGCTATTTTTTACACGCTCCAGCCCCTCAATCAGAGAAGAATGACCGATTGCAAACCCAACGCGCAAGCCTGCTAATGAACGTGATTTAGAAAACGTTTGAACCACTAATAGATTAGGGTATTTTTGAACCAGCGGAATAGCAGTTTCAGCACCAAAATCCACATACGCTTCATCAATGACAACCACCACATCGGGATGAGCGCTAACCAACGTTTCAATATCAGCTAACGATAATGCAATACCAGTAGGTGCATTAGGATTAGCGATAATAATTCCACCGCAAGCGCTTTTATAATGATCTACCTGAATATTTAAATCAGCATCTAACGCAATGGTTTCATAGGCGATTCCATACAGACGGCAATAAACGGGATAAAAGCTATACGTAATATTAGGGAATAAAAGCGGCTGTTCTTGTTTAAAGAACGCATAAAATGCATGCCCCAGAACTTCATCAGAACCATTCCCTACAAATACCTCAGCGGGTGAAATATGGTGATAATCTGCAATGGCTTGCTTAAGTTTTGATGCATCAGGATCAGGATACAATCGTAAATGGCTATTCGTTTCAGCCTGAATAGCTGCTAATACAGCTGGTGAAGGCGCATAAGGATTTTCATTGGTATTCAGCTTAATCAGATTTGTAATACGGGGTTGTTCACCAGGCACGTAAGGCGTTAACTCACGAATGCATGGACTCCAAAATTTACTCATAGTTGATGATCTCTTAAATGTTTAATTGCCGCCTCCCACAATCCACTCAATCGCCCTTCGGTTACTGGGAGAAAAAACTTTTTGAGAAGCTTGTTTCCAGTCTATCCACATAAACTCGCTATGTTCATACTCAGAAAGCGTAGGCGTATGACACGCGTTTAACTGTAATGAAAAAACATGCTCTGTATTATAGATAACACCCGTAGGGTAACGGTATCGCCACTGAGGATAAATTTCATACTGATTCGACCAATAATGATCACGCCACTGCCCCATGTGTGGGGTTAAACCTGTTTCTTCATTTAATTCACGCTGAGCTAAATGACTCAAACTTTCGCCTACTTCCCAGCTCCCCGTTACTGATTGCCAATAGCCAGAATGATCTTTACGCTCTAAAAGTAGAACGCGATGCTCACAATAAATAACCACTAAGCATGAAATGGGTTGTTTGATACGACGTTTTGCAGCCTCAAAAGATTTTGTTTTTTCGGTACTGTCGTTTGCCATGCGTTGCGAAGGCTCTAATACCAACTCTTCAGGGTAGGCCCACTCATTCATTTCATGCTTTCTATTGTTCTATTAAAAATGATTCGCGCTAGGACAAGATAGTTAGAGGCTACACAGTTGGGTTCTATCAAGGCATAGCAACGCAGACAGTACATTGAGTACGGCAAGTTGCTATAAGGCGGGGCGTCCCACGCTGAGGGAACCCAACTGCGTAGCCTCTAAAAGTATTAACATGTTGGAATTTACACCAGATCAAAACTCTTTTGCTAATTTTATTGCAACGACTTAAGAAAAAATAAATCAGCGCTAACCAGCAAGGCTTCAAAAGCGCCTCCAAACAAAACTTCATGAACACTGCTTTGTAAAATAGTGCTCGTGAAGTAATGTCTATTTCACATAATAGCTTTTGTAGAATAACCTTAACCGTAGCCTTTGAATATCACAAATAACAACAAAATTTGCTAAAACATTCACTTCAGACTTACCTCACTTAACAATTAAGTTTGCCACTTGTTTGGTGCTTGCTTGCCATTTTATAGCTGGTTTGGCCTAATTTATCAGTTTAAATTCCTCTACTCTCAAACACATCAATAAGGGAAATGGTATTATTCTTTCCTCTTAACGTGGGCTTATATGTTGATATCCAGCTGTTAAATTTGAATGAGAGATGCTATTAAAGCAAACGTATAACGTAAAATTCTTTTTATAATGCTTAAAGAGACACTGCTAGTACATGTTACCCGCTTATCAGTAGCTACCTCTCTTAACATTGTAAAAGCCGTTGCACCAGCAATTTTACGTAAATAACTGCATTTGCCAATTTGGCGTAGTTTAGTTAAACCTATACCACACGCTTATCGTTACTTAGTATGCCGCTAGTAATAACGCTGGTATAACCTTTTATAGAGCGAATATATGCCGTCTTTTCCCTTACGGTTACATTGGGTCGCTGCGCAGGTAGCCTCTTCTTTAATGGAAGATATTGGCGCAGGCGATTTAAGTGCCCAACTGGTGCCTGCTAAAAAAACAAAGGCTTATGTCATTACACGTGAAGCTTGTACTGTATGCGGTCAGCCTTGGTTTAACTTAACCTTTAGCCAGATTGATCCTCTCACTCAGATTGAGTGGCATGTATACGAAGGCCAAACAGTGCCTGCAAATACCCTGCTATGCACGCTTACAGGCTTAAGTGCAGCCTTACTCACCGCAGAACGCACAGCGCTTAATTTTTTACAAACCCTTTCGGGTACCGCTACCCTGGTGCGTAATTATGTAGAAGCTATTTCGGGTACAGATACGCAAATTGTTGATACCCGAAAAACATTGCCTGGCCTGCGCCATGCACAAAAATATGCCGTCTGGATTGCAGGCGGCACGAATCACCGCCACGGTCTTTACGATGGTATTTTGCTAAAAGAAAATCATATTTTAGCCGCAGGAGGAATCACCTCCGCCTTAAATAAAGCATTTGCTGTCGCTACGCATGAAACCTTCATTCAAATTGAGGTTGAAACCTTAGCGCAACTAGAAGAAGCCTTAAAAGCTGGGGCAAAATGGGTACTTTTAGATAATTTCGACCTAGCAGGCTTACGTGAGGCTGTGCAACAAAACAGTGGTCGTGCGATACTAGAAGCTTCTGGAAATGTATCGTTCAGCACGGTAAGAGCCGTAGCTGAAACAGGTGTAAATCGGATATCAATTGGCAGTTTAACGAAGCATGTTCACGCCATTGATCTTTCAATGCGTTTTCAGGAATAAATAGACTATTTAAAGAAAGAGAATACGTATGTCAATGGCTGATCGTGATGGTTTTATATGGTTCGATGGTAAATTAGTGCCTTGGCGTGATGCACAAGTGCACGTTTTAACCCACTCGTTACACTATGGTATGGGTGTATTTGAGGGTGTGCGAGCCTATGAAACCAACGAGGGACCCGCCATTTTCAGATTACAAGACCATACTCAGCGCTTATTGCGCTCTGCGCATATTTTCGGCATGAAAATTCCTTTTGATGCTGAAACGTTGAATCAGGCACAAATCGAAGTAGTAAAGCAAAATAACTTAAAATCAGGCTATATCAGACCGTTGGTATTTTATGGCTCTGAAGCCATGGGTATATCTGCTAAAACCCTGAACGTACATGTTGCAATTGCGGCATGGTCATGGGGTGCTTATATGGGTCAAGATGCTTTAGAAAAAGGCATTCGTATTAAAACATCGTCGTTTACCCGCCATCATCCTAATATTTCAATGACTAAAGCAAAAGCAAGCGGTCATTATATCAATTCGATTTTAGCGTATCAGGAAGCCGCAGCCGATGGCTACGATGAAGCACTTTTATTAGATATCGACGGCTTTGTTTCAGAAGGCTCTGGTGAAAACTTTTTCATGATAAGCAACGGCAAAATATATACCCCTGATTTATCGTCAGCGCTCGATGGTATAACGCGTAAAACGGTTTTCCAAATCGCTCAAGATATGGGAATCGAAATTATTCAAAAACGCATTACACGCGATGAAGTATATTGTGCAGATGAAGCATTTTTTACAGGTACAGCCGCAGAGGTAACCCCTATTCGTGAACTTGATCACCGCACGATTGGTCAAGGTAGCCGTGGGCCTATTACCGAACGTATTCAGAAAAAATACTTTGAATGTGTACATGGTCAATCGCCCGAATATAAGCATTGGCTTACACCCGTTGGAACTCTTCAAAAATAAGGAATACGTGAATTATGTCAACGGAAACAGCAATCATCATAGGGGCGAATGAGCTGCCTTTACATTGCCCTACCGATAAAACCCCTTTATGGTGCGAGCACCCTAGAGTTTTTTTAGAGTTTGATGTAAAAGGTATTGCTAAATGCCCTTACTGCAGCACTGAATATAAACTTGCTGAAGGCGTTCAAGCAGGGCATCACTAATCTATTACCAGCCCCCCCTTCAATGTATCTTGAAGGGGCTATTACGGCTATTACCAGGCCCATATCCCATATAAATTCTAATTTTTTATTACTCTATTCCGTATTTCATAGCTTAGCTGCCTATTTTAAAACTAATGAACAACTAATGAACTAATGCTTGCTTACAGCATGTTCAATAATAAACTATCTCATTACATATGTATGTTTAACGATTGGTATAAGGATTGTTAGGAATGAAAACAAAAGCTGCGATTGCCTGGAAAGCCAACGCTCCTCTCACGATTGAAGAGATTGACCTTGAAGGCCCCAAAGCAGGTGAAGTACTGATCGAAGTTAAAGCTACCGGAATTTGCCATACCGACTATTACACCTTATCGGGTGCTGACCCCGAAGGATTATTCCCCGCGGTACTGGGTCATGAAGGCGCAGGAGTTGTCGTAGATGTTGGCCCTGGCGTGACATCGTTGCAAAAAGATGATCATGTGATTCCGCTTTATACGCCTGAATGCAGACAGTGCAAGTTTTGTTTATCAAGAAAAACCAATTTATGCCAGGCCATTCGCAGTACCCAAGGCAAAGGATTAATGCCTGACTCAACATCGCGCTTTTCGTTAGACGGAAAACCTTTATTTCATTATATGGGTACCTCAACCTTTTCAAATTATATTGTTGTACCAGAAATTGCAGTCGCCAAAATTCGCAAAGACGCCCCCTTTGATAAGGTATGCTATATCGGGTGCGGAGTAACAACAGGTATAGGGGCTGTGGTATTTTCGGCTAAAGTAGAAGCTGGTGCCAATGTGGTTGTATTTGGTTTAGGCGGTATTGGATTAAATGTTATTCAAGCTGCCAAAATGGTTGGTGCAGATAAGATTATTGGTATTGATATTAACCCTGATCGAGTTGAGATGGCTAAAAAATTTGGGATGACGCATTTTATTAATCCTAAAGAGCTTGAACATGTCGTAGATGCCATTATTCAGATTACCGATGGCGGTGCAGATTATTCTTTTGAATGTATTGGTAATACTACGACCATGCGCCAGGCATTAGAATGCTGTCATAAGGGTTGGGGGCAATCGTTTATTATTGGCGTAGCAGAAGCCGGCGCTGAAATTAGTACCCGCCCCTTTCAATTAGTGACCGGGCGTGAATGGAAAGGCTCAGCGTTTGGCGGCGCACGAGGCCGTACAGATGTACCTAAAATTGTAGATTGGTATATGGAAGGTAAAATCAATATTGATGATTTAATTACGCATCGCCTGCCTCTTGAACGTATTAATGAAGGATTCGATTTAATGAAGCGAGGCGAATCGATTCGATCAGTTGTGCTCTATTAATGAGCCATCATTCTTATTAAGTAATGCTATCAAAGCATGCTATCAACTCCCGCTAGATACTTAATGCTCAAAAGATGCTAAAAAGCCAAAAGGGAAAGGATCAAAATGCTGGAATGTCTAAATGAACACCGTTGTTTTGGGGGTAGTCAGCGCTTTTATCGCCATGCTTCCAGCGTCATTGGCTTATCCATGCGATTTTCAGTGTACTTGCCTCCCCTTATTGAAAAAACCGCTAAGGTTCCAGCATTATTGTTTCTTGCGGGGCTTACCTGCACCGAAGAAACCTTTATGATTAAAGCGCATGCTCAGCGCTTTGCTGCACAAGTTGGGATTGCTTTAATTACCGTTGATACTAGCCCTCGGGGTGCTGGAATTGTAGGTGAAGATGAAGATTGGGATTTTGGAACAGGGGCAGGCTTTTATCTTGATGCAACGCTAGCGCCCTGGAATAAACACTATCGAATGTATAGTTATCTTACCCAAGAGTTACCGCCTTTAATATTTAAGCATTTTCCGATTGATACATCGAGAGTAGGCGTATTCGGGCATTCTATGGGAGGGCATGGTGCCTTGGTTTTAGCATTAAGAAACCCTCGTTTATTCACTTCGGTTTCTGCATTTGCGCCCATTGCTGCCCCTATGCTTGCTCCTTGGGGCCAAAAAGCGTTTAAAGGATATCTCGGTGAAGATCAATCAACCTGGGAACAGTATGATGCCAGCGTATTAATGGCTCAATTGAATGCTCCTTTTCCCAACGGTATTTTAATTGACCAAGGCTTAGAAGATAAATTTTTAAAAGATCAGCTTTTTCCTGAAGTATTTGAAAATAGTTGCCAGATCGCTAAACAGCCCCTGTTTTTACGCCAGCATGAAGGCTATGATCATGGTTATTATTTTATTTCAACCTTTATTGAAGATCATATTTTATTTCATGCAAAAAGTTTTCTTCATGATGTTTATATCTTATAAAATCTAGGCGATTAAGCGGCATGGTATCAGGCTTTATTACAGATAGAAAATTACGTATTTGGACGCTCTCAACGTGCCAGCAACTCTGCTGTTGCCCATGCCTTGATAGCGGTCAACTACGTGACTATCTAACAGAATAAAAAAAGGGGCACTTAGGCCCCTATGGTTATCGCACTTGGTAGATATCAGGGATTAAACATTTTTCCAAATCGGTTAGCAAAACTCCACCCTTGCGTTTCATCTGTTGAATTTTGCCAATCGAACACACCGCGAACGGTGGGGTATTTAGCAGCAACTTGCGTCCATGCCGAGGCTGCATCATCAATTGTCATATAGTTAGGTTGATTCCAAACGCCCATTCCTAGCACAACATGGTCAGCACCTAATTTTGAAACCCATTGCGCTACATTACTTACTACATAAGAAGGTGCATTTAAGCCAGGGCCATCATAGTACTGAGGTGCGGCATAATCCATTGCTCCTGCTTTAACCATCGCCTCACAAAAAGTTAAATCAAGCTGATTCCATGGTGCAGGAGGCGCAGTGATAATGAAGCCTGGATATAATTTTTTCAACTCCAAGCTGATCCAGATCATTTCAGCAGTATCAGGCGCTTGGTCAGCTTCAAATGTATTCCAGTCCATTCCATCAAAGCCGCCAAATTGATTATAAAGCGCCACTACGCTATTAACAAATGCTTGAGATTTAGCTCGGTAAGGGAAACTCATTCCATTGCCTGCTCCGCCTACTGAAAGAATTACTTTGCGCCCTTGGGTTTTTCTTACATATTGAATATCGGCAACAAAATTTGAAGCAGCGCCTCTGCCATCTGCTGGCGGAGTCCAATACACAGCACCTGTTGTGCCAGGTGAGCCACCAACTGGGCGAGCATGAAAGAGGTAAATAGTATTATAGTAAGGATTAATATCACGAATACGTATGGGGGCTGTTTGCCAAAATGTCCAATACGTTCCAATAACTTTTGTTGTTGTGCTGGTATTATTGGTTGTTGCGGGAGCTACACTACAAACATAAGGAGCCCAAAAATACGTACTGACAGTCGGAATATAGCCAGGGTTATCATATTTAGCTTTGTAATAATTACCATCTGTAAACTTTACAGTATCGCCTGTTTTATAAGGGGCGCCTTCCTTCCAGATAGTATAAAAAATATTACAGTTATCTAAATTCGACACTGGAGCCGTAGACGTAGTGGCACAGCTAAAAGGTGCCCAAAAATACGTGCTGACGGTAGGAATATACCCAGGGTTCGCATATTTTGCTTTGTAAAGTAAGCCATCTGTATACTTTACAATTGAACCGGCTGCATAATTTTTACCCTGCACCCAATTAGAAAAAGCACAGCTTTGGGTTGAAGTAGTTGTTTGAGTTGTTGCAGCAGAGGAAACGCCTGAAGAAGATACCATAGTGAGTGCTAATAAAAACACTAGTGAATATTTAGCAGTTAATTGCATAGTTTGCTCTTTCTACCAGAAAACTATTAATGACTTTTAAAGTCAATAGCCCCCAACAAGGGTTTTCTCTAGTATGAGCAAATTTTATTTTAAATCAATGGTATATGGCGAAAAATAATAATACATTTCGCCATATCTTTTTGCAGCTCCTACAATATGCCTCGTAATCTCAATCTTTGCGCTAAAAAAATGTTTTTCTACAAAGTGCTATTTAACGAGATCACTTTTACTGGGTTTTCCTGGTACAGAGTAGGAAATAGGGTTTTTAGATGATTAATTTTAGGTAAATCATTCGCTACAATGTAGGGGTTATTAGGATTTCTAATTAAATAATCTTGATGATAGCTTTCAGCAGGGTAAAACGCTTGTAATGCATTGACTTGGGTAACAATCGGTTTAGAAAACACTTTAGCAGCATTCAGTTGTTCAATATATTTACGTGCTATCTCATATTGTTGCGCATTGGCAGCAAAAACTGCTGACCGATATTGGGTTCCAATATCATTCTCCTGGCGATTTAATTGAGTCGGATCATGGGCCACCGAGAAATACACACGAAGCAATTCACCATACGAAACTACTTTAGGGTTAAAGCGCACTCGTACACTTTCTGCATGCCCGGTTCTACCCTCACTTACCAGCTCATAGTTCGCCGTGCTTTTATCGCCGCCGGCATACCCTGACACAACTTCAGAAACACCTTTTACATGAGAAAAAACAGCTTGAACGCCCCAAAAGCATCCTCCTGCAAACGCAGCTGTTTGTAAGTTTGATGCAGCAGCTGTTTTAGGAGCATCAACCATAGGCTGGGGAACAACGATAGGGCGAGCAGGTTCCGCACAGGCCGTAGTAAAACCTTCGACCAGTATCAGGCTAGTTAGCAATATCTTTTTCAGGCACGTCATAGATAACCTCACTTAATAAGCGTTGGTCTGCTTGCTTCGTTTCCGCTTCTATACACTATGCAACAAAAAAATCATTTTTTACAGAAATTGTTTAAAAAATTCTTCTTTCACTTTCCTGTAACGATCATTTGATATCAGTAGCATTGAAGTATAACAAGCGAACATCTGACCAACTAAACAGATTGAAATGATTAGACGCCAAACCATCTTAAAACTTACATAAATGCAATAATTTTAAAACCTTTAATGCTAAGCACTATCCAAAGGTAAATGCATACACCTCAACGCCTGGCTCTAAAAACTCAATTTCAAACGTATGCTCCTGTACCGTATCTTTTTGACGAATCAATTGATACAAACGTTGCTCAACTACTTTACCTTCGCCAGCCTCATTAATATCTAAACCCTTATTAACCTTGGGCGCAGCACCATCAAGACGTACCCGAAATTTAATTCCTTTATTATCGATACTCTCTTTACGCTCAACACTATTACTTTTAGCCGTACCCATCACTAAATGCAAATCGCGCGCACGAAAACGATAAACGATACTAGCACCTGATTTTTGTGCTATTGCTTTTTCAGCGTTTACAAGCCACTGGCCTTTCAGCCCCCAATCATTAAGGCGAAGTTTTTTATCCACACGATAAGAATAAACATCATCAGGCTCCATTAAATCAGAAACATAATGGGCAGCGCGTTGATAACCTAAATACGTTTCAGGCGAAGCGATATTTTTTTCATCAGGCAGCGCAAATACACTTTGGGAAGAAGGAGGCGTAAGAGAAGGCTTATTTTCTTTTACTGCATGATTTGCACCCTCCTCATGGTTCGCCTCGGCTAATAAACGTTTTAGTATGGCCTCAGAAGCCTCATAGCCCCCTTCTCCAAAATGCTGATCTCTTACGACTCCCTTTGCATCAATAAAGTAATGGGCAGGCCAATACTCATTATTGAACGCTTTCCAGATTGCATAGCGATTATCGATTGCTACTGGGTACTGTATATCAAGCTTCTTAACCTCACGTTTTACATTGTCTAGATCACGCTCAAACGCAAATTCAGGCGTATGCACACCAATAACGATAAGCCCTTGCTTTTGATATTTATCTGCCCAGGCTTTTAAATAAGGTAAGGTACGAATGCAGTTAATGCAGGAATAGGTCCAAAAATCGACCAGTACCACTTTACCTTTTAATGCCTCAACAGTTAATGGCGCAGTATTTAACCATGCCTCTGCCGCTTCTAGCCGTGGCAAAACTGAAGGCGTAGGTGATGTAGTATCAGCTTTAGGCTTAGGCGAATTATCTTTGATAGCAGCTGAACGCGGCATGCCCCACGATAAAATTTTCTGTTCTACCGAAAACGTATTGGCAGATGAAATTTGAGTAAGTACGGTGATATCCCATCCTAGTGCAATGGCGCATACGCCTAGCAACATGACAACGCCCAAGGCTTTACGTACCCACTCACTCGCTCCCAGCGATTTTTTTAATCGATTAAATACGGGCTTGCCTGCTGTTAATGCTAACGCAATCGCGCTCATTGCCCCAGCCGCATAAGCCAACAAGAGAAAAGCCGTTTTTGCACTGGCTCCGTTCAATGCTGCACCCGTTAAAATCAAACCCAATATGGGGCCTGCACATGGCGCCCATAACAACCCCGTAGCAGCACCAATCGCCACCGATGATAATAGGCTATGGGTGGTGTCAGCCTGTTTATTTGAACCAGACAAACCAGAATTTTCAGAAAAACGCTCAGTTAAGAGATTACCAAGTGCTACAAAAGGCCGTGATAACGCTTCAGCTAAAGACTTAGAAAGTAACGTGAGGGAAAATAAGAATAATAAAGCCAATGCAAACCATCGGCCTAGTTGATTAGCCTGAATAACCCAATGCCCTCCTATCGCACCTAAAAACCCAATCAGGCTAAAACACAGCGCCATACTGAGTAACATCGGTAAAGTACTCTTCAAAAAGGGCTGCCCTGCTCGGGCAAATACAAAAGGTAAAATAGGTAAAATACAGGGGCTAAGAATGGTGAGAACCCCTCCTAGATAAGCAAGAATAAAGAGGATCATGGGTGTTATTCTCTCATCGTAAATTATTGATTTCTTGAAGTTATTCTCTTTATAAGCTGCCTCTAAACAAGAGAAAAAACCATAAAAAGATAAAAAAAATCCTTCCCTTTTTAGGGGAAGGTTAATATAAATTTAAACCAAAGTGAGTGATTAGCTAAATAAGCGTAGTGTGCGAAGCGTACCGGGTACAATCTGGTATTTATCCATTAACGAAACCGTTTCTTCTATCGTTTGGCGTATTTTCGAAAATGAACCTTCATTAATCATGCGTTGTTGCTCATCTACCAATACTGCTTCTAAGGTTAATGATAAACGTTTAGCAATGTTGCGCATAAGATCAAATGCTTTAACAGGATCAGGTACATTAGGAACATCTAATGCTAATGTAACGCCGTGTGTTTGCATGGTATGTAAGGTTTCAGGCAAAAAGGGCTGCGTGGTATCGGTATTTTGCAATACAAAAAGCAAGTTTTCGCCTTGTTCATCAAAAAACTCAAAGCGCCCGCTTTTTGTCCAACGAAATCCACATGCCTCTGCTACGCCTCTTAAGCGAGTAGCCGCAATACTGCTTTGCTGAGCTGAACGAACCACGCACATATTTATTTGAATATCTAATTCAGCACAACGTCTATCTAGCATCAGAGCGCGTTGAAGCTCGGTTTCCATACGGGGTAAATCACATTGGCCTTTAACATTTTTTGCCAGGTTATCAATGAGACGGAAAAAAGTATTTAATTGCACATCATTGATACTGCCTTGGCGATCAACCAATAGGATAGAAACAATCACTGCCCGGTAAGACTCCATCACCGCCTGGGGCATTAAACGCTCCCACTGTTGGCGTGATTCGCTCCACCCTAGCCATACGGTGCTTTTACCCATAGGAATCGTCATAGCGGCTTGCAATACAGTCGGCGAAATAGGCTCTTGGCTTACAATACGTGCAACCGACTCAATGGCTAAATCAACCGGAGGCATCGGTAAGCCATCTGCATTAAATGGCGCAGCTGAAGTAGCTGAAGCCTCAGGTTGATAAGAAGAGGTGGTTGAAGAAACGGGCTGGTAATTTGCCACAGGTTCTTGCTTACTTTTCTGAGCTTCTGAAGCATCCCAGTTGTTTTCATACACTGGTGACGCTTCAGGTTCTACGGCTTTATACGTAGTATGGCTGTACGATTCTGAAGATTCAGGCGTCGTATGGGCAGTTGTTGCTATCGCAGCGCCTTGAGGCGTTTGGGATGCATTAGGCACCCCTCGCAGTGGAACTCCATCGCCTAGTGACTCTTGAATAGAAACAACCTGCGGCGTTTGCACTTCAGCTTGCCCTGGTTGTTTTGAGCCAAAGGCTGATTCAAGCCGCTTTCGAGCCACACGATCTTGATAGAGGTTGAAGATGTAAACGACACCAACCACCACCACCCCTAGTACCACCAAAGAAATTTGCAAGGAATCATCCATGCGCTTCTACCCCTTTTTTCTTCTGTGCTCCAGCCCATGCCAAGGCTGACTGCATATCTACTTCGACCACTTTGGAGACACCCGCTTCAGGCATTGTAACACCTACAAGCTGCTCAGCAACCTCCATTGTTAATCGATGATGGCTAATGTATACACACTGAACGCGCTCCGAGAGTTGAACCAGCATTTTTGCTAACCGTGCAGTATTCACATCATCGAGTGGCGCATCCACCTCATCTAACAAACAAAACGGTGCAGGATTAAGTTCAAACAACGCTAACATTAAACTAATTGCCGTCAGCGCTTTCTCCCCGCCTGACAAAAGATGCAAAGAAACATTTCGCTTACCGGGTGGTTCGGCCCATAACTGAATGCCTGCCGACAGCAGATCAGTATTTGTTGGAATAAGCTGGGCCGTTCCCCCGCCAAACATAGCTGCAAAGTGAATGGATAACGCTTGATTAAGCGATTCTAAAGCCTGTCTTAAGCGCTGTCGACTCTCAATGTCTAATCGCCTAATCGCTTCTTCTAAGGTCAAAACCGCTTCTTGAACATCAGAATGCTGAGATTCTAGCTCATTCAGGCGAGACTTTGCACCCTCAACCTCATCTAATGCAACAAGATTGACAGATCCTAAGCTGATAATTTGCTTTTCAAGCGCTTTAATTCGCGCTTTTAAGGCCTCCTCCCCTTGCGATAGCAATGCTTCTGCAACACCTGCATTATCTCCCAAGGCATCAATAGCTTGCTGGGTATAAGACCAAGCCAAACGCGCGCGTTCCACGCTTAATACCAATGCCTCTCGCTTAACTTGCGTTTCCTGTAATTGTCGATCAGCACGTAATCGTGCCTCATCTGCTTCTTTCCAGGCAAGCTGCGCTTTTTGCAACGCATTTTCTAATGTACTTAAACGCTCAAGCGCAAAAGAAACGTTTGCTTCAGCTTCTGCTATCAATTCTTGTGGGTTTTCCATTTGCTGCGCTTCCCACACACGCAAACGCTCTTGAAGAGCTTGTTCTTGCTTTAAGGTTGACTCTCGCTGCTGCGCTAACCAGCTTTTTTTCTCGCTCCATTGTTTATGTGCTGACTCTACGCGAACAGCGTCTTGCTGAAGTTGTCGCGTATGGTGTTGAGCTTCACTTAATACGGTTCGCGCTTTAGAAAGTACTATTTCAGCCTCATTACGCGCAGCCCGAAGAAGCTCTCGATCGCTCATCAACATTTCATGTTGAATCTCAATTTCCTGCGCTTGCATCAAACACTCTTCATGATCTTGCTTTTCATACTCGCGCTGTTGTGTAATATGGCTTTGTTGCTGAGTAATTTCTGTTATTTGCCGTTCGTTATGCCCCATACGCTCTTCAAGCACTCTGCGCTCAGCATTCAGCTGATGCCATTGTTCCTGACAATACACTACTTGCTGTTGAGCTGCCTTTAATGCCATTTCAGCAAAGTCGACATCTTGTTTGGTTTTTTTAAGGCTACTATCGTAGGCTTGAAATTGGTTTTCGTTCTGCGTTAGCTCGGTTTCGAGTGTTTCACGCTCTGCTTTTAGCGCCAATACGGCGCGATGATCATCAGGCCTCACAAAACTTTGAATACTCAATGCATCAACACATACCCCTTCAGGGCTAACTGCCGTCCAATGCTCTAACTCTCCTGCTTGCTGCCAGGCTAATGCTGCTTCTAAACTTGGCGCAACAATATAACCTGCGCACCAAACATGTATAGCTTGCGCTGCTTCAGGCGTCGCTGCTTTCACTAAATCAGCTAATAAAAGAGCACTCTTTGGCTTCGGATATTCTAACGCTGAAGTTTCTTGGGTAGCGTTCAAATGTTCTACCGACCATAGCACGCCTCCCCAGTGCAATTTTTCATGCAGCTCAAAAGAGGCTGAACGGGCATGAAAACGCTCTCGCAAAACCACTTCTAAAGCGCGTTCCCATCCTTTTTCTACCGATAGAGCCGCCCAAAAAGGGGAGTATGCTTTCCAATCATCAGACCAATTCTCTGTTTGCCTTTCAACTTCAAGCCTGCGTACTGACTCGTAGCGGGAGCGTAAAGATTGCAATAGCGAGCGGCTGGTTTCATGCGCTGCCTGAATTACCTCAAATTCTGCCTTTTTATCTTTTACGCTGGTTTCAGCCAACTGTAATTCAGTACGCGCCTCCGTTAAAATCAAGGCCGCCTTTTCTTCACGTTCAATCAGTTCGGTAAGCGCCTGCAATTCATTTTTAGGAACACTGGCTAATCGTTGTTTAGTACGTTCTTCATCATTCAATAATTGTGTTAGCCGTTTTTGAATATGCTCATCTTTAACTTTTAATGTCTGCCTCTGCTGCTCAACCGTCGTTAATTGCTGTTGATGCTCTGACCATTTTTTTTGCTGCAAATGAAATGCTGCATCACTTTCTAATAAAGCCTGCTGAGCTGTGGCCTCCCGCTCAGTTGCCACATGCAAAGCCTCTTCAATACTAGCCAGTTTAAGCTCTAACTCTGGCAGTGCTGATTCGTGCGCTTCAGCTTCTTCAATCGTATGGTGTTGTTGTTCGGCTAGCCGCTGAAGGGCTTCATCAAGGCTAGCCTTTTGTTGATGTGCTTCGCGAAAAGATGATTGCAGACGCGTATGTTCAATGTGTGCCTGTGCCTGACTCTGCTGTGCTTCTCTCAGCTGCGCTTGAAGCGCATCATAGGTTTCACGGCTCTGTTGCGCCTGCTGATGCGCCTTCTGGCTAGTAGATTGACCATCATCGCGCTGTGTTTCCAACGTAATCAACGCTTCTTCAGCTTCTTTTAATACGCTTGCCTCTCGCTTTACCGTACACATCAGCAAGGCGGCTTCATGTGCCGTTTTATCATCATTTAAATTCACAAACTGCCGTGCCTGCTTCGCTTGCACTTCTAGCTTTTCATACTGCCCTAACCATTCATTTCGAACATCAGACAAGCGTTGAAGCTGTTCTTTAGCACCGCTTAACCGGCTTTCGCTTTCACGGCGCCGTTCACGATAGCGTGCAATTCCTGCTGCATCCTCAAGCAACACACGCATTTCTTCAGGCTTAGAATCAATAATCTTATTGATCATGCCTTGTTCAATAATAGCAAATGAGCGAGCGCCTAAACCGCTGCCTAAGAACAGATCCGTAATATCTTTACGCCGTACCGTTTGATTATTAATGGTATAGGTTGATTCCCCATCACGATTCATCACCCGTTTTACAGATAATTCGCGATAGATCGACCATGGCGAATTGCCATCACCCTCTTGTTCAAACACAAGCTCAACACTAGCACGCGATAACGATTTACGCTGTGATGTGCCGCTAAAAATCACATCCTGCATCGATTCGCCCCGTAAATTTGAGGCGCGCGATTCCCCTAATACCCAACGTACTGCATCAATCAGATTTGATTTTCCACATCCATTAGGCCCTACGATAGCAATACGTTGCCCAGGGGTCATAATGACGGTAGGCTCAGCAAAGGATTTAAAACCCGCCAAACGAATATGTGTCAATTTCACGTTTTTATAATCCTGTTTTTATTTTTTCTGTATTTTTCTTTACGTTTTTGCGTAAGCCGCGAAAGGTTTAGCGCCCTAGTAATACCATAAATACTCGCGTTAACCCATACCTTACCCTACAAACATACGCTAGAGCACGCTATAATCATTCGTATTATGACGTAACTGCTACATTAAGTTTGATCTCAACAGAACAAACACTTTTAGAAGTTACACAGTTGCGCGCTCTCGGCGTGGGACGCCCCGTGTGTTAGCAACTTGCCGTACTCCGTGTAATGTCTGCGTTGCTATGCGGGGGCATCCTATGCCTTGATAGCACGCAACTGTGTAACTTCTAACGTTGTAAACATCGTCCGTAAGTGTTTTTTTAGCTACGGGGTAATCCCAGTAGCCTGTATGTATAAATACCGGAATATCCTGCTATTCGATTAGGACTGCTATGCCTTCACATCCCACGCGTAACCTTGAAACCTTCCCGAATCCAAACCCTGAGCGTGATTACCTTATTCACACTGAAGTACCTGAATTTACTTGCTTATGCCCGTTAACAGGGCAACCTGATTTTGCTGTATTTAAAATTGATACCATTCCTGATCAAGCATGCATTGAACTTAAAAGCCTAAAAATGTATATGTGGTCATACCGTAATGAAGGCGCCTTTCATGAAGCTGTTACTAATCAGATTCTTGATGATCTTGTCAATGCATGCCAACCTCGCTTTATGCGGTTGACTGCGCAATGGTATGTTCGTGGAGGAATTTTCACTAACGTCATCGTTGAGCATAGAAAAGAAGGATGGACGCCTCAACCAGTTGTGCATTTACCGTCTTTTCCTGATACATGCCAGACCCCTAATACACGAGGATAACTTATGGCGCGTCAGACATTCCCAACGCTTCAACAAACAGTCGGCAATACCCCTTTAGTCCAATTACAACGCATGCGGGGCCACTCCTCTAATACGTTGCTTGCAAAATTAGAAGGAAATAACCCAGCAGGTTCGGTTAAAGATCGCCCTGCTTTAATGATGTTTTTAGAAGCAGAGCGTACCGGCAAAATTAAACCTGGCGATACATTAATTGAAGCCACTAGCGGAAATACAGGTATTGCGTTAGCAATGGTAGCAGCAATGAGGGGGTATAAACTACACCTCATCATGCCAGAAAATGCAACCATTGAACGCCAGCATAGCATGAGAGCGTATGGCGCTCATCTGATTCTTAGCCCCCAATCGATTGGGATGGAAGGAGCGCGTGACCTTGCAATTCAAATGGAGCAGGAAGGCCAAGGTATTATTCTCGACCAATTTGCTAACCCTGCTAACCCTCTTGCGCATTACAAAGGCACAGGCCCTGAAATCTGGCACGATACAGATGGAAAAGTCACCCATTTTGTAAGTAGTATGGGCACAACAGGCACCATTATGGGCGTTTCACGGTATCTTAAAGAACAAAACCCTTCGATAACCATTGTTGGCGTTCAACCCGAAGAAGGGTCTAATATTGCAGGTATTCGCAAATGGCCGGAAGCCTATTTGCCTAAAATTTTTGATGCCCGCCAACTCTCGCAAACTGAAAATATTAGCCAAACCGAAGCTGAAGAAACAATGAAACGGCTAGCGAAAGAAGAAGGTATTTTTTGCGGGGTATCATCCGGCGGTGCTTGTGCAGTTGCTCTTAAACTTGCTCAGACCCTTAGAAACGCAGTGATTGTTTTTATTGTGTGCGATCGGGGCGATCGGTACTTATCAACTGGGCTATTTTCTTAACAAAACGCAACTAGCGCCTTAACAAAACATAAATAGCGTGATGCAAACCTGCGCTAGCGGCGTTATGCTGTTTTACCGTATTTTACGTTCAACAGGAGATTTAACATGCCACCCCGCAAAAATAAAACCGAAGCAGCTGCCCCAGAATTAAGTTTTGAAGAAAGTATTGGCGAGTTAGATCAACTCATTGTTAAATTAGAAAGCGGTCAGCTACCATTAAATGAAGCGATGAGTGCGTATCAACGCGGCGCCACATTACTTCAAAACTGCCAACGTACACTGACTCAGGCTGAAGGTGAAATGCAGATTCTTGAAGGTAATCTTCTTCAAAGCTTCAACCCTGAAATAAATGATTAGACGTGTACTGTGCTTTCACCTAACACTTAATACCCTAATACTCTAATACCTAACACGCACACGATTTTATGTATCACTTCATCAACAATAATTACTCGTTAGTTTTTTTGTGAACCTCTGCGGCTTTTTTTTCACAAAAAATGGTTATCTCTTCTAGTACTTGATGCACAGCTTCATTTGCTGCTACTACCCCCCCATAGGTATCTTCACTTGCAGATGGAACAATTGCATCAAATTCGCGCCATGCAATGGCATTACGCGTGAGATTATCTAAAAGATGCGCTCGTAACGTTAAACGAACACGGCTAGGAGTCGTTGTAAAATCTTGCTGAAGCCGCATAACTTCTATATCAAGCCGCAACTGCCCTACCACGCTTGTTGGTGCTGGCACCACTGCGCTAAAGGCCCGGCTACTTGACAACCTATTCACAATTAGCTGCACAAGCATAGTACCAGGTGCTGCTACCCATCGGCTTTGAGCAAAATATTCTAACTTATGTTCCTGGCGCATATAAATAATACGTGGGCTATCAAAGCCTGCTGCGGCTCTTGGCGGGCTAACAATTAAAACAGGTGCATCTGCTGCGATAGATACTTTAGTAGGTATCGAAATTTTATCGGCTACCCCCCCTGCTACACCGGACTTCCCAGGTTCTATGGTATCTAGCGAATACAGCGTAGGCGGTATTGCAGATTGCGAGGGTAAAAGACTTTGACACCCACCTACCATGAAAACCATTACTAATAAGGCATATGTTTGACGCATTTTGGGCAGCATAAACTTCCGCTCGTTACATTTCTCACCGTTTAACATAAGGGATAATTTTGTTGTGATCATTACTGCGCTCCCTTTTCGCCAGGACCTGGCGCTACAGGTCGTTGCCCCCATAATAAACTACTGGGATTGCGCTCAGTTTGCTCGCTTAAATTTTGCAAAGACGTAGCCAGTAATCCTAACTCACCTAGCAGCCGATTCATTTCTGGTAATGTTTCCCCAGTGAATTTTCCGAGTCCGTGATCCATCGTTGTAAATGTCTTCGCTACTTTATTACTTGAGGCTGAAACATCTTTCCCCATTTTCTCTAGCGATGTTGCGCTTTTCGCTAAACGGCTCATTAATGGATCAAGCTGTTGACTCGCCCGCGCTGTATTTTCAGCTGTTTTAGCCGCATTGACTAAGCCCGTTGCCACTACCGAACGTTGTTCTGACACAGAGTGCATTAAAAGCGAAGTATCTACCAAAATACGTTTAAAGGCAGCGCGATTTTCATTATCTAATAAATCATTAATAGCGCCTGTTGTTCGGTCTAAATTAGCCAATGTAGTGGTTAGAACATTTTCTAAGCGTCTACTTAAAGACGGTTTATTAGGAATCATTGGCAATTGCCCTTCATCCTTCGCCACCAAAACTGGAGAGTCAGGCGCCCCACCACTTAATTCAACATATGCAATACCGGTTAATCCTTGGGTTTTAAGCACAGCCTGGGTATCCTGTTTGATAGGAATACCCTTTTCTATGGCAAAAATCAATTTTACTTGCTGAGGATTAATCGGATCAAGCTTGATAGTTCGTACTTTTCCAATATCTACTCCAAGATATTTCACTGGGGCATCTATGTTCAAACCTGCCACCGACTCATTCACAATCGATTGATAAAAAATATAGTCTTTTTTACCTTGTAAACCGCCTGCAAGCCATAAGATGCCTGCTATAAATGCAGCGCCAAGAGCAAATACAAATAGTCCAACCATTGCATAATTTACTTTTGTTTCCACGGTTGCCCCTTGGTTTCTTCGTTCTGATGCTGTTGTGCCTGCTGCTGTACTTGCTTTTCCACTCTTCGTTGTGCTTGATCTTGAGCTGCCCTGCCTCGCGGCCCATCAAAATACTGCCGGACAATAGGATGATCATGAGTCGATAACTCTTCCATTGAACCCAACGCCAATACTTTTTTCTCACCTAGTACCGCTACACGATCTGTTACCTGCCATAGCAAGTCAAGATCATGCGTTATCATAACGATTGTCGGCTGATACAAGTCATGCAACGTTTTCACTAATTCATCAATACCGCTACTTCCAGCCGGATCAAGCCCTGCCGTGGGTTCATCTAAAAAAAGAAGTTCAGGATCAAGCGCCAGCGCACGTGCTAATGCAGCGCGCTTGATCATGCCCCCGCTTAACTCGGAAGGATACTGTAACCCTGCACTAGGCTCTAAGCCTGATAAGCTAAGCTTCCAGGCGGCAATCTCATCAATCAGCCGCTCACTTAAGTTTGTATGTTCGCGAAGCGGTAACCCTATATTTTCATTTACGGTAAGCGTACCGAATAATCCTCCATGCTGAAACATGACGCCCCAGCGCAACTTTAGCTCCGTTGCCTCGTCTTCTGAAAGTGCGTGAATGTCTTGTCCAAAAATGTTGATCATTCCCGCATCAGGCCGATGCAGTAAAATTAACTCTCTGAGCAATGTCGATTTACCTGAACCGCTGCCGCCTACAATCGCTAATATTTCGCCGCGCTTTACGGTTAAATCAAGATTTTCATGAACTACGTGCGACCCAAAACGGGTACCCACTTTAATCATTTCAATTACATTGTCGCTCATCACAGCCCCAGCATACTAAAAGCGACAGAAAAAATGGCATCAGCAACAATCATAATAAAAATAGACTGCACTACGCTGCGCGTGGTTTGGCGGCCTACACTATCTGCATTTCCGCGGGTACGAAACCCTTGAAAACAGCCGATGATTGCGATAACAAATGCAAATACAATAGCTTTTCCAATTCCAATTAAAAAAGCGGTAAGACCAATAATCTTGCCAAAACGATCTAGAAATTCATGCCAGCCAATATCTAGCTGTAAGCGTGCCATAATCATGCCGCCGCCTACGCCTGCTATATCAGCAAAGACAGTAAGCAAGGGCAAGGCTATAGCTAAAGCTAAAATTTTTGGCCAAACCAGTACCTCCATCGGTTCAACACCAATGGTTTGCAGTGCCTCAATTTCATCTGTTACTACCATCGTGCCAAGCTGCGCCGCATAAGCAGAACCTGAACGACCAGCAATAAGAATAGCGGTAATTAAGGGCGCGAATTCTCGCAACATTGAAAAACCAATTAAATCGACTACAAAAATATTGGCGCTATACAACTTAAGCTGATCCGCTCCTTGATACGCAACAACTATACCGAGTAAAAAAGACGTTAACCCTACTAAAGGAAGGGCATCAAATCCACTTTTTTGAATATTATGAAAAATGGGGCGCCAGCGCCAACGTTTGGGGTAACGAATACTCTTCACTAGCACCAATGCGGCTTCACCTACAAAACTAAATAATGCAAACGCTTCTTGCCATACGGCTTCGCCCCCTAGCCCTACTTTTTCTAATAAAGAACGCTTTTCTGGATACAGCACATTAATATCAATTTGCTTGCCTACTGCACTCATCAACCGTTGAAAGCGTGGAGACCAGTGCTGAAAAACGATGTGTACACCTTTACGCTGTAAGTGCTGAAATTGTCGTTGTAATACCCATGCCCCCACAGTATCTAGCAACTCCAAACCCGATCCATCGACTACACACTGTTTTAAAGAGCTTAAATTTAATGCTTTGAACTGTTTCTCAACATGGTTTACGGTATGCGCTGTCCAGCCTCCAGACAATAATATTGTATCAGGGGCTGATTGAGTAACAACCGCAGACGTTTTTTGTAATGCCATTATCCAAGCAGCCTTTCTATAACACTCCCCTAGCAGAAATCAATGTATGAGAATTTATACATTTTGAGACGACCTTTAGAAGGGTATAACTTTTAGAAGGTATATCCTTTCTAGGAGATACATTCGATGTCATAACGAATACCTTGACGCTTCTTCTCGCCCAGGTAATGTTGAGGTCAAGTAAAGAATGGGATACTACTCAAATAGAAAAGCAGCCCATGTGTATTATGTTGAGATATTCATTAACAAGGTGACTGATTACTAGCTAATTATTATGTAACATATATAACTTTATTCAATAACATATAACCCTTATTAGAGTATACAAATCATCAAGCTGGGCAGTTACGTGTTGTAGCCGGTAAAGTTGTTGCAGGCTGGCTCTGAGTAGCGGAACTTTGAGCAGCCTGGCTCGATTTAACAACAGTCTTATCGTTTTGAATCATTCTCAGCGGTGTAAAAGAAGCATACCACACCCCTGCTTTTGATCCATTATCCCAGTGCCCAGGCCAATACCACGTTACTGTACCATCAATACGATTGCCGGAAACTTTACCTATATAGATGGCACTTAACCCTTGCGAGACACCTTGCCCGTCTGCACGACGAATAATAATTTGATCATAATCAAAGCGATCTACCGTCAAACTTCCATTTGCGCCATTTTGCCATTCTGCAGTACCCGACTTACCATTTTTCTCAAACCGCCAAGTACTGCAAACGCCGTACTCACACTGTGTCATCACACTTGGGGTTAGCAACATTGCAGGCGCATTTTCAGGTGGCTGATTAACTGCAGAGTTTATAGAGTTGAAGGCATTTTCAGGCGCTGCAAAGCTTATGGAAACCAAGGATAAAATCATTACAAATAAATATTTTTTTTTATCACTCATAGGCGTTGTACTCCCTTTAAAATAGTAGGCAGAATACAATAGTGATTACCATTGGCTGTCATTCATGTGTTCAATTCAACGTCTTTTAGTAAACTGTAGAAGTTACGCAGTTGCGTTCTATTAAGGCATGGGATGCCCCGCATGGCAACAATAAATGTAGCTAAGAGCATCTAACTGCGTAACCTCTAAAACTGATCAATCAAACTACTAATAAAGATGTTTCATTCAACATTAAATGCATTTAATGAAGAGTTAGATGCAAAAAAATGCAAAACTTTAACACGTAATACAGTTACCCTAAGTTGCAATATTTGTTAACAAATACTCTAAAGACAGAATAGGTGTCTTTGCCTGTTTTCATACGATAAAAAGCTTTTTATTACAAAGGTTTAATTAAAACAAAAACCAGCAAAGCTGCTAATAATTTTAACATACCCCCTATTAAATTAAAACCTGTAACTTACCTTAGCATAGCTTAGTAAAATACTTATCTAATGAAACAAACTACGGGTAATACTAATTTTAAAATTTGCTAATATTGATTAACATTTCATGCATTGATAGTTAGGCATGGCAAGCATAACTTCTATACACTGTTCACTAATAGCTCTACTATCAATATCCTGTCATACAACTACACCTTTAAATTTAAAGATTTTTTCTCTAAGGTAGATTAAAAATGGCAAAGCATTCAGACCCTAAACTGGAAATGAAAACCATCACCCTTTCTGAAATTGACAAACTGAAGCAACAAGAGTTAAGCGTAAGAATTCAATCAAATGACCTAGTATTTGTAGGTAAAAAAATTAAAATTATGCTCAGAGAAATGATGGGGCATGGCGTATTACGTGAAGATGTATATCGTTTAATTGCTGAACGATAGGTATCTGTTATTGACTAAACAGCCAGTTAAACAATCTGTACATATTCACCACGTACTTTTATATACTCATTACATACTCACCCCAAAAGGGGATCAAATTTGCTGATCTCCTTTTTTTACATAGGTTTATTCACCATCAACCAAAACACTACAATCAACGCCATAAATGCAGGAATACCAAGCAAAAACCATATTTTCATTAAGCGCTCATAACGTTCAGGTAAATTTGTTTGGTTTTTTTCACACTCTTTCGCTATCTTAGCTATTTCAATTTGAATCCATACTACTGGCAACCAGCATACTCCCGCGAGCATATATAAGCTTAATGAAAGCCAGATCCACAAAGCTGTGAGTGGAATTCCTGCTTGATATGCCATCCACGCTCCTGAAAGCGGTTGAACAATAATGCTAGTCGTCGTAAATATCCAATCTGCAAACACTACATGCTTAACAGTGGTGGCAATAACAGGAATATTTCGAGTTAAATGCGCACGCCACATATAATATGCACTGCCTATTCCAGTGCCAAACAATACCGTGCTACTCAGAATATGAATGGTTTTAGCAAGTAAATAACTCATGATAATTTCCTCTTATTTCTTTCTGTTACAGGGGTATTCATCAAGACAACCCAGGTCATCATTGCAATGGGAATATTTTTACTGACGCGTCCTAATGGATCGAGCCACCACTCCGGTATACCTACCGTAATAATCACTGTATACACCAGTAAAACAGCCAGACTTATCCAAAGAGCTTGTCTTTTTTTGAATGCAATACCTAATCCTACTGCTGCATCTAACGCTGCCCCACCAACAATTGCCCAAGGATATAGCACCTCTGGAATACCCGTGTGGGGTAGATGTGCACTAAGCTGCGACATCAGCGTTACCCCTTCAGTATAGTTATACAGGCTCATACACGCCGTCCAACACCATATAAAAACGAGTCCTACATGTAAGCAACTATACTCAAAACGCACACGCACTAAACTTCCTGGAATAACTACCTTTTGTATGGCAACTGATAGTGGCGTTAATGGTTGCCCCAGCCACTCTGGCAAGTATTGATCATTGCTGGCGTTGCCCGCTTTAAGCATTGCAAGCATTTCTCGATTAAAAGGAATTCGAGTACTCCATTCACCACATTCTGCCAGAAGCATATTTAAAAAAAGCGGTACCGGTATCATGAATATAGGAAGCCCTAACGCTTGTTTAAACAAACTTAATAAGGTTTGTAACGTTACCGCAGTAGTGCCTACTAATATTAATGCTTCGGGGCATGTTTCTTTCTTTGCAATAGTATCAATAAGCTTTTCTATGGTTGCGAGTACATCCTCTACCGCAATAGGTTGAAGAGGGGCTTCAATGTTGGGATAGCTTGTAACAGGTAAGGCTGCAAGGCTCAGAAAAAGCTGCGTACTTTGGCCTGTAGGCGACAAAATAACACTTGGATACAAAGTGGTATGCGCTACGCTTAATGTTTTTAATACGTCATCTGCCGCCTTTTTGCTTCGATGATAGTGGCTGAAAAGCTTATCAGTTGCTTGCTCTGCCCCTAAAGCCGAAACTTGAATAATATGGCGCACTCCTTTTTTTTCTGCGGCTTTAAAAATAACCTCTGGGCTCAAATGATGTAAGGATGAAAAAGATTGATGCGGAGTTTCTCGAATAATACCCAAACAATTAATCACCACCTCTACCCCCTCTAATTCGGCCTCCCAAAATTCTGGTAGTTGCGGCATGTTGAGATCAATGCTCAGCGGTCTCAACTGAAGTTGATTATTGGGTATCATGATTCTTCGTGCTACGCTAACCCACTCATGTTGCTTGGCCCACGTGCACTTAAGAAGTGATTGCCCCAACATACCGGAGCTTCCTATCAATAAAATTTTCATTTTTATCCCCTGCGATGATGGAAAAATCATCTAAAATTTAATACCAACGTTAGCTTGTAACGTCACTACTACCTGCGCTCAATACTGCTGATTGATTTAATCAATACATCAAAGCGACGCTGAGCTAGCTATTTTTAAAAGGAAGCATTACCAAGTAGCACCACCGCCTTTAATTTCAGTAATTTCTGCAAAAAGAGAAATATCCAGATAAAAATAAACAGGCATAGCCTGTTGTGTTAATTATTTTTTCTCTATTGAATTATTTTTTCTCTATTGATTTGTGCTTAAAGAATCACCCATCAAAAATACACAACCAACCTTTATTTTTTCCCTAATATTTTTTGGATTCCTGTACCCATTTTCATTAATTTCACTAATGTGGAAGGATCAAGCTTAAGCATTTCATTCCCCCACCAAGTTAATGTTTCCATAAACTCTAGGGTTTCTTTAATCTTTGCTTGCGTTAAAGAGTCTTCTTGAGCAATATCTGTACTAGCCAAACAATCTCGTAAGGTATGAATAGTAGGTTCAAGCTCACGTTGTTGCCGCTCATGAACAATTATTTTAAATAAAGCCCATACATCAGATAACGTTTCAAAATGATCTCGACGATCACCCTTTACGTGCACAAGTTTCACTAAATTCCAATTTTGCAATTCTTTTAAACTATTACTAACGTTTGAGCGTGCAACACTTAATGTTTCAGAAATTTCTTCTGCATGCAATGGCACCCCTGCTAAATAAAGCAGAGCATGAATTTGAGCAACGGTGCGATTGACACCCCAACGGGTACCCATTTCACCCCAGTGCAGAATAAATCGTTGTCCAACAGGTTTTAGTTCCATAGTATCTAGATTATTACAATTCTGAAATTTCTGTCAAGAAAGAAATTAATAGGGTCATACAAATAATAAAAACCCCACTTGTAAGCAGGGTTTTTAACTGCATTTAAAAAATGCGTATACGGCGTTAATCTTTCGATTAAGGATTAGTAACGACCGCCGCCGCCACCACCGTAGCCACCACCACCACCACCGCCGCCATATCCACCACCGCCACCGCTGCCGCCGCCGTAACCTCCACCACCACCGCCACCGCGACGTCCACCGCCGCCGCCGCCACCACCGCCACCACCGCCATAACCTCCACCGCCGCCACCACCGCGACGCGCTCCACCGCCGCCGCCAGCTGCTTGAGGACGAGCTTCGTTAACAACAATGGCACGCCCGTCTACTTCTTTTCCGTGCAATGATTCAATCGCTGCTCCTGCTTCATTGTCTTGAACCATTTCAACAAACCCAAAACCCTTGGAGCGTCCTGTTTCGCGATCAGTAACTACTTTTGCAGACTGAACTTCGCCATACTGCGAAAACAAAGCCTCTAATGACTGGTTAGTCACACCATAGCTTAGATTACCTACATATAACTGCTTACTCATTGACAATTTCCTAAAAATATGTGAGGAACCATCCAACTAATGTGTGCAATGCCGACTACACGCGACAGATGAACGGATAGTATGAGTGTGTCAGAGTATTCGCCTCCCAGCAAGTTTATAGTGATAAAGTGCTAGTTTTTATGGCTTTCAGGCAACACTTTTTCAATAAAATCTTCATGAGACAGAAAGCCACTAAATTTTTTTCTGTAGCGCCTAAACAACACACTTACTGTCATCAAATTGTCATAATTACTTTTTATACTAATGCCTCCCTGCGTTTAAGGAGTATTTTGTCTTAATCATATTGAAAGATTTACATGATGATTTTGTGGTCTAGCAACGTGGCTTAGCTTACAAACAACACCTTAGCAGAAACACTGCTTCAAACTTTAAATGACTCTTCGCCTTTTGCCATACACAACATTATAGAAATTTCTATCTTTCAAAATGACTCAGACAACGTACTAGCACTCGAGCTCATCATACGTTAATAACGACTTTACAAGAACAGATGCTTTTTATTGGCCTTTTTTACTGGCCTCTTGTTAGAGATGCTAGTTACATAGCTGTCTCTTTTTGGCATAACGTTGAACAATGATTGATAACAAGGAATTTTATTATGGTTTACTCTGGTTTTCCGTTTATGTTTCGTACATTCTTAGTAGCAGCCTCATGCCTAGCTAGCAGCTTTGCTGCCTCAGAAACGATTGTAGGCGCAGGCTCTACCTTTGTTTACCCTGCCATTGCGCGTTGGGCAGAACTTTATAAAGCAAAAACAACCCATACCATTAATTACCAATCTGTCGGTTCAGGCGCAGGCATTCGCCAAATTAAAGAAAAAACCATCGATTTTGGTGCTTCTGATAAACCTTTAACCGCAGAAGAACTTGAAAAAGCTGGCTTAACACAATTTCCAGTGATTATTGGCGGGGTTGTTCCGGTTGTTAATATTCCTGGTATTAAACCTGGCGAATTAAAGCTTACAGGCGAAGTGTTAGCAAAAATATTTTTAGGAAACATCAAAAAATGGAATGAAAAAGCCATTACCGAGTTGAACCCTACTCTTCAATTACCTGATTTACCTATTCAAGTTGTTCACCGGGCTGATGGCTCTGGCACCACATTTCTGTTTACGTATTATCTCTCACAAGTTAGCCCTGAATGGAAAAGCGCTGTTGGCGCAGACTCCTCTGTTTCATGGAAAGTAGGAATGGGCGGCAAAGGTAATGAAGGTGTTACCGCATATACTCAACGCATTAAAGGTTCTATTGCTTATGTTGAATATGCCTATGCTAAGCGTAGCCAGAGCGGTAACCAAATTGCGCATGTTTCACTTAAAAATGCATCAGGCGCTTTTATCCAGCCTGATGACAGCACTTTTTCTGCTGCAGCGGCTAATGCGAACTGGGCAAAAACACCAAATTTTTATGAAATTTTAACCAATCAGCCAGGAAACAATAGCTGGCCGATCACAGGCGCTACCTTTGTATTAATGTACAAACAACCTGGTAACGTTCAAAAAAGCCGTGTCATTGTCGACTTTTTTAACTGGGCACTCAAAAGCGGACAAGCAGAAGCCACTAAATTAGAGTTTGTTCCCTTGCCTACGCCTTTAGTTAACTTGGTTGAAAGTTCCTGGAAAAAAAATATTAATCTTCCTGCTACTACTGAAACCTCACCTAGCAAATAATCATGAGTGTGTTAGTGTTAGTTTTCCTTAACTTTTAAAGGAAAACTAACACACTAAAACAACTCTCAAACATACGCTCCAGCTGCTTATTTGTATTGTGCTACTACTCTTTTGCGCTGGCATGATTTGCTGAAACATGCTTCTTTAAATCATGGTTAGCTGCAAACACCCATCATCATAAATTTGATTTTAGAGCGCAAAAACAAATTTATATAATAATATTAAGAACAGAAACTATTTCTATGCTAATTTACGGGTATGTCTACAATAAAGTGCTTTTATTTATGGTTAGTTTATTCACGCAGACGCAGTAAAAAAATGCTCATTATAAATAATGGCCTATGTAAAATTTTTCCAGCGTGGTATTGCAACAAAGCGTTGTTGTTGTAACCGCTAGCATTTAGAGAAAGCAACTATAGTCTAATGCGATGGCACCCCCATATTGGAAAAGATTATATGAATACCATGTATTTTACTAACATAATCAACTCTGATCTTAGCCCAATTCATCTCATTAAGATAAAAGATTAAAACATTGTTTATGTTAATATCAAGTATTGGTCTTCATAAAGCACGACGCTTATCATTTTTCTAGGTTGATCCCATGTCGTTTTTTGATCGTTTATTTCGCCGTTCTCCTAAACCCGCCTCTACTCCTATCCCTGAAGCCGCTTCCGATGATGCTATTAATGTTATTAGCACTATTGAAACTTCAGAATTAGCTGACCACACCTCTGATGCTTCTTCCTCACAAGATATTCCAGAGAAATCACCTTCGCCTCAGCTACCGCCGTTATCTGTGCCTGCAACAAATGTTGTTCATACCCCCTCAATCATTGAGGAAAATACCTACCCCGCGGTAGAACCCGCTTCAACGCCAGGTCAATCTAACATCAATAAGCTTGATCTATCTGCTTCGCATACAGAAATAATGATGGTGCCTGGTGCTCCCCTAGCACATTCTTCAGAAACATCCAACACGCTTGATCCTAACACCCCTCTTTCGACGCCTGATCAGCATCTCACAACAGCTGTTGAATTTTCATCCCCTCAATCAACAGAGCAACCAACAGCGCTCTCATGGCGTGAAAAACTTAAGGCGGGGCTTAAAAAAACGCGCACGCGGCTTACCTTTAGCCTCTCGAAGCTACTTAAAGGACGCAAGCTAGATGCTGATTTGCTTGAGGAACTTGAAACATTATTATTAACTTCAGATGTAGGCGTTAAAGCCACTGAGGCATTGCTAGAAGATTTACAAGTGCGTTATAAAGCAGCAGGCGCAGAGGCTGATGCATACCAACTTCTTCAACAATCATTGATTACTCTGCTGCAACCCTTGCAAGCATCTCTTGAGACATCTTCCCATAAACCTTTTGTAATTATGCTGGCAGGCGTCAATGGCGCGGGTAAAACTACTTCCATCGGTAAGCTAGCGCATTATTTTCAACAGCAAGGTAAAACAGTATTGCTAGCAGCAGGCGATACTTTTCGCGCTGCTGCGCGTGAACAGCTCACAGCATGGGGCGAACGTAACCAAGTAGCCGTCATCAGCCAGCAAGGTTCAGACCCAGCTGCTGTCATTTTCGATGCTGTTCAAGCGGCACAAGCACGCGATATTGATATTGTACTTGCCGATACCGCAGGGCGATTAGGTACCCAACCTCATCTGATGGAGGAGCTAAAAAAAATCAAACGTGTTATTGGCAAGGCCGATGCAACTGCGCCTCATGAAGTATTGTTAGTATTAGATGCCAATACTGGGCAAAACGCACTCAATCAATTAAGTGCTTTTGATGAAGCCATTGGTGTCACTGGCTTAGTACTTAGTAAGCTTGATGGCTCAGCTAAAGGTGGAGTGATTGCTGCCATTGCTAAAGCACAGCCTCGCCCTATCCGTTTTATAGGCATAGGCGAAGGTGTTGACGATTTACGCCCCTTTGAAGCTGCCGCTTTTGTAGAAGCCTTATTTGATGAAACTGAAGATTAATAAAATTTTCTTAAGCAAATATGGCACTAACTAACTGCTGCACCAAGGTGACTAAAGCTACCAGCACAAGTCTTGCCGAATAAGCGTCTTATTTTTGACATTTTGGATAAGGTATTATGCTCATTTTTAGCCATGTAAGCCGTTACTACCCTAACGGTTTTACGCTATTTAGAGACTTAAGCTTTTGCCTTTTTCCGGGTGAAACCGTATGTTTTTCTGGCTCAGCCCATAGCGGAAAAAGTTTTTTGCTTAAGATGATGATGGGTTTAGAAATGCCTACATCAGGCTCTATCTTATTTCAGAGAAAAAATTGGGCGCGCTTACGCGAGCACTCTACTACATTATTGCGTCGTCATATTGGTTTAATGGGTTCACCTGATACGCTTCTTACTGAACGTACATTAAAGGATAATCTTGAGCTACCTCTTCGCTTAAGAGGAATCTACGGCAACGTCCTTCATAATACCGTAGAAAGTACGTTACGGCATTTAGAACTGCATGAACGGGTAAATGATCCCGTTAGTAGTTTAAGCTGGAACGAACAATACCGCCTTAGCCTGGGCAGAGCCTTTATCCATCGCCCTCAACTTGTTCTTGCCGATACGCCCCTCACACGTTTTCGTGAAGACGAAAGCAGTTTTTTTGAGTGGGTTAATCGTATTCGTTCTCCTGAAACCACCTTAGTCTGTACAGAAACGCAGCCTATGCAACGTGCTGAACGGCTATTTTTGCTATCGAGTGAACAATGGATGAATCGTCAGAATTAAAAGATGCTTTAAATGGGCATGCTAATACATTACGCGAGCTGACTCATATACAAAGCCCTGCACAAATAGCCTCGCGCCTAGGCAAAATGCTGCTTCATATGCTGTTTTTAGGAAGCCTGTTAATATTAGGCCTATTAAAATGGATGCTCCTGCCTCCTTTGCCAGATGGCTTGCGCAGTACGCTTCCTCCCCAATATTTATTGCAATCTCATTTACCCTCTAAAGAACCTTCAGCGCTTATAGCAGCTATTAAACCTGCTGAAAAACCTGAATTTCTTAAAATCCCTTTAAAGAAACCTGCTTTTCAATCTACTTTTCCTATCAACAGCGCTTACCCTCCTAAATCGGCAGAAGCAGCAACGCCACCAACCGTTCAGCCTCACCCTTCTCCCTCCTCTCCTTACCTCGCGCAAAATAACACTGCAAGCTATTGGCCTTGGCTCAAACCTGTATTGATTCTTGGGGAAATTATTCCTTTTATTTTTTTCTTTTGGCATGCGCTGCGGCTTTACCAAATTTCTCATCGGCAACGTGATTGGATCATGCGGCTCATGGGAGCACACGAACACGATATACAACGGTTATTGCTGTATCGTGCCATTATCTTAGCGCTAGGCTCTATTGCAATTGGCCTGGGAGGATTTTCATTACTTGCTCATTGGCGCCAAGAAGTTCCTCTTTTACCCGATACCGTAAGCTGGATTATCAGTGGTATTATTATGTGTCTGGCCTGCTGCCTTAGTGTAATGGCTTACGCACTGCCGCCTTCAGATAAATCTGCGCCCATGCTGTAATGATATACATTTTATAACTTCCTACACTTAGGAAGCATTACTTCTGGTGTGGCACCATTTTTGTCCATTTGCTACTCTAATAAATTGCTCAACAAAGCTCGATCAAATCTTGCCGAACGATTCGCTTTGAACGAGCCTGGTAAAATCCACATCGTTGACACTTGAATATACGTCATCTATTTTGGCAAGTCGTACGTTTTTAAACGTCATACCTTTTCTATTTTAAAAAGATATTTGATATGAAACTTAAACATATAACTGCTACCTTATTATTATTTCCACTGTTTTCAAATGCGACTTCTTTTATCGATCTCGAGGCAAAAAACAAAGTTGATACAGCTTCTGAAGCAGGAAAAAAATACGAGCAACAAGCTGCCCAAGCATTTCTTAATGAAAACAACTTTATCAAAACATGTTTTTCAGGCCAACCTACTACGCCTGATCCAATCAAAATTTATTTTGAAGTTACACCCCAAGGTACCCTAGGCGAACTAAAAATGGATCCTGATGGCGATACCGCTCAATGTATTAAAAAGAACTTAAAACCTATTAATTTCCCTAAACCTGAAACTACTTTTATTGCAAAAATATCGCTTCAGTTTAGAAACTAATCTTTTCGCTAAGGCATGTTACCTGTATTCCATCATGCCTTAGCCTTTCCCTACTAATTCTAATTCCAATAAAAATATTTGCTGTATTACTCTGCAGATAATAATTGCGCACGGCTCCAGTAACTTACCCTAGAGACTCTAGCAGGGCCATGTGTCAAATACCTGTAAAGTCCAATATACCATTGGTGAGGCGCTTTAGCAGCAGCCATTAAGGTTGGCCCTCTATAGTTTACAGCGACTCGGTTGTTTACTTTTACTCGCCAATACCCTCTACCTCCACGATCAGGCTCTTCTTCATCTAATAGCGCTTGCATCGATATTTTTATGGGTTCATACCGACGTAAACCTCTTATGGTTCCTGCTCTTTGCACTTGTGCGTTCGGACTCGTTTTAATACTAAAGAACAGCATTAATTTAGTAGGATCTTCATCATCTGTATCGACGACCATCGCTAAAGAAGGTTGTATGCCAGGCGCCTTTACTTGCCAAATAAGCGCGGGATCAGAACCAGAGGGCGTTAACTCCCATCTACCACTCTCTGTAAGATCGCCAAATTGCACTTTCAAATCCCAAAATAATTTTTTATCTGAAGGAAGCGCAAACGAAGCTACCGTTGCTCTTAGTGGCGCATCTGAGCGACCATCGCCTTCCTTTATCGCAACTTTTAAACCTTTTCTGGTTGACTCAATACGACCAGGTATTCCCCCTGCCTTAACATTAACCCCAGTGATGACAACATTTTTCCCGTTTTGCATGGCTGCAATTAGCGTAGCTGCATTTCCTCTGCCTGTATGCCTTGATGCAAGACTTCCTGTGAGGCCAAAATCATCCTTACGCTCTGAATCCCCCACATCTACTTCTTGAAGTTCTTGATTTACACGCACATGAAAAGGATACCCGCGCTTAAAAACATGAGGCTCATGACTAGCTTGTGCCATCAGTGGAAGTAATAAAAACATACCGATAGTTAGTTTATTAAACATTATGTAAACCCGGAATAATTAAGAACATTTGAGAAATTAAAGCATCTTGAAACTATAGATAAGATACTATTTTTATTAATAAGCGCCATTAAGCAAAGCTTAAAATGAATGCCTTTAAACAAGCTTACATAGCTAATCAACATAAAACTTTATTTATTGAACGTTGTGGCTCAATAAATACTCTATTAGCTTCGCTAATAAACAATATGTATAAAGCTTATTAGAACCTAATCGTTAAAACCTAATCGTAGTTTGCAATGCAGTAGAAAACGTTATCTATATAAATCTTTTATTAGGCAAGTAACGAACAGCGCATTGTACGGGTTGACACTTTGTTCTTATATTCTGTAATACATCTATTCGCGTAATTATCTACTAGAAGAAAACTCAAGAGAAAACACAAGAAATGCAGACTCACAATAACAGCATACTTAATGGATACGAGAAAGAAAAAATCACTCACGATTTACTTTATTTTACTTTAAAAATAATCGTTAGAATTCATGATGTAGTACCTAAATTAGGTGCATAATCAACAAGTACTTTATCTCAATTTTTTGAGGAATAAAAATCGATACATTTTTCTTATAGGGCGAAGGACAACACGCTAATTATCATTAAGCAACACAGCCAGATCAGAAAAGACATGATTTATTTTTTCAAGCGTATTGAGACGAGGCTTTACATTTATTCATAGCCAGGAAATAGCCTGTATGCGCCAACATATTCGCCATGCGTTCATTACTCCTTTCACCGACCCCAAGCGGGCGCAAATTTACGGGGCTACTAGTTTAGGGCTATTAGGATTTCATCTTTCACTGTTAACGTTTTCTTACCATATAGCAGGTTTAGGACTTTCTTCTTTAGCACTATTCTGGATGGTTTTTTTTGGATTAACAGGGTTTGTGTTAATGCCAGGTTTATGCTGGATATATGGTCGCTATGGCATGCCCAAAGCTGGCCTTGCTTTTTTCTCTCTTCTCTTTATAGGTTTTGGATTAGCCTGGGGTGTAGGCAACTCAGCGCCCTTAGGTTTAGCCATTGCATATAGTTGTATGGCAATGGCGTATTGGACAGCCTATCACCTCTCTATGTTTACCCATAGTAGCTCAAGCAATCGCGGCAACGAAATTGCCATGGCCTATGTGATGATGGGTTTAGGCAGCGGCGTAGGTTATGTTGTCAGTGGTTTTGTCTTACAGGCAGGCTACATCACCTTTGGTTTAGCCTTGGCCTTTACTTCATTAGCCTTAGGTACATCTATTTTATTGCGCCTATTAAAATCACGCCGTGAATCACTATTAGGCAGCTATTGGACAGAGTTTCGAAAAAGTGTTTTAGAAACAGACCGATTGCTACGCACCTTAGCCATTAGTTACGGAATGATCGACGTTTTAAACGGTTTTCTGCTACCAGCCTGGTTACGGCTTGAAGGTATGGCACCTAAAACAGCAGGCGGTATTCTTGCCTTTCAGGTATGTGTATTAATTTTGCTTGCCCCTATTGTGGGTCGAATAGCAAATCAAATGCGTGGAAAAGAACTCTTGATAGGACTTGGCCTATATTTAGCAGGATGGACCTTTTTATCATTGCCGCTCGGCTTATCCTTACCTGTACAAGTAAGTATAACGCTGTTTATTTGGGTGGGTGCTACCCAGTTTTACGGCTGCGGCGTAAATAAGCGATGGTATGAACATAAAAGCCTTATGTCAGTAGGTACGCGGGAGATGCTTCTCAATGTTGGGCGCTTATCTGTAGGCGCAGTGGGCATAAGCATTATGCAGCTGTCTCCTCATAATTTTCCCATTATCGCAGGATGCTTAGCGCTTCTGGTGGGTAGTTGGGTAATTTGGGTTTTACAGCAGCTTAAGAAACAAGCTCATGCTATTGAGGATAAATCAACTTAGTAGTTCATCCGAGTAAAATACTTCTGTAAATAACTTCTACTCTTATTTTTTCAGCGCCTTATCCAAAAACTCACCTATTTCACTAGGAAGCTTCTGGTGAAACGCCTCGCGATCAAATCCACCTGGATCGGTTGAAGGAAGAAAGGACGGGCTTCTCATTTTTAATGGAAATGGGCTAATAAACGAAAAATGGCCTGCATTTTCAACTACTCTGTAGGTGACTTGCTTTTTATCAGGAACGCCATTTAATACAATATCGGATTGCCAACGCGGTGTGTATGAATCGTGTTCAGCAACCAGCATAAGAATGGGCACAGTCACGTTACTGAGAGAGCCTGCTGGCAAGTACCAAGGGGTTGCTGGTGCTAACAGTACCAACGCGCGCACGCGTGAATCTGCTTCTACTTCAATTTGTTGGCCTTCTTTTGACCATGGCTTTCCGCCGGCTACTGCCAAAGCGGTGTATCCGCCTAATGAATGCCCAATAACCGCTACGTTATCTACTTGTACGCTGCGGATAAAAAAAGGATGTTTTGCAACGGCATCAATGGTGTCACGAATATGGCGCGGACGATTACTTAAGTTTTGAGGTGTCCATTCCAATTCATTTTTTTTATAATTATTGCCAGGGTGCTCTAACATTGCCACGATATAACCCTGTTTCGCCAGATGAGTGCAAATGGTGGCATAAATAAAATGTGATCCCCCATTCCCATGTGAAATGACTACGAGAGGATACTCACCTGTTGAAATAGGCGCTTTATCACTTAGCTCAATGAAGGATTGCCCAAAAATAGTAGGAACAGAGGCTGTATTCGTGGGATACATCACCGCAGCGGGGAAAACAATACCTAAAACATTATCCCTGATTTCGATATGTTGAATACCCGCAAACATGAATAAATCCTTTTATTACCATGAGTAAAAAAGACAGCTATAGAGAATTATCTATAGCTACTCAATCATTAGAGATACTTTGATAATGTCATCCCTTTTTCAACTCCCCAGAAAGGGAATCTTTCCATTAAACTTTCAAGCGCAGCTTTGGCGTTATTAATGATTGATTGCTCAATAGCTTGATCAACTTTTTTAGCTTGCACCGCTTTTAAAATTTTATCTGCAAGCGATTCTAATTCAACTTTTAATTGGCTATCTTGCCCTAATTTAATTAATGTTACCAATTCATCAATAGACTCTTTTTCCACCAAAGGAAGAGTCAAATTGTAGTGATTTCCATTAATATTATAATTGCTAGCCACAATTTGATTCTCCACTGCTTTTAAATAAGCATCTGATGACATGTTATTATTTTCCTTTTAAATTTAAATCTTAATGTGTGATATTAGCAAAATCTACTCTGATAAGATATTAGAACTTAATTTTACTAGGCTCTGTGAAGCCTGATAAAAGGCTCATTACACAATGTTGTTTAGCAATTGGACTAAGGAGAATTTCTTTATGACATCTTGCATCATTCGCTGTATACAAGCAGATATTACCACTCTAAACATTGATGCAATAGTAAATGCTGCCAATACTTCTCTTTTAGGCGGCGGCGGTGTAGATAGTGCCATTCATCGAGCGGCTGGCCCAGAACTGCTCGATGCATGCCGAACGCTGCAAGGCTGCAAAACGGGAGATGCAAAACTTACGCCCGGCTTCCGTCTGCCAGCTAAATTTGTGATTCATACCGTTGGCCCCGTGTGGCGAGGCGGCAAACAACAAGAACCTGAGCTTCTGGCTTCATGCTATCACCGCTCACTGATAATAGCAGCTGAACATAAAATCCGGTCGATCGCTTTTCCTGGCATTAGTACCGGTGTTTATGGGTATCCAGTTGAACAAGCGGCAACGATTGCTTATGAAACCGTTCAACAATCTTTATTAACATTAACTTCTATCCAAGAGATCATTTTTTGCTGTTTTTCAATTGAGCAATTAAACGTTTATAAGGCATTAATTCAATAATCTTTATAATATTAGAAGTTACGCAGTTGGCTCTCTTGGGCGTGGGACGCCCTGCGTGTTGTCAACTTGCCGTACTACGTGTACTGTCTGCATTGCCATGTTTTGATAGCGCTGAACTGCGTAACTTCTAACTATAAACAATCATTACGTGCTGACTCGTGCGATTTACATTTACTGTTATTTAATTTTTATTTAAGCCTCTATTAAACGTTAATGCTTTCAAATCTGGTTTACTAAAAAAGGTTTTTCTACCCTAGCTAAAGAGTTAGGATGAAGCTTACTGCAAATAAACTCTCCAGCGTGTATTAACCGGCCGAGATCAAGGCCCGTTTCAATACCTAAACCTTCTAAAAAATACACAACATCTTCTGTAGCCACGTTACCCGTTGCCCCTGGGGAATATGGGCATCCGCCCAGCCCCGCTACTGAGCTATCGAATATTGAGATGCCGCATTGCAATGATGCCACAATATTGGCTATTGCCATACCGTATGTGTCATGAAAATGACCCGCTAATGCTCCAACTTGAACTTCTTTAGAGCAGGCTTCAATCATGCGCGTAATTGTCGCAGGAGTCCCCCTGCCTGTTGTATCTCCAAGGCTGATTTCATAGCAACCCATTTGATGCAAAATAGATGCCACACTTACCACAGTTTGCGGTGAAACCACCCCCTCAAATGGGCAATGCACTACGCATGAAACATAGGCTCGTACATTTACGCCATGTTTTTTTGCTTCTTCTATCACTGGCTGAAACCTATTCAGGCTTTCTGCAATGGAACAATTAATATTCTTTTGCGAAAAAGATTCTGAAGCTGCAGCGAATACGGCAATCTCCTTACAGCCTTGCGCTAATGCTTGCTCAAGGCCTTTCATATTAGGCACCAATACGCTGTATGCAATGCCCTCTTTACGTATTAATCTGTTTAATACCTCGGATGTATTTGCCATTTGCGGCACCCACTTAGGCGACACAAACGCACCAACTTCTATAGAGCGCACTCCTGCATGAATTAAGCGATGAATAAGCTCTAGTTTTGTTGTCGTATCTACCAGGTTTAATTCATTTTGCAAGCCATCGCGTACACCTACCTCAACTACTTTAACCTGTGTAGGTAAATGATCTGTACACAGTTGAGAAAAATCAATGATTTCATGCACCATTGTTATAGCCGGCTCTCAACAAGTTTCACCGCGAAATCTACACGAACATCTTTTGCTGCCACCATTTCACGCACGACCCAATCTACATCATGGCCTTTCGCGCCAGCTGCAATCGCAATGTTACGGGCATGTAAACTCATGTGACCACGCTGAATACCCTCAGTTGCAAGTGCACGCAATGCACCTAGATTCTGTGCCAACCCTACGGCAACGGCAACTTCTGCCAGCTCTTGTGCACTGGTTGTTTGCATGATTTTCAGTGATAAGCGCGCTAACGGATGTGTTTTGGTTGCACCCCCAACAAGCCCCACAGGCATAGGCATTTCTATAGTACCTACCAAATCACCGTTTGCAGATGCCTCCCATGTTGTCAACGATGTATAACGACCGTTACGGCACGCATAGGCATGGGCACCAGCTTCTACAGCGCGCCAATCATTACCGGTAGCAATAATAACGGGATCAATACCATTCATGATTCCTTTATTGTGGGTAGCCGCACGATAAGGGTCAATTTCAGCAAAGGCATACGCATCTAAAATTCCATTAATAACCGTTTCACCGCTATAGTCTTTGCTTTTAAGTACATCAGCAGAAAGTTGTACGCGCGCGCGCGCAAGCCTTAAATCTGCAAGGTTAGATAAAATACGTAAGCGTACCTTTCCTCCCGTAATCGCTTCAACCTGCCCAGCTACCGCTTCTGCCATGGTATTAACCGTATTAGCGCCCATTGCATCGCGAACATCTACAATAAGATGCATAACGACCATTGATCCACGCAAGGTATCAGGGAAAATATGAACTTCAATATCTTTACATCCGCCCCCTAAGCCAATTAAAACTTTGTCTCGGCTATTGGCAATATCAATAATGTCTTGCCTCTTGTTCAGCAGCGCATGGCGTGCGCCATAGGGATCAGACACTCCCATAATTTGCACTTGGGCGCGCATTAATGGGCCGGTACTAGAGGTTTGAAAGCCTCCCGACTCACGAATTAGCTTTGCCATATGCGACGCAGCAGCTACAACAGAAGGCTCTTCAACTACCATTGGCACCAGTACATCACGGCCATTAAGCTGAAAGTAACCAGCCACAGCATAAGGTAGCTCAAATTTTCCAATAACATTTTCTATCATGCCATTGGCAGTATCGAGAGTTAATGCACCCTCTTCAATCAGTGTTTTGTCTTCTGGTGTTAAACCTGCTTTTGCAACGATTTCATTCAGACGCTGTGCAGGCTCAAGCGCGCGGAAATTATTCAACCGTGAATCAACTAGCATGACGCTCCCAAATTTGAAAAAAAAAAGAAGATGCAAACCTCTGCGCCGGGCAGAATAGCACGTCTTTGCTCATATCTGGCTGAGTTTAGAGCTGCCTGCTTATCTTTATAAACTCGCTCATTGATAGTACTTGCTAGACAGAATTCTCTTTTATTTATTTAACTATACAGTTAGTCAGTGCTAGGTATAATTCTGAAGCAATTGCTTCCGCTCATGATTATTTATTAAATAAATTTTATAAATAATCTGTAGAAAGATTCTTCAGGTGCTGTAGCCTTGCTTTTTCCATCTTTTTCCATCTTTTTTCTCATTTAATAAAAATCGGAACGCACCATGAATTTAACATAAGTTAAATTATGCGACCTTTAAACACCAGCAAATTGCACTATCGGATAAGGCTAACTAAGCAATAGCTTAAGGTTAAGATTAAATTATAAGTAACGCAGCTGAGTTCTCTCGGCATAATGGCACTTATCATTCTTCGTGTATTGCCTAACTCAAATACATTAGAAGTTATGCAGTTGCGCTATATCAAGACATGGGATGCCCCGCACGGCAACGCAAACAGTACACGTAGTAGGGCAAAAATTGACATAACGCAGGGCGTCCCACGCCGAGAAAGCCAACTGCGTAACTTCTAAAGATATCAAAAGAGAATTTCATACTAATTATAAAAATTGAACTAAAAGCTATTTTAATTGCCTAACTTCTTAAATCTCTAAGCTTTCAAAATTTTATATTTAACGCGGATAGCAACTAACTCGTTAAATATGAGTGCACCCAATATTATGGCGCCGCCCCATAGCGTTTCTTTTGCAGGAATCTCCCCAACACCCAACCACACCCAAATTGGCCCTAGTACCACTTCTAATAATGTAAGTAGCGAAATTTCTGAAGCAGACAACGATTTTGAAGCCACCACCAGCAGCATGCAAGGAAGCCCTAGTTGAAAAAAGCCAAGCGCTATTAAAATAGGCAGATCATGCTGCGAGGTAGCAACGGGCCATGCTAGCGGTAACATAGCAATGATTGAAAAAAAGCACCCTAGCAATATTGAAGGAATCAGATCCAGATGCTGCCCTGCTTTTTTAAGCATAATAAAATTAAGCGAGGCTGCAATAGGTACCCCTAAAGCAATCAGCATACCAAGCAAATGAGTGTGATCAATATTGATCCCAGTAGAAAACATAATAACCATACCTGCAGTTGCCGCTGCAATAGCGATAGCTGTACGGAAAACAATCGGTTCTTTTAAAAACACCCAGGCAAAAATCGCAGTAAGTAAGGGCGATAAACTCGACACAATTAATGTATTCGCCACGGTTGTCATGCTCAACGCAACCATGAAACAGCAAAACATACAGCACCACATTAAGCCAGAAAATAGGCCTATTTTTCCCGCTTTATAAATAGAGGGAAATAGTGTTTTTGGCTGACGCCAACCCAGTAAGATTGCAACAAAAAATGCCGCAAATAAACTGCGCCAAAACGTTACGATAAACCCCTGCCCTGCTGTTAAGTGCCGTGTTAAAACACCCGCACTACTCCATAAAAGTGTAGTAACGATCATTAATAAAATAGCATGCCGATGTGAGGGAATTATATTGCGCATCGTAGAAAAGCTTTAAAAAAGTAAACATAATCGATAAATAGATATATTTAGAAGTTACGCAGTTGGGCTTTATCAAGGCATGACAACGCAGACAGTACACACAATAAGGCAAGTTGTTATAACGTCGACAGAACCTAACTGCGTAGACTCTAATATTATTAGTAATTTTCCTCATTAGATTATGTCATTTTTTTGGTCATCTAATACATAAAAGTTATTTTAAACTGGAAGCAAAAGTAGTTTCAGTCTTCTTTTATCTTTGAAAGATCCTCACGAAGCTCAATTAGTTTTGTATGATAATTTTCTGCCGCGCCATACTCTAAAAATTTAGCATACCTTGTATGCGAACCAACCACTTTATGCGCATGCTTTATAGGACACCAATACTGCTCAGTTCTCGCAATAATTTCGCGACCATACGCAACCACTCCATTACCATAACTACAATATGTACAATGAAACTTCTCAATAAAATTAAGATACTCTAAGTAATTGCGATCAAAAACAATATAATTTTCTCTTCGAACTTTAGTAATTTTATAAAGAGGAAAACAAATAGCTTGATAAAGCGTAATACTTAAATCAAATATTATTAGTGGAATAATCATGCTATAAATAAAGGGTATAGATACCCAATTTTGCCACTGACTATTTGAGATCCAGTTCAAGAGTTTTACTCTAAGCTGGCGATGTATTTTTTTAATATCATCTTCGAACTGTACGCGTTTCCCGTTAATCTCAAAAAACATCCCTGTGGTTTGCTCTTGTAACGCCTTTTGAAGCTCGCCCTCTAATTCATTCATTTTATTTAAAATCGATCGAATTTTATCGCTCATTTTATACTTTCTCTTCATAATACTGAGGGGAATACAGAAAACACTTCAGCAAAATACATTAGTGTAGGCAGCACAACCAGCGTGACAAAAAACTATACTATGGTTAGAGCAACTTACGTAAACCTATTTGCCCTCATACAATGTGCTCAAGCAACCTCGTTACAAGGGGTCTTGCTGTTGATTTAGTGTAAGTGTTACCTATTATCATAAGCCTGAAAGAAAATAACGATGCTCACTACTACACCTCTAAGCCCCCTTTACGAACATAGAGGCATTACATTGCCAACATTTTTGTACGGAACCGCCTGGAAAGAAGATCAAACTGAATCTTTAGTTCAAGTAGCACTAAGCGCTGGGTTTCGAGGAATTGATACCGCAAACCAGCGGCGCCATTACCATGAGGCTGGCGTAGGGCAAGCACTTAAAAATTTATTCGATAAAGCGCTTATACAGCGCAGTGAGTTATTCTTACAAACAAAATTTACGTATATTTCAAGCCAAGATCACCGCTTACCGTATGACCCTAACGCCAGCTTTACTGAGCAAGTAGAGCAATCTTTTACACGCTCGTTAGAACATTTAGGAACAAGCTATATTGACTCTTATATTTTGCATGGTCCTGCTTCACGCTATGCTTTAACCGCCACAGACTGGGAAGTTTGGCGTGCCATGGAGCAATTAAAAAAATCGAACCGTGTAAGGCTTCTAGGCGTTTCTAATATTGAATTTGATCAATTACAATTGTTATTAGAAGGCGCAGAGATTAAACCTGCATTTGTACAAAATCGGTGCTTTGCTCATACCCAGTGGGATGCGCGCATTCGTAAGCTTTGCCGCGCGAATGATATTCTTTACCAGGGTTTTTCTTTGCTCACTGCAAATAGCACAGAAATCAATCATCCTATTATTCATAAGATTGCACAGCGATTGGAGTGTTCAGTAGCACAAGTTATTTTTCGTTTCGCCTTACAAAACGGCATGATTCCATTAACGGGGACAACGAATAACATGCATATGAAAAATGATTTAGACGCCTACAGCCTCATGCTGACAGAAGCGGAAATGGAAACAATTGAAAATATTGCTATGCGATAAAAAACCAATCTTGAATCATTAGCTTTTTATCCTTTTATTCTCTAAAAATTGCCTTAAAATCTAATACTAGTTGCTTAAAAATGCCCGAGCGAATATTACCAAGGCAATCACACAGAGCTAGTGTGTTCACATTAAAGTGCGTATTTTTGAGATATGGGATAAACATTTTACATACAAAAATTTTCTACGTTTTATAGCCACACCATGATACCTATGAAAAGAAATCGCTTTATTTATTTAACTCTTATTTTTATTACCATTAGTTTAGGTCTTGCATCGCGGCGATATTCATCTTTTCTTCCGGCATGGTTAGCAGAATATAGTGGCGATACGTTATGGGCGCTAATGGTGTATGTTTGCTTCGGGTGGCTTCTCCCCAAACACAGCACCTATAAAATTGCGCTATATGCGTTACTATTCTCGTATGCAATAGAAATAAGCCAGCTCTATCATGCTTTATGGATTGACTCGATAAGAAATACTAAGCTGGGAAGCCTAATATTAGGGCATACGTTTGTTTGGAGTGATTTAATTTGCTATACAGCCGGCGTCATTATTGGTTATGGCATTGAGACTGCTTTTTTTAAGAACCCCGGCTGGCTTATCGCTAAACAACACTAGCCTAACTACAATCTAATATGCTTAATCTACTAACCTTATAACGAGGCTGTTCGCCCGCCATCTACAGGTAAATTTATACCATTGATATAAGCAGCTGCCGGGCTAGCCAAAAAAGCCACTGCCTGTGCAATTTCTTCAGGTGCGCCAAATCGACCTGCAGGAATAATAGATTTCTCATGCTCAATCACCTCTTCTAATGATTGATGATTTTTTGAAGCTTTATTGGCTATAATTTCTGTTAATCGCTCTGTCTCCGTTGAGCCAGGCAGAACATTATTTACCGTAATACCAAATTTCGCTACTTCACCAGCAAGCGTTTTAGACCAATTAGCAACAGCCCCTCGAATGGTATTCGATATGCCTAACCCAGCAATCGGTTGCTTAACAGAGGTTGAAATAATATTGATAATTCTTCCGTATTGTTCTTCTTTCATGCCGTTTAGTACAGCCAGCATTAACACATGGCTTGCCATTACATGCTGAGTAAACGCAGCGCTAAAATCATTTTCGTTTGCCGCATGCAAACTACCTGCCTTTGGCCCACCAGAATTATTAATCAAGATATGAAAAGGCCCGCTTTGAGTTACATAGTCGGTTATCACTGCCTTTAATTCTTGCGTATTCGCCAGATCAACCGCTAAAAAATGATGATATTGACCAGCCTTTGTTTCTAACGTTTTGCACAACTCACTAAGTGTTTGTTCATTTCTGGCAAGTAGTGTAACGCTGGCGCCTAATGCTGCAAGCTCTATGGCTATAGCACGCCCAATACCTTTACTTGCACCACAAATAATTGCTTTTTTACCAGTTAGATTAATATTCATAGGAGCTAACATTCAAAAAATTAGGCAGATAACTCTGCTTTTGATTTACCAGCAACAAAAAATAGTTCAGGTTCCACTTCTGTCACAAATACGCGAACAGCTTCAGGGCGTACATGTAAATGCTGTTCTGCAGCTTTAGTAACTTGCCTGCAAAACTCCTGCACATCTGCCAAATCTCTTCCACGAACCAGTGTAACATTTACAATTGGCATATTCTTACCCCCTTACAAGAGTTAAAAACTTAGAGAAGCACTAGAATAATCCTTTTTTTATCGATTGTAAGCTAGAGGGTCATTATCCTTAAATTATTGGAAGTTACGCAGTCAGATTCTTATCAAGACATGACAATATAACCAGTACAAAAAATATTGCACGTTGGCATCATGCTGAGAAAAGCTTAATTGTGTAACGTCTAAGAGTAAAACATATGAAAAACGCTACTTGTGATCACTTCATTCAATAAATTTTGTGCTATAAGCTCTCAAGAATTTCAAAAAAAGGCCCTTTTTTTTCTCTTAAGGAACATTAGATATTGTTTCCTGAAAATTCTTCCCCATATTCCCTATACACAAAACTCATAAAGCGCCGCTGCTTTGGCTGGCATTCCTTTCAGGGCAGGTGTCGTGTAAAGATATTGTTTTTTATTTATACTAATTACTATCCAAAGAGGTAGAGAGTCATGTCTGAAGATATTTGTAACGTAATAAATGATGTGGTCATCCTTCCAGAAATCGAGCAAACCTGGGAGCTTATTTGTGAACACATGACAGAAAACCAGCAACCAACAGTGCATAAGTTATTTGAAGAAGGCTATATTCCGCCCAAGCAAGCAAATGTTTTACCTGATGGCGGCTTACAGATTTATGCCCTTGGTAAAGGAGGAAAAATTATTCTGAATGTGCCTTCAGAGGCATGGACATATAGAGTCGTACACTAGCATAAATTCTGAAGCGAGAAGAAACCTAAAAAATGGCAAGAAAAAGGGTCAACATTGATAAATACTGCTTTATCAGTGTTGACCCTTTTTGATTACTAGGTCTGGATCGTTTTTTTAAACTATTTTAATGATTCATGTTTAATGCTGCGCTTTCCGCTTTCACACTCGAAGTTAGCGCTTGTTTTTCTGAATAATAATCGCCTGCCTTACTGCTTTATCTGTAGTTTCTCTTTCTGCTGGGGTCATATCTTGGCCTCCGCGATCTTCTACCTGCATAACAGGAGGGAAATCTGCGTCTTGCAGCACACCGGTTCGTACTTCCACAATACCCATGTTTGAAAAGCCATTAATCATATTGGCTAGTTGATTAGCATACCCTACCCCTAAAGTGCGATCCCAATCTGAACGCTCTTGAAATGCAGCCAGACGTTCTTCACGCGATAAGCTCGTATCAATTACCTTTTGATAATTTTCTTCACTTAATACTTGATTAGGAACACGTGCAGGCCAAAAGGTTGGCAAATAAGGATCATACTGGGGATCATAACCTGAACGGCAACTGGCAGTATCGGTTTGCCAAGGAATCGCCATCCAGCGCGTAATAGAACCTGCAAACTGCGCATATAAAGGGCCATTATAAGAAAGAGCTTCTTGTGAGGTAAGCGTGCTGCCATAATCAGGCTCTGGATTACTCGCCTCTCGATGTCTCCAGCGATAAGGTTCACTGTACATAGTGGCATGGCGTACTGGCCAAGTCATCTCGCACCCAGGATGAAACGCATCAGCCAAACAAAACTCAAGCGATGCTTTATCAAGCATGGCAGGTTGCTGTTCTAGAGGCACTTGATCAATCGATTCAAACAAAGGCTGTTCGGGATTAAAATCTGATTCAAATTGCCCTTGAACCCAATATTCTAATAACGCCAGCTGGGTTGTTGTTAACGCATTCATAGCATTTTTAACGGGAGGCATCGGAACATTCATTGCATCGCCATACACCCAAGGCCAAGGCTTCATCGAAATATCGTTATCACTAGGATTACGAAATGCATTGGCAACTGTGCGGCGCAACTCAGCATAGGTATCACCTGGCATTGAAAGCCGCTGCAAATAAACAGGGTCAAGAAAATATTGCGGCATTCCGTACCCAAACCCAGCCGCAAACCCAGCATTCATCCATTGCAAATCACACAGTGCTTTGAGAATAGGCAGTATATCGTGTTGGAATGAGGGTTTAGTCGGTGCTGGCAGTTGCCCCGCATTAATTGCTACATCGGTCATCAGCGCATACATAGTACGAACAGCTTTTTGCTGAGGCCCATAATTAGGTGGCGCTACCACTACCCAGGCAGGTGCTACCTCTACAGCTCGCCCGTTCAGCACAACACGCGCTGTTACTGGCCCATCGCTTGTGTCGTCATACCAACCATCATTATTCGCAAACGTTGTAGGGGCTTGACCATCAATCGAGGCCGATTTGCCATGCCCACCAAAAACAAGTAATTGCCCTTTTTGATTGGTGCGCAATTCTCCAAGCGGCACTTCAATATCTATAAACTTACCACCAGAAAAATGATACTCATCTCCCTGCGTTGCAGGGGTATGAATAGAACGTTTACCTGGCATAATTGAAAGCGTTTTACGATCTTTTACATTCGCATTGCGCAGCTTTGTGGCAGGGGCCGTAGCTGCTTCAGGAATATCTAATGCCAATTCAAAGTTGTACCAAGCAGATTTATGATTCGCTAGCTCTACTGTCCATTCAATCTGCGTTGATTCATCCATCGATAGCTCGCGCACTACAGAGCCAGAAGCATCGTAACCATAAATCCGAAATTGAGCGACCTCGCGCTTTAAGGCACCTGTAGCATCACGATATTCGCCTGGCTTTTTAGGAAGCGGCATTGGTACCTGAGGGCCAATATAATAGCCATCTTCTTTTCGTGAGTTGCCAACGCGCGCTACGCCAATCGATGGGTGAATTTTGGCAGACACAATCTTTTCATCTAATTCTTTGTTACTAGCCATTCCTCTCTCCTCTGGTTAATGAATAACGCTGTATCGCAACCTTAACGGTGTAAAGCGGCGTTATGTTCAGAATTAAGTTCAGAAGAAAGTTAGCTGGCTGGCGTGTTAAAGATACAGCTGAAAGATAAATGATAGGCGGCTACTGAACAGCTAGTATGCTTTACCTAAATAAAAACTCGATCGTACAAAATCAATTGAGACTTGGCTATTTGAGCAATGAGAGCAATGAGAGCAATGCGTTGATACTTAAACCCACAACGCTAAAAACTCTTAAAAAGATGAATTAGGTTCTTTAAGAAAATTCTTCTCTTCTTCGGTAGACTCCCGGCCTAATATTTCATTTCTATGAGGAAATCGACCAAATCTGGCAATTACTTGCCGATGGCGAATAGCATAATCATAAAAACCATCAAAATCTGATTTTTGTTCTGGCGCTATGCTGGCAGCCAATTCTTTAAATAACTTCACCGATAAATCTTGATCTTCAAGCAACTCAGAATGTTCTAGCGGAAGGTAAAAAAATATTTGCTCAATCGGCTGCAGTTCTTGATGGCAACCCTTTTGTATGCCTTCTTTACACCAGTTACGCGCTAATCTATCGTATTCAAATGCTTTTGGCGTATTACGATAGATATTTCTTGTAAATTGATCAGTCAATAAAATTAACGCTAACCGTCCTGCAGCAGTCTCTAGCCAATGATCTAGCTCACGATGCACTGCCTTAATCACATACGTTTCAAACCGCTTTTTGATTTCATCATCTGCATGAAAATCTTTACCCCACCATAATAAGGACTTTTCTTTTATATTTTCTTTCTGAGTCTGCTCATCATCAGAAATATTGCCAAACCAAAATAATCGTATTGACTCCTTTGTTTCCATTTTTTTTCCTTTATGATTGGATGCCACACAAACAGTTCTGTAACATACTACCTGCTACCGACTATGAGAAATGAGAGCGCAATCCTTAAGCCTAACATCAATTTGTTTACTCTTTAGGCTACAATTAATTGCCATTAACTATGCACGATCGCACCTTCCTTCTAGGAAACATGCTAAAGAATGTTTCCCGTTCTTTTTTTCTAACGCTACGCGTACTGCCTGAAGGACTTCGTGAGCCTATTGGGCTAGCGTATCTTCTGGCGCGTACTGCCGACACTATTGCAGATACTTCGCTTGTTTCGCCTGAGCATCGACTTTCTTTGCTACTTTGCTTTCGCGCTCATATGAATGGCGCAGAAAATGCACCCAATTTATCTTATATAAATACTGAACTTGCACAACATCAAACTGATTCACACGAACATGCGCTTTTGGCCTCTGTTGAATCGATGCTAACGCTTTTAGCGATGCAAGAGAAAAAAGATCAAGCTGCTATACGTCAGGTTGTAACAACGTTAACACAAGGAATGGAGCTTGATCTAAACACGTTTCCACATGAGCAGTCTGCTCAACTAGTTGCGCTCACTACTCTAGAAGATCTTGATCACTACACCTATCTCATCGCAGGCTGCGTAGGAGAATTTTGGACGCACCTAAGCTCTATGCACCTACCTGAAGTTAAACATTGGGATATTTCAGAAATGTTAGGCTATGGAATACGTTTTGGAAAAGCGCTGCAAATGACGAATATTTTGCGTGACTGTGCCAGCGATTTACGTATTGGTCGTTGTTATCTCCCCCTTACTTTACTTCACCAGCACAGTTTAGAACCCAAAGACTTATTACAAGCAGAAAATTCGCTGAAAGCCAAGCCATTGCTGAATGAATTGATAAGGCTAACACTGGTTCACTTCTGCCACGCAACAAAGTATTTACTTGCGATTCCACATCATTGTGTACGCCTAAGGCTTGCTTGCTTGTGGCCTATTGTTATTGGTTTAGAAACGCTTTTATTACTTGTACGCACTCACACATGGCTTGATTTAGCGCAGCCCTGCAAAGTCAAACGTAAAGCCATCTATCGCATAATAGCGAGTTCACTCCCTATCATTGCGTCTAATTTTCTTTTACAGCGTTGGATTAAACATTTAATAGGCCAAATTGAAGCAGAGTTAAACAAGAGTAAAACATTAAAATCATTTACACATCAAGAGTTTTAATTATTTTTGCAGGGTTTCCACCTACTAAAACATTATCAGGCACATTTTTTGTGACTACTGAACCAGAAGCCACCACCACATTATTTCCTAATGTCACACCAGGATTAATGATACTTCTTCCTCCAATCCAAACATTATGACCAATATTAATTGGCTTCGTATACTCAACACCTGTTAATCTTTCTTGAGCATTTAAAGGATGGTTCGTGGTATATAGATGTACACCTGGCGCAATAAAACAATTATCCCCGATGGTAATGCGACCATCATCTAAAAATAAACAATCATAGTTAGCAAAAAAATTCTCGCCAACCTTAATATTAGAACCATAATTACAACGAAATGGCGGTTTTATATAAATAGTATTACCGAATGAACCAAGTAATTCTTTTAATAATTGAGTTCTTGAATTTCTATCAGTCTCTATTGTTTGGTTATAAAGGCGAGTTAATCGCTGTGCATTTAGTCTTTCGTTAACTAACTCAATATTATCAGGATTATAAATTAAGCCATCTAACATTTTTTCTTTTTCTGTTTTCACAATATTAATTCTCGAACATTAAAATATAGTTAAAAAATTTTAACACATCAAAATTGCAACTCATTTACAATTACTATTTTATAAAACTAATACTTTAGCTTTCTTTCTTGCACCATATAACTGTGATCTACACCCTAAAATAACAATATATATTATTCCAAGGCTTAAAAACATCGAAACCAAATCATGATACGAGTTAGCTAGCGGTTTACATACCTTGCCATAAAAACAATTTTCTCTTATAAACTCTACTGTAAATACTATAAATGAACTAAAAGTCATATTAAATATTAATACATATAAAATGGTTACGAAGATTCGTCGTAATTTAGAGGGATATAAATAGTTTATAGTATCTAATAATCTTTCAGGTAATATATCACGCGCTAAAAAAATTTTATTTTGGTCAATAATCACTACAACTCTAAATAATAAATCATGTACTGCTTGATGTTTTTTTGTAACAAACATTGTGATTAGACTAATACCATTTAATGGTATTATTAATATAAACCTTAACAATGAAGCTATTATATTAATATTCTTACCCGTTTTCAATGAAACTGTTTTAATACCACATATTTTTTGACCTAGTGAGCTTCCTGTTATACTTGTAAGCAAAGAAGATAAAAGCAATGGAATTAAAAAACTTATTGCTGCTTTTTTAGGAGGTGTTATAAAACTTAATTCACTAGTAATTAGTGTTAAAATTATACTAAGTAATGAAATAGTATTTACATCAATAAAAAATGACTTAAACCTTAGCATCATTCTAGGATAAAAAAACTTCATACCACGACTTTCATTTTTAAATTTACTTATTTTAAGTAATTATAATTATTAACTTAAAATACGATTTTAAATTTTTATTAATATATGCCTATTATTTTTTTAACTATGTAATTAAAATTATTTAATAATAGCAACCTTATAAATTATACGCGCAAAGTGATAAACTGTTGATTATCAACTAACCAACTGTACTGCTCCTCTGTCTCGGGAACCTTAACTTGTCGTAATGTAGATATATGCTCAAATGCCTGTTGCGGCGTATACCCAGCATGTAACAAAACCCCAGCTGCCACCAAACCTGATCGACCAATCCCCCCACGGCAATGAATTACTGTATGTATTCCATTAGAAATGGTTTGATAAAGCAGTCGTGTAACCTCAGAAAAACTAGACACCGAATCAGGTAATCCAAAATCGGGGATTGGATGCGAAAGAAAATCTATTTTGTGTTGCGCACAAAGTAATGCTTCATCTTTTAACCCAAGCTCTAATGCCTCTTGTGTTTCAAGTAACGATACAATGCATTTGATACCTGTTGCAGCAATCGCTTCAAATTCCTTACTCATTTCATTGCTAGCATTTGGCCTCGGCATGATAGATAAAAGGCCGCTTCCAATTAATTGTATTGAATAGAGAGGGGTTTTCATATCGCTGCGTTTCATCTCTTTTAAAGATCTTTCTTATTTATTTATCTATATGTATTTATAGAACTAGTTAGAAGTTACGCAGTTGGGTTCTATAAAGGATGATGCACATTCAAAACATCCCCCTATCAAATCCTTCACTCAAAGGGTGAAAGTTTACTTTAAAAACATTGAACTCATTGAATTACATCGACTCTACCCTATTTCTAATCACGCATCGCGATACGCCAATCAACTAAATTTTCCTACAAAATTTCCGTTATTTTGCTCAGGGAACAATTACTATCTAAAACTTACTTTTACTCATAAAAGTATAGTACTTATCAGAAGGTATACTTAATTATGCGCAACTCCAGAATATGCCTTTTGATATTATCAATCGCTACGATGCTACTGATTGGATGCGGAGGCGGAAAAAACACCAATGAAAGCCAACCCTATACACCGCTAGCGATCATATCGCAAATTCCTGCCGATGCGGCCACCTCGGTAGCCATTACAAGCGTTATTTCAGCCGCTCTTAATAAAGAAGTCGATTCCACCACTATCAACACAACTAATTTTACGGTTACCTCAGCAGACAATACCACTGTGAACGGTACGCTAGCTTATAATCAAACCGCAAAAACCATCACATTTACACCTTCAGCTCCGCTTGCTTACAATACTACCTATACGGTAACTGTAAAAACAGCAATTAAAGATAATGAAGGCTCGGGCTTAACAGCAAATCATACCAGTACGTTTAAGACAACAGCCCTGCCCACCTTTACACACTCACCAGCAGCAGGTAGCACTGCCCTGCCTGTTTCAACTGTTATTTCAGCAACTGCTAGTAAATCATTAGACCCTGCTACCGTCACTAGCACAACGGTGACCGTATCATCTGCATTAGGGCCTGTTACGGGCACAGTTGCTTACAATAGTGAAAGTAAAATTATTACATTTACCCCCACAGCTTTATTGTTCAATAACACAACTTATTCAGTTATCTTAACAACGGGTATTAAAGATACTGAAGGCAATGCGTTAGCAGGAAATGATGTATGGAATTTCACTACCGCTTATCTTCCTAGAATTATATCGCATACACCTTCAACAGCAGCCAGTTCTGTATCTGTTTCACCTGTTATTTCCGCTACGGTTAACAAGCCGCTTGATCCCACTACTGTGAATCGCAATACTGTTACCGTCACCTCTGCATTAGGTGCCGTCAATGGTACTGTTACCTATGACGATGAAACCTTATTAATTACCTTTACCCCCACTACTAGCCTCGTTAATAATACTGTGTATACCGTTTCCTTGAAAACAGGTATCAAAGATAACGATGGCGGTGCCTTAGAAGAAAATGAGGTGTGGAGTTTTGCCACTACCAGTAGTTTTGTTAGTGTTACGCCTGCCCCTAGATTTTCAACATTTACTCCTACCGATGGCTCCACCAATGTTTCGATTAACCCTGTTATTTCAGCCGTTTCAAGCCGGAACCTCGATGCATCTACTGTCAACAATACCAATGTCACGGTCTCTTCTGGGGTTGGTGCAGTTACTGGTACAGTAGCTTACAACAGCACCACCAAAATAATTACGTTTACGCCTACAGCCCCTTTGTTTAACAACACAAATTACACTGTTACATTGAAAACCGGTATTAAAGATACTTTAGGCACTGCGCTAGCTGAAGACAATGTGTGGAGTTTTAGCACCTCTTATCGTCCTTCTTTTTCTGACCACTCACCTGCAGCGGGAGCCAATACTGTTCCTGTTTCAACCACCATTACAGCCACCGCTAGCAAACCGCTTGACCCTACCACGGTAAATGCCAGCACAGTCACTGTAACCTCAGCATTAGGCGCAGTCAGCGGTACGGTATCTTATGATGCTGAAACCTTACTCGTTAAATTTACACCTTCAGCTAACTTGATTAATAATACGGTTTATACCGTAACGTTAAAAACAGGTATTAAAGATACACAAGGCCGTGCGTTAGAAGTAAATGATGTTTGGAATTTCTCAACATCAAACACATTTACCACAACTACCCCTGCCCCCACATTTACAGCACTTACACCTACTGATGGATCAAGCAATGTGTCTGTTTCGACCACCATCTCAGCAATGGCTAGCCGCGATCTTGACCCAGCTACTGTGAGTTCCTCTACCGTTACGGTATTTTCAGGAGTAGGCGCAACTACGGGTACTGTTACTTACGATGCCCCCACTAGAATCATTTTATTTACCCCTTCAACTGTTCTGTTCAACAATACTACGTATACAGTTACCCTAAAAACTGGCATCAAAGATACCCGAGGCACTGCCTTAGCACAAAATACTAGTTGGAGTTTTACGACATCCTATCGTCCTAGATTCCTAACGCGTACTCCTGCTGTAGGAGCCAGCAATGTTGATATCACCCTGCCTATTACAGCAACAGCGAGTAAGCAGCTTGATCCTTCCACTGTGAATACGACAAACGTTACCGTATCTACTGGAGTCGGTACAGTAAATGGTACGGTGGCTTACGATGATGCTACCCATACGGTTACATTTACCCCAGCCAGCAACCTTCTTAACAATACCGTTTATACCGTAACCTTGAAAACAGGTATTAAAGATACACAAGGCAATGCGTTACAAGCAAATGATGTTTGGAGTTTTTCAACTGCAGAATTTACTAACTAACACAGAGTTATTAATGATCGCAATATAATTAACTTTTAACGTGTTATAAAGCAGAGTCCCTCCTCAGTAATGATGGAGGGACTCTGCTTTATAGGGTTTGGTAATGCACGCAACGAAGATAATTAAGCAACGCCCTCTCACTCACAAAAACCTAAAACAATAGCTTACCCACAGCGGCCTACTTTATGATCATTTAAAAATACAGCACCTGAAAGAACTATCCATCCGGCTATCAAACCGTTACAACATTAATCTAAAACTATTATGAAACAGCGTAAGCGGAATTTTGTTCAAGATATATACATGGGGCTAAACCCCCCTCGCTCTATAGTACTTACAACAAAAGAAGAAGCAATCTGTGTTTTATTCCGCAAACATACTCTGTTACCTTTGGAGGAATATTTATATACCCTACAAGATACGGCTCTGTCGCAAACTTTAATCGGAAAAATAAATGTCTGAAAAATTATTAATTATTACGCCAAATGGGTAAACCTTACTCTTTCATATCCAAAATTTGCGACACAAACACTTTTTCTTATCCTGAGTTCACATTATTTAATCTTTTATTTGTTTAGATAGTTGATAAGTTAATTGTTCAACTTCTTCTAGTTTGATTTTAACGATAAGCAACGCTTCAATCACTATTTCATGTTTCATTTTAAAAGACGTTTCGCCGTCTTGACCATCAGAAATAATAGCGCACAATATAGATTGCGTTCGTATCAGCAAACGAACAAGAATATCTAGTTGGACTTTAGTAGAAATTTTATCTGGAAAATTGCTATTACGATTACAATTTTTTTCATCTATTAAAACATTAGTATGCGAATCATTACTCATAATCTAGAACCCTTTAAGATTCACTAGGACACACAACGAGGGCTGTTCAGATGAATACTTCAAGAACGCGCTTTAATGCTTTGTTATCAGAGCACCCTGATTGCCCCCCACCATAATCCAGTGCCGCTAATGTTGCAGGCAAACCCTCACGATAGGATGGATATACGAGTTGAAAGTTATGGAAACTAAAAATTGATGATTTGATTGGGACATCACATAGCATTGTTTCTACCAGCGCCCGACCAGCAGCCATAGAAGCAAGCCACCGAGGAATTCGACCTGGAGCTGGTACTCCCATATAACTTGCTACTAACCCGAAAAAAGATTTCATATCAACTGGGCAACCATCGGTCAATACAAATGATTTTCCAATAATTTGAGACGGTTCTGATTCAACTATGTACATTAATCCTCTTGCAGCATCTTGCACATGAATAAGTGCCATCTGATTTCCAAAATTTTTCCATTTGCCTTTAGCAATTTGAGGGAAGATGGATTCAGAAAATGCTTTGCCTGGCCCGTAAACAGTGCCAAGATTAGCGAAAACTGCTTTAATATTAGATTGTTCAATCAAGCGTCGTACAGGAACTCCAACTGAACTGAAACCGTAATCATCATTGCGCAAAAGGGAATTTCTCGAAATATAACCTTCGTTGTCAGGAGCAAGATCATCGATGCCACTAACCGAAATTAAGATTGGCTGTTGATCCCTCTTTAGCGAGTGAAGTGATCTGACAAGCGCATTAGTAAACTTCAGTTTTTCTTTAGACGCTGCTAAAACTTGTTTTTTTCCAACACGTTTTGGATGCCTTGGTTGAGCGAGGTCAAGAATTACTTGTGCACCTACTATTTCACTTACCCACAGATCGGGATGCTCAGCGTTGCCTTGAAAAGTTTCCGCTCCGAGCATTGAAATTCTCTTTGCAGAATCCTCCGAACGCACGAGTGCCTTGACTTTCCAACCAGCTTTCATTGCCTCTTGAACCACATATGGGCCGATAAAACCGCTACTTCCGAGTAAAAGTAATGTTTTTTGATTAGTAAGCATTTGCTAACTCCCTGGTTAAAAAAATTTAAGGTCGAAACATTTGAATAATCATGGCTTCAATTTCATCTATTCGAGCGGTAATTCCTAAATTAATTTCTTGAAAATAATGCATTCTGGCAAGCTGAAAAAAGAACCCTGTCAAAGCCGCAAGTTGAATGTCGATTGAAATTGTTGAGTTGACAACACCTTCGTCTCGTCCCTGCTGCATGAACTTACGGAACTCGGCTAGAATTGAATGCTTGCGTGTCGACTCGGAAATCTTAGACCAAAACTCACGCAAATTTTCTTGCATAAAGAAAAAAGCTTCAGGCTGAGTACTAATCAATTTGGCAAATTCCCCTACTACTTCGCGCAACTTAAACAAATAAGTATCATGCTTATCAAGAGCACCCTTCAAAACAGAAAGGCATTGTAAATAGCATTGTTCAAAAATATACAAAGCCAAAGCATCTTTACTATCAAAATATTTGAAGAGTACAGGGTTTGTATAACCAGCATCTGATGCAATTGCGCGGATTGTAGTGCCCACAACGCCATAACGCGTAAATAGCTTAAGTGCAGACTTAAGAATTTCCTTCTTTGAAGGAGAGTCATTTTCGGATATATAAAAAGCATTTGAAGTATTCATGTGACACATGTTAGCAAACGCTAACCATTTTATCAATTAATTTTCATATTTGAGCAAAATGGGTAGGTTGAGTGCATGAACTAGACAATCAAAGGCACAACTGTCAAGCAGTATCATTAGCCCAGCGATGAAAAGCTTAAAGAATATCTACATACTTTGCTAATGGCTTACAACTTCGCTAAATGATTAAAAACACTTAACGGACTTACTCGTTATAAAGAAATTTTAAAATGCTGAAAAGATGAACCAGAAAAAATTTAGAATCAAACCAGCCCACCTCATTTTTTGACTAAATATATAAAACTGTGTAAAAAATTTACTATACACAACCTAATGAACTGACTAAATTTCTTTTGAATTTACCACTTATATATAAAAATCAATACGCGACGAATTATTATTCGTTAATTGTGACGCCGGCCCATAAAGATTTTGTTGAGTATTATTCGTTAACATAGGATTTAGAATAAATGGTAAGTCGGTAGTACCTAACATTGAGCTTAAGTTATTGCTTTCTGATACATCGTTATTTTCTAAGGCAACAAGAAAATCATTGGAAGTATCAGCATTAATATTCAAATCATTTGCAAAATCATTTTCACTATTAATATTTTTTAACATTGCATAATAGGTATTTAATAGCTCATCTTGAATAAATGTTTGTGTAGGCGAAATAGCTGCTAATGACGAAACAGCATTTACATCTCGGGTATTATTATTAAGGCCATCAAGAGAGGACAAAGCAAGATCACTCGTATTTACAATATTTGAATTTGCTAAGGCTGCTCGCAACGTTTCAGATAAAGCAGCAGTATTATTTAGTGTCGAGAGTGAAGGTAGCGGCGGTATATAAGGAGTGACTCCAGAGATTGATGTGATTGCCATAAAAACCTCCTGATGAATGTTGATTTACTAAAACTCAAAAATCACACTATCTTTTCAGGCACATGATCCTCATGAATTATGTTTTTATTGTACCATTTATAGTATTACACCAACCACCTGCTTTTTATAGCTATTAGAAGTTAGGCAATTGGGCTCTCTCAACCTGTTAACAACTTTAGCAACTTGTTTTACTCATATCTATGTTGCCATGCGGGGCGTCCCATGCTTTGAGTGAACTTAACTGCATAACTTCTAATTATAAAAATAATAGGCTTCTTATAACCACAGTTTTTCAACAACACTTTCTTTTTTTACATGCTCAATCCACCATTTAAGACCTGAGCCACTTTCACCTGTCCGCCAAGCTAAATACAAGGGTTCATCAGCTCTGGTTTCAGCAACCTCTTTCACAATAAGCTCGCCTGCTTTAATAGCAGGCCTTGCAAGTGGTTCAGGCAAAAACCCAAAACCTAAGCCCGCTTTTTGCAACTCTAATTTAATACGCATCGTTGGCACCATTAACGTATCTTGGCCTGCTAAAAGCCCAACTGTTCGCGCTGGCATTTTTCTAACAGAATCGCTCACCGCAATAGCTTTATAAGCATATAAATCATTTTTATCTAATACTTTGTTGAATGCAGCAAGAGGATGAAAAGGCGCTACAGCAAATATAAACTGCATACTGCCTAATTTATGCGTGTGATACCCTCCGCCTGAAGGCCCCTCACCTGCGGCAAGCAATAAATCTACTCGCCTATCGATAAGCGCTTCCCAGGTTCCTGATAGTGACTCTTGAATAAATCTCAATCGAGTTTGAGCAGCGACTTTATAAAATTCTGCTATTTCTTGTATAAACAAAACGGGCGAAAAAAGAGAATCAAGCCCAATATTTAATTCAGTTTCCCAGCCTGAAGCTACGCGCCGCACTCTATGTTCTAAATCTGTTGCGGCCTTCATAAGGTGGCGCCCCTCGTTCAGCAGCTCGCGCCCTGCTTTGGTTAACGCAATTTTAGGCCCTTGGCGTTCGTATATTTGAACATCTAAATCGCTTTCTAATTTGCTAACTGTGTAAGAGATAGTAGAAGGCACTTTAAAAAGCTCATTGCCTGCTGCTGCAAAAGACCCTAAACGCTCGATTGCATCGAGTACTAACAATGCATCTAAGCTTATTTTAAACATTCGAAAATTTCGATGATTGATTCATAAATTTTCCGTTTTTGTTTTATTTAATGTTACATCATACTGTGGTCATGCAATAAATAATACTCGCCAACCAACCCAATCAACAAAAATGTCGTTCGAAATTATTGTTGATTAAAATAGCTATTATTTTAAAAGGAAAATTCTATGTTACATATTCATAAGCATAATGATCGCGGCATAGCGAATCATGGTTGGTTACAATCCAATCACTCTTTTTCATTTGGCAGCTACTATAATCCTGAACAAATGGGGTTTGGCCCATTGCGAGTGATTAACGAAGATCACGTTTTACCTGCTAAAGGCTTTGGTACACATGGTCATAAAAACATGGAAATTATTACCTATGTATTAAGCGGCGCTTTAGAGCATCGCGATAGCATAGGCAACGGCTCTGTTATTCGATATGGTGATGTTCAACGCATGAGTGCAGGTACTGGCGTTCAGCATAGTGAATTTAATCATTCAGCCGATATTGGGGTTCATTTTTTACAAATTTGGATTGAGCCTAATGTAAATGACATTGCTCCTAGCTATGAGGAAAAACATTTTGAAACAGAATCGAAACACGGCAGGCTCTTACTGATAGGTTCTGCTGACGGTCGAGATAACTCGGTATTGATTCATCAAGATGTTAATCTTTATGCGTCTATTCTTAATGAAAATGATGCATCGATCGACTATGTATTAGCGAACAAACGCACAGCGTATGTTCATATTATAAAGGGGCAAGTTGATATTAATGATCAAGCACTAAGCACTGGTGATGCATTAAAAGTAAAAGATCTCTCGTTATTAACATTTAGCAATGGTAAAAATGCTGAGTTATTATTATTTGATCTTCCATACTGAACTTTACTATTAGTAGAGCATTAGAGCGCCTGTATAAAGACCAATAAGAGGGTCAGTAAAATCTGCCCCTCTTATTCATCATTAACGCTAAAAAATCTATTTATTAAATTGCGCTTTTACTTTTTTTTCACATTCATCTTTTGCAGCATCTTTCAATGCATCACATTTTTCTTTTTCTAACTTATAGTTTGCATCTGCTTTATCTTCAGTAGCTTCATGAATAGCATCAGCTGTTTTCTTGCCTGCTTTTGCATCAGCAACTGCGCTTACATGCTTGGCATTTGCTTCTTTTAAGCAAACATCTTTAGCATTGCCTTGATGATCATCACAAATTTCTTTTGCTAACTTATACTCTGAGTCAGCGATATCAATAAGAGCATTTTGAGTAGCTTTAGGGGTGTTTTTATAATGAGCTTCACCATAAGCAACACTACGAATCTTTTGTGCCTTCGCTTTTGCTTTACAAACATCTTCAGCATTATCTTTTAATGACGAGCATGCTTTTATTTGTGTGTCATAAGTTGCTTCTGCCTGCTTTTTAGCAGTTTCATAGTTTTCTTTTGTATAAGTTTGCTGAGCAAAAGAAGAAGATATAGTACTTATGAAAATAGCGGTTGCCAATAATGTTTTATAGCGATTTTTCATATTGATATATCCTTAAATTTAATTATATTACAATACTAATCATAGCAGTTTTATTCATAAGATTTTCATTTTTTTACACATCAACTAAAGTTTTTTGTATTTATGAAAGAATTTTTTCTACATTAATGATCATTATTTTTTAGATTTTTTAAACTGCTTACCAGGAATGAACAAGCAAACAACTTAATTAAATTCATGATTTAATTCAACCATTAACAAATAGCAAACACCCCAAAAAAAACTATTAAAATACCTCCCAAAAAATACATAATTTTACGATGTTAAGATTTCAAACAATCATAACATTACTCATTATCTCTTTTATCTTATAAGAAAGTTACCTCTATTTTTTTATTATTATAAAATATGACCGTCACAAATAAAATGGCATAAAGTTATACCTAAAATCAATATAAGAATTTTTAATGATTCTTATATTGATTTTCTTTAAGCTCTCATAGCTCTCATAGCTCTCATTTAAACTCTATTTCAACTGTTAACTTTATCTTAACTTTAAATTGATATTAGTATCGCTCATTACTCTCGCCAAAAATCAAACGCAACGCTCACTCCTAACTTTTCTATGATGCTTTTCAGATGCCATAAAAACTCTGTTACATCAAACTTCCTCCTCCTCTTCATCATTGCTAATACTCTGTATATTTTCGGCAATCTCCTCTTACTTTTTCTGCTGGATATTTAGCACAATTTAATTTCATTTTTTCATTCGCTGCCTCAACAAGATCAATTTCAAGCTTATCTGCTAATCGTATTAAGTACATCAATACATCTGCTATTTCATGGCGAATATTGATCATTTTTTCTGCACTTAGTTCATTTACCTCTCCATTTTGCAGCCATTGAAAAGGCTCTAAAAGCTCTGCTGCTTCTACACACAAAGCAGAAGCAAGATTTTTAGGAGTATGAAACTTCTCCCAATCACGCTCATGTACAAACGCACGAATGTTATCGCGCAATAGTGTTAGTTCACTCACCTTATCGATGTTTGTTTCCATAATATGGCGATAGCCTTGTATGTTTAAGTTGGGTTAAAAAAAATCATCTTCGATTAATCCTGTTATTCCCTGCGCTTTTTCCTTGTATTACCGCTGATCAAGCATCCCAATGCTATACCTCTCTTAAGAAAATTTTCTTACGTGCCAAGCCTATCAAATCGATGTTTAACACAGTCTTTTTTAACTGATGCATTCGGCAATAATGCCGATAAACATCTAAGTACTGTCGTACTATGTGTACTGTCTACGTTGCCATGTCTTGATATAGCTCAACTGAGTAACCTCTAAAGGTATAGGTTTTATGGATCTTAATCGCACTGAAATTGCTCTCAGGCTAGAGCAACTCACTGGTCTTAGCGTAGAACTTTGTAACATGAATAATATCCCACGGCTGCTCGAAAAAATTTTAGAAGTAGCAAAAAATATTACGTATGCCGATGGAGGCACGCTCTATCGGGTGAGCGCAGATAAGAAAAGTTTGTATTTTGATATATTAATGAATGATTCACTGGGCATTTTTCAAGGCGGTTCCAGCGGGCATGCTATTAACATCCCCAATATTCCTTTATATGATCAAAATGGCGAAAATAACCTGCGTGCAGTCGCTGCCTATGCTGCCCATACGGGCCAATCGGTAAATATCCCCAATGTGTATGAATGTGAAACGTTCAATTTTTCGGGTATGCGCCAATTTGATGAACAACATTATTATTTTTCCCGTTCTATTCTGGCTGTACCTATGCGTGATCATGAAGGCGAGCTAATTGGCGTATTACAATTAATTAACGCTCAAGACCCTTCAACAGGAATGGCCCACGAATTTTCTGTCACTGATCAGCGCTTTATTGAGGCGCTGGCTTCGCAAGCCGCGATTGCCATTACGCGACAAGAATTAATTTTCAGGCTTGAAAACTTGTTCGAGTCTTTTATTAATTTAATTAATATAGGAATCGACGAAAAATCGCCTAATACTGGCCGGCACTGCGAACATGTACCTGTATTAACTATGATGCTTGCCGAAGCAACACATGCAACCGATACAGGGCCGTTTGCCGATTTTGTGATGACTGAAAGAGATCGTAAAGAATTATGGATTGCAGGATTACTGCACGATTGCGGCAAAATAGCGATGCCTGTTCATGTGGTAGAAAAAGCAACCAAACTACAGACTATTTATGATCGTATACAAACGGTAGATACCCGTTTTGAAGTACTCAAGCGTGATGCGCAGATTCGCACACTCAAAGAAAAATATGAATCTAGTCATGCTCATAACCCGCTACGCGAGGAAGAAATCGATCACAGATTGCAGCAAGAATTAGCACGCCTTGAAGATGACAGAAATTTTCTACGGCGTATTAATTTCGGTGTTGAAAGTATGCTCCCTGAAGATCAACAACGTGTCATTACTATTGCATGCTATCGTTGGGTTGGCCCTGATAATGTTGAACGCGACCTTCTTGATCAGGAAGAAATTTCTAATCTAACGATTCGTGCCGGCACATTAAATACTGAAGAACGGCAAATCATTAACAACCATATTGTCGTTACCATTAAAATGCTTGAGTCGTTACCGTGGCCCAAACATCTTAAAAATGTACCTGAATATGCATGTGGGCATCATGAACGTATGGATGGCAAGGGGTATCCGCGCGGTCTAACAGGTGACCAAATGTCTTTACAAGCACGCATGATGGCAATTGCTGATATTTTTGAAGCACTGACAGCACGCGATCGCCCCTATAAAACAGGAAAAACGCTGAGTGAAGCACTAGAGATTCTCGCAGGCTTTCGAGATCGAAATCATATTGATCCTGATCTTTTTGATGTATTTGTTCGACAACAAGTATATTTGGAATACGCTAAACGTTTTATGGAACCTGCTCAAATTGATGCAGTGGATGAAAGTGCATTATTACGTGAATAAATCTTGCGCATTTATTTACTTTAGGAGTTACGCAGTTGAGCGCTATCAAGGCAAGGCAGCGCAGACAGTACAAGTAGTACGGCAAGTTGCCAACACGCGGGGCATCCCACGCAGAGAGAGCCAACTGCGTAACTTCTATACTTATCATTATGCAATAATTCCTATCATATTATCATTAATTTTTTCATTGTAGACACTACTAAACAATGCATGATAAAACTATAAAAAATATTATTTTCATATAGCTAATATTGATTATTAGTTTACACTTTTTTAATAACGTTATAATACAACCAGGTAATTTTTAAACTTATTTAAAAGCCAATTAAACGATGAAAATATCACTAGTAATAATATTAACTATAATGACGCTATCAAGCGTTAATACTACCTATGCTTTTGATTTTTCAAACGATCAATCAACACAACTGGCACTTATGCAAAAGCCAGAGGCTAATCGAGTAGGCTATAAGCCCTACCCTACCGATATTAATCATGATATAAAAAAAGGGCAGCGCGTATGGCAATCTGAGATTAATACGCTTCAAACGTGGGCGCAACTTTCTACACCGATACGTGATGCGGAAATGAGTAAATTTGTTATCAATATTAAAAATAATAACGTTTATTTTATTGATGCAAATGTATTCACATTACATAAAGATTTTGTTTTAGGTTATTTATTAAAACTTCCTTATAATGCGGAAAATATAAAATCATTTAATCGCAATTATAGCACTCAAAAACCTGATTTTATTTTAGGTTATATTACCCATTATCCTAATATGAATGAATGGGCATTTTCTTTTTGGGAAGGCGATAAAATTCAAGCGCAACAAATAAATGACGTTGCAGAACACCTTAAACAACATTTTAAAATTGCTTCTTTAAAATTCAGGCCCGACTCTTCTTACCAAGAACGCGTAGCATTACAACTTAATAAAAAGCGTATTACTGTTATTAAAAACAAACAACTTTATAAGAGCATGCCTTTTCAAGCGTTTAATACTGGAAAAGCAATAGGAAAATTAACAATCGTTCCTTCATCAACACATTTAGAAGATTTACAATTTAACCCTAACGAAATTGTTATCTTACAACAGAGCTACCCTGATATTTCACCTGTAAGCGGCATTATTACCACTCAATTTTCAACGCCCTTATCGCATGTTAATTTACGTGCAAGAGCATGGAATATACCTAATGCAACACTTAAAACAGCAGTTCAAGATTTTTCTCATTTAAATGGGCAATGGGTTAAATTAGAAGTGAATGAACAGAAACTAACGTTAGTAAAAGCTAGTGAAGAAGAAACTTTAAACAGTCAGCGTAGCGAGCAAGAAAAAAAACACGTTAGCCTAGCTAAATCTGATGTGCATTATAAAACGCTTGATACCTTAAATGAAATTCGGCTGAAAGATGTAGGTCATTTTGGAGCCAAAACCGTTCATTTAGGAGAAATGAAACAGGCTGGTTTACCCGTTCCTCAAGGGTTTGGCATTCCTTTTTATTACTATCAGCTCCATATGCATACCAATGGTTTAGATAAAAAACTAGAAGCACTTTTAAATGATCCAAATTTTAAAGATCCAACATGGAGAAAATCTAAATTACTTGATTTGCAAAGCGCTATTCGCCAGGCGCCTATCGATGCGAAAGTACTATCCATGATTGATCAGCGATGGAAAAGCACCTTAGAAAATGCTCCAGTTTTTGCACGCAGTAGTACCAATGCAGAAGATTTAGCACGTTTTAATGGCGCTGGCTTATACGATACCGTACCTAATATTAAATCACTACCAAAATTAGAAGAGGCTATTAAACAGGTATGGGCATCGCTATGGAATAAACGAGCGGTTGATGAGCGTGAATATTTTGGTATACCTCATACGCAGGTATATGCAGGCGTTTTGATTCAAGTCGGTATAAATGCTAGCGCTGCTGGCGTGCTATTAACAACCGATATTTGGAGCCACCAACCCGAAACGTATACCATCAATGCAAAATGGGGCTTAGGAATGCGCGTTGTTGAAGGGCAAAAAATTGCTGAACAAATTTTGTACGACACAACAAATCAAGGGACTCGCGTCATTAGCCGAAGCGATGAATCAACCATGCTAGTTTTTGATAAAGCTGGTGGAATTAAAGAAATAAACGTACCCAAAACCGAAGCGATTATCAATGAAAGCCGTGCTAAACAATTAGGAGATTTAGCAAAACAGGTTCAAGCATTATTCCCCGATTATCCTACTTTAGATATTGAATGGGTATTAGAAAAAAATGCACTAGGGCGCGATCAATTTTGGTTAGTTCAGGCCCGCCCTTATTTAAGTAAAAATTGAAGTACTTGTGAATTGAAGTCACATACTAGATAAGCTATTTATTGAGTTGTGAAAAGACTAACTCAACGCTATACTTTTGAGCTGGCTTAGAATATTAATTGCCTTGCACGCCAATGTATAGCTTAGTCATCGCCGCCATTTTCTTTTTTTAGTTGCAAATTCTAGAGCAGATTATTCATGATTGATTTGGCTATCTTGCCGCTGTTCAATAATATTCTTATCAAAATGCTACCGCTGTATGGTGTGATGGCAATAGGCTTTCTTTATGGGCGCCTCCATCGTAAAGCCGCAGAGCCACTCGCTTTTCTTCAAATTTATTTCATTGCACCCATTGTAGTGGCAGCTAGCCTTGCCAATATGGAATTTCAGATAAATTACCTGTGGCTGCCCTTAGTCGCTTTTTTAGGCTGTAGCGTTGTGGCAGTTATAGCTTTTTTCGTGTTTAAAAAAATCTGGCACGATAATAGAGCCAATTTATTTTCTTACGCGTGCAGTGGTGGGAACACAGGTTATTTTGGCGTACCCGTTGCGCTTATTTTATTTTCGCCTAGCTCGCTAGGCCTCTTTATGATGACCATCATTGGCTTCACCTTATTTGAAAACTCCTTTGGCTATTACCTTGTAGCACGAGGCAACTTCACGGCACGTGATAGTTTAAAAAAACTTGCAAAATTACCCACTGGTTATGCCTTTATTCTCGGTGTGACACTGAGTGCCTTGGGCTGGCATTTGCCCAATTTTTCAAAAGATATTATTCGTGACTTTCGTGGGTGCTACATTATTCTAGGCGCATTAATGATTGGGCTTGGTTTATCACGAGTTGAAAAATTTAGCCTTGAAAGTAAATTAATTACAGTCGTTTTTTCGCTTAAATTTATTTTATGGCCTTTATTCGCATTGGCACTGATAGCGTGTGACCTTGCTTTTTTGCATCTTTTCACACCAGGCATTCACCAAATGATCTTACTGGTTGCGGCAGTGCCATTACCAGCAAATGCTATTCCCTATGCTATGCAGCTTAATGTTCAGCCAGAAAGAGCAAGTACATTAGTGTTTCTTTCTACGCTTTTCGCGCTTTTTTATGTGCCATTGGTAATGATTTTATATAGAACTCTTGCAGGAGGTTAAATAGAACTCTCTTTTCATAAAAATGAAAAAGGCACCTTAACCATTAGCGTCAGGAACCATATCGCCTTCTGCCATCTTAAGCTGGGCCAAGCACTCGAAACACTTCTTCTAATGTTGTAATTCCTTGTTTCACCTTCGAAAAAGCATCTTCGCGCAAGCTAATAAACCCTTTGCTTCTTGCATACGTAATTAAATCAATAATAGGTATTTGGTTACCAATTAAAAATCGCAGATGTTCATCTAGTAACAGCACCTCATATAGCCCTATTCTTCCTTTATAGCCAGAATTAAAACATAGGTTACAGCCTGTTCCTTTTTTAACCGAGTCGATGCTTAATGTGAACTCCCCCCCCAAGCGATCAAGTAACTCAGGGTTAGGAGCTACTGTTATGCAACAATGATTACAGATGCGCCGTACCAGACGTTGAGCAACAACCGCTTCAAGCGCTGATGCTATAACAAGCGGTTTAAGCCCGAGATCAAACAGGCGAGAAAGCGTTGCAAACGCTGAGTTGGAGTGCAAGGTTGAATATACTTGGTGCCCCGTTAGGGCGGCATGGAAAGCAACCTCAGCCGTTTCTAAATCACGAATTTCCCCAATCAAAATAACATCGGGGTCTTGCCTCAAAATAGAACGAAGAATTAAAGGAAACGTTAGCCCGATTTTTTCACGCACCAGTACTTGCCCAGCAATAGCCATGTAATATTCAATGGGGTCTTCAATCGTAATATAATTTTTATCAGGCGTTGCACCATGTTGAAGCAAACTATACAGCGTGGTCGTTTTGCCGCTGCCTGTTGGGCCAGTAGCAAGTATGATGCCTTGCGGCTTATCGCTTGCATAACGAATTCTTGCAAGCTCAGTGGCTCCAAAACCAAGCGCATCAAAACTTAATACGGTTGAATTTCGGTCTAATATCCGTATAACTATCGTTTCTCCATTCAAGGTCGGTAATGTGGAGATTCTTAAGTCTACAATGCGTTTTAAGGTTTTAACGGTAATTCTTCCATCTTGCGGCCGCCGCCGCTCAGAAATATCTAGTTCAGCCATAATCTTAATACGCGACACAATCGAGTGATAAATACCGTAGGGAATCTGAATTCTATCGATTAATATGCCATCAACTCTTAGGCGTACACTAATATTTTTAGTTCCAGGCTGAATATGAATATCAGAAGCATTCAGTCGGAGCGCTTCTAATAAGATAGCATTCACAAAACGAATAGCAGGCGGTTCATCGCCCTGTAAAGACTCTTCAAAACTAATATCTGTGCGACCTTCATCAATTACAATTTCAATCCCTTCATAGGGATCAGGCGCACCAAAGGCAGCCTCAATATCGGCTACGCTACCAGCATCAATTTTATAAACTTCTAAAATTTTAGATTGAATAGCTTCAATAGTAGCCAAAACCGGCACTATTTCTAGCCCTGTTATAAAACGTAAATTCTGTAACAACTCACTATCTAAAGGATCAGCCATTGCCAAATTAAGCCGTCGACCAATTACATTCAAAGGAATTATTAGTTTGTGCTGGCATAGCATGGCAGGAACTAATGCTGCGACAGAAAAATCGACAATAAACTCATCAAGAATGGTGGGTTGCAGTTTAAGCTCATGACCAATAACTTCATGAATAACTTTTTGTGTGAGCCAACCCCGCTCAATAATAAGCTTAATGGCAGGATCAGCATCTTTATGCTCGGATTGAAGCGTTACCAAATCGCGAACCTGCTTAGGCGTAAGCAATCTTTTTTTACTAAGCATCAAAAGTAAAGGGCTTTGAGGAAGGGTATTGATGACAGAAAGATGTTCTATTTCTAAAATTCTTTCTGTTTTTTCTCGCTGTAACTCTTTATTTTTTTGTATAAGCTCGTATTGTTCTAGGGCTAAGGCTACATTTACCCGTAGATCTTCATCATTCCAGGGTTTAAGAATAAACTTGTAAATAGACCCTGCTCTTACCGCACTCACTACAGCATCAACATCATCACTGGCTGTTAATAGTATCCTCATACTATCAGGCTGAATCAAGCGTGTTTGCTTCAGTAACTCTCCACCATTCATTTTTGGCATTAAATAATCACTGATAATCAGATGAAACGTTGCACTTTTAAGTATATCGAGAGCGGCTACAGGATCATCACACGTAACAATATTATAGTTTTCTTGAGCAAGTACGCTCTTTAACAGTTTCAACAAAAGCTTGTCATCATCAATCAGTAAAATACTATAATTTTTGGTCCGAGAATGTTCACGGTCTAAAACCGATTCTCCGCCTGAAAAAGGAGGGGTTTTCATAATAGTGTGTGATCCTTTAAGCGTTATTTTTGCAACAGTTATGTTTTAAATATTATATAAATAACTCTAATTCTTTTTTTGCTGTTCCAACCACTGTGTTGCAACCCCTAATAAAACATCCAACTCGGCTTCAATATTTTGAAATAATTTAGATAGTTCCTCTAATCTTTTTTCTTTGATCGCTTTTTCTATAGCCAATGCAGCTGCACTGAAACGATCTGCTCCCAAAACCCCGATAGATCCGCGCAAGGTATGAAAACATTGAGCAGCTTCCTCGTACTCTTTTGACTCCAATAACAATTTTGGCCTATTTAATAATGTACTTCCTTCATCTACCAATTTTTGAATAGTATTTACTAACGCATCACGTTGGGCATTATCTGTTGCCAATAAAGCAAATAAATCGTCAATATCAAACACTCCCGCTAGTGCCGTTTGCACGAGCGCTTTTTGGGTTGCTCCGGCTGGCTGATTGTTCATTTCCATTGAAAAGCGATTCAGCGTTTTAAATAAAATATCGGGGTCGATTGGTTTTGCCACATGACCATTCATGCCCGCTAACTTACAAAGCTCAATTTCATCAGGCATTGCTGCAGCTGTCATGGCGATAATAGGCACGCTTTTTCCTGCTTCTAGCATACGAATTTGGCGTGTAGCTTCTAATCCACCCATAACAGGCATATGTAAATCCATGAAAATCATATCGTAATCATCATTTTTCACACATTCAATGGCTTCTTCTCCATGGTTCGCAATCGTCACGTTATAACCTGCATGCTGCAACAAACCTTTGCCGACTAATTGATTAAGTGCATTATCTTCTACCAGCAAAACGCGGCCATCATGCTTAGGTATAGCAAGTTTTAATGAAGGCTCTTGCGTATTAACATTAACGGTTTCTTCTTTTATCGATGTTGCTTTGCTAACCCGAAAAGTAGCGGTAAATGCAAATGTACTACCCGCCCCTAACATGCTGGATACCGTAATTTCTCCGTTCATCATCTCTACTAGCCGCTTGCAGATTGTCAACCCAAGGCCAGTGCCTCCATATTTTCGAGTTGTACTAGTATCGGCCTGAACAAAAGCGCTAAATAAAGTATCGCTTTGTTCTTTGCTTAACCCTATGCCCGTATCGCGTACAAAAAAACGTAAAGTTACAGTGTCTTCGCTCATTTTTACTTTATCAATTTTGACGCGAATCTCACCTGTTGAAGTAAATTTAATGGCATTGCCTACTAGGTTCGATAAAATTTGTCGCAAGCGCAGTGAATCACCAATTAAATAACGCGGCACATCTGGGGCAATCATCACAAAAAACCCTAGTTCTTTTTCACTGATATTCACCGCAAAGAGTTCTGAAATTGCCGTGATTAAATCCTCAAGATTAAATTCAGCCTCTTCTAGCTGTAACCGATCGGCTTCGATCTTAGAGTAATCCAAAATATCATTGAGAATTGACAATAATCCTTTTGCTGCAGATTGAATTTTCAATAAATAATTTTGTTGCTCCTTGCTCATATCGGTATAGAGAATAAGTTGAATCATCCCTAACATAGCATTCATAGGGGTACGAATTTCATGACTCATATTTGCAAGAAACGCGCTTTTAGCCAAAGTGGATTTCTCAGCAACATCTTTAGCTTCTTCTAGTGTATTAATGTCATGAATAGCTACCCACCCTGCTACGGCTATTCCAAATAATGAAGTAAGCAATACAAAAATAAGGGTTACATTGCTTTGTTTGGAAACTATTTTTTCAACAGAATTCAATGGAATATCAACTTCAATCGCACCTAATAACTGATGCTGTTTCCATCGTTTTCCCAATGGCACATCATTCAGCTTTCTAAATTTAATAATATCAGGGGTTTTCTCTAAAGCATTATGGCAACCAACACATTGCTGGTTCATAGCAGGGTCAGCTCTTATATAACGTAATGTTTTAATACCGTTAATCGTTTCAAACTCCCACACAGGCTGCCAATCAATTGGTTTAACAGGATCTTTCTTATCTTGTTTTTCTAATTGCTGCCACGCCATCGTTTGAAAGTTGTCGCTTAAAAATTGATTACCGCGAATATTCCATTTACTTAAAAATCTATAACCATATAAACCATTATTTTCTTTTAGTATAGTTTCTCCCATTAATCGGAGAAACTCGGCAGGAATGGGAATTTCGCTTTTGCGTTGAAAAAAATCATGCATATTTTCAATGTCGCTTTTTTTTAACTTATCAATCACCTGAGTGGTATAGGTATTACGCGACACTAAAGCTTGGTGAACAACGATCTCTGCCATCTTGATTGCTTCATGCTGAATAATTTGGCTCTGAGAATGCAGCAAAAACATATAATTGATGGCACCAACCAACGACATCAACCCCGCAAATAATAAAAGAAGATGGCTTGGCTTGCGATATTTACTGAACCGTTTCAACATAAGATAAGATTCCGGATTTTTTGCATGAAAACCTATTTAGGCAACTTCCCTCATCGGAATGCTTAAGTGTATTAACGGACATAGAAAATATAAGATTTAACAGCCTCACAATAAGAAGGATGTTTTATGCGTGTGCCACACCCACTCTCAACAGTACTTTATGTTGATGATGATCATACGATTTTAAATATTGCTACTATGGCACTAACAGCAATAGGAAAATTTAAGGTTAAAACATGTTCTACAGGTGTAGATGCTCTAGAAGTTATTGCTTCAGGATTCATGCCTGATATCATCTTACTCGATGTAAATATGCCTAGCCTTGATGGCCCGGCAACATTGGCACAACTTCGCCACCTTCCTCAAACCTTAAAAACACCTGTCGTTTTTATGACGGCTGAAACAGATAGTGAAAAGCTTGACCATTTAAAATCATTGGGCGTACTAGGTATAATTGCAAAGCCTTTTCAGCCCACGAAGTTACCTCAACTTGTTATGGATATATGGAATCAACAACATTCAACGCCTACAACACATCCTACAAATCTACTATCACAGCAACTACATGTGGAGTATTTAGAGCAACTGCAAGAGCAATACCTTACATTGAAAGAACTTCGTTATAAAATTATAGAAGAAAATATTGATTCAGAAAGTTACCAGCAGCTTAAATTTCTAGCACATAAGATAGCAGGCGCAGGCTCCGCTTTTGGTTTCCCTGCCATTAGCCAAGCAGCAAAACATGTAGTAACAGCTAAAAGCTCTGAAACAACCTTATCTGCCTTAATAATTCTAATGAATCTATGCACTACAATTCTTGATACCAACTCTTGATACCTATATAAAATAAATGCATGGTTTTTATATAAAGCCATGCGCTTGGCTAGAAAGAAATGCTAGCCAAGCTCTCTCTAGATAAAACTTAACCCATATATTCACGCACAATCACCAATGAATTATAAAGGTACAAGCTTTTTCCGCTTTCTGGATCAGTCTGTTCACCTGATAAATAATCATAGGTCACAATAATTTCATGCTTTCCATCATTCGCTGAAAACTGAGTGACCTTATTAGCGCCTTCATTACTGCTATACCATTGCGCGTAATCGCTGGGTGCAGAGGTAGTAGCAAGAAGAGAGTTATCGCCTTCAAATGGAATATCAAACATACAAGCGAACGTTTTAACGACTGTTTGAGTAGCAGGGTCTTTAAGGTTAATGCTCAACGTATAGCCCAAACCCTCAACATCTGATCCGCTTTGATATTGATATGCAACTCCGTTATACCATGTGCCCAAATCATTAGAACCTATTGTTCGATCTTGCCCAGCCAGTACAATATTGGAAGGCAAGTTATCATAATCGCCCTCTGATTTATAAGGAAAATTAAGCTCCACATCGTATTCTGTCAGGTTATAAAAATACACATTTTGGTAGCTTGGATGAACAACATACTCAAAAATTAAATATAAGACGATGAGTACAACTAAGCCTAAAAATGAATAGCCCAGCGTTGCCATACTCATTTCTGCTACTGTGTCATCCCAAGCAGCACCAGCAACGATTCGTGCTGAATTTATAGCCTCTGCAAAACCCGAGCCGGTAAATAATTGATAAAAGAATGTAACTAAACTGTTAAACACCACGCGAACAATACCGACAACAATTTGAAACATAGTTTTAATAAGAGTTGTTGTTACATTTTTTAGTACATTATTAAAAGCATCTGAACCTAATTGCGCCACAATGCCAGCAATTGCAGAGCTAAGTGTGCTATTTCCTAACACTAAAACTCCTAAATCTAGAAAGAAATTATCTTGCTCCCCTGTCGCAAAATGTAAAGGGATATTCATATTTACAAAATATTTCTTGCCATCAATAGTTACTGTTGCGGTATCGGCAGTAATGTTATATTTTTTGGCCATCGCTTGAATCTGTGCATCATCATCTGCTTCAATCAGCGTAGTACTTGCCAGAATTTCTGAAGCCTTGTAATAAAGCGAATATTGCTGATTATCAACAGTTTCTGCATACGTATACAAAGTATCGCCATCGGGCTGATCAATAGCCTGAAGATCTTCAAACTTCAAGGTTGAAAATGACTTCATGAATTTACTTTGTTGATATGATTGCGTGCTCCAATCTGCCGTTGTTTGAGCATTTACCGTATTTTTCCCCTGCAATTGGCTAAGTGGCCCTGATGCTGAGTAAGAAGATTTTAAGGAGGAATAAACGACCTGCTGTTGAGTGTCTGTTGCAGATGTTGTGCTGCTTGAAGTTGTGCTGCTCATACTTTCCCTTTTCATCGTGTATGGTGGTTTATCTTGATAAAGCTATGCTTTGTTTGATAGAACCAACTTAATCGGCATCAAGGGTATTTACCTATATAGGCAATTTCACATTTTTTTGAAAAGTTTTGATAAGATTATTTTTCATTAAAATCAAACATTAATCTTATCAAAACCATAAAAAAGACTCTTTATAACAAGAATAATAATTTCACTTATCTTTTTAGATTCCATGCTAGGCAACGACGCCTGAGGATTTAAATCACTTTAACGAATACTTGATTTGTTTATTCAACATCTGTGATAACAAAACATGAAAAAAATGCTTAGGCTTCAGCAAACTAAATTTAATACTTTAGTTATTATAATTATTGGTTATTAAATAGCTAATTAAAAATATTATTTTATAAGTTAAGTGTTAAAATTTAAAGGTTATTTACATAATTTAATAAAATTAAAATACTAACATCAGAGATTGAAACGCTGTAATTAATTCAAAAATTCTCCAGGCCATATATACACTAACTATAAATACTTGGTACATGATTGTTCTCCTAACTAGATTACTTGAGAAACAAGACCTAACTAAAATTTCGAAAAACTCATACTTACATTGCTGCGTGAACAGCGATAATAAATTGAGTAACTTTAAGTGCAACACATAAACCTACAACGACGATTACATTCATTTTAATTCTCCTAACTACTGTGTTTTTTAGACAAAATTTATATTGCTTATAGGAAAGATATTAACAAATAAAATAAACGAAGTCAAACGAAATTAAACGATATTTAAACGATATTTAAACGATATTAAATTTATAAAATTATGTTATTGATTTAATTGATTATTTTTTTATTAATTACGTTTAATTTTTATAACCATCACTAAGAAAATTTCTTTAATTTAATTAAAAATACTAAAATTTTAAATTACATCAACATCTTAAAAATTTAAATAAAAATTCGTAAATTTTTTCAAAAAAATTTTATTTAATTTAATATATTTATCAATATGTTATATATTATTAATAGTATTTATGGTATCAGGTAATATTCTAAATTAAACGCTATTACTCATAGTTTAAAAACAGCTTTACTCATTAAATTAAAAACAATATTCATCAACTAGACTCACGGTTAAGAGTACAATTAAAAGGTAAAAATATAGGTAACCATCTAATTACTTAAAAAGCTCTAAACTCATCTCACCCTCTTTTGCTGCTTTTAAAAAGAGCGGTTAACGAAAGTTTTTTTAGTTAGATCTGGCTATCTGGCTAGTACTTATGAAGTCTTATTTCTCAGCAGCACCATCACCTAAGCCATTCATTGATAATAAAAAATTGTCGATTCACCGGAGTCATATGCAAACCGCACCAATTTTTAAAAACGAACGTCAGCTTTTATGGTTACTGGCTTTCACACAATTTACGATTATTATGGATTTTATGGTGATGATGCCGCTTGGCCCTCAAATCATGAGCGCCTTCAAGATTGGGCCAGCAGGCTTTGCCATGGCGGTATCGTCATATTCAATATGTTCGGGCATCTCGGGCTTATTAGCAGCCACTTATATTGATCGCTTTGATCGGCGCCACCTTTTATTAACCACCTATGCTCTATTTGCGCTTTCTAATCTTGCCTGTGCTCTAGCTCCTACATTTCCTATGTTGCTTGCAGCACGAGCCTTTGCTGGTTTAACAGGCGGCATCATGTCTTCTCTTGTAATGGTTATTGTAGGCGATATCATTCCGCCTGCGCGCCGAGGTGAAGCAACAGGAATTGTGATGACCTCTTTTTCTCTTGCAGCAATTGCTGGCGTGCCAATTGGTATTGTACTTGGCGCACATTTTGGCTGGGCAACACCTTTTTATCTGCTCGTTCTTTTCTCAGTAATCATCTGGGCTGCTGGGGCACGGCTTGTTCCCTCACTAACACACCATTTAAATGCAAAACCTCCCTTATCGAAGGTATTGCCTGACTTATTTGCATTACTGACCGCAAAACCTCATCTGAAAGCGTTTCTTCTTACGTTTACTCTGATGGCTTCTCAGATGATGATTATTCCGTTTATTTCTCCTATACTAGTAGCAAACTATGGAGTTCAGCCACAAGAAATTTCTTGGATTTACATGGCAGGAGGCGCCGCTACATTTTTCACATCACGCCTGATCGGGCGCCTATCTGATCGTTATGGCAAACACTATACGTTTCGCATTTTGGCTGTTTTTTCAATTCTTCCTATTTTGTTTTTAACGCATATGCCTGCCCTACCTTTTATTGCAATCGTGTTATTTTTTCCTATTTTTATGATTGCAATGTCAGGGCGAATGATTCCTCTACAAGCCCTGCTAACCACTGTACCAGATGCTTCAAAAAGAGGTTCTTTTATGAGTGTAAACAGTGCGCTACAGGCAATTGGCAGCGGATGCGGGGCATGGATAGGCGGATTACTGCTAGCCGTTAATAAGGAAGGCCATATCGATCATTACGGAATAAATGGATGGATTGCTACACTGTGCGTTTTATTTGCCTTGTTTTGGATTGGATACGTGAATGCATCGCCAACCCAGCAGCGAACAGCAAACAGTTGAGGAATATTTTTGGAGTTTTCGTGCTTTTTTGGTCACGCTTGAACCCATAGCTTAAACCCGTACCATCTTGAAAGAACTTAATCAAGCGTTAAGTTTTATATTGATTCCAGTGAGCAAGAATTTTTTCAGAAAGCAACAAGGGATCAAACGGCTTAGCAATCACGCCTAGTGCTCCCTGAGATAGATATTCATTTACTTCATACGGCTGCACTTTTACCGTCATAAAAATAACTGGGGTATTGCAAACAACAGGCAGTTTACGAAGCTCTGTTAAGGTTGCACGCCCATCCATCTGCGGCATCATAACATCAAGCAAAATAAGGTCTGGTATAAAATCTGACTTTATTGCTTCTATCGCTTCTTGACCCGAACTGCATACCTTCAGTGTAAAACCTCCTACTGCTTCAAGCGCTACTCGAGCAACTTCTTGGATATCAGAATCATCTTCAACATACAAAATATTCTTTAAGATAGCTGGCTTCATGACTCCTCCTCAGGAGACTCAAAAGGCGAAGAAATATCAAACAAATGATATAACGTTGTCACTAACTGTTCATTTGAAGAACGCGATTTAACCAAGGTTGCAAATACATGCTTAAATGTTTCTTCACTCGCTTCTTTAGCAGAAAAAATTATCACCGGCGTATGATCATTAGGCGCTGGCAGACTATTCAATAACTCTGATCCTTGCCCATCTGGCAACTCTAAATCAAGAATAATGGCGTTGAACCGCTCAATTTTTAGATATTCCTTAGCTTCCGCTAAGGTAGAGGCATGTATAACTCTGCACTGGGGGGAAAGCAGCTTTTCAATAACACTTGCAAGATCGCTATCATCTTCAACATGTAGAATAGAATGTTTGCCTGTTTGATTATCTAAGCGTAAGGCGTATTGTAATGTTTTTATTAATTTTTTTTCATCAATCGGTTTTATAATCCATTCTTTCACGCCTAAGGCATTTCGGGCGACTTTATCTTCTTCTTTAGCTGACACAATGACAACAGGCAGATCGCTTATTTTTTCCTGCTTACGCAACCATTCTAATAAAGAAAAGCCAGTTTCATCAGGTAAACCAAGATCAAGCGTCATCGCATCATACGTATTTTTTGCCAACAGCACGCGTGCTTGTGCTGCATTTCCGGCAATATCGCTCACAAACCCCACCTGGCTCAATAACAACGTAAGTAATTTAGCGATATCAGGGTCATCCTCGCAAATTAGTACGCGCCCTTGATTTTCAAAATTTTTATTTTCAGGTAATGACGGTGCGGCTATCGAAACCGATGGAAGCTCAAAATAAAACTCTGTGGCAACTTCAGGTTCACTTGTAAACCCAATGCGGCCTTGATGTTTTTCGATAATGGCTCTTGATATATTTAATCCTAATCCTGTTCCGCCTTTCTGACGCGTATCGGTTGAATCAGCTTGCATAAACTTTTGAAAAATATGCTCATTAAATACTTTATCAATGCCTTTTCCATGATTAATGACTGAAACACGAACCGTCTGCAATGATTGTGATAGTTTGATTTTAACAGGGTGATGCGGGTAAGAAAATTTAGCTGCATTAGACAGTAAATTAATAATAACTTGTATAAGACGATCCGAATCGCCATTCACATAATAATTTTTATGCCCATCGGTTTGCAGGATAAATTCAGTATGGTACTGAAGCGCATACGACTGTGTAGCAGCAATAGCTTGTTCCACAAGTGCCAGTAACGACTGAACTTCATAGTTAAATCGCATATTACCTGATTCAATTTTTTCAATATCTAGAATGTCGTTAATTAAACGCACTAATCGTTCACAATTTTTATTAGCAATGGTTAATAACGATTGGGCACTGGCAGGAATTTCGCCAACCATACCACTTATTAGCAACCCCAGCGAACCGCGAATAGACGTTAAAGGTGTTCTAAGCTCATGCGAAACGGTTGAGATAAATTCATTTTTCATTTTCTCAATTTTTTTGCGCTCGGCTATATCATTTATTAAACTTTGTTTAGAGAGAATAACAGCAGCCACTAGCGGTTGTATGCGCCTACGCATCCACCATACTCCTAGCAAAACCAAGGTTGCCATTAGCGGTAACATGATTTGAAATTGCTCTTTAACGGGTGCATAGATTTCAGCAACTTCCATTTTTATAACCATACCTAACCCCAAGTTGCCAATGGGGCCATAAGCTGCAATGACTCGTTCTCCCCTAAAATCGCGCGCAATACTTACCCCAGCTTCACCTGACAAAGCACGCGTCATAGGGAGCGGTACACCTGCCATACGCTGGGGAACCATAAAAGGAGCAGGCTTAGTTTGCATGGGAAAGCATGCCAGTTTCAGCTGTTTTGCCTGGCATATAACCAGCTCAACCGTTTTTCCTAAACGTATACTTCCTGTGCCTATTTTATAAATAACAGGAAGCATTTGATCAATAATAAGATAATCAACGCTACCAGAATGCTGGTCTAGAGGCATTCGGGTTCGAAGATAGTATCCATTGTTCCATATTAACTGAGCTACATATGCCGTATTAAGCCGTACAGAAAAGAAAGAATCGTTTAACATTCTACCCGTTAAAAGCTGCCTCTTACCTTCATGCTCAAGCATCACCCCTGTAAAACCGTGCGTTAGCAATCGTTCTGCTGTAGTTTTAAGAATGGGATTGGCACTATCAGGCTGATGCGCTTCATCAATTACATAGCGAAGGTCAGACGCTTCTTTAATAACCCATGCACGTTCTAGCCGATGCTGAATCAATTGTTCAAAAAATTGCCGGCGATCACTTGCAAGCTGACCAAGGTTATCTCTTGTTACCTGCTCTACACGATCTTGTAAAATAGCAAACCCACTTAACCCTGACACTAAGGCTACAACAATGAGCACCATTGCTGCTGTGCGGTTAATAGCATATTCTTCAGACGTCTCACCTAATTTGCCTTGAAAATCCTCAATCCATAAACTTCTTAAACCTAAACTTAACACAACCATTCCCAAGGCAGTATGAAAAGCCATGCGAACGACGCCTACCCAATTATAGAGATACTCTATTTTAAGCCAATAGGCTATTAAGCTTAATACACCTATCATAAAAATTGAGCGCGTTAATGCGCGTAATATAACCCAGTAATGGCAACGAAAATGCGCGTAAATGATTAGGCTTAGTCCAAAAAATAAAAAACCTAGCATGGTAGGAGGTGCCATGCGCCCCGGATTAGCAAACTCCGGCTGCAAAGGCGCATGTAGCGCTGCCATATCAATGCCAAATTGAACCCCTGAAAGCATTTCTATTGCATGAAGCACTGAAATAAGTACAATTAAACTGCCTAACGCTGTTAATGTAATCGTTAGTTTTTTATTGTGCTTAAATACATGGCTAAGGAATAGTGAAAGCCCAGCCAAAATAAAACAAATTGCTGTGCTCACAACCATGGGCACCCAACCTGAATAAATGCTTACCAGCCTGGGTATACTATATATCCACCCAATGAGGACAATGCTTCCCAATAACCCTGTAGTTAAGCCACAGATGCAGGTTAAAGCGATAGGATGTTTACTTGAGGTCATGAAAATACAAATTTTAAATTAATTATGTATTTAACGGCTTTATTCACAGGTAGTTATACTTATCTATATGTCATGCCGCAGATAAACCTTTTTGGAGTTCAGCAAACGCTATTGCACCACTAAAACAGCCGGGTATTTCTAGATTTACAACTTTTTCCTCTATTGAGAAAAAATTAAATACTATGCATCAAAAAAATAAAAAGGATAAAACTCAACGATAAACATTTGTTCTTGAAGAAGCATTCCTATAGAATTCGTCATTCTTTATTATTATGATACATGTGAATGAAAAATAATTTAGCCACTTGCTCCTTGTTATGCTCTGTTCTCATGGGATGCGGCGGCGGCGGGACTAATACTACTACTATTGGTGCCACAGATAATTCAGTTACCAATAATCAAACATCCACTTTATTGTCATATAGCCCTCCCCACCCTGCCATCATTGCGCCTGAAGAGGCTGACGCGCTCTATATAGGTTATTTCCTAGAAGATAATATCAATAATCCTGAAGACCCTACACCGGGTAGTGTGTATTTTAGCGTACCACCCTCTGACACACATGTAATGGGAAGCATGAGCTTCACGTATGATAATTGCCAAACCTCTTCAAGTGTAGGAACCCTTACGCTTAATAAGCTTGATAATCATCTTTCAGGCAGTTGGTCAGGCACTATCGATGCTACTCAACAAACAGGAAGTTACAACTTAATTAAAGATTCTGCTACTTCTATTTATACAGGCACCTATATAAATGATGGTGGAAAACAGTTAATTAATAATCCTACCTGCACCTATTACCTTGCAGCGAATGGCGTATCAGAGGTATTTCCTTTAAATACTACCACCCCAGCTACTGCCAACAGCGTTAATTATGCTAATCGAGAAATAAACTGGCCTAACATACCTGAAGCCACGCGTCATTTAGTAAGCATTATTAATTACAATAGTCTACTCATCAATAAAAATCAAAATGCTATCGTTTGGCAAGGCACTGCAATAACGAACTCATTAGTGCTTCCCTCCTCCGTTAATCTTTTGACCAATGGTTCTTATATTATTTCGGTAGTAAGTTTCGACTCTAGCCAGCATCGTATTTATTTTTCTAGTAAAGAGTTTTTAATAGATTGAACATAATTACACGATGCTTTACGTAAACGGCTAACTAAAAGATGGTTGAAATACTTATATCAAAAAATTATTAAAGGTGATGTCACTGAGTTTGGGCATATTGGTATCTGCAATAAATAACCCCGCCGCAGAGCAGCAAGGTATTAACTGCACTATGATAACCACGCTTCGCGGTTTATCTTCGTTTTACAGTGCTTAAAGATACTGTCTAATTACGCCTCATCTGATAAGTGAAGCAAGTTTACTAAGCCCTCGTTCAGCCTCGCTATCAGAAGCATGACTAAAATTTAATCGTAATGTACCGAGGTTAGGATTCTGAGAAGTCTCTATCACTGGAGGAAAAAATGGCTCGCCTGGCATAAATGCTACATTCTGGTCTATAGCCAAAGGCAAAAGCCTTCTTGTATCTTGCGGCTTCTTGAGCTGAAGCCAATAGAATAAACCACCTGCTGGCGTTTGCCAGCTGGCAATATCATTAAAATAACGTTGCAGATAATGCTCGAAGGCATCTCGCTTACATCGGTAATGGTTAATAAGTTCGGTTGTTCGCTTTTCTCTTGAAATACTATTAAGCTGATTTAACACAAGCCACTGACTAATGCGGCTGCTGTGCAAATCAGCGGCTTGCTTCAGGGAAGTAAAATAAGAAATTAAATTCGATGAGACTGCCATAAAACCTAAACGCAAACCCGGCGCCAAGCTTTTAGAAAAAGACCCTTGGTACATCCATGAAGCGCGCTTTAAGTAAGAGCAGATGGGGGTTCTTATACATGAATCATAAACAAGATCACGATACGGGTCATCTTCAAATATCGGTATATTGGCTTCATCACATAGGCTTGCTAAGCTCTGTCGTTCTTCATGTGAATAACAATATCCGGTTGGATTTTGAAAGGTTGGAATGGTGTACACAAATGCAGGACGTTGAGGTATACGCAGTAAATGCTCAGGCTGCTGAGGGTCTAACGTTGTAAATTGAGCGCCAAAAAAACGAAAAACTTGTAAAGCTGCCAGATAAGTAGGAACTTCTAAAGCAATGCATGTGCCTGAATCAATAAACAGCTTTGAAACCAAATCAATGCCCTGCTGTGACCCTGATAAAATTAATATTTGATCTGGCTTACAACAAAGACCAATACTTTCCAACTCTTCTGCGATTCGTTTTCTTAATGCAGACTCACCTTCAGAAGGCCCATACTGCATTATATGGTTAGGTATTTGTTCACACGATAAAAAAGGAAAACTATCAGGCGAAGGTAAGCCGCCTGCAAATGAAATCATTCCTTCCCTATCAATAATTGAAAGAATGTCACGAATAGGCGAAGAATGAAGATCTTGGATTCGATTTGAGAACTGCAATGCTTTGCTCATAAGACACCTTAAAATAGTCAACAACATTGACCTATCGACAGAGTACAAGCTTTCAGCTTATTATGTCAATATGACTGACCTAAAACGACAAGCGGAACTCCGCCAATCTATCGAACTATTTTATTTTGCATACCGCGCCTTTACATCGCGACCTGATCATATTTTGGCTGGGCAAGGCTTAGGGCGCGCGCATCATCGTATTCTCTATTTTGTAGGCCGCCACCCTAATATTGCTATTCATGGCTTACTAGATCTCTTAGAGGTAAGCAAACAAGCGTTAAATGCCCCGCTTCGGCATTTGATTGAAAAAAAACTAGTGAGCATGAATTCGGCAGAACATGATAAACGGTTCAAACAATTGCAATTAACGGAAATAGGTAAAGAATTAGAAGCTCAGCTCACATCAACACAAATGCAACATCTGGCAGCCGCCTTTGATTCTACAGATCGAGAAACTGAAATAGCATGGCGTTCTATTATGAAGGCATTGCCAGAGAAATTATGATGTGAAAATAGCTTTTCAAATACATATAAGTACCCGCTTTCGTTCATATGCAAACATATCAAGCACCTTTTAGAGTTTAGCTATTTTGATGCCTAAGACTAAACGGAATAACCATTTTTTCAAACCCAAATAGTGCAAAAAATTAGCTTTTTTAATGCGTATGAGTGAATATCAAACTACGCAATATTCAAACTGATACACTTAGAAGTTACGCAGTTTAGTTCACTTAAAGCATGGCAAAACAAAGAGAACCCAACTGCGTAAGCTCTAACACACCAACGATCACATTCCCTTGCATATCATGCCTTAGCTTAATGATATCGCCGTCTGGAGTTAGCACTATGAGTACATCAGGATTTAACCTAACCCCAGGTAAATCAGATAATAAAACCACAGAGGCGCTGACAACTCCACCCTCATACCACCCTTTTAAAGGAGCACTCTTATTTATATTAGCGCTCTTTTTTTTCACTTGTCAGGACACCACAACAAAGTATCTATCAATACACTATAAAGTACCGTTTATAGCAGCCATTCGGTACATTGTTAATTGCCTTTTGATGATGATAATTCTTTTGCCCACTCAAGGGAAAAAACTCTTACAAACACAACGAACCCGATGGGTGATCTTGCGTGCTGCTTGCTTGCCCTTTATCACATTATTTATAGGGTTAGCGTTGCAGCGAATGCCCGTAGCAGAAACCACAGCCATTAGCTTTTTGGCACCCATGTTAGTAATTTTAATTGCTCGGCCCATTTTAGGCGAACGTATTGGAATATTGGGATGGATCGCATCCTTAACAGGATTTGCTGGGGTTTTATTGATTGTACGCCCCAGCAGTAACTTAGATCACACAGGAATTATTTACGTATTATGTGCAGTAGTTGCCTCAGCAGCATATCAATTATTGTCGCGCGTTCTTATAAGCACTGAGCGCGCCGTGGTGATGCTTTTCTACACCACCTTAATGGGTTCAATATGCTTTGGTGTATGTTTGCCATGGTACTGGTCAGGAAGAGTTCCTGATCTTCGCGAGTTATTGTTATTGTTAAGTTTAGGCATCACTGGCGGACTAGGGCATTTTCTTTTTACATCAGCCTATCAACACGCACAAGCTTCATTGCTAGCCCCTATTACTTACCTGCAATTACTATGGGCTGGCTTACTCGGCTGGTTAGTTTTCGGTCATGTACCTGATCGTTTAAGTGTTATCGGTATGTGTGTAGTCACTGCTTCTGGCATTCTCATTACGCTCAGATCACGTCAGTCGCCATCCTTAACAAAACAATAAGGAAATAACAAGCCATTTTTTTCTTCAGAAATGCGTTTTCATTGCAGTTTAATGTTTAAAATCATTTGTTCATGTATTGAATTATTTTAGTTATTTTTGAGCAATATTGAGAATACTATGACAGCACACAAACATACTACCGTGCAACCTCAAGCCCTAAAGGTTGAAGTCAAAAAAGCACTTCTTTCAGACAAAATAGTCATTCTTAATCTGATACAGCTTTATATGTATACGTTTTCTACTCGCTCAACACTCGATAGCAGTGATTTTTGCTTTAATAGAGTAGGACAATTTGATTTTCCGTACCCTGATGACCCTAGTTTTGATTCTTACTGGACTGAAAAAAATTATTATCCTTATCTTATTTATGCTAATAAGGCGCTTGCGGGCTTTGCTTTAATTACTACTATTGCAGCATCTGGTCAGCCAACAGATTTTTTTGTTCAAGAATTTTTCATCAGTGCAAAATATCAACATCATGGCATTGGCACACACGCTGCCTTACAAATTTTTCAAAACCATCCGGGCAAATGGGAGCTAACCGTCGTCAAAGATAATGATGCTGCGCGAGCATTTTGGAAACAAACTCTTGAAAACCCAGCCATTAAACATTTTGAATTATTTAGCGGTAAGAATAAACAAACGCCTTGCGACATTTTTCGCTTTTCTATTGAGTAGAAACCCCTCTAATAATAGGTCACTGCCTAACAGGTTCACTATTTCTACAGATAAGCGAAACTGATAGAATAAAACTCTGGGAGCCACAAACTTTGTCATGTTAGAAGCTAAGCAATTAGACCCTATATATATAAAAAAGAATTGAGCATGGAATGATATTTAAAGAAATTTATTTTGGAACAGATGAATACAAACAAGCATTTTCACTTCGCGATGAACTTCTTCGCATGCCGCTCGGTTTATCGTTACACAACGGCGATATTTCTCAAGAAAACCGATATCTACATTTCGGGTTATTTGATGCCGCAGGTAAATTAGAAGCTTGTTCCGTTATTATTCCGATATCTTCTACTGAAGCAGAAATCTACCACGTAGCTGTTTCACCTTCTCAGCAAAAAAAAGGGCTTGGGAAAAAGATAATGATTGAAACAGAAAAAAAACTTCAGACTCTTGGCTTTAAATACTTACAAATGGATGCACGCCTAACCGTTGTCGATTTCTATAAAAAATTAAATTATGTAGTGGTAGGCGATGAATATGTAAAACTAACCCCTACTCTTTCTCATCTAAAAATGGTGAAAAATATTTAATACAATAAAACATAAGTAGAGCGAACGATAAGTATATGGAGCTATCAGGAAAATCAAAGATAGCCCCATATATTGCTATACATCTAACTGATAAATAATATGGCCTCTTTCTTATTGATTATGCCGATTAATTATTTAATCGTTAATACTTTAGCCTTACCTGTTCTTTTAGGTACATTTATTCCTATATCATCCTCATGCCGGGTAAGCAACAGATTTACAGTACTACCTGCCCCTACTTGCAAATAGCGAATAGACATTAAATCTACGCCTAAAGGAAGAACAGGATTTGCAAACGTCACTGTGCTTTTTGAATAATCGATGTCTAAACCCAAGCAAGCTTGAAGGCACATAAATACAGCACCAGCCGCCCATGCCTGAGGAGCACATGCAACAGGATACATCGTAGGGCTTTCACCTTGGCAACGTGTAAACCCGCAAAATAATTCTGGCAGGCGGTGAGAACTAAAATAGAGCGCTGAATCAAATAAACCGCTAGCTACTTTAATTACTGCATCTTTAAGGCCATAACGTGCAAACCCTGCTGCAATTATGGCATTATCATGAGGCCAAACCGATCCATTATGATAAGACATGGGATTATATCGCCGTGCGTTGCGCGCTATAGTACGAATACCCCAACCCGTAAAATTTTCTTCATTCATTAATACTTCTGCGACACGCTGGGCACGAATTTCGCTGGCGATACCTGTAAATAGGCAATGCCCTGCATTCGAACTCACTACCTTGCAAGGATTTTTTTGTCCATCTAAAGCTAGCACATAGGTAGATAGCTCTTCAGACCAAAAGTGAGCCTCAAAACGTTGCTGAAGCTGTTGTGCTTCATCTTGAAGTATCTGTGCTCGTGTCATTAATCCTAACGTTTTAGCCAAATCAGCGCACGCTACTTTTGCAGCGTAAACATAGGCCTGCACTTCGCAAAGAGCAATAGGCCCTTCTGCATCTGTGCCATCGGCATGGAAGATTGAATCGGGTGAATCTTTCCAGCCTTGCTGCACTAAACCAGAGGGCAAGCGGGCAGCATACTCATAAAATCCATCACCATCCATATCGCCAAAGCGATCAATCCATTCTAAAGCTCTTTCTAGGTAAGGCCATACGGTATGCAAAAATTCACTATCCCCTGTGCGCTTGTAGTAAGCGCTTGCCAATATAATAAAAAGAGGCGTTGCATCAATAGAACCATAATAGCGCCCAAAAGGGACTTCTTTGAGGCCAGCCATTTCTCCTGAGCGCATTTCGTGAATAATTTTACCTGGCTCTGCATCTTGCTCTGCACTATCAGCTTGCGCTTGAGTCGCCATCAAACACGTTAATACGCCTCTTGCTAAAGAAGGATTAATCCATAAATATTCTAAGGCAGTAATAATGCCATCACGCCCAAATACGGTGCTAAACCAAGGAACACCTGCATATGGATAAGGGCCATGAGGCGTATCAGTACGCAACATATGAATATCAGCTGAAGAACGATTCAACCAATTATTAAATAACTTGTTCGAGGTAGAAATCTCAGGCTCACCCTCTCTAGCCCGTTGTAATACTTCAGAGGTTGCCGTAGAAACCTCATCATAGTTAAACGTAGGAAACGTAAATAATGTGCCCGGCAAATCTAGCTCACAGATAATTGACCACTCTATAACTGCTTCGGCATGAGGCTCTAATGCAATTTTATACAGCGCCCGCTTTTCTGTTGGCCATTTATAAGGCAGAGGGTTCAGCTCAATATGCGTGCGGCGTATGAGTTTATCTAGCCCTGTATAGCCTAAAACAAGCTTATTATGTTCAATCAAAGGTACATGCATTTGCCCGTGATGGCTACGAGAGACGCCTCTTACTTCAAAAAGATCTGTAAAATCGGCATCAAACTCAATGCTAAACAAAAACTCAACATTGGTCTGACCATAATTATGCAGACGAAGCCTTTCGTAACACGCCCCCTTCCATAACACCTTTGATCGATAGAGATGAATGGTACCGCGTGGTATAACAATTTCGCCTGCCTGACGAATATCAGGATTCATCAAGTTTACTGTAAAAAGAGCATTATCCTCTTTAATGGTTGAATCTAATAATAAGGGTCGCTCTCCTTCCAGCCTAAAAATAAGACGTGAAAGAAAGCGGGTATCATGATGATAAATGCCAAGACCGGCTGGCTCAAAAGAATGAATATCACCAAACCGATCAAACACGCCAAACGTATCATCGTGTTTAAGTACCTGGGTACGAGGATCAATCTGTACAGACGTAGCAAAGTTATAATGATGATTTTCCTCGTTTGGCATCTTATCTCCTTTCTTTACGCCGCATAGCGCGAACGGCAGATGTGTTCATAGAGACGATAATAATTTTTAGCCATCACGTGCGATGTAAAACGTTGTTCAAATATTTCTCTACACTGTTCACGATGAATAGTTGGAATTTGATGAACAGCTGCAACAGCCTCTTCTATACTATAGCAAGCCAACATTAATGTGACATAATATTAAGTATGACTTATTCACTA
>JAZKAR010000002.1:0-45824 GCA_040389065.1 Pseudomonadota bacterium | reverse complement strand
TCCTATCCCTTTTTCTTCATCTAACCATTCATGCCCGCCATCGGGGCCTCGATGAGTAATTTTATCAGACATTGCTTTTAGTATAGAAAAAGTAGTATTACTATGAGAGTATTTACTCCAAAAACCTACAAAGCCGCACATATTATCTTTCTTAGCATATTTACTATACTATTTGTTTAATATATTTTGGCGTAAATTATATTAAATAAGTAGTATTATTCAAGTTTAATAGTTATTAAAAAATTTATGGAATTAAAGTGTAATTATAATTTAAAAAATTTACATATTACTTACAATAACCTTACAATTAGCTGACATATAATGTTTGCATTATATGTCGCATAAATTAATGAATTGGATCATATTTTTAACATTTATTGGGTTTTTATAATTAGTTAATATTATTAAATCTTTTTATAATTGCATGGCGTTGATTTTTTCCTAATAATTGCATGGGCAAAGTTTTATAATATTCTTCATATAATTTGGTTGGGAGAATTGCGTAAGCATTATTTTTTTCATTTAACCAAAGTGTTTCCCATTCTTTTATACTTTTAATACAAAGCGAAGGTTTTTGCTTACAACCAAACTCCATTTCATCCTCAATATTCACAAGGGTAGTAGTACGATTAATATAAAAATCTAAAGTTTGATCATAAGTATTTACACTATAAAACTTGAATTCTTTTTTAAATTTTTCTTGCTGCAAAACTTGATTCACTAATATTTTAATGGATTGTTGTGGAGAAAAAGCTTGATATCCTTGAAAAGCAAATTGAATACCAAGACTCCATAATAATATTGGCCAATACCAGAATTTCAATTTTTCTTGTGAGGAAAATGATAAATTTTTTTCAAACATGCTTGCTAATAAAATAAAGCAGCCTATGATCATACATAACAATGATGAATATAAATAAATATAATAATTTTTATATAGTTCTCTTGACCATTCATTTGAAATGTAATTTTTGATTAATGGTGCAAATATAAGGACTGTAATCCAAAAAACTAATGATGCAATAATAGATTTACGCCAATGAAAATGAGGATAACGCTCTAAAGAAAAAGCGAGCAACCAAGCCATGGTAGGGAAAATGGGTAGAATATAAGAGGGTAATTTTGAGTGGGAAACACTAAAAAAAATAAAAATAGTGATAGACCATATAATAAAAATTCGTTGAAGGCGAGTATGTTTTTTTAAATCAAACGAATGTTTTGTACTTTGAGTAAAAATTTTATTTTTATTAATAGACTGTTTTATTTTAGTTAAATAGTTTTTTAAACTTTGAATCCATATAAATGTCCATGGCAAAAATCCTATCAGTAATATTGGTATAAAATAATAAATAGGGCCTTCTCTATGATGGCTAGGTGTAGTAAAACGATCAAAATGTTCATGAATAAAGAAAAAATATGCAAAACCAGGGTTTTTAATAGAAACAGCAATACACCAAGGTAAACTTAAAAGAAATGCTATACCCCATATACGGCTTTGTGTGGAAATCTTCCAGAAATTTTTCTCTTGATGCCATATGCTATCAATAATAAATACTGTTCCAGGTAAAATAATAGCAATTAAACCTTTACTTAAAAAGGCACCTGCAATACCTATTCCTATTATCCACGCTGAACTTTTTATATGTTGAGGAAAATAATAATGTTTGATATAACCAAATAATGTTAATTGTAAGAAAAAACATAAACTCATATCTAAAGTATTGAAATGCCCGCTTCCAACATATAATATAGTTGAGATTTGTATGAGGGCAGCAAAATAACTTATCAGCTTTAGTTGTAATTGCTTTCCTAACCATAATGTTAATAAAATTCCTGAAAAACCTGTTATCGCTGGCCAAAGCCGTGCTGTCCATGCGGCGGGTTCAAATATGTGAAAAAATAAAGATGTTGCCCAATATTGTAGGGGGGGCTTTTCAAAATAATGTAGTCCATTCAGTGTAGGGGTAATCCAATTATGGTTTATCCATATTTCTCGAGCAATTTCAGCATAACGTCCTTCATCAGGGCGAATTAAATCACGGTATTCTAGAGGTAAAAACCATAATAAGACTAAAGTAAAAATAACAAAAAATCGCATATGACTTCCTAATGCTAAATATAGTTAAATAATGATTTTAAGAATTTAATTATATTTATTTTATTAATAGTAATTTTTATATTAACTATTTAATGTTTGATGCTATCTTAGAAAAATAAATTAAAAAAATAATATACGTGCATTTAATTTAATATTAAATATCTAAAAATTTAAATTGCTATTGACGAAATAATTGTAGTTAAAAAATATCATGGTTTATGCCAAATAAATATGATGTTTTATTATAAGTAATAAATAAATTTTTTGTAAAATTTGTATTATGTTATCTTTAATTGTTTTGATAGAGCTACAATATTAAAATAATAATCTGACGGGAAGCTTTCATCGACCTTACATTTATCTTGCAGTGCCAAAAATTATCGTAGGTTACAAAAAAGCAACGATAAAGGAGCAATAAGTGACTTTTATAAAATTAAATGTATCAAAAAACTACATGATGATAGCCTCAAATTTTACGCTAAATAGCGTTCCAATATTATTTTCGCCTGATTGTACGCTAATTTCAGCGTTATGATCTTTTGCAATTGCCAATACGATTGCTAAACCTAAACCACTGCCTGAAGTTTTATCATCTAATCGATAAAAACGGTCAAATATTTTTTCTTTTTCATTATCAGGAATGCCAACCCCTGAATCTTCAATATTAAGAAAACCATAATTAGATTCTATAAAACAACTTACTGTAATTTTTCCTTGTATAGGTGAGTAGTGAATAGCATTGTCTATTAAATTATCAATTAAATCACGCAATAAAAAATGATCTCCATTCACTGTAACAGAATTTAAATTAAAACCTAAATCAATATTTTTTTTATCTGCTTCACCAATAAAATGTTGAATACAATCTTCTACTAATTTATCTAATCGTAATGCTTTAAGACGAGTTTTTTCAAATTGTGAAGGTTCTGCGCGTGCTAAAGATAATAGTTGATTTGTTTTGCGAATCATTCTATCTGTTGAAGCCATCATTAACATTAAAGAATGAGAGATATCTTTTTGACTAGCTTTGCCTTCTTGCAACCACTCAAGTTGTACCTTTAAGGTTGAGAGGGGGGTTCTTAATTGATGAGCGACATTTGCTAAAAAATCTTGTTTTGCTATTGCGCCGATTTTTATTTTATTTAACAAACTATTAATAGCTTGAGTGATAGGTAATAATTCAGTGGGTAAATTTGATTCATTAAGTGCATCTAAATTATCTGAGCTGCGCGCATTTAAATCTTCATGCATTTTGTTTAATGGAAATAATCCATGTTTTACTGCTGATTCAATAATCAAACATGAAACAATTGATAATACTATTTCTGCAATAGTTAAAACTATGATCGTTACTGATTTTATATGAACTCTTTTTCGTAATGTTTCAGCAACCCCAATAAAAACAGGTGCTTTAAAAACTGTTGTTTTTAAAGCAATAATCCTAACAGCTTCTTTCCTCATCAATCCATCGTAGGCGAGTGGATCGTTCCATTTATCTGAAAGCTCGAGTTTAGGAAAATCTTTATCACCGGCTATCATATCTCCCGTGGCTGAGCGCACAACAAAATAAACGGTATCGAAATGATCTAACCTTAATGTCTTTTCTTCTCTGGATGATAAATCAAGTGAAACTATGCCATTATTTTCTTCTAGTTGAGGAATTAAAGCCCATGCGGTGTCTGCCAAGCTTTGATCAAATGCGATACGAGCAGGTGTCCATGCCAACCAATAGGTTAAGCCTGCACCTATTAAATTGATTACTAAAAAGGGAATAATAAGCCATTTAAGCAAATTAAGCCGAATGCTATGCGTCATGCACTTATCTCTTCTAAACGGTATCCAAATCCTCGAATCGTTCTAATCTCAACATTTGCACCAGTAATTTTTAAACGGATACGTGATATATATACTTCCACCGCATTTAATGTTAATTCTTCCCCCCATGGTGTAATAGCATCAATAATCTGTTGTTTAGAAACTATGCGCGAGCGTTGACGAATTAAATATTCAAGTACTGCCCATTCTCTTGCAGATAATTCAATTGCTTTATCGTTTACTCTGATTTCTTTTGCATAGCTATCTAATACTAAAGCTCCTACCGTTAACTCAATTGCTGGAGCATTCCCTCTTCTGAGTAATGCTTTAATACGTGCCACTAATTCTTGTGTAGCGAAGGGTTTTACTAAATAATCATCAGCGCCTAATTCTAAACCATATACACGGTCATCAATGGCATCACGCGCTGTTAATAATAATACTGGTGTCTGACATCCTCGTTTTCGTAAGCGTCTTACTACTTCAAATCCATCAATTCCAGGCAAACCAATATCTAAAATAACAACAGAAAATTGGGTATGCTGTAAAAAAGAATCCGCTTCATTACCATTATGGGTTACTTCTACATTCATTTTATGTGATTGCAATAATCGCGATAAACCATCAGCCAGTGCTACGTCATCTTCTACTAATAAAACATTCATAAAATAATACTTTATAAAATTAAATATTTTAGCTCATCAGCTTTTTGTCAGCATTGCGTCAGTTTTTTGCAAGCCGACATGACTATTCTACCTAGTAAGATTTTTATCATTAGGTTAGCCAGTCTACAGATGTGGGAAGTATTACTCATCAATGATTTTGGCAGCAATAAGAATCATGATGCCGTTTACTTTTTACAGATATAGAAATTACGCAGTTAGATTCACTCAGGCCATTGCAGCGCAGACATTACATGGAATACAGCAAGTTGCCAATATGCAGATAGAACCTAGGTGCGTAATTTCTAAAATAATTATTTGCCTTCAAGGATAACAAAATGCAACAAAAAGCCCATTGCATACTACTCATTTTAAGTAGTGCTTTAACGGCTTGCAGTACGAATTTTTCTCAAATGTCGCCTATCGATTTTAGTCATGGTAAGCGGCGCGCGCTGATTACAAAATTTTATACGCCAGATATGCCACGAGAAGTGTTACCACCATGTTTAAGACCATTACCGAAAAAAACTCTTGAAGAGCAACAATTTGCTGAAGTTCATTATCACGGAGTGCGCGATGCCCGCAAAGCAGTCGTGGCTATACCGGCAGGAGAAAACCTTCACATTGGTGATGAATTAGAAATTGCTCCTGAATCGTGTGCCGCAGGGCAACTTTCAAACGTTACGCGTGTTTTATCATTTCAGAATCAAGAGTAATTTGAACATGTCATCTAATTTTTTTATCAATCAACGTAAGCATGATTTAACATTAATTATGCATTTTATCGGTCATCGTAAACGAAGTAAGGCTAAAGTTTGTCAATTAGCATTAAAAAATGTCAGTTGTTTATGTTTATCATTTTTTGTTTTTCCTCTTTCATTGTTGGCCAATCCAACTGTATCTCCTAAAACAGTAGACATAGAAAATTTTTCATTTTCATCCAAAGTACTTCCTGATCAACTAGGTTATAAACTTAGTTTTGCTGAGGCGCTGAAACAAGCCTATCAACATAATCACGATTTACAACTTACTGTATTAGCTGTTAGGAGTGCTGAAGCCACTACTGCTTCAGCGAATACTTCGCCGAATCCATTACTGACTGTTCAAACTGCGAATATAAATCCTGCTCAAGGAGTAGGCTCTGGTTCATGGAGAGGCAAAACGGTTGATAGTACCCTGCGGCTCGATCAATTAATTGAGCGGGGAGGGAAGCGGCGGTATCGCTTGCAAAATGCATTAGAGCTTGAAAATGCTGCGCGTGATGATCAGCTTGATGCCATGCGCCAGCTAAGAATTAGTGTTAGTGAGAGTTATTACGAACTACTCGCTGCACAAGAAAAGCTACAAATACAACAAGAAATGGTTCAGTTATTTGAACGTTCTCTAGAGGCTGCAAGAAAAAGAAAGAAAGCGGGTGATATTGCTGGGGTAGATATTGCTCGTTTTGAAGTAGATGCTCTGCGAGCTCAAAATGATGCGCGTGAAGCCGTTTCTGAGCTGCAAAAAGCTAAGCGCACGTTAGCTTTATTAATTGGGGCAAGCTCTGTTCAGAATATAGAAGCAAGCGATAATTGGCCTGCCTTATCAGTTTTCTCTGCCTTATCTGGCTTACAAGAGAACTCAATCGAAAAAAAATTTAACGCAGAAAATGAACGCTCACTTGTTCCTGCGTATCTGGAAACACTTGTTCAGCAACGAGCAGATGTTCGGGCAGCTCAAAAGCGAGTGACAGCCGCTTTAGCAGCCCAACAAGGAGCAATGGCCTTACACACCCGTGATATTACTGTGGGTGTGCAGTTTGAGCATTACCCTTCAAGCCCAGTCAATAATCAGGGTAGCGGCAATAGCTACGGTCTTTCTGCTCAAATTCCTTTATTTATAAACGCTCACTATCAAGGTGAAATTTTATCAGCGAATGCAGCGTTGGCATCGGCTCAAGAAACGCTGGAAAAAACTAAGGCAGAAGCGCGTATAGATATTCAAAACACCTGGGAAACATTACATGCAGCTAGCGATCAAGTGAATCGATTCGATCAATCGTTACTCAAAGCTGCATCAAAATCTGTAAAAGCTGCTGAGTTTGCATTTAAAAATGGGGCAATGGGTGTTATAGATCTTTTGGATGCACAACGCACTTACCGCAATACCCAACTGGATGCCATTACTGCGCGTACACGTTATAGCCAATCGCTTGAGGCCTGGCATGCCGAAACTGTAACGCCTTAAACAATAAAGATCACTGATTATGAAAATTAAATACCGCCTAATGTTTGCGATGATTATCGCTACAACGCTTGCCGCTGCTTTGGCAGGTACTCATCATTTTTATACGATGTTAAATAAGCCAGAGGTTAACCCACCGTCTTCTACTTCAAGTGATGTGGCTAAAGCTGTTATGCCAGGAGTGGTAAGGTTTGAACCAGGTGCCTCGCAGCTTTCGTATATTAAAACAGTGATAACTAAAGAAGCACCTATCCCCGTTTCAGAACCTTTTAACGGTAAAATTAGCTACGATGAAAACTTTACAAGCAGGCTTTCATCACCAATACCGGGGAGAGTGACTAGCATTCATGCAGAAGTAGGCGATAAAGTGGCTCGCTTTGCCAAGCTAGTGGATATTGATGCCCCTGAACTGGCTTCAGCAGAGGCTGATTGGCACAAAGCTTTGGCAGAAACGACTCAAAAAAAACTAGCATTTGAACGGACAAAAAATTTACTTGCGCATGAAGTAATTGCTAGAAAAGAGTACGAAGCTGCCGAGGCAGATTATCGCCAGGCACAAGCAGAAACACAGCGTGCGCATCTTAAAATGCGAAGCTTAAATGCTACAGGGAATGAACAAGGGCGATTTTCTCTTAAGTCGCCTATTACCGGTATTGTTGCAGATAAACAAATTAATCCTGGTATGGAAGTGCGCCCAGACTTATCAAACCCTCTCTTTACCATTACAGATATTCATCACCTATGGTTATTAGTGGATGTTTCAGAGCGCAGCTTATCGCGCATTAAACTTAACCAACATGTTAGTTTTGAAACAGATGCGTATCCCAATGAGGTTTTTCATGGCACTGTAGAGCGGATAGGTATAGCCTTAGATGCTTCGACCCGACGCTTGCAAGTAAGATGTAAAGTGAATAATACAGAAGAAAAATTACATCCTGAAATGTTTGCTAAGGTTTCTTTTCTTGCAGATGAAAAACAAAAAGGAATAGAGGTTCCTAATACTGGCCTTATTATTGATGGTATTTATCACTATGCATTTGTAGAAAAAACACCGGGTGTTTTTGAAAAACGGCAGATTCATGTTCTCCAAAAAGGTGCTGAAAGCAGCTTTATTGATACTGGGCTTAAATCTAATGAGCGTTTGGTTGTAGAGGGTGCCTTATTGCTAAATGCTGAGGACTCAAGCCATGCTAAATAAATCGATTGAATTTATTCTGCGGCAATGGATATTTGTTTTTGTCTTGATTGTTGCGTTAATTGGTTTTGGTTATCGCGCACTCAATAACTTGCCTATTGAAGCTTTTCCAGATGTACAAGATGTTCAAGTGCAGGTGGTTACCCAATATCCTGGGCAGGCGCCCGAAGAAGTTGAACGTACAGTGACTCTTCCCATCGAGCGCGAGATGAGCGGTGTACCACGCCAAACTCAGCTGCGTTCTGTAAGTATTGCTGGGCTATCTGTGGTCACACTCACGTTTGAGGATGGAACCGATGACTATTTTGCGCGTCAACAAGTGCTCGAAAAACTTCAAAACGTTTCGCTTCCTACAGGCATACAACCAAGTTTGGCACCATTAACAACTGCTGTGGGCGAAATTTATCGTTATATTGTTGAAGCTCCGGCCAATATGCCTTCTAATGAAATACGGGCATTGCAAGATTGGGTTATTCGTCCTGAGTTGCGCATTATTTCTGGTGTGGCTGATGTCGTTAGTTTTGGGGGAACGGTTAAAGAATATCAGGTTTCGGTTGACCCTTATGCCCTCAAAAGATACGGTCTTACGATTGATCAGGTGAGCCAGACCTTAACGAACAATAATGCCAATGTAGGCGGCGGCTTCGTTAGGCGTGGAGACGAAGCATTGGTGATACGAGGCATGGGTATTTTTAATCAAATTGAAGATATTAGCCGGGTTGTGATTAGTTCTAAAAATGGCAAAACGATTTTAGTGTCAGATATTGCCCAGGTTGAGATAGGGCACCGGAACCGTTCTGGGGTTGTAGCATTTAATCAAAACGATAATGTGGTGGAAGGAATTATACAAATGACCCGTGGCGGTAATGCTGCCAAGGTGATTGAAAATCTTAAGGTAAAAATTGATCATATCAATAGTATTTTACCTAAAGGTGTAAAAATACATCCAATTTATGATCGTACAGAGCTTATACATCATACTGTTCATACTGTTTCAGAAAATCTGCTTGTGGGTGCAGTATTGGTCATTGCCATTCTCTTGCTGTTCTTAAAGGATTGGCGTGCTGCATTAGTGGTTGCACTGGTTATTCCTCTAGCACTACTTTTTGCTTTTATTATGTTAGATATCAAAGGTGTTCCCGCTAACTTAATTTCTTTAGGGGCCGTTGATTTCGGTATTATTATTGATAGCGCAGTCGTGCTTGTAGAAGCTTTAATGGTCAGGCTGGCGATGAAGCCATCTACCCAAGTTGCTCTTGAGGCGCCTTTCGATACACCTCTTTCTTTTCGACTTCAAACGCTCAAGCAAACCGTTGTTGATTTAGGTCATCCTATTTTATTTGCAAAAGCAATCATTATTGTCGCTTTTATTCCTATTTTTACGTTTCAGAGGGTAGAGGGAAAAATCTTTTCACCGGTAGCATTAACACTCAGTTTTGCTATGTTAGGCGCTATTTTGCTAACGATGACGTTTGTACCCGCAGTGCTGAAGTTGCTGATGAAAAATCATTCGTTTGAAGAAAAGCACAGTACATGGATGCATGCATTACAGCAACGCTACTGTTCATTCTTGAAGGCTGCGCAAACCAAACAAAAAATAGTCATGTTGGTTTCTCTTACTATTCTTGTCGTAACGCTTTGCATTGCTCCTTTCTTAGGTAGTGAGTTTTTACCTAAATTAGATGAAGGCAATATTTGGCTTACTGTTACCTTACCAACCTCAAGTTCCCTCGAAAAAACCAAAGAAGTTGAAAGGCAAATACGCCATATCATGCAAGGTTATCCCGAAGTGAAAAGTATCATTTCTCATGTAGGGCGACCCGATGATGGTACTGACCCTAAAGGGTTAAATAACATGGAGATCTTGGCAGACCTTAACCCGCACAATACCTGGCGATTTGCTGATAAAGAAGCACTTATCGAAAGTATGTCTGAAAAAATACATAAAATTCCTGGCGTTCCAACTAATTTTTCTCAGGTGATTCAAGATAATGTTGAAGAGTCTTTGTCAGGTGTAAAAGGGGAAATTGCAGTTAAAATTTTTGGCCCTAATTTAGAAATTCTTACTCAAAAAAGTGAGCAAATTGCTTCTATCTTGAGAAGCATACGCGGATCAACCGATGTAGATGCCATTAAAATTGGTGGTCAAAGCGAGCTGGATATCGTGATTGATCGTTCTAAAATTGCTCGTCTTGGTGTCAATATTTCTGATGTAAACACAGTAATTCAAACTGCTCTTGCTGGAGCTGGTGTAGGTATTTATTATGATGGAGATCGGCGCTTTGATATTACTCTTCGACTTAAACCAGAGTTTCGCCAGTCGATTGATGCCATATCAAATATTCAAGTAAATTTACCAAACGGTACAGGAACGGTAGCATTAGCTGATGTGTCAGATATTCATATCCGCCAAGGCGCTGCACGTATTAATCGGGAGGCTGGAAGGCGTAACGCTTCAGTAAAAGCTAATTTGATAGGGCGCGATCAAGGCAGCTTTGTTGCCGAAGCCCAGCAAAAAGTGAGCGAGCTTGTACATCTACCGTTAGGTTACCTTATTACTTGGGGAGGGCAATTTGAAAATCAGCAACGGGCAGTCAAGCGCCTTGAAATTATCGTGCCGATTACGCTATTGCTTATTTTTTCTTTATTGTTCTGGGCATTCGGTTCTGTTAAAAAAGCATCTTTAGTTTTATTAATTGTACCGTTTACGTTTGTAGGGGGCATTCTAGGATTAGCGGTGACAGGATTGCATTTTTCAGTTTCAGCTGCGGTAGGTTTTATTGCAGTTGCAGGTATTTCTGTACAAAATGGCGTTATCATGGTTGAGCAAATTATTGAAATTGCTAAAACGGAACAATCAATATGTTTATCAGCGATTAAAGGTGCAGAGGCAAGATTACGCCCCATTTTAATGACTGCGATGATGGCAGGTTTGGGTTTATTGCCTGCTGCACTTTCACATGGAATAGGATCAGAAACACAGCGACCTTTTGCTATTGTTATTGTAGGCGGTATTATTTCTGCTACTTTTTTTACATTACTGTTATTGCCGTTAGCGTATCCTTATTTTGTTAGATCAGAAGAGCAGGAAAATAATAATGCTACTTAAAAATATAATCTATTCATAAAGCTAGATAATTACCTTTCCGTTGATGTCATATAGGGTTAGAAGTTACGCAGTTGAGCTATATTAAGACATGGCAACGTAGACAGTACATGCAGTACGGCAAGTTGACATAACGCGGGGCGTCCCACGCAGAGAGAGCCAACTGCGTAACTTCTAATGGTAAAGAATAAAAATATATTTGTGTGGGAGGCAGCAATGAGTAATGAGGAAAAAGAACCCTGGTTAAATTATTTGGCACTAACAACGATTATATTTGCTGTAGGGGCTACTTTATCAACGTTTAAAGGCGGAGGGTTTTCAACAAAAAGTGTTATTAATCAGGCACAGGCTTCAGATCAGTGGGCTTTTTTTCAAGCAAAAAGTATTCGTGAAACCATGTATCGTATTCAAAAAGACAAGCTTTCATTAGAGAAAAGTCTTTTGCAAGGTGCTAATAATCAAGATACTGTTAAACGATATGATGAAGCAATAAAACAAGCAGAACAAAATATTAATAAGTATGAAAAACAGAAAAACGAAATTCAAACTGAAGCAAAAGTTTTTGAAAAAAAACGGGATGATGCGCAACGACAAGGCCAGCCTTTTGGGCTTGCTGTTATATTTTTTCAGGTAGCTATTTTATTATCATCTGTATCAGGGTTGTTTAATAGTAAGTGGCTATGGTATGCAGCTATTCCTTTAGGTGCTATAGGTATATTTTATTTTGTAGATGGATTTTTATTGTTTTTATAACCAGGTCTAACCTTCTACCCCAGCATCAACCGATAGCCTACTGCTGTTTCTGTTAAAAAATATCGTGGTTGAGCAGGGTCATCTTCGAGTTTTTGGCGTAAATGGCCCATATAAACACGTAAATAATGTGATCCAGCTGACTGATTAATACCCCAAACGTCTTTTAAAAGCTGTCTATGCGTGAGCACTCGACCGCTGTTACTAATGAGCACTGCTAGTAAACGGTATTCTATAGGGGTCAAATGAATTTCTTGCCCATTTTTTTCGATACGGCGGTTCGCCAAATCAATCGTAACATTACCAAGTTTTACCTGTGACTCTAAAGCCACTGGGCTAGAGCGTTGTCGTCTTAAGTTTGCGCGTGTGCGCGCTAACAGTTCGGGTAATCCAAACGGTTTTGTTAAGTAGTCGTCGGCCCCTGCATCAAGCGCTTGAACTTTATCTTTTTCATCGGTGCGCGCTGAGAGTACGATAATAGGAATATCTGACCATGTGCGAATATCGCGAAGCAGTACGAGTCCATCTTCATCAGGTAAACCTAAGTCTAAAATAAGCAGTTCAGGGCGGCGCGTGGCAGCAGCACTAAGCCCCTGTTTGACCGTTTCTGCTTCGATGACTTTATAACCCTCTTGTTCGAGAGCAAGGCGAACAAAGCGCCGAATTTGAGGTTCATCTTCAATGAGTAAAATGGCTGGAGCCGGTTCAAACATAGTGTTCTCGATAGTAAGTATGATGTGAGTATGAGAATTGTGCTGAAGAGAGGATAGCTCTTTGGAAAAGATATATTTTCATAGAAGCTCATTTATTTCAGGCGGGGTACCTAATGGCAGCGTAAAACTAAAGCATGCACCTCCTTCAGGGTGATTGATGCCCCAAATTTTTCCACCATGACTCTCTACGATAGCACGGCAAATGGCTAATCCAAGCCCTACCCCAGGAATCGGTGATTCGGCATGAATACGAGTAAATTTATCAAAAATGCTTTCTTCCCAGCCTGCAGGCAACCCTTCGCCTCGATCGATAATATCAATTTGCATGTATCCATTAGGTGTGGTGTTGGCTTCAATATATATAGATGAATCAGAAGGAGTATATTTTGAGGCGTTTTCGAGAAGATTTACGAATACACGTTCGATTAAAAGCGCATCAATTTCGATTAAAGGTAGATCTGATGCAAGATTAACTGTAATGGTGCGATGTTTGAGAATAGTATTTAGCGCATGAATCGAGGTTCCTATGACTTCTTCGATAGGTTGCCATTCACGTTTAGGGCCTAGTTCTCCATTTTGTAAGCGTGCCATATCTAAAAGATTGGTAACCAGCATTTTCATACGAGAACTTTCTCCTTGAATTGATTCAGCAAGTTCTTGTTGCGTAGAAGATAGCAGAGGGGGGGTATTTAAAAGCGTTTCAGCTAAACCTGATAGCACTGTAAGTGGTGTACGAATATCATGGGAAATAGCGGCTAACAAAGAGTTGCGAAGGCGCTCGGATTCCATACGCAGTAAAGCATTTTGTGCAACCTCAACATAATGTACACGCTCTAAAGCAATCGCAATTAAACTGGCAAAAGTATCTAAGTGGCGCTGCTGTTCTGGCGTAAATAACCAGCGGTTTTGACGTGGTTTGATTGCCAGAACACCACGAATTCTTACTGGCGCTTTGAGGGGTAAATAACGATAAATCGATAAAGGTAAAGTATTGGTTGCATTGCCTGCCATTTCTCCTTTCTCAAATGCCCATTGTGCAAGGGTTTGATCAATCATTACGGACGTTGAAGCAAATGAGAATGTTTGCAAGTGCTCAGCTTCGTCAGGAGTAATCAGTGCTACATCTGCATCAAACGTTTTTTCAAGAGTGTGCAGACTCATGTTCACAACCCGTTCTTTTTGCAAAGAACCTGAAAGATCGCGTGCAAACTCAAATAAACTTAATGCTCGTTCTTCGCGATGCGTAGCGATACGTGCTTGAAAACGTAGGCTTGCAGTGAGTTGACCGATAAGTAACCCTACTGCAAGCATGACAGCAAACGTTAGTAGATACTGAAAATCAGTGACAGCGAAAGAAAATCGGGGGGGGACAAAGAAAAAATCAAACGAAGCTACACTTAAAAACGCAGCGAATGCAGCAGGTTTGCGTCCAAACTGTAACGCACTCCATACGACGGTTAGTAAAAAAAGCATGATGATATTTGTGAGATCAAGGACACGGCTTAAGGGTGTAGCGAGCAATGTAATCGCTGCCGAGACCATGATGACCCAAAAGTAAGCATGATAGCGCTGTATAAATTGAAGCGGTGTTTCAGCATGCTGTTCCAGCTCTTCTAGGGTGAGGCGGCTATCTTTAGAGGAACGGTCGAGGGGGGATGAGGTGCTGGTATAAATAATATCAATATCACTGATATGTTTTGCCAGCTTCATATGAAAGTTTGAAAGCCAGCGGTTCCCTATCAAGAACTTCCATAATGTAGGTTGAGGATCTGGTGCGCCAATTACAATTTTTGAAAGGTTGTGGGCAGAGGCATACTCTGCAATGCGTGCAGGTATATTTTCAGCTGCTAAAATAGCTGTTTGTGCGCCAAGTTCTTCCGCATGTTTTAACACGCCTAAAATACGATTCCTCTCGCCTCTGGGAAGACGTTGCAAGCGAGGAGTTTCAACATAAACGGCATGCCAACGTACACCTAGCTCGATGGCTAATCGCGAGGCATGGCGAACTACTTGTTCAGCACATAATTCAGGGCCAATACAGGCTAATAGGGCTGCTTCAGTCTTCCAGATTTTGGAAATTGATTTTTCTATACGATAGCTTTTTACATCTGACTCAATGCGGTCAGCGGTGCGGCGAAGCGCCATTTCACGTAATGCGATGAGATTTCCCTTACGGAAAAAATTTTGGCTGGCACGCTCAGCGTGTGCAAGTGGATAAATTTTTCCAACGCGTAAGCGCTCTAAAAGTTCATCAACCGGTACATCAACTAAAATCACTTCATTGGCTTGGTCAAGAATAGTATCAGGTACGCTTTCAAAAATTTGAATGCCTGTAATAGTGTTTACAGCATCGCTCAGGCTTTCTAGGTGCTGAATATTAAGTGTGCTCCATACATCAATACCAGCAGCTAAAAGCTCTTTAACATCTTGCCATCGTTTAGGATGACGTGAACCTTCAGCATTTGAATGCGCTAGTTCATCCATAAGAATAAGAGTAGGGTGGCGACGTAAAGCTTCATCGAGATCAAACTCGTGAAGCTCTGTACCTCGATAATTCAAAGAGCGTAGAGGTAATGAAGGTAGGCCTTCTGTTAACACAGCTGTTTCATTGCGACCATGCGTTTCGATGACACCAATAACAAGATTGCAACCGCGATTATATTCAGCGTGAGCTGCGGTGAGCATAGCGCATGTTTTTCCCACCCCTGCTGAAGCTCCTAAATATAGTCTCAACTTACCTTGTTGTTGCAAAGATTCGTCTGTGTATAATTGAGCAAGCAGAGCATCAGGATTAGGGCGGGTCATGGCTGTGCCTTTTAGGAATTAGTGCTCTAGAGCATCAAGAGCAAGATTTAATTTCAGAACATTAACGCGAGGTTCGCCTAACAACCCCCATTGGCGATTGTTGGTATGGTCGGCAATAAGACGACGAAGGTTTGCTTCAGAAATATGCCTGATGTGTGCAATACGCTCAATTTGATAATAAGCGGCTTCGGGGCTAATTTCAGGATCAAGCCCGCTGGCAGAGGCAGTGATTAAATCAACAGGTATCTGTTGTAAGGTCGCAGAGGTTTTAGGGGAATGTTTGTTTAATTCTTCTACCCGAGCTTTTGCTGCATCTCCTAATGCTGGATTGGTAGCGGAAAGGTTTGATCCGCTGGAAGCTTGTGCATTATAGGGCATTGGCGTTGTTGCTGATAAACGCCCCCAAAAGTAGCGGGGGGATGCAAATGATTGCCCAATCAGCTCAGAGCCTATGATGGACTCTTTTTGTATAATCAGGCTTCCTGCGCTTTGATGCGGAAAGAACGTTTTGCCAATGAGCGTGGTGAGTAAAGGATAACCTATTCCTGTAATGAGAGATAATAAGCTAAATAGTAGTAGGGCAGGTTTGAGTGTGTTCATCATAGTTTCCTAAGAAAAGCGGTGCGTTGTGTATCAATGGTTAAATGAAAACACCAATAATCATATCAATCACTTTAATGCCAATAAACGGAACAATTAATCCACCAAGACCATAGACTAAAAGATTTTTTCGCAGTAGCATTTCAGCACCTATTGCGCGGTAAGTAACGCCTTTTAGTGCTAAAGGAATCAGCCCGGCAATAATCAGAGCATTAAAAATAACTGCGGATAAGATAGCCGTGTGAGGGGTATTTAAATGCATAATGTCGAGCTTGAGCAAGGCAGGATACGTACTGGCGAAAGCTGCGGGAATAATGGCAAAGTATTTAGCTACATCGTTAGCAATCGAAAAAGTAGTTAAAGCGCCGCGGGTCATTAACAATTGTTTTCCTGTTTCAACAATTTCGATTAATTTTGTAGGGTTAGAATCTAAATCCACCATGTTGCCAGCTTCTTTAGCGGCTTGGGTGCCTGTATTCATGGCGACTGCAACATCAGCCTGAGCTAAAGCAGGGGCATCATTGGTGCCATCGCCTGTCATTGCCACTAAATGCCCTTCATGTTGATAACGGCGAATGAGTTTGAGCTTATCTTCGGGTGTAGCTTCGGCAAGATAATCATCTACACCTGCTTCAGCAGCAATGGCAGAGGCGGTTAAAGCATTGTCTCCGGTAATCATGACAGTTTTAATACCCATATGTCTCAGCTCAGCGAAGCGCTCTTTTATGCCAGATTTCACTACATCTTTAAGTTCTATTACCCCTAAGACATGAGTACTTTCGCATACTACTAAGGGTGTACTCCCGCGCCGTGCAACATCATCGACTGCCGTAGCAATATCAGCAGGAAATACTCCGCCTAATGCTTCGATATGTTGACGAATTGCAGTTGAAGCGCCTTTGCGAATAGCTGTCATGACACCTTTATGTTCAAGATCAACCCCACTCATTCGTGTTTGAGCAGTAAAGGGGATAAAAAGGCAATGAATCAGATCGCTAGCTTGAAAAGAAACTTTAGGAAAGCGTTGTTTAGCTAGTGCAACAATACTGCGTCCTTCAGGGGTTTCATCGGCATACGATGACCATGTAGCGGCTTCTGCTAAATGCTGCTCGGTATAGCCTTTAGCAGCGATAAAAAGCGAAGCTTGCCGATTGCCCAATGTAATGGTGCCAGTTTTATCAAGTAGCAATACATCCACATCACCAGCTGCTTCAACTGCGCGACCTGAGGTAGCAATTACATTAGCCTGCATCATTCGACTCATACCGGCTACGCCGATAGACGAAAGCAAGCCACCAATCGTTGTAGGAATTAAACATACTAAAAGAGAAATCAATACCGTAAGGCTAATAGGCGTGCCAGCATGCGCTACCGATACACTAAACATTGAAAATGGTAATAATGTAACTGTTGCCATTAAAAAAATTAATGTTAAAGCAATGAGCAAAATGGTAAGCGCGATTTCATTCGGTGTTTTTTGCCGTTTGGCGTTTTCAACCATTGCAATCATACGATCTAAAAATGCTTCGCCAGGATTAACCGATACACGAACCACTAACCAATCTGAGAGTAAGCGCGTACCGCCTGTGACGGCTGAAAAATCACCGCCCGATTCACGAATGACAGGAGCCGATTCTCCAGTAATTGCGCTTTCATCCACAGAGGCCACACCTTCAATGACTTCGCCATCCACAGGAATTAAATCGCCTGCTTCGACGAGAATAACGTCCCCTTTTTTAAGGTGTGTGCCTGAAACAAACTCAAAAGGGCCGCCATAGTTGGGTTTATAAAGCTTCTTAGCTTGAACGGTTTGTTTGAGTCCGCGTAATGAGGCGGCTTGTGCTTTGCTGCGTCCTTCTGCTAACGCTTCTGCAAAATTAGCAAAAAGCACTGTAATCCATAGCCATATCATTGTCCAAAAAATAAATAGCGTAGGGGCTTCGCCTTGTCCTAACAGGGCTTGAATCCAAAGTGCTGTGGTAAACAAACTGCCAATAAATACTACAAACATGACGGGATTACGTGCTTGTATGCGGGGTGATAGCTTTTTAAACGCATCTAATAAAGCAGGTTTTAATAAGGTTGGATCAAAAAGACCAAATGATGAGCGAACCATGATTAGTGACCTTTTGAAATGATAGTTAAATGCTCAGCGATAGGGCCTAATGCTAAAGCAGGTATATAGGTAAGTGCGCCAACAATCAAAATCGTGCCGATTAATAGCACCATAAATAGCATGCCATGTGTGGGCATCGTTCCAGCATGTGCATCAAGTTTCTTTTTAGCGGCTAATGAGCCAGCAATCGCTAATACGGGAACAATAATGAGGAAGCGTCCCAGCCACATAACAATAGCTAGTAAGCTATTGAAGAAAGGAGTATTAGCAGATAGCCCTCCAAAAGCGCTTCCATTATTGTTGGCCGCAGATGAAAGCGCATAAAGCAATTGAGAGAAACCATGTGCGCCAGGGTTAGAAATACCTGCTTTTCCTGCATCGGTAAGCACGGCAATTGATAATCCGCCTAATAGCAATAATGGTGTGGCAAGTATAGCGATAGAAACCATTTTCATTTCATAGGCTTCAATCTTTTTACCTAAATACTCAGGTGTGCGGCCAATCATCAGCCCGGCAATAAATACAGCGAGAATAGCCATGATTAACATGCCATATAAACCAGACCCTACACCGCCAAAGACTACTTCGCCAAGCTGCATAAAGCCGAGCGTGATGAATCCGCCTAAAGGCATTAAGGAATCGTGCATTGCAATGACTGCACCGCATGATGTTGCTGTGGTGATAGCGGCAAATAAGGAAGACTCAATAATGCCAAAACGAGTTTCTTTGCCTTCCATATTTGTGGTTGCAGAAGAAATAGCAGCGTGAAGTTGTGGGTTTGCGCTTTGTTCTGCTTGAGTAATGACTGTAAGCATCGCAATGAAAATCAAGATCATTGCACCTAAGAGCGTCCAGCCTTGCCGATTATCTTTTACCAGGTGACCAAATGTAAAACACAGCGCTGTAGGAATCAGCAAGATAGATAACATTTGAATCCAATTAGAGAGCGGAGTTGGATTTTCGAAGGGATGAGCTGAGTTTGCATTAAAAAAGCCCCCGCCATTGGTGCCTAACATTTTAATGGCTTCCTGCGATGCAACGGGACCCATCGCTAAAGTTTGAGTTTTTGTGGTAACCTTTTCTTGAACCGGATTTCCTTTAGCATCTAGAACAGGCTGGCCCTTTGCATCAGTTTTAGCTTGGCTGTATTCCACTGGCTCCAATAATGAAACGGTTTTATAAGCATCTAAGTTTTGAATAACGCCTTGCCCCATCATGAATGTTGCAATCACCATTGAAAGCGGTAGCAAAATAAATAAAGTGCTGCGAGTAATATCTACCCAAAAATTACCAATTGTTTGAGCCGAGCGAGAAGTTAGTCCGCGTATAAGTGCAAAGACAACGGTAATACCTGTAGCAGCAGATAAAAAATTCTGTACCGTTAAACCTAGCATTTGCGTGAGGTAACTCATGGTTGATTCCCCTGCATAGCCTTGCCAATTGGTATTCGTTACAAAACTAATGGCGGTATTGAAGGCAGAATCAGCACTTACAGCACTAAAAGCTTGAGGATTAAAAGGCAGAGAACCTTGAAAGCGTTGAAGCATGTAAATACTAAATACGCCTAGTAGATTAAATAGCAATAACGCTTTGGTATAAGAAAACCAGCCCATATGCTTTGAAGCCTCTACGCCAATCAGGCGATAAATGGCATTTTCTATACGTTTTAAAAATAATGGAATACGTGTGTCTTCAGCTAGGCAGCTTATCCAGCAGCCTAAGGGATAGGCAAGAATTAGAAGGGTAATGAAAAATAAACTCCATTTCATTAGTATGAGCGTAGTCATTAAAACTCCTCTGCACGAATCAGTGCATAAACGAGATAAAACAGCAGACCAATGGCGCTGATTCCACCTAAAATAAGCATGATGGTTCTTTCTCTTTAAGGTTTGATAAAGGGGATGTGGTGATTGCAAATACTTTTGAGTGTATTAATCAGGTTGATTGGAGCTTGGTACAAGGTGCCAGCATATATTTAGTAATACTACTGCTAACCCATAAAGCAGACAGATGCCTAAGAGAAAAATAATATCCATGGTGATAGCCTTTTAGTTGATATCAAGCAGTTAATATTTATCAAGTAATTACTTAAAGGCTAATACATAAAATATCAAATAAATAAAAAAAAATTTGGTAATGTATAAAAAAAGTATAAAAATAATATTTAATAGAAGTTACGGAGTTGGATTCTCTCAGTGTTGTGGCAACTTGCCGTACTCTTTGTACTGTCTGCATTGCCACGCCTTGATAGAACACAAACTGCGTAACTTCTAATTTAAATATATTTTTATTGAAATTTTTATACGTTTTATATTTTTTTAAATATAAAATTTAACTCTTTTTTATATCTTCTTAGAGATACTTCTTATAAGTATATTAATGAATGAATTATCTTGTTTTAAAGAGGATTTAAATGTTTACTCGAGTTATCAGTATTTTAGTTTCTTCAGTAATGGTGAGTTCACTATTTGCAGATGAAAGTATTTCTAAACCTCAATCTGCCTGGACAGGTAATATTGGAGTTACAAGCCAATATTTATTTCGTGGATTAACACAAACGAATGGTAAGCCAGCATTGCAAGGAGGAATAGATTATTCGCATCCCACAGGATTTTATGCAGGAAGCTGGCTTTCAAATATATCATGGTATACAGAACAAAATGCAGGCACAGTTTCAGTACCTGCTGCACTCAGCGCTCCTGGTAGCGCTGGTGCACCCTATGCTTCATCAAAAAGTAATAGCACAAGTCTTGAGTTAGATATTTATGGGGGCTTTAAAAAAAGCTTACCTAACGATTGGAGCTATGATTTAGGTGTGATTCATTATGCTTATCCTGGGACTTATGAAAATTTAGGTGCTTACAAAAAACCGAATACCACAGAGGTTTATGGAGCAATAGGTTATAAATGGATAAATGCAAAATATTCAAAAGCCATTAGCGCTTACACGTTTGGTGCAAATGAGTCTAAGGGTGCTAGTTATATTGATATATCAATGAATGCTCCAATTTTAGATAGTGGTTTTAATGTGCAGGGGCATGTAGGACGTCAACATTATCCAGCTAATGCCAACCAAGGGTATTGGGGAGCTTCAGGAGGTAATAATAGTGATTACTCTTATACTGATTATAAATTAGGAATAACAAAAGAATATTTTGGAGCAACATTTGGAGTGGCCTGGACGTATGCTAATACTAAAGCGACTGGACCCGATGGTGAAACTACGGCGTACAATAATGCGTTTGGAAAAAATATTGGTGGTAATAGAATTGCAGTATCAGTCAATAAATCATTTTAAATGTTTATAATGCTGTGTTAGATAGCGGAGAATAGGTAATTTAGCGTATGACAAAAATAAAATGCAGCCACCTTTACATCAGCAAGGCATAATAAAACGTTTGAAGAGTGTTCTAAAAGCTCAAATTTTCTTGGATTAATCATAAAAGCAGGATATTTTTATAAGAATGTAGAGGGCTTTGAAAGTCTATGATAAAGCCTATTTTGAAGCCCCCTCAAAAAAATTATTATTTTCCGGCTATTTTTCCATTTATATTATAAAAATGAGCAACACCATTGCTATCTTGCGTTGCTACAACATCATAATTATAGGCAACAATATCTCTACCGTAGCGGTCTCTACAGTTGGAGGATTTGATATTAATGTAGGCAACTCCCCATCCAAAAGCAGTTGGGCCAACTTGGGGGTAATACTTGCAAGAGTTAGCTTCAATTGTATATGTATTACCATTTACAGGAGGTTTTGAAGCGGGTTTAGCCGTCTTTAAAGCAGCAGCAATTAAAGCCGCATCATTTGAAGCAGCGTTAGCAGTATTTAAAACAGGGCATAATGTAATCAATGCTATCGCAGCGCTTATCATGGTTATAGAATAACGATTCATATAGTTCTCTTTTTAATTAAGAGTTTGATTTTAATGATGTTTTATTTTGTTTGCAAGCGACGGTATGATTGTTAAGGGGGTTTTCTAATGAAAAGAAAATTTACTTAATTTATTTTCATCATAGCTCTGCTAAGGTTCTTCTTCGCGCCTTTTTAGATAAAAACGCTTCGATTTCTTTGTTCGCTTTGAGCAGTAATGAGTAACTAACTAAAATTACCGTGTTATCTGCCGAGCGACTAGGTAAAATGAGAGTCTAGGTTTTATGCTTACTTGATTAGGTAATCAGTGGTGAATACTGAGGGTTATCGCAAAACCCTGTTCTTGTTTCTGAAGCTGCGCCTAAGGCTTACTTTCATTACCTTCAAGGTAATGTCTAAGAGACGTTTAATTGATTGTTATAAGATTGTGCAACGTTATTAAAAATATTCATATCTTAAAAAGGATGGTTAACGTACATCTATGATGAATACTCCAGCTGAAAACGATGCTCAACACACTATCGTTGCCGAAGAATCTGCCACCGACATTTCAATGCAAAGCGTACAAGATGAACTGCGTCGTTTTATTGATGCTTTGCCCCATTTTCCTGGGGTTTATCGCATGTTTAGCGCAGAAGAGCAATTGTTGTATGTAGGTAAGGCTAAAGATTTATATAAGCGAGTACGATCCTATTTTTTATCACGAAATTTAGGCGCTCGTATTAGCCGTATGGTGTCACAAATTCGCCGTATTGAAGTGACGATTACCCGTTCTGAGGCTGAAGCGTTATTATTGGAAAGTAATTTAATTAAATCGCTGAATCCTCGCTATAACATTATTTTTCGTGATGATAAATCGTATGCGTATTTATGTGTAACGGCGCATAGCACGCCTCAGCTGCGTTATCATCGAGGTACTTTGAGCGGAGGGCATCGCTATTTTGGCCCGTATCCTTCAGGGCTGGCAGTTAAACAAGGTATTGAGGTTATTCAAAAGGTATTTCGCTTACGAACGTGTGAAGATAGTGTATTTGCCAATCGTTCACGCCCTTGCATGTTATATCAAATTAAACGGTGCAGCGGCCCTTGTGTCGGTAACATTTCTGCTGAAGATTATCAAAATGATGTTAAAGATTCTATTCATTTCTTACAGGGAAAAACTGAGGAAATTACGCAGTCTATTCAAACGCGTATGGAACAAGCAGCTGAAGCATTTGAGTTTGAGGCAGCAGCTCTTTGGCGTGATCGTTTAAAACTATTGCAAAGCTTACGAACCCAGCAATATATTCATAATCATTCAGCTGCTGGCAATCGTGATCAGTCGATTGATGTATTTGGTGCGGTGGTGCATGAGGGTTTGCTTGCTATTAATTGGGTTATGATGCGAGGCGGCAGACATTGTGGCGACCGTACTTTTTTTCCTCACCAATTAAAAAGCAGTATTGAGGAAGATGGCGATATTGATGATGCGCTGGCTAGTTTTATAATTCAGCACTACCAACATCATACATTAGCAGATGTGTTAATTATTTCTTTATCTAAAGAGGCCTTAGATGTATTAGAGGGTGCGTTCAAGGAAATGGTAGCTCAAAAAGAGTTTGCAAAAATGCCAATGATTGTGCGCCGCACGGTAGGCGCTAGAAAAATCTGGTTAGAAATGGCTCTTAAAAATGCTTTGTTAGCCATTACGCATCGCTTACAGGTAGATGAAACACATGCTCGCCGATTAGCTGCCTTACAAGAAGTAATGGGGTGGGAGAGTACCGTTCAACGTATGGAGTGCTTTGATATCAGCCATACGCAAGGTGAGGCTACGGTTGCCTCTTGCGTTGTGTTTGATGAAGGGTATATGCAGCCTAAACAATACCGCCGCTTTAATGTTACTCCCGCCCAGGGCGGTGATGATTATGCAGCGATGCAAGAAGTGTTAACGCGGCGTGCGCAACGAATATTGGCAGGTGAATACCCGGTACCTGATGTATGGATTATTGATGGTGGTAAAGGCCAATTGGGCATTGCTGAAAAGGTTTTAGAAAATACAGGATTACCCATCTTTTTAATGTCGATTGCCAAAGGTGAAGCGCGCACAGAGGGGCTAGAGCAAATTTTAATTCCACAGCATACGAGTGCATTAAAGCTTCCGCCCCATCATGTAGGGTTGCATCTTTTACAACATATTCGAGACGAAGCGCACCGCTTTGCCATTGAAGGGCATCGCGCGCGTCGGGCAAAAGCGCGTAAACAATCTATACTAGATGAAATGCCAGGAATTGGCCCTAAACGTAAAAAAGCATTATTGAGCCATTTTGGAGGTTTGCGTGAGTTAAAGGCTGCAAATGTTGAAGATTTAGTCAGAGTGCCTGGTATTTCACCCGCTATGGCAGAATCTTTATATGAATGGCTAAGAGGTTGAGATAGGTTAAGAGAGTGGCTAGACGGCTAAAAAGGCTGAATAGGAAAATTCAGAAGGAGAGTGTGTGACCACACTAGCAGTCATTATTACAAGCTATAACTGGCCTGAGGCCTTAGCTAAAGTATTGCAGGGTCTTGCGAATCAATCGCAGGCGCCTGATGAAATTTGGATAGCTGATGATGGCTCTAAAGCTTCAACCACGCAGTTAATTGAACGCTTTGCCGAACAAAAGAAGATGCGTATTGGTCATGTATGGCATGAAGATAAAGGATTCCGCGCGGCTGCCATTCGTAATCGGGCCATTCACCATATCAAAAGTGAGTATATTGTTTTTATTGATGGCGATTGTGTGCCATTGCCTGATTTTGTTGCAAATCATCGAGCGTTAGCACAGCCGGGCTATTGTGTGGTCGGTAATCGGGTATTGTTATCTCGAAAAGCAACTCCTTTGTGGTTATCAGAATATTTTGAATGGCCTAAAACGCGGCGAGAGTGGTGGATTGCACGATTAACCGCTTCAATTAATCGATATGCACCGCTAATTCGCTTACCTAAAACTGGATTGGCAAGCGGCTGGAGGGTATCAACTCGCCAAGACTGGCAAGGAGCCAAAACGTGTAATCTCGCGTTTTGGAGAAAAGATTTGCTAGAGCTTAATGGATTAGATGAAAGTTATTCAGGGTGGGGATTAGAAGATTCTGATCTTATGATACGCGCACTGCGCTACGGTATAAAAAGAAAAAATGGGCGTTTTGCAACCGGTGTCATTCATTTATGGCATAAGGAAAATGATCGTTCTCAATTAGCAGAAAACCAGCGGCGTTTAGATCAATTATTGCAGGAAGAAAGTTATATGGCTAAGGAAGGATTAATGCAAATTAGCCCTTACGATCACCAAGTGGCTATCTATGATTTTATGTCTAAAGAATAATCATGACGATTAATTCTTCTCAGTTGGATATTGTGGTGCTAGTGCCTTGCTATAACGAAGGTAAAACAATTCATACGGTCATACAGCAGTTTAAATATTATTTACCCGAAGCTGCTATTTATATATTTGATAATAACTCTTCTGATAATACTGTTGAACAGGCTAAGCAGGCAGGTGCTTTCATCAGAAACGTGACTCTCCAAGGTAAAGGAAATGTTATTCGTCGCATGTTTGCTGATATTGATGCTGATATTTATGTAATGGTTGATGGTGATGCTACCTATGAGGCAAAGGCTGTTCCGAAGTTAGTAGAAATGCTTAAAGACAACCATTTAGATATGGTGGTAGGGGCACGAAAAACAGAGGAAGAGCTTGCGTATAGGTTTGGGCATCGATCTGGAAATAAACTGTTAACGTATTTAATCGAATTATTTTTTGGTCATAAATGTACAGATTTACTGAGTGGGTATCGGGTTTTTTCAAAGCGGTTTGTTAAATCTTTTCCTGCACATTCAGCTGGTTTTGAGATTGAAACCGAGTTAACGTTACACGCTTATCAGTTAAAAATGCCAGTAGCGGAAGTCATCACACAGTATTGTTCACGCCCTGAGGGTTCATTTAGTAAATTAAACACGTATCGTGACGGATCTAAAATATTTTTTACAATTTTTAAATTATTTAAAAATGAACGCCCATTTTTATTTTTCTTTATATGTTTTGCACTCTGTACATTGCTGGCGCTTATTCTGGCTATTCCAATATTTAAGACCTTTATAGCAACAGGATTAGTTCCTCGTTTTCCTACTGCAATATTATGCGCCTCTTTAATTGTGCTAGGCGTAATTTTATTAGTCTGCGGAATTATTCTTCATGATATAACAAAAATGCGCTTGGAAATAAAACAGAATGCCTATTTAAGTGTTCGTTAAAGAATGATTTTATATACATTTGAGAATAATGATTGAGACTTTACTATTTCAACTTTGAATGATGCCTCTTTAAAGGTAAAGGGTAGAAAAATTCTAAAAATCCGAAAGTAAAATCGATGAAAATAATTAGGCAATCATTAAAGCTTCATACACAATTTTTTTATTTTTTAATATCGGGTACTTTAGGATTTATAGTCGATACTGCTGTGCTTTACGCTATGCTTTATGTTGGGTTTAATCCTTATGAAGGTAGATTCATTTCATTTATAGCGGCTTTATGCACCACATGGTTTGTTAATACACGATTAACGTTTAAAGCAAAAGCTGAAAGTAATAAAAAAAATCAGCTTTTACGTTATGTTATTGCCATGACTTTTGGGGGAGCAGTAAATTATAGTGTGTATTCAGCGGTTGTTTTTTTAGGGGGGCAGGGCAGATTCATTCCTTTTTTTGCGCTGGTAGCAGGTTCACTTGCTGGGTTATTTCTTAATTTTTATAATGCAAAGCGCTGGGTATTTTAGTGAACTTTAAATTTTAAAAAGAGTAAGCAAAAGAGTATGCTGAAGTTTAAGCGCAAACTAAGCTGGTATAACATTTAGCAGTTTTGATGCACTATAAAGAATGATTAGATAGGTTAAAATCAGCTTTTACATCCCTCAAAAAATTTTATGCAAATATCATCATGTGTAGTACTTGGTACCGATACAGATGCAGGAAAAACCTATACAAGTGTACGGTTACTGAATCATGCAAATCAGCAGGGGCAGCGCGCTATCGGAATGAAACCTGTTGCAACAGGCTGGAATATGAACATGCCTCCTGAATCGCAAGATGATGTTGCAGCCTTGCGAGAAGCCAGCGTATCACCATTGCCTAAGGTGAGTGACCAATGCCCTTATCTTTTTTCTCCTCCCGTATCTCCTCATTTAGCTGCCCGCCAAGCGGGTATTATGATTGATCCTGCAGTGATACAACAAGCATATAGCCGCTTACAAAAACAAGCGGATTGCATCATTGTTGAAAGCGCTGGTGGTGTGTTATCACCGTTGAATGATAATTTAGATATGGTTGATTTACCCGCGCTGTTGGGATTACCGGGGCTTCTTATTATAGACATGCGTGTAGGTTGTATTAATCAAGGCCGACTGGCTGCCGAAGCATTGCAGCATAGAAATGTGCCTATGCTGGGTTGGATAGCGAATTACCGTGCCTCAACTCCAATAGCGTTTCAAGAAGAGATTCTTGCAACGTTAAAGCAGAGCATACCTTTTCCTTATTTAGAGTTTTAAGCTTTAGTTTTGCATAATACCTATTTAATTTTAAAAGGATAATGTGTGTGGGTAGGAAATTATCTGAAGTATTTATAAAATGCCCACCTCCCTTTAACACCCCCCTAGGGCACTATAGGTGGGTGATAGCTACCGAACAACATCTAAGCAAAGCATTACACGACCAGATTTTAAAACGTTACAAACACGAATGGCCAGGAGGCTTCAGCGGTATTAATGAAAATCGAAAATGGCTTAGCCTTGAACAAGATAATGCTATGCATGTTGTTCTTATTGATGAAGATGAAGACTTTGCGAGTCAAGCAGCTTTTGTTAGCCGAATGATTAGCATCGGAAATGAGTCATACTTTGTATGTGGAATAAATGGGCTGGTTACCCAGCAGGGGCATAGTTGGTTAGCTTCTAGAATCATTCGATATATTTTAACGAACTTAGCTGTTTCATCAGGGGCACATGTTTTTATGGGCTTTTGCTCAGAGAAATTAGTTAAGTGGTATAAAAGATTCGGTTTCTTGCCTTTGCCTGGCGCCAAGGTAAGAGTAGATTACCGTAATCCTGAAGAATCTATTTATATTGATGACGAAATATTAATCGTTTTTCCGCTTACCTTCCTAGGGCATTTGGCAATAGAAAAAATACAAGCAGGGGAGGAGCTTTATTTTGGCTCCCGCCCAACTTGGTAGAAATAAATTTTTAGACTTAATCATAATCGTTGAAGATAAAAGGATCATTTGCCCTCTTATTCGCATCTTGATATTTTTTAGTCTTATATCGTTAAGATGTAATCCGCACACGAGGATCAGCTTTTGTATACACTAGGTCAGCCAAAATGGTACAAACAATAGTAGCAAGTGCTACATAGAACGTGACAGCCTCAAGCACAGGAAGATCGCTACGCTCAACTGCTAGTAACACTTCTTTTCCCATTCCGGGGATAGAAAAAAAACGTTCAAGCAAAAAAGCACCCGTTAATAATCCAGGTAGTTGTTGTATTAAGTAAGTGCTGATAGGAATTAACGCATTGCGTAAAACATGTACCATTACACGCATTTCACTAAGGCCATTTGCACGGGCTGTTCTTACATAATCATAATTCATGGCTTCCACTAATATACTTCTATATAAGCGTAAGTTAGGTGCAAGGCTAACAATAATTCCTAAAATAACAGGCAATATCACATATTTTAAACTCTCATACCATGTTTCTCCCCATCCTTGAACAGGAAAAAGTTCCAAGCGATAGGCAAGCCAGTATTGCCCCAGTAAAATGTATACCAGCAAACTAACAGACATTGCTGCTGTACACACGCCGCTAATCATACGATCAGTTAGAGACCCTCTAACACGCGCGACTATAATCGCTAAACCTAGTGCAATGATTGTTTCAAGAGTCAATAACGGAAGTAAAAGCGTAAGAGTAGCAGGTAGCCGTGACTTTAAAAGCTCATTAATTGGCTCTCGTGTAGACCAACTTTCGCCAAAGTTGAGCGTTAGCATGCGGGTAAAAAACATAACAAGTTGCTGATACCAGGGCAGGTCAAGCCCTAATTGCATACGAATGCGTAAAATCTCTGCTTGTGAAGCGCCTTTGCCTGCTAATAAGTAGCTAGGGTCGCCTGCAATAGTATGAAATAAAATAAATAAGCAAAGCATGGTGCCAGCAAGGGTTAATAAAGGTGTTTTCAAATAGCCTAGTTTTGAAAGTGAACGCAGAGAATACATGGCACTGCCCTTAGAGTGGAGGCTCATTTACGTTGTCCTGTAATTTCCTGAAAAAAATAAGCGGGATTCGGTTTGCGCCCTAAAAAGCTGCGAACCAATTCATCGGCAGGGCGTTGGCCTCCTTCTGCTAACACACGTTTACGAAAACGTTGACCAATTTCTCCATCTAACCAATGTCCGCGAAATTGAGTTGCCATATCTAACGCAAGCACTTCTGACCACATGTAACCATAATATCCGGCAGCATAACTGCCAGCAATATGACCGAATGTGCCAGGAAACTGACTATTTTCAAGGTAACCCCAAGGCGTTTCACTTTCCATTTGCTTCCAATAATTAAACGCATTGGTGCATTCAGGCAAGCCTTCGGCTAACCCCATATCATAACGTGAGTAAAGTAATTGCCGTGCGTAGAAAATTCCCCGGTTTAAGAGACGCGCCGCATTTAATTTATCAATTTGATTATTATCAAGCACAGGGCAGCCAGGCTTGCAGAATTTAGCCAGCTGATTGAGGGTTTCACGGTGCCGTGTCCATTCCTCTAACATTTGAGAAGGGGCTTCAACAAAATCACGTTCTACTCGTGTTCCACCATGCAGTATAAAGCGCGCTTCTGAAAGCAAACCGTGCAGTGTATGGCCAAACTCATGTAGCAAAGTTTCAAGTTCACTATGCGTTAAGCCACGTGAATTTAGATTAGTGACTAACACACTAATGGGGTAGCGTTCTAATAGTTGGCTACGTGTTCGTATTCCAAATGCTGCTGCATGATTATATTTCCCTTTTCGAGGGTATAAATCAAGATACAGAGTTCCTAACATTTGCTGCGTATGGCTATCTTTAAGTGCATACACTTTAACATCGGGATGCCATATTTCGGCAGTGGGGACGGGTAAAAACTCAATACCATATAATTGTTTAGCTATAAAAAACATCCATTGTACGGCTGCGTCAGGAGGGAAATAGCGCCGAAAGTTTTCTTGATCAACTGCGTAGCGTTGTTGTTTAAGTTTGTTTTCATAAAACAATACATCCCATCGATTAAGAGAGGAATGCATGACATTTAAATGTTTTAGCTTAATCTTTCTTAGTTCGTTGCGATCATTTGCTTCAATGGCCTCTACTTTATCAGCTACTTGATTTAAGAACTCATGAACTTCATCGGGTGTGCGTGCCATGCGCTCAGCCAATACCCATTGTGCATAATGGCGCTCGCCGAGTATGTTTGCTAATTCTCCGCGTAACTTAACAATACGGTTTAAGCGATCAAGATTTTCAACTCCTCCACGTTGTGTAAATGCAAGGTAAAGCGCTTTACGAGTTGATTCGCGCTCTGCATAACCCATAATGGCTTCATATTCAGGGTAGCTCAGCCCAATACGTAATCGTCCCTGCTCATCTCTGCTGCGACCTTGAAAAAAAGCTTCAGAAACGCCGGCTAATTCAGCATCGGTAAATAGCAGCGTTGTATTGTTATCGCGCATGGCGCGTTCAAATGCTTGCGTTAGGCTATCAAGCTCAGTGCTAATTGCCTTTAAACGCAACTGTTGTGCAGGCAGCAAACCTGATCCTGCTTCTCTAAATTGGCGCAGCATCATTGTTTTCCAGCGTAATTCTATTGGGTCATGGGTAGGAATCGCTGTGAGTAATTGATAAAGCTTAGGGTTCTGCAATATCGAAAGATTAAACTCATTTAATTTAAGTTCGCAATGTTCTGCCGCTTCTCGCACCTCTTGAATAGGAGAAACATTTACAAATAATCCTACCAGCCCTGATAAATCTTCTTCTTGAGCTTGAAGCGTATTCCAAGGGGTGATAAGTGATGCTTCATTTTTAAGATTAATGGCATTAAGCGGAGATTTTACTGTTGTACTAGATTCAATAAGCGCTGCATAGTTTTGTTCTAAAGCAGTAATATGTTTTTGGCAATACTCTTGAATTTGTTGTGCATTCAACAATGTAACTCTAGGTTCTCGCGTATTTTGTTTAATAATATTCATTAACGGTGAAGAAACAGGGGGAGTAATCACAGAAGGCGAGGTGATGAGTTCACTTTTTTCTGCAGAGATTGCTGGAGTAATTGCAATAGGGGTAGGGCTTGTTGAATGAGCAGGCGTTGAGAAAATAGCTAAAGGCAGTAGTAAACGTACTAAAAACAAGGAGCGATTACATGAGCGCATCATACTGCTTTCCTTAAAGCAAAAATATTAGTAATTAGATAGGGCTTGCGCAGTGTTAACAAGACAGCTCTGTGTGTAATAAACATCACACGTCGACTTATAGAGCGCTTATAGATACTATTCAAAAATGTAACGACGAAATCTTCATCATTTGATAATGATATGCAGCGTAGTTTGCTTAAAAAATGATACATGAGATTAGAAATGCTAGAAGTTACACAGTTGGGTTCTATTAAGGCATGCGATGCCCCGCATAGCAACGTAGACGGTACATGCAGTACGGCAAGTTGCTCGCTGAGATAACCAACTGCGTAAATTCTAAAATATAAAAAATTGATTCCATTATGTTTACGCTTAAGGTACACTTTGTTTTTTAAATACTTGTTTGGAAAAAGAATTAAATTTTTTGCTGAGAGATAGTTAACAAATAGTTAAATGTAGCGGAAGAAAAATTTATTCTTACATTTTCATATGATTTTTTACATCCTGTTTTTTATAAAGGTAGCTTCGCTATGATAGCGTATTCTTCTATCAAAATAGGCGATGCTGCTGAAGATAAAGCACGGTTATTTTTAGAATCAAAGGGTTTAATTACTGTTCGATGTAATTTTAAATGTAAGTGTGGAGAAATTGATCTTATTATGAATGACCGCGGAACGCTGGTGTTTATTGAAGTGCGCTATCGTGTGTCGCAAGAATTTGGTGGGGCAAAAGAAAGTATCACGTATTCTAAACGTTTAAAAATAGAGCGAACAGCTCAATTTTATTTGCAAGCCTTTAAAAAAATACCTCCATGCCGTTTTGATGCTGTAGTCATTGAAGGTAATCATGCACCTGAATGGATTCAAGAGGCTTGGTAACATGGTAGCTTTATTTAGAGCTTATTTAATGGGCAATTGCTTAGCTTGTTCTTCTTTATGCGCAGAATGGCGTGCAACCCAAAGCATGATTAAATAAATAATAATACCTCCTGGCAAAATCAATATCAAAAGCTGCCACGCTTTTGCAGGGCTATAAGTAGTAGCTAGCCGAGTTGATAGCAGTGTTAATTTACGTATAAACCTCATGATAAACTTTCATAAAGTATAAAATTTGAATGTACGCAGTTCGGTTCTCTCGGTGTTATAGCAACTTGCCGTACTTATGTACTGTCTGCGTTGCTATGCCTTTATAGAAACCAACTGCTTAAATTCTAAAATATAAACAAGCTTTTTCAGAGTGCCTTTCTGATAACCTGTTTTTTAAGCCTTAATCATTGAATCATCACCAAATACTTAAACGCTTAAATCAGCACAAGAGCTGGCTAGAGTTTTTATCCAGGTATTGGGTTGAATACATCGATTTTAACTATCAATTTAACATGCTATATAGATAATTGTATTTTAAAATTGTATAAATTCAAATATTTATTTGATCAAAGAGGTTGATTTGCTTAATTATTTTCTTCTTTTAAAGCCTTTGCATGATTTAGAACCTTTCTAACAATGGTTAAACTAAAGCCGCGCGAAGCTAAAAAGCGGGTTTGCTTTTGTAAATCTTGTGGGGTTTGCGGTAAATTGCCGTGAAATTTTTTTAACCAAAGCGCATACGCAGATGATAATTCAGTTTCTTCATTTATACCTGAAACTGCATCAATAATAATAGCCTCATTTACCCCTCTTTCTTTGAGGTGATATATTAATCGCCGTTTACCCCATTGCGATGCCTTACGCGTTACGGCTGAGGCAGCAACACGCTCATCTGCTAACCATCCTAATTCAATAGCGCGTGAAACTAACGCTGTGACTAAAGAGTTAGGCAAGTTAGCGCGAGTAAGTCGCTCGCGCATTTCGATTTCGCTATAGTCCCGGTACGATAACCAGTTGGCTAGGCGTGCTAACCAGGCACTAAAGTTTTCAGAGCTGGAAGGGTTTAAGGGGGGAAATGGCTCAGAAATCATCCAACGTACTCATACTATTCATTCAATAAAGCATAGCGATCAGCCGCTTTACCTTTTTTTGCAATGACAGCCGTAGGTTTTTTAGAAGAATTTTTCTTTTTAGCATTGTTGTTATCTGCTAATACAGGTTGCAGAAAACCAAGACTGACTAAGATTATAATCATTATTTTTGATATAAATTGCGATAAGCTTTGTTTCATTTTGATAGACTCCCTTTAAATTTTTTGTGCTCCAGTCACACGAATCCATCCTGCAAGATCATGTTTGTGCTGAGGCTTTTTCCAGTATGAACGATTAAAATAAGAATAACAGGCCTGACTTTGGTTATACCCATGTTCTAACCAAAGCCAACCATCTGACTTTAGATAAGCTTCTGAAGTATTAATCAAGTGCTGTAGGTCTTCTTGCCCTTCATGTTTAGCCACTAACGCTTGTATAGGCTCGAAGCGTAAATCGCCTTCTTGTAGATGGGGGTCATTAGCTGAAATATAAGGTGGGTTGCTAATAATCATATCGAATTGAGGTTTACAAGATACGGCAGCTAGCCAGTTTGACTGTAGGAGACAAACACGGTCTTCTACATTGTGTTTTTGAATATTTTCTTGGGCGATTTTAAGTGCTTGCAACGAGGAATCAACCATCAGTACGCGAGTGAGAGGACGCTCACTCGCGATGGTAATACCTAAAATTCCTGAACCGCACCCTAAATCTGCTACCCATGCTTCTTTTTTAGGGTCTAGATGATGAAGAGCAGTTTCTACTAATGTTTCTGTATCAGAACGAGGAATCAACACACCGGGTTTGCATATAAATAAACGTCCCCAGAATTCTTTTTCCTGAGTAATATAAGCGATTGGCTCACCCTTTAAACGTCGTTGTACAAAGGCAAAGAAGCTTTGTTGTTGGGGAAGAGTGAGTTTTTCATCAGCGTGTACAATCAAATAAGTTCTTGATGCATGGTTTAAGGCTAATTGAAGCAATATTCTTGCTTCAATTAAAGGCAGAGTAGCCGAATTAAGGGCTTCTTTAATCGTTATACTCACGAGAACCAACCTTATACCAATTGCCTGAAGTATGTGTACTTGTGTTATGCCAATGTATTCAGGCAAGACACGCGTCGATCTAACTATTTATTTTCTATCAGTTTTCAGCATTCGTGACAGACAGATGGAAATAAAAAAGTGTGAAAACTACCTTTAAAAGAAGAAATACCATGAAATAATTTTTTGGACGAAAGCTATTTACTCATCTAATAATTGAGCAATTTGATCTGCATGATCAGCGCTCTTAAGTGCATCAACCAATTCTTGAATATCTCCATCCATCATGGCTTCAATTTTGTACACTGTATAATTAATTCGGTGGTCTGTAATACGGCCTTGAGGAAAGTTATACGTGCGTATGCGTTCAGAGCGATCACCGCTACCTACCAATGAACGGCGAGTAGCAGCTTCTTTTGCTTGTCTTTGTTGTCGTTCTTTTTCTTGTAATCGTGTTGCTAAAACAGAAAGGGCCTGAGCCTTATTTTTATGCTGTGAACGACCATCCTGGCATTCTACAACGACTCCTGTAGGAAGATGTGTGATGCGAACCGCAGAATCTGTTTTGTTAATATGTTGCCCGCCTGCTCCTGAAGCCCTGTAGGTATCAATGCGTAAATCAGCGGGGTTAATCTCAATATCTTTGGCTGGGTCTGCTTCTGGCATAACGGCTACCGTACAAGCTGAGGTATGTACTCGGCCTTGTGTTTCGGTTGCAGGAACACGCTGTACCCGGTGTGCACCCGATTCAAACTTAAGCTCCCCGTATACACCTTCGCCCTTTAGGTTAGCGATTACCTCTTTGTAGCCACCAAGATCACTTGGCGATTCTGATACGACTTCAAGCTGCCAGTTTCTGCGTTCAGCATAACGTGCATACATTCTAAAAAGTTCGGCAGCAAATAAAGCAGATTCATCACCGCCTGTTCCTGCACGAATTTCAAGAAAAATATCTCGGTCATCATCAGGGTCGCGGGGAATCAGTGCTTTTAAAAGGCTTTCTTCAAGTTGAATCTTTTTTTCGGCAATCGAAATAAGTTCTTCTTCAGCAAAGGCTTTCATTTCAGGATCATTGCGTAATTGCAAAGCAGTTTGTTCATCCTGTTCACATTGCTGATAGTGATGATAGTCTTGAACTAAAGGTTCGCCTTCTGAATATTCACGATTAAGGCTGCGGTAAGCGTTGCGATCATTGATAACTTCAGGATCAACTAACTGGAGGCGAATCTCATCAAGGCGTACTGCCATAGATTCTAATTTGAGGCGTAAAACATTTTTCATGGTTCAGAGCAATCGGTATCACTTAGAGGTGAGTCAAACGTATCAAGATTATAAAGTTGGCTAATTTTTTGCGCCCATTGGGAAGGTTCAGAAGAATTTAGACAGCTTAAAGGAGGATGTATCCATTTTTGGGTTAATATCCGGCTGAGTTCTTCGAGAGCCATTTCAGGGCTTTCTCCACGTGCCAAAAGCTTTTGAGCACGTTTAACGGCATGTTGCCGCCACCCCTCAGCCTGCTGTTGAAGCGATTGAATTAACGGAACAATAGAGCGTTGCTGTTGCCAGTTAATAAAACGATTAACTTCTGCTTCAATAATCTGTTCAGCATCTGTAATGGCAGACTGCCTGATATTTAAACCCTGCTGGATAACGCCAGCCAAGTCATCAACAGTATACAGGAAGATATCTTCTAGTGTTCCAACTTCAGGTTCAATGTCGCGTGGAACCGCAAGGTCAACCATGAACATGGGGTAGTGTTTTCGTTGAAGTAATGCCCGTTCAACAGCACCTTTGCCAATAATAGGTAACGGGCTAGCAGTGCAACTTACGATGATATCTGACGTGGGTAAATGCAAAGGAATATCTTCAAGCGTAATGGCTAAGCCATTAAACTTTTTAGCAAGTGTATTCGCTCGATCGAGTGTGCGATTAGCAACCACAATTGTTTGTGGATTTTCAGCAGCTAGATGTGTTGCGACTAAGTCCATCATTTCGCCTGCACCAATTAGCAGCACACGTTGGTCGCTAACTTTAGGAAATAATCGCTCTGCTAATTTAACAACGGCACTTGCCATAGAAATACTGGCTGAGCCAATATCTGTAGTGGTTCGAACTTGTTTAGCCACGCTTAAGGTACTTTGAAATAATCGATGCAAATTAATGCCTAGGCTGCCTGCTTCTCTAGCGACTTGAATCGCATGACGAAACTGCCCAAGAATTTGTGGTTCACCTAGCACCATTGAATTTAGACCGCACGCAACCCTAAATGCATGTTTTATAGCATTTTCATCGGGGTGGAAATACAAGTAAGGGGTTAAATCATCAGGCTCAATGCCATGGTAATGTGCTAACCAATCTCCGGGTTTGATCATCGATTCTGAGTCGCAATATAGCTCAGTACGATTACAGGTAGAAAGAATAAGAGCTTCGCTAGCGATATTATTATTTTTAAGTTGAATAAGCGCTGATTCAAGATGCGACAAATTAAAAGAAACGCGTTCTCTTATTTTGATAGGAGCAGTTTGATAGTTTAAACCAACAGCAAGTAAAGTCATAATACTGATCGACTTAAAGAGTTAAGAAAAAAGAAAACATAGCTTTTAGATAGACATCTCCTATTTTTAAAAGAAATAAACTTTTTTCTTCTCTCAGGTATTTAAAGAGGCAAAAGGAAAAGAAAGTTGAGTGCAATGTTTTGAGCCCTGTAGTGAGGAGCAACTTCGATTATTTATCCGAGATAAAGTAGAAAAACTTTATACCTTCTTATACTCTTAAAGCAACAAAACAGTGTATTTTGTTGCTTTAGCATTAAAAAGTTCACGAGTATTGTATGTTGAAGTTGCAGACTCAGGCGATTTGTCTTAACCCTCACATTGCTAAATTTTGCAGGCAGACCTGCTTAATTTCACTATAAAACGTAATGAAGGTTCCACATAGTGTGTACTGCCCAAAATAAAATTTTATCGAGATATTAACAAGATACTATAGCAGAGCAGCGGATGAGGGAAGCGCTGTACCATTTTGAATAATATTTAAAAATGCGCTACCGCTTAACATCAAAGAAATGGCGAGTACCATCCAGGTTACTTTTTTGGCGAATGAAGCTAAGTCGCCGCCAAATACTAATGCACCGCCTGCAACAAACAAGCCAATAAGCGCAATCGATGTTGAGGTAGAACCAGTTAAATTCTGTGCGAGTCTGGATAAAGGAGTATCCCAAGGAAAAGCCACGCCTGCAAATACTGCCACACTAAGGGTAGACAGTATTAAAATGGTAGCAGCAATATAAGCAGATTTTTGGTTCATGTTATTGATCTCTAAGTAAAAAGTTAATGCATAAGTATTTTGAAGGTATTGATAATTAAGTAAAATTGGGGCTTTCCCCATCAGGGTATTAAATCGTTACACTATGCCTTAGTAAAACTTATAGAAAATTGCCGCAGAGGCGCTATAGCATCGTACTTATTGTATGATCTACACTAGAACAATGTTGTGTAAGTCTTATAAAATAATCATCTTGGTGCGAGCGATAAAAGCAGCATATTATCAATATTGAGATAAGAGTCATGCAATAAATATCGCTTTTATAACCATTATTTTTGTAGGTACATAGAATATTTTGAACTAAGCTTATTAAAAAAGCCCCCCTTTTAAGTGGCATTATAACTTAAGATTGCATAATAACCTCGGCTCTGCAAAGTGTTTTTTGTAGGGTAAATTACTTAAGGAGGGTATTTGTGGATGTATTTTCACAAACATGGTTGGAATTATTAAACTCTGAACAGCGCCAGGCTGTGGAATGGGCAGGGCGCCACGCATTGATATTGGCCGGAGCCGGAAGTGGTAAAACACGTGTTTTAACTGCTCGATTAGCTTGGCTTATTCAGCAAAATTTATGTGCTCCTTATCAGATTTTAGCAGTAACGTTTACAAATAAAGCTGCTAAAGAACTTCAGTCACGTATTGAGAAGCAGTTAGGGGCGTTATCACGACGTGTGTGGGTAGGTACGTTCCACGGTCTTGCGCATCGCTTATTACGCTATCATGCTGAAGCTGCAGGCTTACCGCCTACCTTTCAAATTATTGATGATTCTGACCAAAAAAGTCTTCTTAAGCGTATTTATAAAGAAACAAATTGGGATGAAAAAAAATATCCTTTACCTAGATTGCTAGGATTTATTCGTGATTTAAAAGAGCAAGGGCACTGTGATGAAGAGCAGGTAACGAAAGCAGCGGCAGATGAACCTTGGCTAGTAGAGGGGTTTAAAGGCTATCAACTGAAATGCAGCCAAGATGGGTTGCTTGATTTTGCTGATCTGCTTATTAAAAGTATTGCTTTGTTAGAACACGATGCCAGTATTGCCGCACATTATGCAACTCGATTTAAGCATATTCTTGTTGATGAGTTTCAGGATATCGCACCACTTCAATATCGATGGTTAAAGTGTTTAGCAGGGCCGCAGACGTCAATTATAGCGGTAGGAGATGATGACCAAACCATCTATGGTTTTAGGGGCGCTTCTGTTGAAGGGATGCAACAGTTCTTAATGGAATACGCGCCGGTACAGATTTTTAAACTGCAACAAAATTACCGTTCTTTAGCACGTATTCTTAATGCTGCTAATTCGTTGATTGAATATAATGCGCAGCGGCTAGGGAAATCATTGTGGACACAGCAAGCCGCTGGCGAACCCATTATTGTTGCTCAGGCAGAGTCAGAAGATGCCGAAGCGCGAGGTATTATTCGTTGGATTCAAGTAGCGTTAAAAGCCAAGGTCCCTGCTTCTGAAATTGCTCTTCTGTATAGAACAAACGTGCAATCGCGGGCATTAGAGCAAGCGTTGATGCAAGCAAGAATTCCTTACAAAGTGTACGGGGGCATGCGCTTTTTTGAGCGTGCTGAAATTCGTTTGGCAATTGCTTATCTACGTGTGGCTCAATCTCCTGCGGATAACACCGCGCTTATTCGTATGATTAACATGCCCGCCCGCGGCATTGGTGAAAAAACCTTAGAGATTGCTCAGGCTCAGGCCAGAATGAAAAATATCAGTCTGTGGGAAGCGCTTCGAGATAGTGCTCAAGAAGGAGGGCGTGCGGGTAAGGCCTTATCGGGCGTTATTACATTAATTTCGCAGCTTACGCATTTATGTGCCGCAACTTCATTTCCTAATAATGTAAGAGTTATTTTGGAAGCTTCAGGTTTAATAGAACATTACCGGAGTAAAAGCGAAGATGATCGGGTTGAGCATTTATATGCCTTAATAACATCTGCCACTACATTTGATCCTGATGTATGGCGTGAGATGGAGCCAGATGCACCCTATGTAAGCGATTTGGCACTTTTTCTGGGGCAGGCTAGCTTAGATAGTGACGCTGATAAAGGAGTAGATATTCAAGAAGCGGTACAGTTAATGACTGTACATTCTGCTAAAGGGTTAGAGTTTAGCCGCGTAGCAGTTGTTGGATTAGAAGAGGGCTTGTTTCCGCATGAAAATAGTATAGGGCGCGAAATTGAAGAAGAGCGCCGCTTGATGTATGTAGCGATGACAAGAGCCAGAGAGCATTTAGTATTAACATGGGCTCGCACACGCAATGTGTATGGGCAGTTACGTTATGGCATTCCTTCCCGGTTTTTAAAAGAAGTACCCCAACATTTAATTGAAAACTTTCAAATCAGTCAATGGGGAGACTGGTTGAAGATTGAGGCTCCTTCGACCGATAAAAAAGAGCATTCTGTTGATTTTGAAGGGTCTTCAAAAGAGGAAAGAAAAAAATCTTTATCGAAATGGTCGATGGGGCAATCTGTATTTCATACAACGTTAGGAGAGGGAGTCATTCTAAAAATCGAGCCAACCAGCGGTGCTTATGAACGTCTTCAAGTAAGATTTAAGCGGCACGGAGAAAAATGGCTTGATTCAAGGTATGCGCCTTTAACCGAAGTTTAATGAAACATAACCCCCTCTTCTTACCCGAAAGATAACGTTTACTAGCACTTGCCATTCAATAATATGGGTTATGTATGAAAGTGGGAAGTTAGCTAGCGTGCCCCTCAAAATCAGGAATGAAAACGAAATATTAGTCTGCATAAAAATAATGCAGGTTAGAGTTTTTTAAGATTCCTTTGAAATAGCTGCTAGTCGCTATTTCTTTATAAGGGGGGGCATCATGGCGGTGACAGGACTCTCACGTGCACTGGTTCAGCATGGGCGTATTACAGAAACTGAGTTAACGGCATTACAAGAAAAAGCAAAAGAGGCAGGCATTTCTTTTATAGAAGAAATCATCCACAGCAAAGTAATTAAAGCACGTGAATTAGCCGTATTTTGCTCATTAATATTTGGTGTTCCATTACTTGATTTAGACGCTTTTGAAGCAGATTTAATTGATAAAAGCTTAATTGATCCCAAAACACTTGCAGCACATCGTTTGGTTCCTCTTCATAAGCGAGGGAATCGGCTTTTTGTTGCTACATCAGACCCTACTAATCTCCAGGGTTTAGAAGAAATTCGTTTTAAAACGAATATGATGATTGAACCCGTGGTAGTTGAAGATGACAAACTAGGGCAACTCATTAAAAAAGTAACAGAGACAGCAACAGAAGCTCTAGAAAATATGACTAGAGATACCTCAGATATTGATTTATTACAAGAAGGTAATGAGCAAGGTTCTAGTCTTGATGATAATAGCGATATTGAAGATGCACCGGTTGTAAAATTTATTCAAAAAGTATTATTAGATGCTATTAATGCAGGTGTTTCAGATATTCATTTTGAGCCGTTTGAAAAATTTTATCGTATTCGTTATCGCTTAGATGGGCTATTAATGGAGGTGAGCCAGCCTCCTGTGATTCTTAAAGAAAAAATTGCTTCACGCATAAAAGTTATTTCAAAATTAGATATCGCCGAAAAAAGAATTCCCCAAGATGGTCGCTTAAAATTAGTGATTTCTAAAACCAGAGCGATTGATTTTCGGGTGAGTACATTGCCAACGCTATTTGGCGAAAAAATTGTAATGCGGATTTTAGATCCTTCTAGTGCTAAATTAGGAATAGATGCTTTAGGCTATGATGCCGATCAGAAAGCAATGATTCTAGATGCTATTCATCGCCCCTATGGAATGATTTTAGTGACAGGGCCAACCGGTAGCGGTAAAACCGTTTCCTTATATACGTGTTTAAATATTTTGAATGAGCCAGGCATTAATATTGCCACTGCGGAAGATCCTGCTGAAATTAATTTACCGGGTGTGAATCAGGTGAATGTAAATGAGAAAGCAGGTTTAACATTTGCAGCTGCCTTGAGATCTTTTTTGCGGCAAGATCCCGATATTATTATGGTGGGGGAAATCCGCGATCTTGAAACAGCAGATATAGCAATTAAGGCTGCGCAAACGGGTCATATGGTGTTATCTACTCTGCATACTAATGATGCCCCTAAAACAATTACTCGATTATTGAATATGGGCGTTGCTCCTTTTAATGTCGCTTCTTCGGTTATTTTGATTACTGCGCAGCGTTTAGCACGTCGTTTATGTGTTGAATGTAAGCGCCGTGTTGATATTCCTAGAAATGTTTTATTGCAAGCTGGATTTAATGAGTCAGACTTGGAAGAGGAGTGGACACCTTATGAACCAGTGGGATGCACAACATGCAAAGGGCTGGGGTATAAAGGGCGCGTAGGGATTTATGAAGTTATGCCTATTTCAGAAGAAATAGCCAAAATCATTATGCGTAACGGAACGTCTATTGATATTGCGGAGCAAGCAAAGCGCGAAGGCGTAAGAATGTTGCGTAGATCTGGGCTATTAAAAGTTAAACAAGGATTAACTTCTCTACAAGAGGTTGAGGCTTGTACAAATAGTTAAAGGTAAAACTCTAAAACATAGTGATGAACACTGAATCTAATGCGGTGGAATGTTTGTAGAAGTAACCTGTAAAAGTATTAGAAGTTACGCAGTTGAGCGCTATCAAGGCATAGCAACGCAGACAGTACATGCAGTACGGCAAGTTGCTATAACGCGGAGAGAGCCAACTGCGTAACTTCTAAGTATAAAGACTTTAAGGAGGTCTGCATGGCTTTAGAAAAAGAACAATCCTCAATATTTTTGTGGGAAGGCATTGATCGTAGCAATCGTCCTGTAAAAGGGGAAATGCGTGCAACCAATGATAAGCAGGTATCTATTGCCTTAAAGCGCCAGGGAGTTCGTGTTAACTCGATCAAAAAGCGTAAGCTTCCCAAAGCCGGCACCATTTCAGATAAAGATGTCGCTATGTTTACGCGTCAGTTAGCGACCATGCTAAAGTCTGGTGTTCCTTTACTGCAATCGTTTGATATTGTAGCCAAGGGCCATTCAAATCCTGCTATGTCACGTTTATTGTTTGATATTAAGGGCGATGTAGAGCAGGGTTCAAGCTTGAACCAGGCGTTTAGAAAACACCCTGTCTATTTTGATCGACTGTATTGTAATCTTATTGCAGCAGGTGAGTCAGCCGGTATTTTAGATACCATTTTAGATCGATTGGCTGTATATCGTGAAAAAATATTAGCGATTAAAAGCAAGATCAAGGCAGCTCTTTTCTATCCTACTGCGGTGATTGCAGTCGCTATTATTGTAGTAGCTGTGATTATGATTTGGGTGGTGCCTGCCTTTAAAGATGTGTTTTCAAGTTTTGGAGCTGAGTTGCCTCTTCCTACCAAAATCGTGATTGCCATGTCTGATACCTTTGTTGCGTATTGGTATTATATTTTTGGAGCTATGGCAGGTGGAGTTGCATTTATTATATATAGTTGGAAGCGATCTCCTCAGATGCAGATGTTTTTTGATCGCGTTATTTTGCACGTTCCAATTATAGGGGAAATTATTCAGCAAGCGGTTATTGCACGTTGGACTAGAACATTGGCGACGATGTTTGCTGCTGGGGTACCTTTGGTGGAGTCTTTAGATTCAGTTGCCGGTGCCTGCGGAAACCAAGTATATTCGAATGCAACAAAGCGTGTTCAAACAGATATATCAACCGGGGTGAGCCTGGCTTATGCAATGGGGCAAGTGAATGTATTTCCCAATATGGTGTTGCAAATGACAGCGATTGGGGAGGAGTCAGGCTCTTTAGATAATATGCTAAGCAAAGTGGCTGATTTTTATGAGCGTGAAGTGGATGATAAAGTTGCTGCATTATCTAGTCTTTTAGAACCTATTATTATCGTTTTTTTAGGCGTGGTTATTGGCGGATTAGTGGTTGCAATGTATCTACCTATATTTAAACTGGGACAAGTAGTTTAATAGATATGATTTTCTATCAATAATTTTATATATATTAGAACCCTACTGAAAAGTAGGGTTTTTTTCTATAAAACACATTAAAAAATAATAATAGTTCTAGGTTAAATAAAATGATTAGCCGAGTTTGTGTTTACAAAGAACTCTAAAATAGCATTTTTTAAGATGCTTAATAGTTAGTGTTAGCGTTGATATTTTGTAATAAAAAATATTTTTAAACATGTAAATTATTTTTAAGAGTAATGGGCTATGACATTATCTTTAGATTCAATACCCCTTGGCGTATTTGTTGCCTATATTTTTATTGTAGGGTTAATGGTGGGAAGTTTTTTAAATGTTGTTATTTATCGACTTCCTAAAATGTTGTATCAATCGTGGAATGATGAGGCGATTGCATTTTTACAAGCAGAGTCTACGGCGCAGGTAGCGGAGACTCTTACGCCCGTAGATGAAAATCGGCCTACCTTTAATTTAGCGTATCCTCCTTCTCGATGCGGTCACTGCGGGCACCGTTTAAAATGGTATGAAAATATACCGCTGGTGAGTTGGTGCCTGCAAAAAGCAAAATGTCGAGCCTGCGGAGGAAAAATATCTATTCGTTATCCGTTAGTGGAATGTTTAACGGGAATCACAAGCGCTTATATTGCTTATCGTTATGGATTTAGTTATCAAACAGCTGCAGCATTTTTATTAAATGCTGTATTGATATGCGCATTTTGGATTGATTGGGACACACAATTACTTCCTGATGACCTTATGCTTCCTTTAATATGGGCTGGGCTAATCATTAATTATTTGGGAGTAGGCTTTGTACCTTTTTCTGAAGCATTTTGGGGAGCAATTAGCGGTTACCTGATTTTATGGAGTGTGTACTGGCTTTTTTATTTATGCTTTAAAAAAGAAGGAATGGGGTACGGTGATTTTAAACTGCTATCGGCATTGGGCGCCTGGTTAGGCTGGTTAGCGCTACCTTCTATTTTGTTAATTGCCTCACTAAGTGGCTTATTATATGGAGGAGTGCGTGCTTTAACAGGTTTTCGATCGCCTTCTGAGCAAGTAGAGGCAGAAACCGCAAGTACGCAAGAAAGTAAAGAGGCAGAAGAGGGGCATCAATGGAGCCGCCCTTTACCGTTTGGTCCTTTTTTGATTGTAGGGGGGTGGATAGTGTGGATGGCTTACCCGGAAGCGGCACATCTTTTTTTACATCCTTAAATTTTTAATTTTATAAATGAATGTATGAAAATAATAGGTTTAACAGGCGGAATTGGATGCGGAAAATCAGCTGTTTCTGAGGATTTTGAAGCGCTCGGCGTTCCCGTTATTGATGCTGACATCATCGCCCATCAACTAAGCGAACCGGGTGAGTTAGGCTGGCAAGCCATTACCGAGCGTTGGGGATCACTTTTTTTAGATGCCGAAAAACGTTTAGATCGGCCCAAGCTTCGAGAAGCTATTTTTCATGATGCCACTATCAAAACTCAGCTTGAAGATTGTTTGCATCCTCTTATTTTTAATGAGGTGCTGGCACAAACCCATCACTTGGATAATTTAAAAATCCATTCTTATATTGTATGGAGTATTCCACTGCTCTTGGAATCGAGCCGTTATCGCGATAGGGTTGATCGCGTGTTGGTGATAGATGCTCCTGTTGCTGTACAGATTAAACGTGTGTTGGAACGAGGCGTAAGTTTAAAAACAATCCAACAGGTTTTACATCACCAAATGTCGCGAAGTGTTCGGCAATCACTCGCTGAAGATTTAATCATTAATATTGGTTCAAAAAAAACATTAAGTCAGATAGTGAAATATTTGCATAACTGCTATAACGCAATGAAGTAAACGGAAGGCATTAGACAATGCATAGGTGTTTCGATTCATTTTTCTATTAAGCGTTTCCGTTAAGCTCTCCGCAGCAATCCCACAATTTGTATACTCTAAAATGAACGTCGTCTGTCCCGAAGGTATCCTGATGATGTTACGATCTTATCCATAGCGGTATCCTATTTATTATTGAAATAATAGGCGCGATGACTCCATAAACATGGCAAACAATTAGGTAATTTAGTCAGCCTTTAATTTTTATATCATTTTATAGCAAGCCAACATTAATGTGACATAATATTAAGTATGACTTATTCACTAGAT
>JAZKAR010000001.1:0-242969 GCA_040389065.1 Pseudomonadota bacterium | reverse complement strand
TCCTAAAAACAAGTACCTACACTTATCAGTTGTATCTCAATTCTTAAAGAGCTAACTTCTTATTTCTACTAACTTTTCTTCACCACCTCAGCACCGCTTTTCTTTTGTTTCGCTGCTGATGGAGTGCATTCTACGCACTACCCCCTACACCGTCAACAAGTTTATTACAATTTTGTAATAATTCATCAAAAGCTATTTATTTTCAACAACTAACTTTTAAGTTTTTTGCTATAAAACTTTAGGCAATAACGATTTAACAGCCAATTCTATAGAGTTTGCTTCAAAAATTGCGGCTATTACTGCTACAGAATGCGCTCCCGCAGCATACACCGCTGTGACATTGCCTGAATTGATGCCTCCTATTGCTACACATGGCTTCTTTAAACCAGAACAAAGCTCTTGCAGTTTTTGCACTCCTATATAGGGAGCGTTTGGTTTCGTTGTTGAGGGAAAGATACTACCAAATGCTACATAATCAGCACCTTCATTGATCGCTTTCTCTGCTAGAGAGCGATCGCCATAACAAGAAGCCCCTATCAGCACTTTCATTCCTAGATAATTCCGCACCTCTTTTACTGCCATATCATTTTGACCAACATGAATACCAGCAGCACCACACTCCTTAACGAGTTCTGGCTCATCATTTATAATGCATGGCACGCCATATTCTTTGCATAGGGCAACGACTGCCCTTGCTAGATCTAGCTTTTCAATCGTTATAAGGGTTTTTTCTCGAAACTGAACAGTTGAAACTCCATGTTCTAAAGCGATTTTAAGATTTTTTAATAATTTTTCTTTTGCCCAGCCAGAAGGCGTAATAGCGTATAAACCATGATTTAACACTTTATTGCTCTCTAAAAATAAATTTACGTGCAGGAATATATTGGCCATTACCTAGAGAGTAAGCAGCCTCTAGTGATTTCAAAACATAAGCTTGTGTTGAAATCACTGCCTCAGGTACTGATTGCCCTTGGGCTAAAAATACTGCTAACGCTGAACCGAACGTACATCCTGAACCATGGAACTCTCCATCTAATCGGTGGCACTCTAGAGATAAAACTTCACCTTGTTTATTCCACAAACGATGAACTATCTGTTCTGTCGGGGCATGTACCCCTTTTAATAATAGCCAACTCGCGGCTCCTTTAGCTTCAAAAAAAGCACCTAGCAGTGATTCAACTGGCATTTCACTGGAAGCCTTCATAATTTGATAAAACTCTTTATAGTTAGGTGTAATAATCACATTTTTTTGTGGCAGATCTATCATGCGATAGGCTAAACAAGTAGCGTCATCTGCTAGTTTATCTCCTCTACCCGACGCCAGGACTGGATCAATAACGATAGGGATAGTGTTTTCAAGCTTACTAATAGATGCTCGTAGAGTTTCTAGCGTTTCACTATTACCAAGCATTCCCCATTTAACTGCTTGAGGCGAAATATCATTCACTAAACATTGCCACTGCGCCTGTACAAGCTTCGCACTTAATGGATACACGCCAGTTACTCCAACGGTATCTTGAACTGTAATAGCAGTAACCACACTTATAGGATAAGCGCCCAATGATTGGATGGTTAAAATGTCTCCACCTATACCCGCACCATTTGTAGGGTCTGTTGCAGCACATACTGCGATACAATAGGGCGATTCCTTTTCTTTGTTTTTCATACTTCAATTTTCACTTTTGAGTCTATAGGGCATAACATGAAAAAATATATGTGTCTAATATGTGGTGTAATTTATGATGAGGCTGAAGGCTGGCCTCAGGATGGCATCCCCCCCCAAACAAAATGGGAAAATGTACCTATTAACTGGACATGCCCAGAATGCGGTGCACGTAAAACTGATTTTGAAATGATTGAGTTATAAGCACTAAGAAATAAGCCCTTTGGTTAAAAATTAGACCCCAAGGGCTTATTATGACTTTAGTGATTATTTTTTTCTTACAGCCATGGCTTTTTCTTTTACCCATTCAGCAAAAGAATCGCGGTTACGTGAACAAATGATAATTTTGCCATATCCCGAAAAGCGCAAAACAATCCCTTCACCACTCATTACAGCATTTACTGCATTACTAACTAATCCATCTTCTGTCGTCGAAATAGAAAGTGCAAAATCTAAGGTGCTTTGCCATGCTACCACGTGTGAATTATGAACAATCAGTTCATGGCCTGGCACCATTTCAACCTCGTATAGAGAACCGAAACCAGATACTGCCACCTGCCCAAAGCCATCTGTTTCTAAAATAAATAGCCCACCTGTATGAGATAATAATGCTTTATCTAACGATTGAGCATGCGCTGCAACGCGCGCCTCACGGCTACCCGCTAAAAAAGAACCTCGCGTTATATTATATTGAGTTTCCCCAATTTCTAAAATTCTCAAACTTCCTGGTAAATTAGGAGCAATCAAACACTCTCCTGACCCTCTAACCGCTTCAATTTCTTGAAAAAACACAGCTGCTTTATGCACTATTTTCCGAAAAACTGATTTAGAGATATCTCCCTTAACCTTACCTCTCAAATCTAAAGTCGTATCCAGCATTACTGTACACCCTCTTAGACAAAAACAGCCCTCACCTTGACGTAAACGAACCCTTAAAAAAGGATCAATTTCACCAATTATTTCGAACTGAGCCATCTTATTCCCCCTTAAACAAAACCTTAGGGTGTCTTTCAAAAAATCCTAATCTCAAAAAGATGCAAAATTATACGTGTTAATATTTATAGTTAACGCTAGCGTAATAATGTGCTTTATTTTTTAGAGATTTCTTTTTAGAAGTAAACAGTTGAGTTCACTCAAAACCTAGCAATGTCGGCAGCATACTAACTTTGGCAAGCCACCAACACACCGAAAGAATTCGATTGCATAACTTCTAATTTTTAGACTTTTGGCAGCAACCCCTTACGCCTAGCCTCTAACACCCACTCGGAATAACACTCCAACACAACTTTATAAAAATCATGAGAATTATATTCTTCTAAATTACTTACGGTAAGATACGTTGCATTCAACAGCGTACAATCTTCTATTTTATGTAAATGATCTAAAAAAGAAAATTCCCCTCCAATTCCTCCCTGTTGCTCTACTTCAAATGCAGATCTAAGACGATAGCGCCTTTTCGTAACAACTATAAATACCCAAAAAATAGGCTCACGAGAAGCCCACCTTATTTGCCATTCCATCATACGTGCATCATCTACCCCATGCCCTATTGCCCAAACTACTAAGGTTGGTGTTTTAGCAAAACATAATTGCTTGACCTCGCCCCCCTTATTATCAGGATAGACAACTGAGCGTATAGATTGCATGCCTAAGCCAAACTGTACTCGTTGGTTAAAATCTGGATACTTTTTTACCCAATTTTTGGTACCTTTATCAAGTTGACTTAACCGCATAGTTTCTACATATGTTGTTTGTTTTCCTGCAAAAAAAACATCGACTTCAGCAGAAGGGTTCCAGTGGGAAGATAGTAGTACTATTTGTTCTAATAATCGCTGAACGCCTGTATTTTCATATGCATCTTTCATGGCATTTGTATGGTCTAGCACTAACAAGCATCGTGATGGCATAACTGTATCTTGCTTCTCTTGAAGCAAAGAACCTACTGCTTTGTAAGATTCTAATAAGTGTGGAACCATTAATTGAATTCGCTTTAACTGCGCCTGTGCATCGTTCACCACTTCAAATACTGTTCCTACAACTGGCGTCGGCATGATTTCTTCAGAAGGAATTTTTTTTATGCTATTTATAAAGTTCTCTATAGAACTTGCACTAATTGACTTAGCATGAATCTGAACCGACCAGAAAGCTTTCGTGCGCAAAAAACTAAAAGCATTAAGTATTGAAACCGAATTAAATTGTGAGCCATGGAACACCCATTCCCACGTGTGCTTAGGTATTTTTATATGTATAAATCCTTTTCCCCACTCAGTAATATTTCCTTGCCCATTAATAGATAGTAGAAATGTCAGTTGAGAGACGTCTGGAGATATAAGATGAAGCAATGTTTTAATACTGAGATGATTAACAAGAGTAAGTGCTCCATCTTGCGATTGTTTACAAAAAGCATTTACTAAATAGTTTTCAACCCAATGGCCTTCTCGATCTAAACCTATACATATTAGTTCTATATTTGTTATATCTGCATCTAATGCTACATTAATATTAATTATGTCAGATGCACCTAATGCTAAAAACTCGATAGGGTTTCCAGGCTTTAAAGTTGTTTTTCGTTTAAACCATAGCATAGCCCTGAAACCCTATTGTTACGTTAGCTTAAATCATTAGTTTTACGGTAACGAATTGACGAAATAATCGAAATAATAATAAACGCGACTCCGATCACACCCGTTACCACTTCTGGAATATGCCATTTCATACTCGCTAGCATAATTAAGGCAAGCGCGCCGATTGCATAATGAGCTCCATGCTCTAAGAAAATATACTGCTCAAGCGTACCTTTTTCCAGTAAATAAATTGTTAAAGAACGAACAAACATAGCACCAATGCCCAAACCTAACATAATGACAATAACATCATTCGTCATAGCAAACGCGCCTATCACTCCATCAAATGAAAAAGAAGCATCTAATACTTCTAAGTATAAGAAGCTACCAATACTGCCTCCTTGAATCATTTTTGCTATTGCTGGATCAGACTCTTCGTGTTCAAAGAATTTTCCTAGTATATCTACCCCCAAGTAAGTAGCAATTCCACCAATTCCAGATGCTAAAATAGCATAACGCCGACTAGGATCATCAACTAAACTTAATGTACCAAATACAGCTAAAATGGCTATAAATACTGAAAGCACATCTATTTTACCAAGTATAGCTAGACGCTCTTCAAACCATCTAAACCAATGTACATCCTTGCCCTCATCAATAAGAAAATTTAAAAACACAAGTAATAAAAACACACCTCCAAAAACAGCAACTTCTTGATGATGCTCTGTTAATCTTGCCGCATATTCTGTGGGCTGATTAAGAGCCATTTTTCCTACCTCAATCATTCCTTTGCCCGTTGCAACAGCCACGATGAGTATAGGAAACACAAGCCGCATACCAAATACCGCAATTACCATACCTACTGTCAAAAACAGTTTTTTCCAAAAAGCATTCCATGTTTTCAAAATAGCCGCATTGACAACAGCGTTATCAAAAGATAGCGAAACTTCCATAACTGATAAAATAGCTGTAATGAAAAGCGCTTGCAGTCCTGCCTTAAGAACTACGGGGCTTGTCCAACTCTCGCCTCCCATATATGTAATTGCGTGTTGCCCCCCCCAGTAAAAAGCAAGCGCCAAGCAAACAATACTTAAAATTATAGACCCTCTAAAATGCTTCATATCTCCCCTTTTCAATTGATATTGATCGCTTAAACTTTCTCTCACTTAACACCACAAATTACCCTATCATAAAAAAAACATGCTATGTCATGCACTATTAAACACAATCTTGTATTTATTGAAATCTATCATGCGTGTCTTCAAGCGAATGTATTGTAAAAATGCTAGGATACGCGCCAGTTATTTATAATAAGGGATACCACCATGACAACTTTAGTCGTGGTTAAAAAAGAACATCAAATTGTGATTGCAGGCGATTCGCTTACGACATTTGGTGACATGCGACTACCTGCTGAATACGATCGCAGTTACGATAAAATAGTACAGTATCAAGATACTTATATTGCATTATGTGGCTCTGCTGCTCACCAGCTTGTATTTCATAATTTGCTGGCACACCAAAAAAAATCTTTAAATTTTTCTAATAAAGCACTCATATTTGAAACATTTCGTCAATTACACCCGATACTTAAGGAAAAGCATTTCTTAAATCCTAAAGAAGATGAGGATGATCCCTACGAATCCTCTCAATTATCAGCATTGGTGGCGAATCCACATGGTATATTTGGCGTATACTCCATGCGCGAAGTATTTGAATTTGAAAGATTTTGGGCTGCAGGATCAGGACGAGAATTCGCACTAGGTGCCATGCATGCAGTGTATAGCACTCCCTCTTTTGATGCCCAAGCAATTGCTGACGCAGGCATTGCAGCAGGTACAATGTTTGATCGCAACTCTGCCTTACCCATGACAAGATATACGATTTCGTTATCTAAAGACAACGAAGATATTTCTACCCCTGCTGAAAATGAACCTATAGCAACTAAAATGTCTGCCAAAGGCTCACGCAAAAAAAGTAGCAAGGTAACAAGTTAAAAGATACATGCCTTAATTTTCTTTAAACTTATTTTTCTTAAGCAGAACGACTAAATTAGAAATTTGGTTTTAAATGAAGGACACTACCATGAAAACTGCCGCGATTCGTAAAACGTTTCTCGACTTTTTCGCTGAACATAATCATACAATTGTGCGATCTGACTCATTAGTGCCAGGTAGTGATCCTACCTTGCTGTTTACTAATTCAGGCATGGTACAGTTTAAAAATGTATTTTTAGGCCAAGAGTCGCGTCCTTTTAAGCGTGCAACATCTTCTCAACGGTGCGTTCGTGCAGGCGGCAAGCACAACGATCTTGAAAATGTAGGATATACCGCGCGCCATCATACTTTCTTTGAAATGCTAGGAAACTTTAGTTTCGGCGACTACTTCAAAGAAGACGCGATTCAATTTGCATGGGCACTGATGACCCAACGTTTTGGGCTACCCAAAGAAAAGTTATGGGTTACGGTTTATCATAATGATGATGAAGCTTTTGATATTTGGCATAAAAAAATTGGCCTAGAACCGCATCGCATTTTGCGAATTGGAGATAAACCCGGCGGAGGCTCTGATAATTTTTGGCAAATGGCTGATACTGGCCCTTGCGGCCCTTGCTCTGAAATTTTTTACGATCACGGCCAAGAGATTCCTGGCGGGCTTCCTGGCACTCCAGATGATGACGGCGATCGTTATATTGAGATATGGAATTTGGTTTTCATGCAATATGATCGCCAAGCCGACGGTACGCTTCTTCCACTCCCTAAGCCTTCTGTTGATACAGGCATGGGGCTGGAACGCATTGCAGCTATTTTACAAAATGTTCATTCAAATTATGAGATTGATCTTTTTCAGCATCTTATCAAAGCGGCCGCACAAGCTACCAATACAACAGATTTAAATGCACCTTCACTCAAAGTAATTGCTGATCATTTACGTGCTAGCTGTTTCTTGATTATTGATGGCGTTTTACCTGGCAATGAGGGGCGAAGCTATGTGTTACGCCGAATATTGCGCAGAGCTTTACGCCATGGGCATAAACTAGGACAAACTCAACCATTCTTTTATAAGCTTGTTCCCGCACTCATAGATGTCATGGGTGAAGCATACCCTGAGCTAATTCAAAATGGTGAACGCATTGCTAATATTCTAAAGCAAGAAGAACATCGCTTTAGCGAAACCCTCGATAGCGGCATGAAATTGCTATCACGTTCATTAGAACAACTTTCTGATTCTATTCTTCCTGGTGAGGTAGCATTTCAGCTTTATGATACTTATGGCTTTCCATTAGATTTAACTGCTGACATTTGCCGCGAAAAGAACATTCACATCGATGAAGCAGGTTTTGAAGCTGCCATGAATCGCCAACGCGAGCGTGCAAGAGCTGCATCTTCTTTTAAACAGACGGAACGCCCTGCTTACAAAGGTTCACCCACCAATTTTCACGGCTATAGCACTACTGAAATTCAATGTACTATCATTGCAATTTTTGATGCGAACAATCAGTCTGTAGAAAAATTATCTTCTGGCGAAGCAGGGATTGTTATTTTAGATAATACTCCGTTCTATGCTGAATCAGGCGGACAAGTAGGCGATTCAGGATTGCTTGAAACTTCTACAGGCAGCTTTATTACCTCAGACACACAAAAAGTAGGTGATAGTTTTGGTCACTATGGGCATATGGAAAGAGGTGAGTTACAGGTAGGTACCACCCTGTCTGCAACCATTAACCATGCACGACGTAAAGCCATTACTCGACACCATTCTGCTACACATTTACTCCACGCTGTCTTGAGAAAAATACTTGGCGAACATGTTCAGCAAAAAGGATCGTTAGTAGACTCAGAAAGATTAAGATTTGACTTCTCACATCCTGCTCCTTTAACGAGCCAGGAAATCACGCATATTGAAAAAGAAGTTAATGCAGCAATCTTAGCTAACCATACCATTCAGACCCCTACAATGACTTACAATGAAGCCATTCAAGCAGGCGCCATGGCGCTGTTTGGTGAAAAATACGGCGATGAAGTTCGCGTAGTTAATATGGGCACAGCATCTACTGAACTTTGTGGAGGCACACACGTTTGCTCTACTGCTGAAATAGGGCTATTCAAAATTCTTAATGAAACAGGTATTGCTAGCGGCATTCGCCGTATTGAAGCAATTGCTGGTGACGTGGCTGTGGAATGGGTACAAAACTTAGAGCACACTGTTGAAGATATTTCTGGTCAACTAAAAGTAACAGGCTCTGGGCTATCTAATAAAATCAAACAACTTCTTGATGAAAATAAAACCCAAGAGAAACATATACAAAAATTACTTAGCCAACTTGCAGGATTTCAAGCAAAATCACTAACGACTCAAGCTGTAGAAATAAAAAATGGTATTCGTTTATTAGCAACGATTGTTGAAGCTGATGCGACTACCCTACGCAATTTAGTAGAAACGCTAAAGTCTCAGTTATCTCAAACAGCTATTCTTCTAGCAGCCACTGAAGGTAATAATGTACGCCTTGTCGCTGGCGCTAGCGCTGACTTAAAAGGGAAAATTCATGCGGGTGAGCTTGTAAACGCTATCGCTCAGCATGTGGGTGGCAAGGGCGGAGGAAGACCAGACTTTGCTCAAGCGGGCGGAACTGATGCCTCAAAACTAGCGCAAGCCCTAAAAATGCTTCCCGCCTGGATTGAGGAGCGCGCTTAAATTAAATGATATGTTGCTCGTATAATGCGTTACGCTATGAGCAACATATCTATTTATAAATGCTTTGCTAAAATACACTGTAAACAATCGGTCATTTTATTATAAAACTCAAAAACTACTCCTCATGCCCAAAGCACCTCATTCTTTAGAAAACTTCCCAGCTGATAACAATGATATTGAACCGGCTTCATCAGAACATCGGCGCGCTATTCGAAGCTTTGTTTTACGTGCAGGCCGCCTTTCACCAGCACAAGAACGCGCACTAAATACGTTGCTTCCTGCTCATGGCATTCCTTTTTCAAAAAGCCCTTTATCTTCAGATACCCTATTTGAGAAAAAGCAACCTACTGTTTTAGAAATCGGTTTTGGAATGGGAAATGCAACTGCCTATATTGCAGCCCATTGTCCTCAACTTAATTTTATTGGCATTGAAGTACATACTCCTGGGGTCGGTTCTTTATTGAATCAAATTGAAAACCTAGGGCTAACCAATCTAAAAATTATTCAGCATGATGCTGTTGAGGTCTTAGCCCATATGATTCCCCCTGCTTCATTGCATGGTATTCATCTTTTTTTCCCTGATCCTTGGCATAAAAAACGTCACCATAAACGACGTATTGTGCAAACTGCCTTTCTTGATCAAATTGCGCGTTGCCTTGAACCCGGCGGCTATGTACATTTCGCTACTGACTGGGAACATTATGCTCATTGGATGTTAGAACATTTACAACAGCATCCATTATTTGAAAATACAGCACCAGATCATAGTTTTTCTACACGGCCTGACTATCGCCCCATTACAAAATTTGAAACCCGAGGCTTAAAGCTAGGGCATGGGGTTTGGGACATTATATTTCGATTGAAAAAATAACATAGGAAAAACCTGATGAAAAAAATCGAATGGGGTCATTATTTTTCATGGAGTATTCTTCTTATTTATGCCCTTATCGCGATTTTAACCCAAACAAACTATTTGGCTAACCAATGGGATACTAGTTTAGGACGCTCTTATCGAGCACCATGTTGGAGCAGCGATATTGATCGCCTTTCTACTCAGGAAAAAAATCTTGTAACACCCTTTACACTTGATAAGATCTCACCTGATGATCCTTTAGCCCCCGCTTTACGCCAAATTGCTAGCCAAGCAGGCTCAACAAAATCTTCTACTATATCTGCCTCTACCCTTACTACTCGTTGTGCTTTTTTTGGTTTTGATCGCTGGGGAAGAGATATTTTGGCAAAAACTCTTCAAGGGACACGAACCTCTATTATTGTTGGTATAGGTGGTTCACTGTTGGCTATTACGCTTGGAACTATTATGGGAGCCTTAGCAGGATTTTATGGTGGTGGGAAATTAGATAGTTACTTAAATGGTATATACAACATTTTCACCTCTGTTCCCAATTTACTTTTAATAATGGCCATTGCTGCTCTTATGCAACAACGTGGGCTTATACCGATGGTTTTGATTTTAGGTTTAACAGGCTGGACCGGCGTTTTCAGGCTTCTTAGAGCAGAATATCTTAAGCATCGCACTAGAGATTATGTAATCGCTGCAACACTATTAGGTGCCTCGCCTTCACGTTTAATCATAAAACATATTTTACCCAATACAAAACATCTTATTGGTGTACAAGCAGCCATCCTTACCATTAGCTTTATTAAATCAGAGGTTATTTTAAGCTTTCTAGGGTTAGGTGTTGGCGTTGAAGAGGTCTCTTGGGGCACCATGCTAAGTGAAGCTCAAAATGAATTACTTATTGGATTTCCTTGGCAACTTATTGCAGCTACACTTGCAATGAGTTGTCTTAGTGTGGCGCTTAGCCGATTAAGTGATGACTATACCGACCCCTATACTATAACGCGATAATTTTTGTTTAAGATTAATGTATGTTCCATGTGGTTTTAGTTTCTCCTGAAATTCCTCCCAATACCGGAAATATTATCCGGCTCTGCGCCAATACAGGTTGCACTCTTCACTTAGTTGAACCATTGGGGTTTAAGCTAGATGATAAAAGATTAATTCGTGCTGGTCTTGATTACCATGAATTTGCCTCATTGCAGCTGCATAATAACTGGGCAGTGTGTGAAAGCCGCTTACGTGCAATTGGTGTTAAACAATTTTGGGCATTAACTACCAAAGGCACACAATCTCCTTACAGCATAAAATTCAATAAAAATGATGCTTTGGTTTTTGGTAGCGAAACGCGTGGTTTACCTCTAGAGGTTCTTGAATGCATTCAGCAAGAGCATAGATTGCGCTTACCGATGATTCCTCAGCAACGAAGCCTGAATCTTTCTAACGCTACTGCCGTTGTCATTTATGAAGCTTGGCGGCAACTTCATTTTGAAGGCGCCGTAATCTGAGAGAGCGATTGATTAAAGTCATGAATCATTCTATACAAGCACTTTGCAAACTTTAGATGTCATACTCAATCGTAACACTTAGTACCTAAGCTGTAGTGTTTCACGTGAAACGCAGAAACTTATCGATGAAAAATTTATATTATGGTCTTTTGTTTAGCTAGAAATTGCCTATACTGAAAATAATAGGGTTTATCTCTTTTCAGATCATTAAGCGACTCTAGGTATTTTCAAATATATATTTGTTCAAAAACAATTTGATATTTTCTGTTGTCTCGCTGCAATATAAATACCATCACTTAAGGAGAACACGTATGCGCCGCACTGCGTGCTTAGGACTAGCCTTTGTAGCTTTGTTAGGATGGAGCCAGGTTACTCATGCTCTAGATGTCGATAAAAGCTTTGCCTCAGTTAGCCGCCTTGAAAATGCTGCTTATGCTTATCAAAAAGGGGCATATGATATTGCTTTTAACGAAATTAAGCCTTTAGCTGAACAAGGTAACCCAGAGGCGCAAACGTATTTAGGTTATATGTATGCCCATGGGGAAGGTACTCTAAGAGACATGAAAGAAGCAGCGCTTTGGTATAGAAGTGCTGCTGAGCAAGGAAACATGAATGCTCAAAACAATCTTGCCCTTATGTATTATCAAGGAGAAGGTGTAGAGCAAAGCTATACAGATGCTGCACGATGGTATAAAAAAGCGGCAGATCAAGGTAATGCTAATGCTCAAAATAGTTTAGGAGTTCTTTATGAAACTGGGCAAGGTCTTTTACAAGACGATATCTCTGCACTTCGCTGGTATTATAAGGCTGCAAAAAAACGCCATACAGAAGCTCAACTGCATATGGGTTCAATGTATTTTCATGGTAAAGGCGTAGACCAAAACTATGTTCAAGCCTATAAATGGTTTCTGCTTGCAAACTCCTCGAATCGTCAAGAGCCCTCTCAAATAGCGATTGAAATTGCTACTGCTCGCGAAATGACTTTACAGTTTCTTAGCGCCCAAGAATATAAAGATGCCAAGCGACTAGCACGAAAATGGGCTACTAGATACCCACGTCCTCCACGCCCGGCACCCAAAGGCCAGTGGAAAGACCTCGGCTCAGCACTACCATTTTAAATAACTCTCCCATTTCAGCAGGGGATAAAAGTTGATGTATGGGCTGCATCTGCCGTACATGTATTTTTGCTGCCTCTGCTGATTGATGTTGCAACGCTTCAATTAAGTTCATAAGCCCAGCGCCTAATAAAAACCGTGCTTGCGTTGTGTATCCTTCACATTGCCACCCCTCTTCTAGAGCAACTTCCGCAATCGCTTCAAAATTGACATGCGTTGTGATATCTACTTCTCCTACGCTTGACCACCACGCATCGTGGCTTTGATGATGCTGATGTATCCTAAAAGTACCTTGCGATCGCTCAGGATGATAATAGGTAGCTGTATCAAACCCATAATCTATCCATAACATCATACCTTGCTTAATAAGTTGGGCCAAACTTCTGACAAGCCCTTCTGCCTCAAGGTGTATTTCTGAAATATACCCTTCGAGAGCAGGAATATAACGCTGAGCATTTTTTAACAACTCTGCATCATAACCACGTGATCCATCTAAAGCCCTGCTTGCCTCTTGCCATTCTTGCATGGGATCACTATTAGCACTTACACCTATCTCCCAATATTGTCCTTTTGACCAACCTACGCGATGAAAAGGTATAGCATCAAGAACTTCATTTGCTAGCAAAATACCTGACCACTCACTAGGCAGTTGATTCCACCAGCAAATACAATTAAAAATTTCAGGCTCTAAGCTCTCTTTTAACATTGCTTCTTGCTCAACCCGACGTGATGCACTTAATTCTAAAATTACATAATGCTTCAACACTTGGCCTTTTTCAGCCATTTTGTTTACTAGCTCTGGCAATAATGACGCTGCTAATGCTCCTGTACCTGCACCTAATTCAACAATAGAATGTGCATCTTCAGGTAATTGCTGCATCCATGAAAAAATAGGATTTGCTAAAGCACGCCCAAAAAATGGACTTATTATGGGTGCTGTAATAAAGTCTCCGGAATGCGAAAAAGGGCTTTGTTCCCGCATATAATAACCAAAAATAGGATCATAAAGAGCAATACGCATAAAATCTGCAAAACTCATTACGTTTTGAGTTTCATTGAGACGATGCAACAAAACAGAACGAATATTTTTTTCTACATTTATATCAGTAGCCACGTGTTACACAACCTTATATCTAAAATAAGAATATACAAATCATTTTTTATTGCTTAATAGAATAAACAATCAATGCTACATTAACCTTATGAATTATATTAAAAGGATAAGCGTTATGAAAAATTTTCGTGTCAAATTTGCCAGTTTAGTTTTTTTATTCAGCTTAAGTACATCTTTAAGTTATGCTGATACAACGTTGCTCAATGTATCGTATGATCCTACTAGAGAACTTTATCAAGATTTTAACAGCGCTTTTTCAAAATATTGGAAAAATAAAACAGGTGAAACTGTAACTGTTAAGCAATCTCACGGCGGCTCAGGTAAACAAGCCCGTGCGGTTATTGATGGCCTTGAAGCAGACGTTGTTACGTTGGCCTTAGCCTATGATATTGACTCAATCCATGAAAAATCTCATCTTATTCCTGCTGATTGGCAAAAAAGATTACCTCATGCTTCCTCACCTTATACTTCAACTGTCGTCTTTTTAGTTAGAAAAGGTAATCCCAAAAATATCAAAGATTGGAACGATCTTATTCGCCCTGGCGTTGATGTTGTTACACCTAATCCTAAGACATCAGGGGGAGCCCGCTGGAATTATTTAGCGGCCTGGGGCTATGCTTTAAAGCAACCGAATGGTAATGATACAACTGCCCGTGAATTTGTGCAGAAACTGTTTGGTAACGTCAAGGTGCTAGATTCAGGAGCACGAGGAGCACTAACAACATTTACAGAGCGTGGAATAGGTGATGTTTTAATCACTTGGGAAAACGAAGCGTATTTAGCCACTAAAGAGTTGGGGCCTGATAAGTTTACGATTGTTACCCCTTCCCTTTCTATTTTAGCTGAACCGCCTGTAACCTTGGTTGATAAAGTCGTTGATAAACGAGGCACACGAAAAGTTGCTGAAGCCTATTTAAATTACTTATATAGTGCTGAAGGCCAAACAATTGCAGCACAAAATTATTACCGGCCTCAAGACAAAAAAATATCAGCAAATTTTGCTAAACAGTTTTCTACAGTCAATTTATTTACGATTGAGAATGTATTTGGTGGCTGGAGTAAAGCACATAAAGCACATTTTGCTGACGGAGCCATATTTGATCAAATTACAACACGTCGCTAAGCTGTTTTCTCAATTTTAAAAAAATACATAATTAATTCTTTAGTAGAACTTATTTCCAATCGTTTGCTGCAAAGTATAACGATGCAAGCTATACCTTCAATGCATAATAAATATAGTGGGTGTAAGTTCTATTTAAAATAGTTTAAGCTTAAGAAATCATTTTAAAAAATTTACTGTGTTTACTAGGCATATATAACTTTCTTAATAGATACTAGTAGTTCTTCAAGCTGAAGATTTGGAGTATAAACTCCGGCTTGAAGAGCCACCAGCGTAAATAAAATTAAATATGCCATGTTATATATACTTATTGAGAATCACTTTATATGCCACTATTTAAACGTCCTTATTCTCGCGTACTTCCTGGTTTTCCTTTAGCTTTAGGCATCACGTTAATCTATTTATCCTTGATTGTCTTGGTACCTTTATCAGCAGTATTTGCAAAAACAACGTTATTAAGTTGGCCTGCGTTCTGGGATACAGTGACTACACCTCGCGTCATTGCCTCTTACAAACTAAGTTTTATTACTGCCTTAGGCGCTGCTACTATCAACACTTTTTTTGGTGTGATTTTGGCGTGGGTATTAGTACGCTATAGTTTTCCTGGAAAAAAAATAGTTGATGCTTTAGTTGATATCCCTTTTGCTTTGCCTACGGCTGTTGCAGGCATTGCACTTACTGCTCTTTACGCCCCAAATGGATGGATTGGTCAAATTCTTCAAAGATGGGATATTCAGGTTGCATTTAAACCTTTAGGAATATGGGTAGCCCTCGTTTTTATAGGTATTCCTTTCGTAGTCAGAACTGTAGAGCCTATTCTTGAAGATTTAGAAACTGAACTTGAAGAAGCAGCCGCTAGTCTTGGAGCACAGCGTTGGCAGATTTTTAGATTGGTCATTTTTCCTGTATTGCTTCCCGCAATTCTTACCGGATTCGCGTTAGCATTCGCGCGTGCAGTTGGCGAATATGGCTCAGTCATCTTTATTGCTGGAAACATTCCTATGATTTCTGAGATTACTCCTTTGCTTATTATTACTAAACTTGAACAATATGATTATTCAGGCGCTACTGCTATTGCTATTGTCATGCTGCTGTTTTCTTTTGTATTGCTTTTAGCCATAAATTGTTTGCAAGCCTGGACAGATAAACACACGGGAAGAAGCCCCTCATGAACTCAGTAGCCTCCTCTCCCATCAAAAAAAAAATAACAACCTCACACACCATTTATGAAGCCAAAAATGCAACACGTGATGCTCAATGGGTAAAAATTACCCTTTTAATTTTGGCGTTAAGCTTTTTCGCTTTATTTTTGTTGATGCCTCTCGTCGTTGTATTTACCGAAGCTTTAAAGAAGGGTTTTTCAGGATATTTACTTGCTTTAACAGACCCTGATACCTTCTCTGCCTTGAAGCTTACGCTTTTAGCGACTGTCATTGCTGTACCGTTAAATGCTGTTTTTGGTATATCAGCGGCATGGGCCATTGCAAAATTTGACTTTCGCGGTAAACATTTTTTAATTACGCTTATCGACTTGCCGTTTTCAGTTTCTCCTGTGATTGCTGGGTTAATGTACGTATTAATGTTTGGAGCGCAGGGTTGGTTTGGCACTTGGTTATCTGCTCATGATATAAAAATTATTTTTGCAGTTCCCGGAATTGTTCTCGCAACTGTTTTTGTTACCTTTCCTTTTGTAGCACGCGAATTGATTCCTTTAATGCAAGCTCAAGGAAAAGATGAAGAAGAAGCCGCCCTTGTGTTGGGTGCAAATGGATGGCAAACCTTTTGGTACATTACCCTGCCTAATATCAAATGGGGATTAATTTACGGGGTTGTACTATCTAATGCACGTGCTATGGGAGAATTTGGCGCTGTATCTGTAGTATCAGGCCATATTCGAGGCCTCACTAATACATTACCCTTACATATTGAAGTGCTTTATAACGAATATAACTCTACTGCTGCCTTTGCTTCTGCTTCTATTCTTGCATTGCTTGCATTAATAACACTGATCATTAAAAGCTATGTTGAATGGAAGCAAAATCAGCTTCAATTATTAGATAACAATCTACCCGCCCAATAAACTATCCCGTATGTAGATATGTAGGTAAAAATATTAAGGAATCACCATGAGTATTCGCGTTGATAATATCCAAAAACGCTTTGGAAATTTTATCGCTTTAGATAATGTATCGTTAGAGTTTCCTACTGGTGAACTTGTTGCTTTATTAGGCCCTTCAGGGTGCGGAAAAACAAGCTTACTCAGAATTATTGCCGGATTAGAATTTGCAGATAATGGAGTTGTTCTTCTCGATGGAGAAGATGCATCAGATACTCATGTAAGAGAACGTCAGGTCGGCTTTGTATTTCAGCATTATGCCCTCTTTAAGCATATGAATGTTTTTGATAATGTAGCCTTTGGTTTACGAGTTAAACCAAAAAAAATTCGTCCTACAGAGCCAGTTATTCATAAAAAAGTACACGAATTGCTTAGCCTTGTTCAACTTGATTGGTTAGCAGATAGGTTTCCTGCACAATTATCAGGAGGGCAACGGCAACGGATTGCTCTTGCGCGTGCTTTAGCTGTTGAACCTAGAGTATTACTGTTAGATGAACCTTTTGGCGCTTTAGATGCTAAAGTCAGAAAAGAATTAAGACAATGGCTTCGCCGTTTACACGATGATTTGCACATTACTTCAATATTTGTAACACACGATCAGGAAGAAGCATTTGAAGTCGCTGATCGTGTTGTATTGATGAATCATGGGCATATTGAGCAAATTGGAACACCAGAAGAAGTTAAAGCTGCCCCTGCCACTGAGTTTGTACGAAACTTTCTCGATTTAAATACCTAGTGATTTATCACCCCTAAAACCTGAGAATAAATAACGTATTTTACCCCTATCAACATCGCCCTTCTTCATAATCATGCCTAGAAGCTACCATTATGGCTTCTCTTCTCATTCTGAAAAGAAAAAATGCTTTTCTTCGCTGCATAAAAAAAAGCCACTAGCACACACATTGTACTAATGGCTTTTATATTTAATCGCGTAATGAGATGCCTTAATTAAAACCCTAAAGTTTCATGATCTCCTCCTCCATTGTTCCGACTTCTGGTAGGTGCTGAAGGAGCAGCAGGCGGAGGCGCACTACTCTCACTATCATGATCAGGATCTACAGGCTCTGAGCGATTATTTTCAGAATTAAACATTTCTGAAGAGTTTTCTCCTCCAGTTAAATCTTCTTCCTCAAGACTATCATTACTGCTACCGCCACCACCGCTATGTGGCGGAAACTCGTTATAGTAATAATCTCCACCCACCTCTAAAACTCCTTCAGGTACCGTTCTTTCTTTTTCTGGAATACCCTTTAAAGCTTTCGCCATGTAATTAATCCAAATAGGAAGTGCTGCTGCCCCCCCTGTTTCTTTAGCACCCAAGCTTCTGGGTTGATCAAATCCAATCCAGGCAATCGCAACAAGTGAGGCGTTATAGCCGCAAAACCAAGCATCATTACTTTCGTTTGTTGTTCCTGTTTTACCTGCTAAATCATGCCGACCAAGTTTCATTGCTTTTGTTGCTGTTCCCGCCCGCACTACATCTTGAAGCATATCTGTCATGATAAATGCATTTCTTGCGTCTATGGCGCGCGGTGCATTTTTACCAGCTTGCACATACGCAGGTTCCCATAAAACGCGGCCTTGCTGGTCAAGCACTTTCGTAATCAAGTGTGGCGTAACACGATGCCCTTGATTTGCAAATACTGCATACGCATTAGCCATCTGCAATGGAGTTACCGTTCCTGCTCCTAATGCCATTGTTAAATAAGCAGGATGCTTTTGAGGGTTAAACCCAAAATGCTTAATGTATTCTTGGGCATAGGATGGCGTTATAGACTGTAGAATTCGAATGGACACCATATTCTTAGATTTCATGAGAGCCGTGCGCATTTTCATAGGGCCTTCATAATGCCCATCATAGTTTTTAGGCTCCCAAACTCCATTACTGCCATCATCAATGGAAAGAGGTGAATCATTAATAATCGTAGAAGGACCAAACCCTTTCTCAAGCGCTGCAGAATAAATGAATGGCTTAAAACTAGAACCTGGCTGACGCTCAGCTTGAGTAACATGATTAAACTTATTATGGCTAAAATCAAATCCGCCTACGAGCGCACGAATAGAACCATCATCAGGCGATAGCGCAATCAGTGCAGCCTCTACATTTGGCATCTGACTAATTGACCATCCATCATTCTCATTAATCACACGAATCAAAGCACCTCTACGCAATCGAATAGTACCGGGCGCTGAAGAGCCTAATGCCCGACGCACAAAACGTAGGGCATTACCCTTCAAATCGAGCGTTTGCCCGTCTGGTAACATAGCACGAACGTGCGAGGCACTTGCACTTAATACAATTGCAGGGCGTAAATCTTCATGATCAACGATATTTTTCTCATCTACTTTTCCTGCGAAAATTTTCTCAATCGTTGACTCTGCTTCTTCAAGATTAGACGGTAGCGTAAAAAAGTGTTCTGGGCCACGGTACCCATGGCGATAATCATATTCCATCACTCCACGTCTAACTGCGTTATAGGCAGACTCCTGGTCAGCCTTGCGAATAGTAGTATGAACTTGGTAGCCCTTTTCATAGGCAGCCTCACCAAAATTATCAAATAATGCTTGGCGAACCATTTCTGATACATATTCAGTATGTCGATTTAAATCTACGACTTGATGCTCAGGAACAGCAGGCTCTTTAACAGCAGCTTCGTACTCATCCTGAGTAATGAAATGTAGCTGATACATACGTTGTAAAATATAATTACGACGTACCATGGCACGCTTAGGGTTTGCAATAGGATTATCGCGAGAAGGGGCTTTAGGTAAGCCTGCTAACATTGCAGCATCAGCAGGTGTTAACGCCTTTAATGATTTTCCAAAATACGTTTGGGCAGCAGCAGAAAACCCATACGAGCGCTGGCCTAAGTGAATTTGATTGATATAAAGCTCTAAAATTTGATCTTTTGAAAGCGCAGCTTCAATACGATATGCCAGCAAAATTTCATTTACTTTGCGGCTAATCTTTTTCTCTCGTGTTAAAAAGAATTCTCGCGCCACTTGCATCGTAATCGTGCCGGCACCTTGTTGATGCCCGCGCAAATTAGCAAGTACAGCTCTACCAACGCCGACAAAATCAACGCCGCTATGCTCATAAAAACGAGCATCTTCTGCAGCAAGAATGGCATTTTTCATTAGTGGAGGTACATCTTGTATACGCACAACCTGGCGGCGTTCAAGACCAAACTCACCAATTAACTCACCCTCGATACTAAATATTCGCAAGGGAACCTTAGGCTGGTAGTTCGTCACTAACGATAAACTAGGCAATTGCGTGTAGGCGATCATTGCCATGAAACCAACCACAGCAGCCCCGACCACACAGCTGCCCCCTACCACCCAAGCAAGATAGACAAAGAAGCGTTTCATAGCCACTATAAAAAAGAAGTAGAATCGAAAGATTATAATTACATTCGAGCGAGAGGGTACATTTTAAATACACTTTTAAAAATTCTTTTACACCCTTTAATTTATTCAGTAGCAAAAATACCTATATTACACGCACAATTTGATACTACCTGCTTAATTTTTTCTAAACATTGTTACCTTATAAAGCTAGCCTTATAGGCTTTTGATGAAGTATTTAGTAATATAGAAGATCTAAAATTTTTTTGCATTTTTCATAGGCAAGACCTAATAAAGCTTTATTAATAACATTCATTCATTTTTGCCACATCGTTTACTTCAATAGTATTTTAAAAAATTTATCACGTTTGCGTATTTATAAATATACGTATGTTCCGGAGCTTTTTTATGCATAGATGGCTTGAAGATATACAAGCAGTTAGAGATCGAGACCCTGCTGCCCGATCTATTTTTGAGGTTATTTTATGTTATCCCGGTATACATGCTCTTATGATTCATCGCTTTTCCCATGCACTTTGGAATCATAAGTTCTTTTTATTTGCTCGATGGATTTCCTCTATAGGGCGTTTTATGACGGGTATAGAAATCCATCCAGGTGCACAAATAGGAAGAAGAGTTTTTATAGACCATGGAATGGGGGTTGTCATTGGCGAAACGACTATAGTCGGAGAAGACTGTACGCTGTATCAGGGAGTAACACTGGGTGGCACAAGCCTTTCACCTGGCAAGCGTCATCCTACGTTAGAGGCTGGGGTAGTCGTAGGTGCGGGAGCAAAAGTATTAGGCCCTATAACCATTGGTATGGATGCAAAAATTGGCTCAAATGCTGTTGTTGTTAATTCTGTGCCTGCCTCAGCGACGGCTGTAGGAATACCTGCACGAATACTTTCATCTAATCGAGTCGAAAGCAAACTAGACAAAACATCAGAATCAACATCCTCAGAAAAACCATTAACCCCAGCACATCCATTTGCAGCTTATGGCACTGGCGCCTCAATGCCTGACCCTGTTCAGCAGACTCTTCAAGAGCTTTTAGACCGTATTGAGGCTTTAGAAAGAAAATAGTATTTACTTTAACTATCATCATTAGCTATTTCAATAAGTCGCTTAACAGAATCTTCAACCGTGTAAGTATATGGTTTAATATCTGAATGGAGTTTAGCTTGTTGAAATCGTAAAAAAATTTTATCAATAGCCTCAGCAATTGCTTGTGGATTATTTACCTCAGCAACATAATGACCATGAGAACATAATAAATCCCTTAGCTCAGTATTCTGATAAATAAGCCCTAAAATCAATCTTCCACTTTGTAAATACTCATAAACTTTTGATGGTATGGTCTCATGAGATTCTTCAGATAAATTTTGAATTAAAAGTAAGATTGCTCCACTACACATCAAATCTAAGCTTTTTTCTCGGCTTATTTTACCAAATTTTTTAATATTTGCATTTTGCTTAAAACGATCAATTTCTTTAGTAATATTTTTGCCAATATGTCCATATAATTCTAAAGACCACTGTAAAGAAGAACCTTTGCATACAATCGTCATTCCATCTAAAAAACCTGTAAGATTTCTTGTTCCATCTAATGTTCCTAGATGAATAAATTTTAATTGTGTTTGTTGTGAACTATCAATCGTATTTATTTTTTTAAGCCCTGGACGCAAAACTATTATTTTATTTGCATATATGGGAATACGCTTTTTTGATGCTGCTACTGCATTTTCAGTAAGAAAAATCATTTTTTTAGCTTGTTGTGCAATTTTTTTTTCGACCCATAAATTAAATCTTAATTCTGCTGGTCTATTTTTATTATATAAGTGTGTTAAGGGATCCTGCATTTCTGAGATCCAGGGCTTGCCTGTTAGCCTTGATGCAATCCATGCTGCCGTTTGGCTTGAAACACTTCCCCCTGTGCTATAAATAATATCTATATTTTTTTTCCATATAATCCATGCTGCAACCAATCCCCCAGTAATTGCCCAAGACCATGATAAATTTAATTGCAAAAAGAAATTTCTTGTCAAAAGAAATTCTATTAACAGAAAGGGCGAAAAAATTATCATAATAATGCTTAGAATTAAATTATAAAATATCTTACTTTCTATTTTACTTCTTAAAAAAAATCTAAGCTCATAACGTAATCCTGAAACTGATAAAGAAGGAGTACGAACATGAAAAAATCCTGAATATTTTTTACCTATAATTGATGAAACCAAATAGCAATCAACTTCATTTTCAATAAGAATTTTAAATCGATCATCTATATGAATTGAGGCAGGGTTATTATTTATATTAGAAAAATAGGAAATAATTATCCATTTTTTACGCAAACTCAATCTCCAATTTAAGACTAGTAAGAAACTAATGTATCACTCAAAAATTTTAATATTTGTAAAGCTCATGAAGTGATTTAACTACTTCTTCTATAGAAAATCCGTGTATATTTTCATTTTGCTTTGACTGGACAATAATATAATTGGACGATTTTGGTGCCCAATTAGTTATTAAAATAGGATCCTTTTTAAAAATAGCAATCACGGGGCAATTAAATGTTGAGGCTAAATGCACTATACTGGTATCTGGAGTAATAACTACTTTTACATGCACACATAATGAAACCAGCCGATCTATATCATCTTGACAGTTTACTTCTTCTATTTGCTTACATTCATTTCGCTCTATAATTTTTTTTACAAAATCTTGATTTCGATCAATATAGGTTAAATAAATTTTCACTTTAGGCATTACTCTATTAATTTCTTTAATCAAAAATAATGCCTCATTAAGAAGTAAAGAGCGTCTTTCATCATTACCAAAACAATTTAATAAAATAGCTTCTTTATCCCATTTTCTTGCTAGCTTCGGAAGCGGAATATCATAGGGAATAGGTTGCAAAAATAATTCATCAGGTAATAAATTACATAATGCTTTCCACTCTTTTTGAGAAGCATGTTCATTATCTGAAATAGTATAAATTTTTACTCCATATTTAGGATTAGCTAACCAGCAGAGAAAGCGAAGCTTTTCTGCGCGAATCAGATTCCAGGCAATAATATAATCTAGTTTTATTGAACGAAGCATCCATGCAAACTTAATAGTTTCCCATAAATTTTTTTTATTGAATACCCAAGATTTTGAAATACGATTATCACGTTGCCAAAATTGAGATGTTGCACCAGCAGTTGTACAAAACAACTGTGCATTCGGTAATCTTTCTTTTATTCCCTTCACAAAAGAAGTATGTAAAATAGCATCACCTAGCTTACCATCATGAGAAAAAAATAATATTTTCATCAACCCTTCCTTTAATTTTAGGAATTTAAATATCAATTTTATTACTGCACTTTCGGAATCAACAATTATGAATGAAACCAGTAAAACCAGAAAGTTATGGGGCACATTAGAACATACTATATTGGCAGGAAAAGGTATTGATATAGGATGTGGCAATGATCCTGTTACCTCGACAGCCAGAACGTTTGATGTAAAGGACGGCGATGCCAATAAAATTAGCAGTTATATTGACGAAGAGTTTGATTTTGTGTATGCCTCACATTGTTTAGAGCATATGCGTGATCCACAACAAGCATTACTCGATTGGTGGAAGTTAGTTCGCGTAGGCGGGCATCTTTTTTTTATTGTTCCTGATGAAGATCTTTATGAGCAAGGAGTTTTTCCAAGTAGATTTAATGATGATCATAAATATACATTTACAATTTCAAAGGCAAACAGCTGGTCTTCTGTATCAGTAAATGTTTTGGATATTGCTCAATCTTTGCCTCACAGCAAAATTGTTAATCTTATGCTTCAAAATCAGGGATATGATTATAGTATTTATAGACATCAATTATTAAAATCAAACCGTTTTGCACGTTCATTATTTAAAAAATGTATTAAACTAAGAAAAAAAGGTGTTTATTTACCAAGTATTGAAAGATTTCTTGCCAATTTCACCTCAATTGATCAAACCCGCTACTGCGATGCAGTTGCACAAATTCAGTGTATTGTAAAAAAAATTGCCTAACAAAAATACAGTTGTTCTAGTACATATTCAAGCCTAAGATTTTAAATAGAAATCAATAGATTTTCTCATAGTGCAAGATGCGTAAATACGCCAAATCATTTGATTTTTCAATCAAGGCGGAGTTAACGGTAATAAAGGTGGCACTATTGGCGGCGCAATAGGTGGAATAAGTAAATCAGGAGTAGAAATCGGCGGAAAAATTGGCGTATTTCCCTGAGGGGATGTAGTACCAGATAAAGGATTATCAATCACTACCGGCCGCCGCTGCGGTACAAAAGGAGTAGTTGGTTTTATGCTATTAGAATTAGTAATACGATTATTGGATGAAGTACTTCCTGGAGCAGGAATAATGGCAAAACGGCAGATTGAATTTTGAAAAAGCTCGCCAATACTTTCAGGTAAAATTACTGTTGAGGGCGTATTTTCAGGCATTGCTCGCTCTAACAAAGCTCGATGCTCTTCATCATACAACCCTACAAATAATGTTTGTAGGGTTTGATTTTGGCAATCTATTCTTTCTTGATAAATAGCTCGACTAACCTCTCCAAATCCACTTGGCTGAGGACTTTTAAAACGTATTCGTCGCCAAAAAATAATGTTAGCACCATCAGCCCTTAAACGATCTTTATCATAAGCATGCTGGGCATCACCTTGCCGAGTCCGTAAAATCACCCACGTAGTAGCATTAAGCTGTAACGGTAGAAATATTATAAAGAGAAAAGCACTAGCTTTAAAATATGCTTTAAGCCATGTGCCATATAACTTATTTACTAGGTTGCCTAAATAAGCAAGATGATATTGCAACGCTGTAGATGGCATGCGAAATTCATTGTAAAGTTATTCATGTTTATAACCACCCTTCCTTCTTTCAAAAAAGGAAGGGTATCTATATTGCTCTTATAAAATTACATCGCTGCAATCATTGCTTTACCAAAATCAGAACAAGATACTTGTTTAGCATCATCCATCAATCTAGCAAAATCATAAGTCACTGTTTTTTGCTTAATGGGAACTTCTATCGCTGCCATGATTTTATCAGCAGCTTCAGTCCACCCCATATGACGCAACATCATTTCAGCAGACAAAATTAAAGAACCAGGATTAACCATATTCTTACCAGCATATTTTGGAGCTGTACCGTGCGTTGCTTCAAAGATTGCTACGGTATCTGAAAGATTTGCTCCTGGTGCAATCCCGATTCCACCAACTTGAGCTGCAAGTGCATCAGAAATATAATCACCGTTAAGATTAAGTGTAGCAATTACATCATAGTCTTCAGGCGCTAATAAAATTTGCTGTAAAAAAGCATCTGCAATTCCGTCTTTTATAACCACATTCCCATGTGGTGCCTTAATAATCATCCATGGGCCGCCATCTAAAAGTTGGGCGCCAAACTCTTGAGCTGCAACCTCATACCCCCATGTTTTAAATCCACCTTCGGTATACTTCATAATATTACCTTTGTGAACAAGGGTAACACTGCTTCTTTTATTATCAATCGCATAGCGAATAGCTTTTCTTACCAGGCGCTTAGAACCCTCTATCGATACTGGCTTGATACCTATAGCTGAACTCTCAGGAAAGCGAATTTTTTTGGTTCCCATTTCGTCTTGAAGAAACCGAATAATTTTTTGTGCTGCTTCTGATTGTGCTTCCCACTCTATTCCTGCATAAATATCTTCGGTATTTTCACGAAATATTACCATATCAGTTTTTTCAGGGTGTCTCACAGGTGAGGGAACACCAGAAAAATAACGTACAGGACGCAAACATACATATAAATCTAATTGTTGCCTCAAGGCTACATTTAAAGAACGAATACCTCCCGATACAGGTGTTGTAAGAGGCCCTTTAATTGAAACTACATACTCTCGCATAATTTGAATAGTTTCTTCAGGCAACCAGGTATCCGCGTCGTAAACTTTTGTCGCCTTTTCGCCAGCATAAACTTCCATCCAAGAAATTTTACGGCGTCCCCCATACGCTTTCTCTACCGCAGCATTAACAACTTCTTTCATAACAGGGGTAATGTCTACACCAATTCCATCCCCTTCGATAAAGGGAATAATAGGTTGATCAGGCACATCGAGAGTTCCATCTTGATGCACACGAATCAATTCACCAGCCGGCTTTTGAAGGCGGGTTGTCATAAAGTGTTCTCCTAGGAAATAAATGAGTTAAAAACAATGTTTGTTTTTTTCCACCCCTATATTAACGTAGAATAAAAACTTGCTGTTCATAACCCTTATACAAAAATTATGTCTCAACTGCTGCTCTTGAATAAACCCTTTAACGTTATTTGCCAATTTAGTGCGCATCCCACCTATCCATCCCTCGCTGACTATGTGCCTTTTCCTAATCTTTACCCAGCGGGTAGGTTAGATACCGATAGTGAAGGACTCTTGGTGCTTACTAACGATGGAGTATTACAGCATCGTATTACTGATCCTCGTCACAAGCTTCCTAAAACATATTGGGTGCAAGTTGAGGGTTTAATCGATAGCGAAGCGCTTAAAAAATTAAATACAGGTGTCATGTTAAAAGATGGGTTCACTAAACCTGCCCAAGTTAATGTAGTAGAATCGCCGACTAATGAGCAAGGTGATCCTATTGGCTTATGGCCTAGAAATCCACCTATTCGTACTAGAATAAACATCCCTACTTCTTGGGTTTCAATCACACTCTATGAAGGCCGCAATCGTCAGGTAAGGCGCATGACTGCCGCTGTAGGTTTTCCTACACTACGACTTATTCGCAAACAGATTGGCTGTTGGGCTCTTGATGATTTGGAGCCTGGAGCTTATCGCTGGGCAAATACATTTTTAGAAGTTACGCAGTAGGGTTCTATCAAGGCATGGGATGCCCCGCATAACAATGCAGACAGTACCAACAGTACGGCAGGTTGCTATAATGCGGGGGCGTCCCACACCGAGACAACCCAACTGCGCAACTTCTAATTTTAATATTTATTTAGTTTTTTTAGCCTACTAGCTGGCACTTTTATTATTTCAATAATAATGATTAAAATTTCCTTCTAATTGATATATATTTTTACATTTTTTTATTATTATCTATAACCAATCAACCAATCAAAACTATACATTAGCTAGTTCAATAATATTTTTCGCTAATATATTTGTGTTAATTTTTCGTAACATTAATGAAAATATAAATCCAATTATGATATTTTTTCTCTTTATTTATGAGTAATTTTATAAAAAATTTTACCTAACACATTCTTTGATTTCAATTTAATTATTCTTTGATTTAAATTTTTCATAAGTTTATTCCAAAATGGTAATAAGAAAAATTTGATTACTTTATGATTATTTCAAAATAAATTTTTTTAAAGATACCTACTAACCTTAATTGACATACCATAATAAAAAGCTGTATTGTCAATGCTGTTAATGTTTACATGCTATAAAAGAAAGCATAACCAATAATTCAATATGGATATATTTTTTTTGAATATACCTTCCTCTAGAATCATAAATTTTTTCTCTCTTAAAAGATTATGTAGATATATTTTTAAAGCATAAGCTTTTTAAAAACCTGGTTTTGAAAGGAGATATTAAAAATTGATTATTGTTCAATCTAATTGATTACCGATTTACAGAATACCTCTTTTAATACATTTTTCAAACAAGCGGATTGCTAATAATATCAATGGCTTACAAACAAACTTAAGTTATATTAATCCGGTCGTCTATATCATTATTAGGCAATTATCTCAAAAGGAGTTGACTATGCAGAACTGGCAAGAAGAGCAAATACTTAAGCTACCGTCTCTTTCATGTGAAAAAGAGATTTTCCAAGCCCTTATTCCGCTTGCAAAAGAACTAGGGTTTGAATATTGCTCTTACAATTTACGTACCCCCATTCCTATTTCACGCCCTCATACGGTTTCCCTTAACAATTTTCCTGAAGAATGGCAAACCCATTATAAAAAAGAAAATTATGTTTCAGTTGATCCTACAATAACGCACTGCATGCATTCTGATTTACCTATTATTTGGAATGAAGAAGCTTTTAGCAGCACTCCGAAATTATGGCAAGAAGCTCAAAATCATGGCCTGCGATTTGGTTGGGCGCAATCTAGCCGCAGCATTAATGGCGTAAACGGCATGCTCACTCTAGTTCGCTCTAACCAAGAAGTAACCGAAGAAGAGCTGAAAGAAAAATCTTTAAAAATGAGTTGGCTTGCTCAAGTTGCACATCAGGCATTATCTCGCCATATTGCCCCTAAGCTACTGCCTGAACTTAAGGTTCATCTTACCAAAAGAGAAATTTCGACTCTACGCTGGACAGGAGAAGGAAAAACCTCTAGTGAAATCGCTGAAATTCTCAACATAAAAGAAAGAACGGTCAACTTTCATCTCACAAATGCAAAAAGAAAATTAAATTCAGTTAATAAAACGGCAGCAGCTACACGAGCAGCTATGCTGGGTCTTATTTCTTATTAAGAGTAGCTAGCATTCAAAGGAGCTTTTTTTATCGCTCCTTTGAATCATTAAAAAATAGTTTCACGTGAAACACAATTTAAGCTTTAAAGAGATCCTTTCGAAAAACTTAACCCATATCAATCCGCATTATTTAATAATCTCTTCTCCGTACCTAATTATTAGTAAATTCATTCCAGCATCAAATTGAAATTTTTTTCATAGCTTGTGATAGTATCTAGGCTAGGAAGTTAGCTAGACAGTCGCGGTCTATCTTTTAGGGATAGATGGAGGAAAGTCCGGGCTTCACAGGGCAGGATGCCGGCTAACAGCCGGACATCGCGAGATGATGGAAAGTGGAACAGAAAGCAAACCGCCGATGGTAATTATTTTAGGATAATTATACAGGCAAGGGTGAAACGGCAGGGTAAGAGCCTACCGCGAGCATGGCAACATGGTCGGCACGCTAAACCCCATCCGAAGCAAGACCAAATAGGCAGACATTGAGGCGGCCCGCTGAGTCTGCGGGTAGGTTGCTAGAGCTTGTTGGTAACAACAGGCCCAGATGAATGACTGTCGCATGTGATTACTCACATGGTACAGAACCCGGCTTATCGGCTAACTTCCTTCCCCACTATTTATTTCCCTCTTATTTTAGTAATTTAATTTTAGCTTATTGTCTTTTTGTATAGTCAATAAGCACTAAAATAACGTAGAGAAAAAAATGAATTTTTATGTAGCCAGCTAAGCAGCGATGGTTTGTTGCACTTATATCCTGATTGCAAACATCACAGGCTACTAAAATATGCTTTTTTGATTAGCTGTAAATGTCGTTTGCTTTATTTTCTAAACTTCATTATTTCATTTATAACTATCTTAATACGAAACGTTTTATTCTTTTTTGCCAAAAATTTTTTTGCAATCACAATATACTACAGTCAATATATAAAAACATTGAGGGAACACGATTCATGACACAGTATTCTTCACATTCTGCTGAGAATAAAGAAACAACCTCTATTTCTACACAACCATATCAGCTAGCAACACTTGGTCAACGCTTATTAGCCTCTCTGATTGATGGCTTTATTGCAAGCATTCCTTCTTTATTTGTCATGGGCTATGTAGGCGATCTTCAAAGTTTGCAGCAAGGCAGCCTTAATCCCTCATTACCTAAAATCATGCTTTATATTGTTAGTGGCATATTTTTCTTTATTCTTATACAAGGAAAAAGTTTAGACGCTACAGGACAAACTATTGGGAAAAAGATTTTAAATATTAAAACAGTTAGCCTGAATTTAAAAAAGCCTTCGTTATTTACTTTACTTTATAAACGGTATCTACCTATTTATTTACTTACAGGGATCCCTGTTGTAGGGGCTTTTATAGCTATTTTTGATGTATGCAGTATTTTTCGAAAAGATCGCCGGTGCTTACATGATCTTATTGCAAATACATTAGTAGTAAAAATGAAATCTTAACTCTTAACAATTTGATAAGCTCCTTTTACGTAAGAAGTAGCCAAATTTACTAAGGTAAAAAAATCATAACTGTTGGAATAGGTAAGTTTTTTATCATTACCTTATCATAAAAACATCTAAAAATAAGTTTGTTTATTGCTTGTAAGCAGCCAACAACATTTGAATACGTATTACAAAACAACCTTGAATTTCTAATACCCTTCCCCCATTTTAAACCCTAAGTTGATTTTTTGGAGTCATTTGTTATGACAGCTAATGTTATGCCCCCCCATGAAGAAAATGAAGCAAACCCTGCGATGAACGAAGCAACTAAAAATAATCCAGAAACTGTTTCAGAAGATACTCCCGAATCTACGGAATCACGAGAAGCTTTTTTTCTTAAGCAGCTAGCAACAATACAACAAGAAGCTGAAGAAAATAAAAATCAAGCACTAAGAGCAATAGCAGAAATGGAAAATATACGGCGTCGTGCGCAAGAAGATATTCAAAAAGCAAGTAAATTTGCAATTGAAAGCTTTGCTGAGCACTTGTTATCTGTAAAAGATAGTCTTGAAATGGCTTTAGCAAATCCTACACAAGAGGTTAGTAGTCTTCAACAAGGTGTAGAGCTTACTCTTAAACAGCTAAATCACGCCTTTGAACGCGCTCGCATTCTTGAAGTGCCATCTGAAGGACAACCTTTTGATCCGAATATACACCAAGCTGTAAGCACTATTCAAAATGACGCACCTGACAATACTGTGGTGCAGGTTTATCAAAAAGGATACCGTCTGAATGAACGTGTATTACGCCCTGCTATGGTAGTTGTGGCGAAAAACTAAAGTCTTTAAATGCTTTAAAAAAACCCTTGAAAGCAGGCAATAGTTACCCCATTTGGAAATCATTAGATAGCACGTTAAAACATTATTTTTTGAACTCTAAAATTAACTAGATTTTGTAATTTGCTATAGCCTGTTTTTTAGAAAACGCTTAAAAATAGAGAGGATTGTATGGGTAAAATTATTGGTATCGATTTAGGAACAACAAATTCTTGCGTAGCGATTTTAGAAGGAGGAACTCCTAAAGTTATCGAGAATGCAGAAGGTGTTCGTACCACTCCTTCCGTTATTGCTTATATGGAAAATGGCGAAATTTTAGTAGGTGCAACCGCTAAACGTCAGGCGGTTACCAATCCACAAAATACACTTTATGCTGTAAAACGTTTAATTGGTCGTAAGTTTGCTGAAAAAGAAGTGCAAAAAGATATTAACTTAATGCCTTATGCCATTATTAAAGCGGATAACGGTGATGCTTGGGTCAGTGCACGCGATAAAAAACTTGCTCCTCCTCAAGTATCTGCCGAAGTACTTCGCAAAATGAAAAAGACAGCTGAAGACTATTTGGGTGAAGAAGTTACTGAAGCTGTTATTACCGTACCTGCTTATTTTAATGATGCTCAACGTCAAGCAACTAAAGATGCAGGCCGTATTGCTGGTTTAGATGTAAAACGTATTATTAATGAACCTACTGCAGCAGCATTAGCATTTGGTCTTGATAAGCATGGCAAAGGCGATACCAAGATTGCTGTGTACGATTTAGGGGGCGGTACATTTGACGTTTCTATTATTGAAATTGCTGATGTAGATGGTGAAAAACAGTTTGAAGTACTTTCAACCAATGGCGATACTTTTTTAGGCGGTGAAGATTTCGACCAGCGCTTGATTGATCACATTATTGATGAATTTAAAAAAGATAGCGGCGTTGATCTTTCTAAAGATCCTATCGCTTTACAACGTATTAAAGCAGCTGCTGAACGCGCTAAAATCGAACTTTCATCAAGTCAGCAAACCGAAATTAATGAACCATATATTACTATGGTTAACAATGTTCCTTCGCATTTAAATATTAAATTTACACGTGCAAAATTAGAGTCTTTAGTTGATGAGCTTATTGAGCGCACAATGGAGCCTTGTAAAATTGCACTTAAAGATGCCGGATTAAGCGTTTCTGACATTAACGACGTTATTCTCGTGGGCGGAATGACGCGTATGCCGAAGGTTCAAGAACGTGTTAAAGCGTTTTTTAATCGGGAACCAAGACGCGATGTAAATCCTGATGAAGCAGTTGCAGTAGGTGCAGCAATTCAAGGAGCTGTTTTAACTGGTGATCGCCGTGATGTGTTGCTGCTTGACGTAACTCCACTTTCTTTGGGTATTGAGACCCTAGGCGGTGTGATGACAAAAATGATTACTAAGAATACGACGATTCCTACTAAACATTCTCAGGTCTTTTCTACAGCCGATGATAACCAATCTGCCGTAACGATTAAGGTTTTCCAAGGAGAACGTGAACTTGCCTCAGCCAATAAGTTATTAGGTGAATTTAATCTTGAAGGTATTCCTCCTTCACCACGCGGAGTACCTCAAGTAGAAGTAACGTTTGATATTGATGCCAACGGTATTTTGCATGTATCAGCTAAAGACAAAGCTACCAATAAAGAAAACCGCATTACGATTAAGGCTAACTCGGGCTTAACTGAAGCAGAGATTGAAAAAATGGTACGCGATGCTGAAGTTAATGCTGATGAAGATCGTAAATTAACTGAGCTTGTGCAGGCACGCAATAACTGCGATGGTTTAATTCATACTGCGAAAAAATCATTGGCTGATCATGGCAGCAAACTAGCTGCTGCTGACAAAGAGTCAATTGAAGCAGCTATTAAAGACGCTGAACAAGCTCTTAAAAGCGATAACAAGTCTGAAATCGAAAGCAAAGCCGAAGCATTGTCTAATGCTGTTCAAAAATTAGGCCAAGCAATGTATGGTACCCCTGAAAGTGCTGCTCAAGCAGATGGCGCTCCGGGTCAAGACAATGCTGCCCATAACCCTGATCTTTCAAAAGATGAGAAAGTTGTAGATGCAGAATTTACCGAAGTAAAAGATAACAAGTAACATTAGGTATCTGCCTTGAGAAAGTGGTTCTCTACAAAGTTTGTAGGAACCACTTTCTTATTATTGGTATGCTAGGCATTCTTACGTTAAAAAGTTAATCAAAATTAGTTAATGTTGCTATCAATACTGAAACGAAATACGCATGAATATTCGCAAATCACTTTGACATGTATCTAAAGTAGATAATAAATAAGCGAAAATTAGCGTAGGCCCTCGTAAATCTTAGTTATGAATAAAGCTTTCAGTATTAAACTAATTTTAATTAGCTTTTTATCCTAGATTAAAGCATCTAGGGCAACACATTAATTTATTTTTGGTATGAGAAAAAAACAAATATGAGTAAGAAACGTGATTACTATGAGGCACTTGACATACCCCGCAATGCCTCAGATGACGCTATAAAAAAATCTTTTAGAAAAATGGCGATGAAATATCATCCTGATCGTAACCCAGATGATAAAGCCTCTGAAGAGAAATTTAAGGAAATAAAAGAAGCGTATGAAGTCCTATCAGATCCTAAAAAAAGAGCTATGTATGATCAGGTAGGTCATGCTGGCTTTGATCCTTCAATGGGGGGCATGGGAGGGATGGGAGGCGCTGATGGGCATCCCTTTGGTGATATTTTTGGCGATTTTTTCGGAGAAATCTTTAATAACGGTCGTGGCGGCGGCGGTTCTCAAAGCAGCTCTTTCCGAGGCGGAGATTTACGCTATAACTTAGAATTATCGCTTGAAGATGCTGCTAGAGGAACTGAAACAAAAATTCGTATTCCAGTATTAGATACATGTGCAACCTGCCAAGGTACTGGAGCAAAACCAGGAACAAAACCTGAAACATGCTCAACCTGCAAGGGCAATGGTCAAGTTAGGATTACTCAAGGATTTTTCTCTATACAGCAAACGTGCCCTCATTGTCATGGCTCGGGGAAAATTATCAAAACACCCTGTGGCGACTGTCATGGTCATGGACGTGTACAAAAACATAAAACGCTATCAGTTAAAGTTCCTGCAGGAGTAGATGATGGCGATCGTATTCGTCTGAATGGCGAAGGCGAAGCAGGTAGCCCAGGCGCACCTCATGGCGATTTATATATTGTTGTTAATTTAAAACCTCATCCTGTATTTAAACGTGATGGAAGTGATCTTCATTGTGAAATGCCTATTAGTTTCAGCAAAGCTGCACTAGGTGGAGACATTAATATTCCCACGTTAGATGGTACTGCCTATTTGAAAATTCCTGCTGAAACACAAACTGGTCAAATGTTCCGCTTAAAAGGAAAAGGCATTCGTGGCTTACGAGGACATGAAATAGGTGATTTATATTGCCATGTACAAATCGAAACCCCTGTAAATTTAACAGAAAGACAACGAGAGCTTCTGCAAGAGTTTGAAGCCATTGGATTAGAAAATACTGATAAAGAACAAAATCCAAAAGCTAGCTCCTGGATGAATAAAGTTAAAGATTTTTTCACAGGCGATGACTCTTCAAGTTCGAGTAATTAAACTCGATATAAGAATATACCCTTGTATGGTTTAAAGAAATTTTAGTATGCCTCATAACGTTTAATTATTAACGTTATGAGGCATACTGTTTTAGAGTGTGATATCAATATCTAATCAAATTCTAGCATTTGTTCCAATTTGCCTTATATTTATGAAGAGAATATAAGTTGCCTTGAGTTCCTCTTTTATGAGGATTGTAAACTATAGAAAGCAAGGCGTAACATAGTTAAGACGATAACCGAAGTTTAATTGAACCATACTAGCTAGGAAATGTAAGCGCGAGAAAAAATTTTGTCCATCATTCGTATATTTATTCTTAAATCTTACAAGCCTCTTTAGCGCAATTATCCAGCTTTTGTTCTAACGCGGTTGGTTAATAGTCATAAGATTATCTTCACTTTATAAAATATCAGGAGAACTATCTTGATAACTACTTTTTTATATAATGCTTTATCATTTAAGAAAATATATTATAAAATTAGATTTTCTTATTTTTCTGTATTAATGCGCCATTTATTATTGTTAACATTACTTATTCCCATTTTTTGTTTTGCTGGTAAACAAGCTGAAGAGCGTTTAGAAGCAAGTGTACAGGCACAAATGCAGCAATCTGTAAGTGATTTAGCTTCTCAAAAACTTATTTTTAGCCAAAAAGAAGAAGCTGATCAATGGCTCAACAACATGTCATCTCGATTAAGCCGCTTTGTACCTGACCCCGTTTATCGTCGTGATTTTTTAGTGACACTTCAGTATGAAGCTTCGCGTGCAGGATTAGAACCTGAAATGGTATTAGGTCTTATTCATGTTGAAAGCGGTTTTCGTAAATATGCCGTCTCTTCAGTGGGAGCACGTGGGTTCATGCAAGTAATGCCTTTTTGGCCCAAAACTATTGGAACTAAAGAGCAAAACTTATTTCATCTACGCACTAATATACGCTATGGTTGTACCATTCTTCGTCATTATCTTGATATTGAAAAGGGTAACCTTGTAAGGGCTTTAGCACGTTATAACGGAAGCCTAGGAAAAACTCAGTATCCTAATGCTGTAATTTCTCACTGGAAACGATATTGGGCTTATCAGCCGTTCATATCCCCCATGAAAACTGCCAGTACAGGTGATAATATTCTGAAAAACTAAGTGTGTAATATCTCTTTTTTAAACCTATATTTAATCTATATTCTACTTAGATTGCGACTACACTATTTAGTGTAATTTATTTCCCAAAGGTTCCAGCCTCCTGCAGTTTCTTTAAACTGAAGACAGGCGGGGCTAATACTTGGAAGTAATGCATCGTCTCTAGCATCAACAATATGGGTAAATTGGCTAAAGTTTTTTTTCAGAATCTCACAATTAAAAGCACGCGCTAACCCTCGGTATTCAAAGCTATCTTTTAGAAATTTTTGCAAAGGCATATCAGTAAAACCTATCTCCATAGGAGGAGCTACTTTTAAGCCTGGATATAGCGTAGGTAAAATAAACGTACTTGCATTAAAATAAGTTAATACGCGAGCTTTATTCGTTAATGTTTTAAATGCAGGCAATCGATTAGAAAATCCTTCTATCGGTAATTGTTTGGCACAAAAAATAGAAGTAGCTACCAATATCCCTAAAATACCTGCCCTGATTCGATAATCACTATATAATTTTTTTAATAACGGATTATCGGGGCTTTGATGAGCCCATAAATAGGCCAAATAAGGCAAGCTATATAAATTATAACGTGCTTGGTTTAATAAGAGCCAAAACACTGACATTACAATAAGAACCTGCCGCTCTCGAGCGCGTAATTTACCTTGCCCCCATTGATACAACGCCATCACGATTAAAAACACCCATAATGCTCCCCATACTGACATCATAGAAGCAAGGATAGGCTGGTTTTCTCCTGCATGAACAATGCGAATCTTGAGTGCCTGGCTGGTAATATAGAAGAAATGACCTACTGCTTCTAAGCCGCAGTAGTAATGCCAAAATAAAGCATAGGCACTTAATATAAGAACGACTGCAATCGCTTTCTGAAGCCACCGCCACGACGTTATTAGTATGGCTCCTACACTATATATCCAAGCCAACCAATATAAAGGCTGCAGCACCATCATTAAAATTATCCATATCCGCGGAGGCAACCGCCAAACCGAAAACATGGCAAGCATAAGAAAGACTTCTGGTCTTCCTTGTTGAAGCCTTAATCCAAGCCCTAAACCTATTAAAAGACCTAAAGCAATACCTGTCATCGCATGCGGCATAGGATGATGTTGGAATGCATGTCGAAAAATAGGCATAAATACCCAGACAAACATTCCAAATGCTAATATTTCAACTAAAAAATGCGTGATCGTTAAAGCGGCTACCTGCTGATTAAGCGGTATCCAGTTTTTAAAGGCTGATGCCAGCCCTGTTAAAATAGTTTGATGTATATGTCCTACCACCCACTCAAAACCGTACCATGGGCTTATAGTGACCGACTGAACAATTTCTGAATATAAAAAATGGTTTCGATAATCGAAACCATGTTGATATGCACCAATGTGGCGAGATAAATCATCTAAAGGAGAAAAACCTCCTTTAGTAGCTACCATAACACCTATCGCTAACAAAGGTAACCAAGCCCATAATGCGCGGTCTGCTGGTACCCAGCTTAATATTCCATCAACAAGCTTCTGTACAGTGCTATTTATCCGTACACGCTGGTACCAGCAAAGCCACCCTAATGTTATCAATCCGAAAGGCTCATAAAAAAAACCAAGTAGCATACCCAAAAAGTAAACTAAAACAACCCAACGCGGTGTTGTAATAGTTACTTTAGGCATGAGATTGCTCAAGATAGGCCGAATTTACAGGCAATGAAAGTGATACATCAAGATAAGTACTTAACTCAAATAATGCTCGGCGATAAACATCCCTCTTAAACTCAATCACTGACTCTAAGGGAATCCAATAATCATTCCACCGCCAGGCATCAAATTCAGGATGCGTAGTACTACGCAAGGAAACGTCTGAGTCGCGTCCAATCAGACGCAATAAAAACCAAATTTGCTTTTGTCCTTTGTATTTTTCTCTCCATTCACGTTTAATCCAATTAGGAGGTACTTTATAGTGCAACCAATCTTGAGTACGTCCTATAATTTCGACATGCTCAGGCTTTAGCCCTACCTCTTCCATTAACTCTCGATACATTGCCGCCTCAGGCGTTTCCCCTTCATGGATGCCTCCTTGAGGAAACTGCCAGGAATGCTCACGAATCCGTTTTCCCCAGAAAACTTGATTCTTCGCATTCACAATAACGATGGCGACATTGGGTCGATACCCATCGTGATCTAACATACTTAACCCCATTTAATTCATTGTTGGGAGTAATTGTTTCATAGCCTTGAAACAAAAGAAAGTACTGTTGTGCAATATCTCTGCCAGGCAATATGATTTACCCACATAATGATCATTCAATAATAAGCCGTGCAAACTTCCGCTTTCCTACCTGTACGACACAGGTTCTTCCAGACTGAAGCTTAATTTGTTTATTATTTACACGCTCACCATCGAGCTTAATGCCACCTTGCTCTACTAAGCGTCCTGCTTCAGAGGTAGTAGCTACCAAATTGGCTTGCTTAAGTAATTGTAATAACCCTAAGCCCTCCTTTTCCTCGGCAGTAAAACAATATTCCTCTAAATTTTCAGGAACCAACCCTTGCCTAAAACGCGCATCAAACGCTTCTTTTGCAGCATGCGCTAAAGAATCACCATAAAATCGAGCTACAAGTTCTTGCGCTAATTCTATTTTAATTTCCTTTGGATTTCGGCCCAACTCGATCTCTTGCTTTAATTGAGCAATTTCACTTTCTGATCGCGCAGAAAGCAAAGCATAGTATCGCCACATTAATACATCAGAAATAGACATTAACTTGCCAAACATATCATTAGGTAAATCAGTTACTCCGATATAGTTATCTAACGATTTAGACATTTTATTTACACCATCTAAACCTTCTAATAATGGCAATGTCAAAATACATTGTGGGCTTTGATCATGCTGTTGCTGAAGGGTTCTTCCCATCAATAAGTTAAATTTCTGATCTGTTCCACCTAACTCTACATCGGCTTTCAAAGCAACTGAATCATATCCTTGAACTAAGGGATATAAAAATTCATGAATAGCAATCGACTGACCCTTTTGGTAGCGTTGTGTAAAATCATCTCTCTCAAGCATACGTGCAACGGTATAACGGCTTGCTAGCCTTATCATACCCTCAGCTCCTAAGTTGTTCATCCAAGCGCTGTTATAAACAAGTTCGGTACGCTCACGGTCTAGAATCAAAAAAGCTTGTTCGGTATATGTCTTAGCGTTTTGAGCCACTTCTTCACGACTTAAAGGAGGACGCGTTACATTTTTACCTGTAGGGTCACCAATCATTGCAGTAAAATCACCAATCAAAAATAAAATATGGTGTCCTAAATCCTGTAGCTGTTTAAGTTTGTTAAATAAAACGGTATGGCCTAGATGTAAATCAGGTCGTGTAGGGTCAAACCCCGCCTTAATTCTGAGAGGACGATCTAATTTTAACTTTTCAATGAGTTCTGATTCTATTAAACATTCTTCTACACCCCGCTTGAATATTGCAAGATGGTGCTGAATTTCTGCATCGCTTCGCATATAAATCCTTTAAGCTATTTGGCATGCTAATAAGTATTTTAAAAACTGCCTGTTATTGAGCACTACTTACTTAGCACAAACCTTATTGCTATTATACGTGAGACACATGGAGCAAACTATGAAACGCTTCGCCGCAATAGTTATACTTTCACTTGCATTAACTGCACATGCGAATAACATGCCTTATAATGGAGCTGTTGATGCTAATCGTGAGCTTCAGCAAGCATTTGTTGAGTCTCATCAAACTAAGCAGCCTATACTTTTAATATTCGGAGCCAATTGGTGTGAGGATTGTAGAGCACTTGATGAAGCGCTTAAAACAGAAAAAAATGCCGCTTTAATGGCAAAAAAATTTAAAGTCGTTAAGATTGATGTAGGAAATTTTGATCATAACCTCGATATTAGCGCTCGTTATGGCAATCCTATTCAAAAAGGAATTCCTGCAGCTGTCATCCTATCGCCTGAAAATAAAATTCTTTATACCACTCATGCAGGTGAATTAGCCAACGCTCGGCGCATGAGTGCGAATGGAGTTTATGATTTTTTCTCTAACCTTTTAAAAAAGACATCTTCTATAAATATGAGCAAATAAAAATGATGGATGCTATGCCAGAAAAACAGTTATATATTGGAATGATGTCTGGCACAAGCCTTGATGCCGTTGATGCAGTACTTGTTGATTTTTCAACCAAAATTATTGCTCCATTACAAATTGGCTTAACAACACTTGCTCGATCGAGCACACCCATCCCTGGAGCCCTTAAGCATGAGCTTTTAGCGTTACATACTCCCGGGTTTGACGAGCTGCATCGTGCTCAACGTGCAAGTTTAGCGCTTGCTCAACTTTATATTGAAACCATCGAAAAACTGCTTCTTATAGCGCCTGCAAACTCAAAAAAACATATAAAAGCTGTAGGCATTCACGGCCAGACGATTCGCCATCATCCTGAAGCTGGCTATACTCTTCAATTGAATGCGCCTGCTACCATTGCCGAGCATACAGGACTAAATATTATTAGTGATTTTAGGAGTCGTGATCTTGCTGCAGGAGGACAAGGTGCTCCGCTTGTGCCAGCTTTTCATGCTGCTCTTTTAGGATGTAAAAACTCTGATCCAGATATATTTTTGAATTTAGGCGGAATTTCCAACATTAGTGTCTTACAAGCACATGCCATTAGAGGATGGGATTGTGGGCCTGCTAATATGCTACTAGACGCTTGGTGCGAAACACATCTTAAATGCGCATTTGATGAGGATGGACGCTGGGGAAGTAGTGGTAAATGTGTACCTGATTTATTAAAGGCTTTGCTTTCAGATCCCTATTTTCATACCCTACCGCCCAAAAGCACGGGAAGAGATTATTTTAATTTAAACTGGCTTAATAAGTATATTAATAATTATGCCACCAATATTTCACCTGAGCATATTCAAGCCACTTTAATGTATCTGACAGCAGAAAGTATTGCCCGAGATATTATTCCGCTGAAACCAGATACTATTTTTGTAGGGGGGGGTGGAGCTAAAAATCCAGCACTTATACGCCAAATTAACGCGTCATTAACCTCCTGTGGTTATTCCAAAGAAATGATTCTTAGCAGCCAATTAGGATTAGACCCAACAGATATAGAAGCACTTGCTTTTGCCTGGCTGGCTCAACAACATTATGAAGGTAAAACTGGAAATATTCCGAGCGTTACTGGTGCAAAAAGAAGTCGTTGTTTAGGATCGTTTACCCCAGGAAGCTATTAAATATAGAGATAGGTATCACACTTATCAAGAGCGCCGTTAACAATAGGCATTACTTTTTCTTGTCAGAATAATAATACTTAGAAGTTACGCAGTTGAGCTATATCAAGACATGGCAACGCAGACTATACACGTAGTAGAGCAAATTGACATAGCGCGGGGCGTCCCACGCCGAGAGAGCCAACTGCGTAACTTCTAAACCCTTTAAATAAGCATTTATTTATTTTTAAATGCTTGCCCAGCAGCAGCTATAACGTTTAACCATGGTTGACGAATTGTCATCATTTTGCGGCGTCCGTATGCATCTTGGTATGCACTGGTCATTACGATCCAAAAGTCTCCTCCTGGCGGTAAACCATGCAAAGATATTTGCTGTTGACCAGATGCATTTAAAAAAGCAAGTGTTGCTACTACATGATTCGCAGCCTCATAAACCACCAAGCCTTTATTATAATACCTAGGATCATAACTAAGCTCTAAGCCTTCTGTTCCTTGACGAGCCCACCGAATTTGCAATGGATGATCTTGATTAAGTTGATTTACTGTTGGCTTTCCTTCCATTATTTGTCTTTTGAAAGGATCTATTAATGCTATATGATCAATACTTAGCACTCCAATAGCGGGTAACCGTGCTACTAATGCATCTTCCCCTGTAGGTAATTTTTTTATATATGCGGGGATACGCTCTTTTCGTCTCATTAAATAATCTGATATCTCAAATACATAATTACTTTTACGCATTGCATTATCAAACCCTTCTACTAGATCTCCAATTCCATGAACCTCAAGTTGATTTGCAGGTAAATAAGCAAAAAGCTGCAATGCATAGATATCTCCCAAAAATGCTAAATGATTTTTGGCTCGATATTTAATCCAATTTCTTTGTGCGTTGAAATAATTATAATCAGATATATATCTACTATCATAACAATAAGACATCAGGTCTTTTGTTTCACGTGGATCAATAAGTGTAATTTTGCCTGGGGTTTTATGCCAATCTATTCCCCAACTTTCTCCTGTTCCTCCTCCAGCATAAGGAAAACGTGCATCAATAGGGGGGGCCGGATTGCCACAAGGGGCATGATTTAAACCTAAAGAATGACCAATTTCATGGGCTACTACATCTAGCTGTGCATTACCCAATTGATCTTTTACTACCAGTAAAGAGCCTGAAGAAGTACCTACTCGTTCTCCTCCACCTTCTAAATCAAGCGTATCTTTTCTATATACCCCTACATAAAGCCCTTTACGCGCTTTATCAGCAATCATCATCGCTGTACCTTCCATATGAAATTGATTTTCATTAAACTCGCTGCTTGTCATGGAAGAAATAACAGAAAATGGACGAATCCTGATAGAGGGTTGAATAAAAGGAAAATAACGCTCAAATACTTGGCGATAAAGCTCAGGTGTGTGTTGAGCCATATTAGGCATCTTTCCATCTCTCCATTGAAATGGCATTACAGTAACAGGTAGCCTAAAAACTGGCTGTACATTAAGATATTCTTGATGAGCATGAATATGCGCTCGTGTAGGAACTCCTCCTCCAAGCCAAATGCGATATCGCCCTTGAAATACTTTTTTCCCTGGAATAACAATAATATAAGCACGCTCAAATTCGGTCTGGGTATATTCTTCCTGCATTAAGGCCGGCTGCAACGATTTTGCTGCTTTGTTAGTACCATGCTGATCGACCGGTAATGCTCCGCTGGCTGGAATTTCAGCATCAAATACTCGCCCTTGCTCTTCATGGTCTAACACAATACGTAATGCAGGAGCACGTAAACCAGGACGATTTGCTTTAACAACAATTCTTAAAAGCATATCGCGCCCAGCAACTACTACGAAAAATTTATCAAGGGGCGTTTTTAAATGAACCTGCCCATATTGAATGGTAGTTACCTTCGCATCACCTGTATCGGTACTAATTGAGCGGTAACCTACAAAGCCCTTATAATCATACGCTATACTTATTTTTTGAAGATGGAGGCTGCCTAAAGGTGTGTTCTCTCCCCACCAATCATTAAAAGAATCTAAAATATTGGCTTCGGCATGGCTAATTCGCATCATGAGAAAAAAAACAATTCCTATTCTAAAAACACTTAGAACCGATCTACGGCATAATAAATTTGCGCTCTTCATTTTTTTAATTAGCCTTTTCATGAGTCACGGGCCTTCATGGACCTATATAACAATCAATACGTACTACCTAACCTAAACGCTAATATTAATTAACGATGATTTAAAATGGAAAAAATTTAGTCACACCTTAACCATACAACTTCATAGCTACGCGATTTTTAAAAAAATATGACCGTATGAAGACCTTTTTATCACTTACTAAATGGCCGACTCACAGTACTATCAATTACGGCGTTTTTTGAGTTTCCCCAAAAAAATATGGAGTTTTATCTTGCCACGAATTATTAGACGCTATCCCAATCGACGCTTATACGATACCGTAGAAAGTCGTTATGTAAGTTTAGAAGATTTAAAACGTCTCGTTTTATGTGCTATTCCTTTTAAAGTTTTAGATAGCAAAACTTCAGAAGATGTCTCACGCTCAGTACTCTTACAAATTTTACTTGATCAAGAATCTCAAGCCACTCCTCTTTTAAGCGATGCTTTGATAAGAAGCTTTATTTGTGCCTATAGTCATCCTCTTGGAGCAACACTTATCGCTCCTTATTTAGAAAAAAGTCTTGAAGCGTTCCAAGCTAACTACCAACAATGGACGCAACATATCTCCCCAGAACAACTAACTCCTCAAGCATGGCAACAATGGTGGCAGCAACATCTACAATCTTGGTTAAATCCAATCAACAATAAAACGAATACAACGACAAGTGACTCATGGAATCCTTGGAGTGCATGGTGGTCAACATTCAGTGAAGAAAATAACACTAAAGAAAATTCACCTGATAACCCATCATCACCTTCAAAAAAATAACATGCCAAACTTAACAGATAAAAAATCTATAATCATTAAATTTATAAATTTTTCATTCTTTAAAAAATGAAAAATAAAAAAATTCTAGCCTTTTTTTAGAGAAACAAATCACTCTATTTATTAAATAAAATAAAACATGTAAGTTTTTATATGAGTAATTAATTATTATTTTATTTTTAAACGTTAAAAAAACTTCAGAAAGTCTCTAAAATTTCCGATCAAACTAAGACCTTCCCTCATGTTATTTTATTAGGGATTCCTTAATTTTGGAGACAGTTACCATGCCAAATGCACCACAAAGCTACGGCGTGAGCCGAGAAGAGCGTAAAGTTATCCTAGCCTCAAGCTTAGGAACGATTTTTGAATGGTATGACTTTTACCTCTATGGTTCACTTGCTGCCATTATTAGTAAGCAGTTTTTTTCAGGTGTAAATGAAACCACTGGTTTTATTTTTGCACTGATGGCATTCGCTGCTGGATTTATTGTGCGACCATTTGGAGCATTATTTTTTGGCCGTTTAGGTGACTTAATTGGTCGAAAATATACCTTTTTAGCTACCATTATGATTATGGCAGTCTCAACCTGCGGCGTAGGGATGTTACCCAATTATGCCAGTATTGGAATTGCTGCTCCAATTATTCTTGTGGCTCTAAGACTGCTTCAAGGCTTAGCTTTAGGTGGAGAATATGGCGGTGCTGCAACATACGTTGCTGAACATGCTCCTAATGGGCGACGCGGCTATTTCACTAGCTGGATTCAAACCACTGCAACAGCCGGCTTATTTTTATCATTGCTTGTTATATTAGGTTGTCGTTTATACCTTGGAAAAGAGTTTGATACCTGGGGATGGCGCATTCCTTTCCTACTGTCTATTCCTATGCTTGCTGTAAGCCTCTATATTCGCTTGCAACTTGAAGAATCTCCTGTATTTGCAAAAATGAAAGCAGAAGGAAAAGGCTCAACTAGCCCATTGAAAGATGCGTTTGCAAATGGCAAAAACCTTAAAATTGTTGTTTTAGCTTTAATTGGTGCTACCGCTGGTCAAGCAGTAGTATGGTATACCGGTCAGTTTTATGCTCTCTTTTTTCTTACACAAACACTAAAAGTTGATGCTACAACAGCTAATCTGTTAATAGCAGGATCTTTAGCTCTCGGCACTCCATTCTTTATTGTATTTGGAAAATTATCTGATACTGTCGGTCGCAAACCTATTATCATGATTGGTTGTGTACTAGCAGCAATCACGTACTTTCCGCTATTTAAAATGCTCACACAATATGCAAATCCAGCTATTGCAGAAGCACAACAAAATAATCCTGTCGTTGTTGTTGCTGATGTAACAAAATGTAATTTGCAGTTTGATCCCATTGGCAAAAAGAAATTCACAACCTCATGCGATATCGCAAAAAGTGCGTTAGCTAAAAAAGGAATTCCTTATGCTAATGAAATTGCCCCTGTTGGTGCTATTGCCTCAGTTCGAATTGGAACGACAGTAGTAGAAAGTATAGAAGGATCTGCACTTCCTGGACCTGAATTTAAAAAGCAAACTGAAGATTTTGGAAAGCGTCTTGGTGCTGCTCTTAAAACAGGCGGATACCCTGATAAAGCTGACCCCGCACGTATTAATATACCCGTTGTTGTCGCCATTTTATGGGTACTTGTTATATACGTAACCATGGTATATGGGCCAATAGCTGCATGGTTAGTTGAGTTATTTCCTGCCGCCATTCGCTATACCTCAATGTCATTACCTTACCATATTGGTAATGGATGGTTCGGTGGCCTATTACCTACCATTGCTTTTTCAATGGTTGCAGCAACAGGCGATATTTACTATGGTTTGTGGTACCCCATCATTGTTGCTTTAGCTACTGCTGTAATTGGTGTCATGTTTTTACCGGAAACTTTCGATAAAGATCTTGATAAAGAACAAAGAGAATCATCCTCAAGTTCTAACGTTTAGTAACTTTCATTAACGCTATCCGCAGATAGGTAGATCAAATGCTGACTATGCAAACGTTTATGATGATCATTTTGCATAGCCTTAATGCACTTATCTGCATCTATCTCGGGTGGCGTTATCACACTTCAATTATTATTATTCCTGTTATTTGGCAACTGCTATTAATTGGAATGTGCATTCATCGCAATACCGATGCGAAGAAAAATGAAGAAACCGACATCATTCATAAAATTAATTTAATGGGTGAGCAAAAAGCCTCCCTCTTTGATTTTTCTATTTTCCACTCTCGCTTAGGACAATCTTTAGGCGATTTTTTTTCAAAAATGCGCGATCTTATTATTCAAATGCGGCTAAGTGCTATTGATTTAGCGATCGGCTCTGCAAAAATGAATATGTTGGTACAAACAACGCGTCAACGTGCTTATAAACAATCTGAACTCACCCATGTTATTTCCCAAGATAGCGCTAAAGTTCAAGAAGCGTTAGAACGTATTACACAACATGCCAATCAAATTGCTGATACTACCCAAAGCAACTTAAATTCAGCAAAAGAAAATAATAATAATATTAAAGAAATCGATGACAGAATCCGCCGGATTGATGACCGTATTCAACATTTTTGCATGATTGTAGATAATCTATTTAAAAGCTCTCAACAGATTACTAAAATTATCAAAATGATTCGAGAAATCTCTGACAAAACCAATCTTCTAGCGCTCAATGCTGCCATTGAAGCTGCACGAGCAGGAGAACAAGGGCGCGGCTTTGCGGTTGTCTCTGAAGAAGTAAGGCAATTAGCAGAAAAAACTAAACAAGCTACGATGGTGATATCAACAAATATTGATGAAATGATTAAGCTCGTTAACTTTACAAAAGGTGAAACAGATGGCATTACGAGCGACATTGGTCATGCATGCTCTATATTAGGTAATGTCGCTGAAAGCTATCATAGTCTTGTTGACCGACTTGAAAGTTCCACTAGTCAAGTTCACCTTATCTCCCGAGAACTCAGCGGTGTTCAAACAGGAAATGATCATATTCTTGAACAGACAGAATCTATACGTGATTTAAGTACACAAATCTGGGAGCAAGTTCAAGCTTCTTCATCTTACGCTCAAGGATTATGTAGTAATGCAGAAGTACTCCAGCTTTCTTTAGGGGCCTTTCGCCCAGGCCATACAAAAATTGATCATCTTATTGATATTGCATATGAGTATCGTGATGCCGTTACTGAAGCGCTAACAGATTTAATTGAACAAGGCTTAGATGTTTTCGACCAGCATTACCGCCTTATCTCTGGTTCTAATCCTAAACGTTTCCACACTCGTTATGATCAAAAACTTGAAGCCTCATTAACAAAAATTAATGATACGTTTGCAGAGACAGCACCTGGTGCTATTTTTGCCCTTGCTGTCGACAATAAAGGATATGCACCTGCGCACAACTCTAAAGTATCTCAAGAGCCCAATGGCGAGCTTGATCACGATACGCGCTTATGCCGTCATAAACGTATTTTTGATGATCCCGTTGGATTAAAAGGTGCGTCACAACTTCAAGTTCCCTCACTACTGCAAACTTATGTGCGCGATACGGGAGAGGTCGTCAATGATTTATCTGTGCCGGTCTTTGTGCACGGCAAACATTGGGGTGCTGTGCGTATTGGCCTCAGTCGGGAAGCAGTTTTATAGGGCCTTGTTTCACCTATACTTTGCTAGTGTCTCTGCTTTTTTGAAAGATACGTATGTCGAATTTTCAATCAGTACTTCATGAAAACCGTTGTTTTGAACCCTCACAAGTGACCATAGACAATGCCACCCTTAAAGGTATGGCAGATTATCAAAAGCTTTGTGAAGAAGCTAACACCAATTATGAAGCATACTGGGCTAGATTAGCACAAGAAAACTTAAGTTGGCACACTCCTTTTTCAACGATTTTGAATGATACTAACCCTCCCTTTTACCGCTGGTTTGAAGATGGCCAATTAAATGTTTCCTATAATTGTCTTGATCGTCATGTAGAAGCAGGAAATGGTAATCGTATTGCTCTCATTTTTGAAGGCGATGATGGTGAAGTAAGCACCATCACTTATCAAGAACTTCTTGACCGCACTTGCCAAATCGCTAATGGTTTATGTTCTTTAGGTTTACGCTCTGGTGATCGTGTACTGATTTACTTGCCTATGTCTATAGAAGCTATTGCATGCATGCAAGCTTGTACTCGATTAGGCTACATACATTCCGTCGTGTTTGGAGGCTTTTCAGCAAAAAGCGTTTATGAACGTATTGTCGACTCACAAGCAAAAGTTATTATCACGGCAGATGGTCAATTCCGAGGCGGCAAAACGCTTCCTCTTAAAGCTGCTGTTGATGACGCATTAACCTTAGGAAATACCGATTGCGTAGATCATGTGATTGTGTATCGTCGCACCCAACAAGCTATTGCTTGGACTCCTAGAGATATCTGGCTTAACGAACTGGCAGATCATCAACCTATTACGTGTACACCAACCTGGGTATATGCAGAACACCCTTTATTTATTCTTTACACTTCAGGCTCTACAGGCAAACCAAAAGGCGTGCAGCACTCAACCGCAGGCTATTTATTGCATGCCACACTTACCATGAAATGGGTTTTTGATATCAAACCTGAAAAAGATATTTTTTGGTGTACTGCCGATGTAGGGTGGATTACAGGACACACCTATGTTGCATATGGCCCTTTATCGATGGGAACTACTGTTATTATTTTTGAGGGTGTGGCCGTATATCCTAATGCTGGGCGCTTTTGGTCGATTATTGAGCGACATAAAGCAACAATTTTTTATACAGCTCCTACTGCTATTCGCTCATTGATTAAAGCCAATCAAACTGATCTTGCTACGCATCCTAAAAATTTTGATTTATCGTCTCTTCGGTTAATTGGTTCAGTTGGCGAACCCATTAACCCAGAAGCATGGATGTGGTATTACACTGAAGTAGGGAAGAGCAAATGCCCGATTCTAGACACATGGTGGCAAACCGAAACAGGGGGGCATATGATTACTCCCTTACCAGGGGTTACTTCTATTAAGCCAGGCTCTTGTACCCGGCCTTTTCCAGGCATGGATATTGCTGTAGTAGATGAAACTGGCGAACCAACAGAAGTAGGAACTGGTGGTCTGCTTGTTATCAAAAAACCATGGCCATCTATGATTCGCACTATATGGGGTGATCCTGAGCGTATGGTTAAAACCTATTTTCCCTTTGAGCTTAATGGATTGTATCTGGCTGGTGACAGCGCTCATCGAGATGCTGATGGTTACTTTTGGATTATGGGGCGAGTTGATGACGTTTTGAATGTATCAGGCCACCGATTAGGCACCATGGAAATTGAGTCTGCATTGGTAGCACATCCCCTTGTCGCAGAAGCAGCCGTAGTTGGATGCCCTGATGAAATTACTGGGGAATCTATCACTGCTTTTGTGGTATTAAAAAGAGACCGTCCTCAAGAAGCCGAAGCTCTTACCCTTATTCAGCAACTTCGAGAGTGGGTAAGCCATGAGATAGGGGCAATTGCTAAACCGAAAGATATTCGTTTTGGTGATAATCTCCCTAAAACTCGTTCAGGCAAAATTATGCGCCGCTTATTGCGTTCTATTGCTAAAGGAGAAGCGTTAACCCAAGATGTTTCAACGCTTGAAAATCCAGCGATTATTGAGCAGTTACGGTTATCTTTTACAAAAAAGCTCTAATTGCTTAAGGTGTGAATAAAAAAACCAAGTTCTTATATCAAAATTTTTATGAGTAATGCCTGAGTATAGCTATTAATAGCAAATCAAAGCACTACTTGCTGTAGAACTCTTAGCATTTAACATAGAGAATAAAAATATGTCGACTATCCATTCTATGCTACAAGAAGATCGTTATTTTGAACCTTCACAAGAAACTCGTGCAAATAGCCTTTTGAAGCTTGAGGATTATAAAAAGCTTTGTGAGGAAGCAGCACAAGACTATACAGGTTATTGGGCTAGGCTCGCTCAAGAGCATCTGAGCTGGCATACCCCCTTTACTCAAACACTTAACGATCATAATCCTCCTTTTTATCGCTGGTTTGAAGATGGGCAGCTTAATGTTTCTTATAATTGCTTAGATCGTCATGTAGCAGCAGGGCAAGGAAATAGAAACGCTTTAATATTTGAAGCGGATGATGGCGAAATCACTCGAATTACTTATCAAGAACTACTTATACTTGTTTGCAAAATTGCGAATGGTCTGCGCTCATTAGGCCTCAAGGTAGGTAGTAGAGTTTTAATCTATTTACCTATGTCTATAGAAGCAATTGCCTGTATGCAGGCTTGTGCGCGCCTAGGGCTTGTCCACTCGGTTGTTTTTGGAGGTTTTTCTGCCAAAAGCGTATATGAACGCATTGTAGATTCTCAAGCTAAAGTTATTATTACGGCTGACGGTCAGTACCGCGGCGGTAAATCTCTTCCACTTAAAGCTGCTGTTGATGAAGCCTTAACACTCGGCAATACAGATAGTATTTCTAGCGTTATTGTTTACCGGCGTACTGGGCAAAAAATCACTTGGACACCGCGCGATCGCTGGTTACATGATTTAATAGAAAATCAACCCACAACATGCGCCCCTGTATGGGTTCACTCAGAACATCCACTTTTTATTCTTTACACTTCAGGTTCTACAGGTACGCCAAAAGGGGTTCAACACTCCTGTGCAGGATATTTATTACATGCACTTTTAACAATGAAATGGGTATTTGATATTAAACCTGAAAAAGATATGTATTGGTGTACTGCCGATGTGGGATGGATTACAGGGCATACCTATATTGCTTATGGCCCTCTTGCCGCTGGTGCAACTCAACTCATTTTTGAAGGAATTCCAAGCTATCCAAATGCAGGTCGTTTCTGGTCAATGATTCAAAATCATCGTGTCAGTATTTTTTATACAGCACCGACAGCTATCCGCTCGCTTATTAAAGCATCAGAAATTGATCCAAAATCGCATCCTAAAGAATTTGATCTCTCTAGCCTTCGCCTCTTAGGCTCAGTCGGAGAACCGATCAATCCAGAGGCTTGGATGTGGTATTACAATGAAGTAGGCAAACAACGTTGTCCTATTCTCGACACGTGGTGGCAAACTGAAACTGGTGGTCATATGATTAGCCCGCTTGCTGGAGCACATGGTTTAAAGCCCGGCTCTTGTGCATGGCCTTTTCCTGGGATTGATGCAGCAATTGTTGATGAGATAGGCGAGCCTGTAGAAGCAGGCACTGGCGGACTGCTTGTTATTCGCAAACCATGGCCTTCTATGATTCGAACTATCTGGGGTAACCCTGAACGCTATGCAAAAGGATATTTTCCCTTAGAACTAAAAGGTTATTATCTTGCAGGAGATGGCGCTCAAAGAGATAGCGATGGGTATTTTTGGATTATGGGACGTATTGATGATGTTTTGAATGTATCAGGTCATCGTTTAGGAACAATGGAAATTGAATCAGCATTAGCATCCAATAGCGCGGTAGCGGAAGCAGCGGTAGTTAGCCGCCCAGATGATATTACAGGTGAAGCTATCGTTGCGTTTGTAGTGTTGAAGCAAGCATTACCTTCTGGCGAAGAAGCCATAGAAATAGCCAATACATTAAGAAATTGGGTAGGACACCAAATTGGTGCTATCGCTAAACCTAAAGATATTCGTTTTGGCGATAATCTTCCTAAAACTCGCTCTGGCAAAATCATGCGCAGACTTTTACGTGCCTTAGCGCGAGGTGAAACTGTTTCGCAAGATACCTCAACACTTGAGAATCCTGCTATTCTTGAGCAATTACGTGTTACCCGTTAAAACAAAATAATTGAAATAAAAAATACCAGTACCTTGTTTTAATTATTTTTAAAGATATAAATCGATGTCTTAGAGGTAGAGCAAGTAGGAGGCCATAGAAGCACAATGCATTAACGTAGATGAGCCTACTATTCTTACAAGAAAAGACTCGATTAATATCTTAAAAATGATTGGAGCAAGGTATCAAATGGGTACTAGCAAGGTTTAGATATACTTGATCTTCTTCCCTTATGAACCATATTTTATTATGAGGGTTACCTAAACAATTTATCTTAGGATACGGTATTGGTTTTTTATGAACCCCTATATTAATTTTGCATTTCGCCCAGAAATATTAGAATTACGCCCTTATTTTGTGCCGCCTGCACACGGCATGATCAAGCTTGATGCTATGGAAAATCCTTTCGGGCTACCCATAGAAATACAAGAGCTTCTCGCACACAAACTTTCACAACTTTCTATAAATCGTTATCCCGATGCAAGTTTAAGTAGTGTAAAAGAAAGCTTTCGTACTTTAATGTCTCCGCCGCTTGGAGCAGATATAGTTATTGGAAATGGTTCAGACGAAATTCTTCAGCTTTTACTGATGGCGGCAAATCGTCCTGATGCTGTCATCATGGGAGTAGAACCCTCTTTTGTGATGTACCGGTTAATTAGCCAATACCTTGGCCTTAATTATATTGGCATTCCTCTTAATCAAGACTTTACATTCCCTTATGAAATTTTCATTAAAACCATCAAGGAACGCCAACCTAGTTTAATTTTTTTAGCACATCCTAATAATCCAACAAGTAATTGCTATTCTTTAGATGAAATCATTCATGTAATCGAGCAAGCACCAGGGCTGGTTGTCATTGATGAAGCTTACTATGCTTTTACAGACTTTAGCTTCTTACCACAGCTAATGAAATATCCTAACCTTATTATTGTTCGCACAGTTTCTAAGCTTGGCATGGCAGGATTACGTTTAGGGTGTGCATTTGGTCACCCCGATTGGATTCGTCCACTTGAAGGCTTACGGTTACCCTATAATATTAATTGTTTTACACAAGCTGCTTTCGAAGTACTTGTTGAATACAATGCGCTGTTTATTGAGCAAACTCAACACATTCGTAAAGAAAGAGCGATACTTTATCAGGCTCTTAGAAATACCAAAGGAATACAAGCGGTATGGCCAAGTGAATGCAATTTCTTATTGATGAGAGTAGCAAATGCCCCTTCCGTGCATAGTGAGCTTAAAAACCAGGGCATTCTCGTTAAGCTCCTGCATGGAACACATCCATTGCTTGAACACGTCATTCGGGTTAGTATTGGTTCATCTATCGAAAATAAGCAGTTCCTAGCAACTTTAAATAAATTAGTGTGTTAAAAATGACCATTCCTATTCGCCAAGCCGAGGTTGAGCGTAATACGCTTGAAACTCAAATCCATGTCATTCTAAATTTAGATGGGCAATCTAAAGGTACATTACAGACCGAGGTTCCTTTTTTTGACCACATGTTAGATCAAATTAAAAGACACGGTTGTTTTGATCTTGATATTAACGCTAAGGGTGATTTACATATTGATGCTCATCACACAGTAGAAGATGTAGGAATTACTTTAGGACAAGCTTTCAATAAAGCATTGGGCGATAAAAAGGGAATTGTACGTTATGGTCATTCGTATGCGCCTTTAGATGAATCTCTTTCGCGTGTTGTAGTCGATATTTCTGGGCGTCCAGGATTATTTTATAACGTTACCTACACACGTGCTAGAGTAGGCAGCTTTGATCTTGATTTACTCCGTGAGTTTTTCCAAGGATTTGTTAATCACGCTAATATGACGATTCATATTGATAATTTGCGGGGAGAAAATGCTCATCATCAAGCAGAAAGTATTTTTAAAGCGTGTGCACGCGCTCTTAGAATGGCAGTAGCTTATGATCCCCGCCTAGCAAACACAACCCCATCTACCAAAGGGGTTTTGTAATACGCTCTAGAAATTTTATGCCTATTTTATAAATGTAAATAGCTAAGGCAAGAATAGTATAGTAAACCTATTACTTAAATCATCTTCGTAGCAATTAATGATCTACCCTAGATTTATAGTCTTAATGACCCTATATTAAATATATACTCACATAAATACTTCTAAAAACATGCCTGATCTAAAAGCGAATTCTTTGGACACTATAGCGTCATTTAATGACACCCAGCATTCAGCACTTGTAGCCTCTTCGGATAAGAGCTCTCCTATTATTGCTCTCATAGATTATGGTATGGGTAACTTGCACTCTGTTCGAAGAGCCTTGCAAACAGCAGCTCCTCATGCTTGTATTGAAATAACAAACGACCCTAAAAAAGTTCTTCACGCCGATAGAGTCATTTTTCCTGGGCAAGGTGCAATGCCAGATGGAATGAAATGTATTCGAGAAAAAGGATTAGACGCTGCTTTAAGATTAGCATGCCAAACTAAACCTTTTTTAGGCATTTGTTTAGGTTTACAAATGTTATTTGAGCGAAGTGAAGAAGGCGATGTATTAGGACTTGGTCTTCTGCCAGGCAGAGTAGCCCATTTACGGCATCTTCAAGAACGTAGAAATCCTCTAAAAATTCCTCATATGGGATGGAATAACGTTCACATACGAAATACCAATCATCCTCTTTGGAAAAATATTAATCAGGATTCTTATTTTTATTTTGTTCATAGTTATCACGGAATTCCTGAAAATAATGAAGATATTGCAGCTACAACGCATTATCCCTCTCCATTTGTGAGCGTAGTTGTCCGTAAAAATATAGCAGCTGTGCAATTTCATCCAGAAAAAAGCCAATTGCCTGGGATTCAGTTTCTTAAAAACTTTATCGAATGGAGACCTTAAATAAAACTCTTCACATGCTAGTAAAAAACCATTTCAAACTTTGCCAGCAAAAATATTCTTGATACCATTTGCAACAATGAATGATGAAATGTCTTCAATGATTACAAATGGAAAATGTACCTTTCTATGTTAAGGAATACTCTCCTTAACATAGAAAGGTACCTCATGAAAACTAACTGATTTTTTTTGCTAATAACTTAATAGTATAAACAGGAAATCGTAACATGTTGATTATTCCAGCCATTGACTTAAAAGACGGCCATTGTGTACGCCTCCAACAAGGTGATATGGATCAAGCTACCGTTTTTTCTGAAGATCCGGCAGCCATGGCACGTCATTGGCATAATCTCGGAGCAGAGCGCCTTCACCTCGTTGATCTTAATGGTGCTTTTGCTGGAAAACCCGTTAACAAATACGCTATTGAAGCCATTCTTGCTGAAGTAGGCGATAAAATGACTGTTCAACTTGGCGGCGGCATTCGAGATCTTATTACCATTGAACGTTATCTTGATGCAGGTATTCATACCGTTATTATTGGTACAGCAGCCGTTAAAAGCCCGGGGTTTTTGAAAGAGGCCTGTGTCGCTTTTCCAGGACATATTATTGTTGGGCTTGATGCTCGAGATGGCAAAGTTGCTGTCGAAGGGTGGTCTAAAATGACCGGGCATGATGTTATTGATTTAGCAAAACGTTTTGAAGATTATGGCGTTGAAGCGGTTGCCTATACTGATATCGGTCGTGATGGAATGCTTACTGGCATTAATATAGATGCTACAGTTGCCCTAGCAGATGCATTAACTATTCCCGTTATCGCCAGTGGAGGTGTGGGGAAAATTGAAGATATTCAAGCCTTACTTGAGGTTGAAGATAGAGGGATTGGCGCTGTAATTGTAGGGCGTGCTTTATATCAAGGCTCTTTAGATTTTAAAACCGCGCATTCTTTAGCTTCAGCGAAAACCAGCTAAAGCTATTTAACGTCTGTTTTTGATAAATGCCCCCTTAAAATGATAGGTGCTTAACTTATCAAATTGGGGGCTTTTATATTTAAACTTTACAGTTATTTTCATTTAACTTATCTTACCTAAAATGATATTTTCAAGACGTTAAATAATGTATCATCCTTTAAAGTAGTTGCTTAACGTTTCACGTGGAACTCATATTATGCTTACTAAACGAGTCATTCCTTGCCTCGACATTTCTAATGGTCGTACTGTAAAAGGTATTCAGTTTGAGTCACTGCGCGATGCAGGTGACCCAGTTGAGCAAGCACGCATTTATGATGAGCAAGGAGCTGACGAAATCACATTTCTGGATATTACAGCCAGTATCGAAGCTCGTAGTTTGCTTTATACGCTTATTGAAAAAGTAGCCTCTACCATATTTATTCCTTTAACAGTTGGGGGGGGTATTCGTAAAGTTGAAGATGTAAGAGACTTATTAAATGCTGGTGCTGATAAAATCAGTATTAACTCTGCTGCACTCTCACGCCCCGACTTAATTAATGAATGTAGTGATTATTATGGCTCTCAGTGTATTGTAGCTGCACTAGATGCAAAACAGATAGGCCCAGAAAAATGGGAAGTCTTTACACATGGAGGGCGTAAAGCTACAGGTATTGATGCTATAGCATGGGCAATGGAAGTTACAAAAAGAGGGGCTGGCGAGATCTTACTAACCAGCATGGATCGTGATGGCAGTAAAAAAGGCTTCGATCTTGAACTTACTCGTCGTATTTCACAAGCAGTATCAATTCCCGTTATTGCGAGTGGAGGGGTTGGTAACATACAACACATGATTGAAGGTATTACGCTAGGTAAAGCAGATGCTGTGCTAGCTGCTAGCATTTTTCATTTTGGTGAATGTACTATTAAAGAAGTTAAAAATGCTTTGCACAAAACAGGTATTGAGGTTCGTTTATGAGTAGTAAAGACGTCAATCTTTCATTACCTTGGTTAGAGGCAATTCGATGGAATGAACAAGGCTTAATTAGCGTTATTGCACAAGAAAAAGATACTGGTACCGTCTTAATGTTAGCATGGATGAACAAAGAAGCATTACACAAAACTGTTCAAACAGGCGAAGCTGTATACTTTTCTCGCTCACGTCAAAAATTATGGCATAAAGGCGAACTTTCAGGGCATACACAAAAAGTACATGATATTTTTTTAGACTGTGATGGAGACGCTATATTAATTCATGTTGAACAACTAGGAGGTATCGCCTGCCATACTGGTCGCCACCATTGTTTCTTCCATAAGCTTGAGCATACGGCCTCGGAAAACCGCTGGGAAGCTGTTTATCCTATTTTAAAAGACCCTAAAACTTTTTATCCAGGATAAGTTCTATGTCTGATGTTCTTGCACGCTTACAAACCACTATTGCTGCACGTCGCAATGTTAACCCTGATAGCTCCTATGTTTCACGCCTTTTTCATAAAGGAGAAGATGCTTGCCTTAAAAAAGTAGCCGAAGAAGCTGCTGAATTAATTATGGCCGCTAAAGATAAAGATAACCAACATTTAATTAAAGAAGCTGCAGATTTATGGTTTCATATTCTTGTCACATTAAATTATTATGGCCTTACTTTATCAGATGTTGAAAACGAGCTTGAACTACGAGAAGGTACTTCAGGATTGGTTGAAAAAGCACGCCGCAACCCACTTCAAGAATAAAAATTATTATCTTAGAAATAAAATTGAGATCGTATTTATCGAATATTATGTTTATGAGGCTAAAAATTACTTTTAGTAAACAATATCGCCTATAAAAACGAATCTCAAGATGTGTTAAATGTATTATTAACCTCGATTAATAAAGCATTCTAAGCTTTATTATTAAGCATACTAAATATCTAAAACAAATCTTTCAAAATACACTCAAAGAAAATAATAAAAAACAAGTTGATATATAATTAATTGATTCAGTTTATCATCTATTTTATCTTATAAAAATTATCAGAATCTAATCATTCACTTCAATAATGAAGGATAAAAATAGAGATTTTCTTGTATCGCATTCTTCGAACAGATATCATCACCTTAGAAGTAGTGCTTCTAGCTAGCTGTGAATTAGAAAAAAATATTCTGATGAGCAGTGAATCATAACAGTAGGTATAAACTCTTCAATTGCTATACTTACAAACGGTTTTATTAATTACTTACGCACTAGAGCTTTACTAAAATGACTAGAATGCTATGACGTTGTATCGCATAAGTAAGTTTTGCAGTGCTATATGCTATCGAGCTACTAAAACCATATAGCATGGGTCACATCATTTAATAACCAATAATCAAAAAAGTCTCAAGGAGGAAATCATATGCGATTAGATGAAGGTAGAGAAAGCTCTAATATTGAAGATCGTCGAGATGAAGGCTTTAGCGGCGGAAGATTCCCTATTAGCGGAGGCTCCTTAGGTATAGGAGGCATCGTTATCACTCTGGCAGGCCTTTATTTTGGTATTGATCCTTCTATCCTCTTACAAGGCTATAGTGTTATAAAATCTTCAACACCTTCTGCAGAAGTTAATACATCTCAACCTTCTAAACAACGTACTCCTGAAGAGCAAAAACTCTCGCGTTTTGTTTCTATTGTATTAGCAGATACAGAAGATACATGGAAAACGCTCTTTAATGAAAAAGGGAAACAGTATAGCGAACCCAAACTTGTACTTTTTAGCCGTGCAACCAGAACAGCATGCGGCACAGGTCAGTCAGCTATGGGGCCTTTCTATTGTCCTTTAGATCAAAAAGTTTATATTGATCTTGATTTTTATAATCAACTTCAGCGTCGTTTTAAAGCTCCCGGCGACTTTGCACAGGCTTATGTTATTGCCCACGAGGTGGGACACCACGTACAAAATCTACTAGGAGTTTCAAGTAAAGTTCATCAAACACAAGAAAGAGCCTCAAAAATTGAAGCCAATGCATTATCCGTTCGTCTTGAACTACAAGCGGACTGTTTAGCAGGTGTTTGGGCAAATCACGCCGATAAATCTCGGCATGTTTTAGAACAGGGCGATGTAGAAGAAGCACTAACCGCAGCCACAGCAATTGGAGACGATTCTTTACAAAAACAAAGTCAAGGCTATGTAGTTCCCGAGAGTTTTACGCATGGCAGTTCACAACAACGCGTATATTGGTTTAAACAAGGCATGGAGAAAGGAACGATTGAAAGCTGCAATACATTTAAGCAAAGAGAGCCTTAATATTTTTACTTCATCGATAAAAAGCTTTCAATGATTACTAATCACTAACCATTAGCTATTAAGCATTTGTTTTTAAGGCACTAAGGTTTGTCCAGATCATTTTTTCTTGGCAAACCTATATTTACTCATTTTAATTAAATATAATTTTTATAATTTGTTATCTAAATAAAGATTTAGATTTTTAATAAGTGTTATCAATGACGCTAAGCTTTAATCAAGCTCTAACTAATATAATTAAATAGCGATAGTCCTTGAATCTGAACAAACGTTTTCTGCGCAGCTTCGAGGTACGTTTGCTGCTGAGTGAAATCGCTAATTGCTTTGGTGTAATCCAAATCTTGAAGCTGCGCTAATTGCTTTTTATACTGTACATCAAGATCATCAGCTTGATTCTTGTTGGTTTCAGCTTGCTGGGCGTAATTACCTATCGATGCTTGCGTGTTCACAATATGGTCTAATGATTGCTCTAAACCTGCTAAAGCTTGACCAAAATTAGTTTGAAAATTAGCTTTATCACTTGTGGTCGTTTGTGGAGCTCTTAAAGCTTGACGCATTTGATCTAAGGTTGTAAAAATACTTTGATTTGTCGCAGGTTTAACATCGAAAGTATCTCCCTGTGCAGGGCTTCCTTGAATAGCAAATTGTAATCCATCAAATTGAATCGCTGCTCCTGGTACATAAGACTGATCAGCTAATACCGCTTGATTAGATGTATTATCTGTTACGGTATACTTTGTCGATGCCTGACCATTTGTTGTAGTAACGTTGAAGCTTACGCTATAACTATGCCCTGTTAACTGACTAGGATTCGTTATACTTCCAGCATCTACAGCACCACCTCCTGTATTCGTGGTGCCAGTCGAAGTTACAAAAACACCATTTCCCGCAGGAATTTTTTCAAATACCGAAAACCCGCTTTGGCTGACAGGTATTTGTGTTTGAGCAGAAACCTGACTATTACGTTGCCCTTGATCACCCATATAATTTACGCGACCGTTAGAACTTTCTACAAAAGGTTTAACGTTAGCGCTGTATCCTGAAAAAATATATTCCCCGTTGGCATCAGTAGTATTAGCAGTTCCTATAACTTGCTGAAAAGCTTGATCTATTTGCTGAGCAATAGTTTCACGATCTTGGCTATTCAAGGTGGCATTTCCTCCTTGAATTGCACTTGTTTTAAGCGATTGCAAGGTATCTATAACATTTTGAATAGAAGAATCCATCAAATCTAATGTATTACTAGCATTCTGACTATTCTTTGAATATTGCTGATTAGTTAATTGGCTTTGCTGCAAACCCAAAATCTTTGCACTTGCTGCCGGATCATCAGAAGGCGATAAAAGTTGCTGTCCAGACGCTAACTGTGTCTGTAAGCGATTCATTTGCGACTGGCGATCCTGGATATTTCTAATACCCTCGTCAAACATCATAGGTGTACTAATACGCATAATCACAGCCCTCATACCATTGATAAGTTTTCAAGAAAATAGTTGCTTTTCTTAAAAACTCACATTCTTTAAAAACAATTTTACTTAGTAGTGCTTCATTTCTTAAACTAAGAACTACTAGCGTCCTAACTGTAAAATAGTGTCAAACAGTTGCGAAGCAATTTGCAATAATTTACCTGAAGCTTGATAGGCTTGTTGATATTGTAAAAGCCGAGCAGCCTCTTCATCTAAATTCACTCCAGAAACCCCTTGTGCAGCTGCTTCAGAAGCATTTAAGAGGCTAGTTTGTGATTGAGCACTTGCATCTACTAAACGTGTTTGGCTGCCTACTGCACTAACAAGTTGAGCGTAATTTTCTTGATAGCTACTTGTAGAGTTATCAAAAATTTTAGTTGTTTGCAGTTGCCCTAATGCTAAAGCATTACGATTATCACTAACTCCATTAGTATTAGCGCTAATCGTAAATTGATCACCATTTTTTGGAGTACCTGTAATGTTAAATTGGAGATTTCCATTTAACGTAACGGTACTTCCTGTTACATAGCTTACCGTGGTAGGAGTAGCGTCACCGGTAACATTAAATGCCCCAGCTGTCGCATCATAGGTAAGTGAGATAGGCGCAGCTAAGGGCAAGCCATTTGTGTTATTTACCACGCTTCCTGCACTTATAGATGCATTCCCAGTATTTGTAGAAGCTTGTTGAGTAAGAATGGGGGAAGCCGCTGCTATTTTTGAGCCATCGCTAATATTCATTGATAAACCGAATGCTTGCAAACGGGTAGGCTGAACAACAAATCGATCTCCTTCAGCGGGTGTTCCCGTTACATTAATAGCGACGCCATCTACTGTTTGAGGCAAAGTACCAAATGTTTGCGTTACATTATCCGAAAGCCGCTTAACTTGGTATTGACCACCCTGAACACTTAGCTCGTAGTCACTAGTTGTTAATTGTTTAACATCAGTAATCGCTGCACTTACCGTTCCACTGCCTGTGTTGTTAGCATTCGCTAATACATTCGTATTTCCTACTGCGAACATATTTGTACCTAATGCACCCTTTAAGTCTGTACCTAAACTTTGCTGTGCATTCACTGTGGTCGCAAAACCTACTGCCAATTTACCAAGCTGATTACGAGTAGAGTTCAAAGACTCATCTCTGAACGCCAATAATCCACCTAGTGATCCACCAGCAAGTGATGACGCTTGCAAAACTGTAGAGCCTGTACTATTTTTTACTGCCACATTTAGCTGGCTAGGATCTGCACTATCTTTTACTGCTACCAAGGTTTCGGCACGATTCCCTACAACTAAGCTTTGCCCTGTTCCTATATATACATCTAGTGAGCCATCTGCTTGAACAGTGCCGCTAGCCTGAATAAGTTTATTAAGCGACTTCATTGCTTCATCACGCTGATCTAAAAAACTATTCGGCTGCTGATTAGTATATGAACCTGCACTTTGTATTTTTTGATTTAAGTCAGCAATTTTTGAACTTAGTCCATTAATATCATTAAGCGATTGATTAATTTGAGTGTTTACACCCGTTTCAATATTTTTAAGCTGCCCATCTAAAGACTTAAAACTTTCTACTAATGATTCACTGCTACTTACTACCGTTTGACGAGTAGACCCCGACATAGGTGAATTGGCTAAATCTTGCATTGAACTAAAAAACTTCTGCATTGCAGGAGAAATTCCTGTACTTGAATCATTGAGTAAATCATCTATTTGAGTTATTTGAGCTGAATAACTTTCGTAATAGCTTTGCTGACTTTGATTTAAAACAACTTGATTTTGCAAAAAGGAATTATACTGCCGTGCAACGGTATCAACTTGAGTGCCTTGACCAATATATCCAGAACCTAAATTTTGACCCGTGGTTGGTGATTGTAAAATTTCCTGCCGGCTATATCCTGGTGTATTGACGTTGGCAATATTATTTCCAGTAATATCCAACCCAATCTTTGCAGCATTTAGCCCTGTTATGCCAATACTAAAAATACCATTTGCCATGATTGATACCGCCAGAAAATTACAAAATTTATTCTCTCTTTTTGAGAGGTACTATAAGATTTACGTCCTCCTTAGTCGTAAAATGAAGAACCTTTTCTATATGTTTTTACTATGAACCGTCCTACTTATACTCATTTCCATCTTTCTTCACTTTCTCACAATCTTTCTATCATTCGCGAAAAAGCTCAAAATGCTTTCGTATGGGCAGTTGTTAAAGCAGATGCCTATGGTCATAACGTAAATTCTATTTTACCTGCGCTTGTAGATGCAGATGGTTTAGCCCTCCTAGAATTAGATCGCGCTATCGCCTTACGAGAAAATGGCGAGACTAGACCTATACTTTTATTAGAAGGCCCCTTCAATATTAAGGATATCGCATGGATAGCAAAGTACAACCTCACAGCTGTTATTCACGAATATAATCAAATTATATGGCTAAAAAAAAATAGTCATTTATTTTCAAAATCAATTACGATCTATTTAAAAATTAACACAGGAATGAATAGATTAGGGTTTGCTCCTAAAGCCCTGCATTCAGTACAAGAAGCATTAGCAGAACTTTCATTTATTAATAATATTGTCTTGATGACGCATTTTGCGAATGCTAATGAAAAAAATGGAATTATTACGCCTTTAGAGTTATTTAATTCCTTAGATTGGAAATCTTCTATTTCTATTGCTAACTCAGCAACGTTGTTTGGATGGAATACGCTCCATCAATTACACGGGCAACCAGGTGATGCTGTTCGACCGGGTATTGCTTTATATGGCTCAAGCCCGTTAGATGGATTCACAGCACAAGACCTTAATTTACAAGCTACTTTTACGTTCAAAGCTGGCATTATTGCTATTCAAAATATTCAATCAAATGATGGTGTTGGCTATGGAGGCACATTCAAAGCTTCTGGCCCTATGCGTATAGGTATTGTGGCATGCGGGTATGCAGATGGTTACCCTCGCCATGCTGTATCAGGTACCCCTGTATGGGTAGAAGGCTATTACACATCAATTGTTGGGCGCATATCTATGGATATGTTAGCGATTGATCTTACTCATTGCCCTGCCGCTGAAATTGGTAGTTGGGTAGAGTTATGGGGGTCACACATTTCTATTGATCTTGTTGCTCAAAAAAGTAGCACTATTGCATATGAATTAATGTGCTCTATTACCTCTAGAGTAAAACGTGTGTACGAACCCATATAATAAATGTAATTTTGTTATCTTAATTTCTTAAGTTTAGAAGTTACATAGTGAAGTTCTATCAAGCACAGGATACTCCTCATATCAACATAGACGATACAAAGAATAAGGCAAGTTACCATAACACCGACAAAACTCAACTATGAATCTAAAATTTAATTAACGAAATTAAAATCTTTAGTCAACCTGTTTTATCATAGCGCGTTGATAACTCACAAGTACACATAAAAGTACTTTTTATCAGATGTCAACATGGGTACATTTAATATGTTTCTTATCTTTGGGAATGTATAGAATAGAGATAAGAAGCGGCATTAAATACATTATTAGACTTGTGATATTAGTTTATTGATTTTATTTTGCTAGGAGCAAAACCATGAAAAAATTTCTAATCAGCGCTTTTCTTTTTCTATACGCTGGCGTAGCTTTAGCTGTCGTTGATCTTAATTCTGCGACACAAGCCGATTTAGAAAAAGTGAACGGTATTGGGCCTAAAAAAGCTCAGGCTATTGTTTTATATCGCACTCAAAATGGCAGCTTCAAATCTGTAGAAGACTTACAAAAAGTTCGCGGTATTGGTAAAGGAAAAGTATTTGAAAAAGTTAAAGGTGAGTTTACTGTTGGAGGCGCTTCAGCCACTACCACTACAACCACTGAAGTAAAGCCTGGCTTAGCAATGAAGGCGTTAAATTCGACTCCTGCGCCTGCTGCTCACACAACATCGACTACCGCTACTACAAAAAAATAATTAGTGCTATTTAAAAGTAAACCCGCATGTTAACAAAATGCGGGTTTATTTAATTCTCTTATTAATTTCCAGCAAGCCCTGAAATTCTTTCAGCTGCTAATACAGTGTTTTCTACAAGCATCGCAACAGTCATAGGGCCAACACCACCAGGTACAGGTGTAACCCATCCTGCTTTTTTAGAGACTGTCTCAAATTCTATATCACCAACTACTTTACCCGACTCTAAGCGATTAATACCTACATCAATAATAACTGCACCCTCACGTATATCTTCGCCAGTAATAAAGCTTGGCTTGCCCACAGCGGCAACTACAATATCAGCACGTCTAGTGTGGGCTTTAACATCTCGTGTCTTTGAATTGCATAACGTAACGGTAGCACCTGCTTGCTGTAAAAAACGAGCCATTGGTTTACCTACAATGTTGCTGGTTCCAATCACTACAGCCTCTTGCCCACGCAAAGGAATATCATAATGTTCAAGTAAGCGCATAACGCCATAGGGTGTACAAGGATATAAAGCTTGTTTACCTAATACTAAGCAACCTACATTCCAAGGATGAAATCCATCAACATCTTTTTCAGGTTGAATGGCTTCAATCAATAAATCAGCATCAAGATGTTTAGGAAGAGGTAATTGCACCAGGATGCCATGAACATTAGGAGAAGCATTTAATTCTTGAATATGATTTAGCACTTCTTGCATAGTAACGTTTTCAGGCAAATTAACGCTAAAAGAACGTACACCTAAATTTTCACAAGATTGAATCTTATGACGCACATAAATTTGAGAGGCAGGATTACCACCAATTAAAACAACTGCTAAACCCGGTTGATATCCTTTATTTATTAATTGTGCAACTCTAGGTTTTAATTTCTCATAACATACTGCAGCAAAAGCTTTGCCATCTAAAATTAATGCCGACATACCTACCAATCCTATTTAAATTCCTGTTAAAAGGTGACGTGTTTGAAGAGGCCCCATTGGCAAAACAATAGTATCTAACCATTCATCATGAGGCTCAGTGGGAACCTCACTTAATAGCTGAAAACGATAGCTAAGACCAATCCTATACGTAAGTTTAGGAAGTTGTGCCAGCAACCGATCAAAATAGCCTCCACCATAGCCTAAACGCCCGCCTTGCGCATCGAAGGCTAGGCCTGGCACTAAAACCCACTCAATTTCGCTAATATCAGCTGTAGCACATGAAGGTAAAGGCTCATGAACTCCATGAAATCCTGCTTCTACCTGACTTTCCAAATTATCTACCCAATGTAATGAAAGTATACGCTTTTCTCGATCGACCCGTGGAAGTACGATTGAACCTTTATGGGTAATAGCCCATCTAGCAAATGACCAAGTATCACATTCACCATTGAACGATAAAGTCATTAATAAACGCTTTGAGTAACGAACACTTGGTAAATCTTTTAGCTGTTCAAATAACTGCTGATCTTGTGTACGACGCGCTGAAGCAGATAATAATCTTCGTTGCCGCTGCATGGCCTCCCTTAATTCAGTTTTCTCTGAGTTTTGCATGAAACACGTCCTTTTCCAGGTATAACCTAGTTACGTAGTTCTCAGATTTATACGCTATCATCTAACGAAGTACCGAACTAGGGCTTATTCAAGCTAAAATGTTTCGTAGAATTCGAAGGCTTTTTTATAGCAAGGCACGAAGAGGTGTTATAGCCATAGCTATAGTAACGATGAGTAAAAACAGTCAATAAAAAAATATCTATTTACAGTCAAAAAACTAAATCAAGAATGTGCGCTAACCCTCGCGGCTAAAAATAATAGGCGAACTTGCTCCTGTGGCTTGTCGGTCAATTAACCACAACATTTTAGTATCACCGCTTTTCCAACGTAACCATAGATAACGACTTTGAATATCAACGCCACCTGTTAGCGGAGAAACATCTGTAATTTGAGGAACTCTGTTACTAAAATCATTCATTGATGAAAAAGGTGTTGTCTGCCTTTCGCGTTCAAGTGTCGCCCAGTGCATAGCAGTAGCTTCTGGCAACATTAACCTTAAAAGCGGTATAGGTGCTTGATTAAGATCTAGTGCGCTAGCTTCAGGAAATAATGCCATTCCCTCTAATAATGGTAATTCAGTGCAACGATTAAACGCTGTTTTACGTTCAGCATTTTTTTCTGGTAAGCATCGCTTAAAAATATCTAATCGGTCTGACCAAATTTTTCCTATAGAAGTCGATTCAAATCCTCGTAAAAAACGTTCTCTCTGTTCATCACTCCATCCAACCCAAAGCAATGGATTAAAAAAATGACCTGACTCTTCAATTTGCCAACCATTTTCACGCATCACATTGAAAACTAATTGAGGAGAACTAGAGGCTAGAGCTTCTAGTCCTTTATGCAACTGGTTATGGGCATTTCGATAGCCTTGATCGATATAACTATACATTTCAATTCTATCAAGCAATATTTGGGTTGCTTGTGTCATTCGAATATTTAAAATAGCTGCACTCAAGGCAAGCACTAAAGCCATAATTAGTGGCATATTAATCTCTTACACTAAAAATTAATCGGCTTTATAAGGTTTATTGTTAGTAATTTTGCTGCTACCAAGAATTACTATATTTTTAATCTTTAGGCATATTGCATTATAGAACTTATAAAGCCTCATTAAGGCTAGCACCTAGCGCAAAAGCACCAAGCCCTAGCTTTATTCAAATGTAGTTTACAAGTATTAATGTTTTTCAACAGCCTGCATAGCAAACCAGTCATCTAAATCTTCTAAGCGAATCGTTTCTTTCTTTTGTGTACGACGCACGTAAACCTCAACCTGCTCTTTATCGAGATCTCGTTTACCTAACGTTACTCTAAAAGGAATACCTAATAAATCAAGATCTGAAAGTACAACTCCCATACGTTCATCCCGATCTTCTAGCATAACATCGAGCCCCATCTCCTCAAGTCTCTCATAAAGATGATCTGCTACATCTTTTACTAAAGGCTCGCGATGATAAGCAATAGGCACAATAGCTACATCAAAAGGTGACATCGCTAAAGGCCATACAATTCCATTTTCATCACAATTTTGCTCTATCGCTGCTGCAACAATTCGAGAAACTCCAATACCGTAGCAACCCATTTCCATTGGTTTTGACACCCCTGCTTCATCCAAATAAGTTGCACCCATCGCTTCAGAATATTTAGTTCCTAAAGCAAATACATGTCCAACCTCTATTCCTTTACATAACTTTATTTTTCCTAAGCCTTGAGAAGCTCTATCACCTTCAACAACATTCCGGATATCGGCAATATAGCTAGATTCTGCTATATCTCTGCCCCAATTCACACCTGTAAAATGTACATTTTCTTCATTAGCGCCACATACAAAATCACTCATATTTGCCACGGTTAGATCAACCACCAACGTTACAGGTTTTTTTGTTGAGATAGGCCCTAAATACCCAGGCTTACATCCAAATACCTCTAAAATTTCTGCCTCGGTCGCTAAACGAAAGTTTTTTATACCTAAAATCTTAGAAACTTTTATTTCATTTAACGTGTGATCACCTCTGATCATTGCCAAATAAATTTCTGCATTCCCTTCAGCGTTATCGTTAGCAATAACAACGCATTTAACCATTTGATCTATTTTGAGACCTAAATGTTGAGCTACCTCCTCACACTCAGTTTTTGAAGGAGTATCAACTTTAGTTAATACTTGTTGAGCAGGTAAGCGTTCTTCAATAAGAGCTAAAGCTTCAGCTCTCTCCATATTAGCTGCAAAATTATTATCATCCGAATAGGCAATCCAATCCTCCCCTGATTCAGCTAATACATGAAACTCATGAGAATCAGCGCCGCCAATAGCACCCGTATCGGCTGATACAGCCCGAAAACGCAATCCTAATCGGCTAAAAATACGCCGATAAGCTTCATACATAGTGTTATAAGTTTTTTCTAGACAAGACGCACTCGCATGAAAAGAATAGGCATCCTTCATTAAAAATTCGCGTGCTCTCATCACACCGAACCTAGGGCGAATTTCATCACGAAACTTCGTTTGAATTTGATAAAAATTCACTGGTAATTGGCGATAACTGTTGATCTCTCGTCGCATAAGATCAGTAATAACCTCTTCATGAGTTGGCCCAAAACAAAAATCTCGCTCATGACGATCTTTGATTTTTAACATTTGAGGCCCAAAAACGTCCCAGCGGCCTGTTTCTTGCCACAGCTCAGCGGGTTGAACTGCTGGCATCAAAACTTCCATTGCCCCGGCTGAGTTCATTTCTTCACGAACAATAGCTTCTACTTTTCTAAGCACACGTAAACCCAATGGCATCCAGGTATATAAACCACTGCCTAATCGACGGATTAATCCTGCTCTAAGCATTAACTTATGGCTAACAATCTCTGCCTCTACAGGCGACTCTCGTAAAGTTGATATAAACAACTGGGTTGAACGCATACAAAAAAATCCTTTGAACTAATCTCTAAACAGAGTTTCTATTTTAGCGCGATTTGAGTACATTTAACCTGTGGATAATTTATGAACAACTTACATCCAAGTTTTGTGGATAAGTCTCTCTTTTCCAAGTAGACTCACTTTATCCACAATTTGTTATAAAGTTCAATGTACAGTTATACGAAACTTAAATAACACCAAAAAACTCTACATAACAAATACTTATTGAGTTATCCACAGGAACTCTGTAAGCTTATTATTATTAGTCTTTATATTTATATTAAAAGGATAAAACAATGTTGTGCTCTGTTGTAATTTTGGCTGCTGGCCAGGGCAAACGCATGCAATCAAAAAAATCTAAAGTTTTGCACACCCTGGCAAACCGTTCTTTTATTGAACACGTAACGCTTACAGCTCAACAACTTAATCCTAATAAACTGATTGTTATTCACGGGCATTTAGGTGAGCAAGTTCAAGAAGCCTTATCAAGTTATAAAATAACCTGGGCAGAACAAATGCCTCCACAAGGCACTGGTCATGCTGTTCAACAAGCATTACCTCATCTTGCTGAAACAGGTGTAACCGTCATTCTTTATGGAGACGTTCCGCTTATCACACTTGATACGCTTAAAAAAATGGTTGAAAAAGCGGAAAAAAATAGTTTAGTACTGCTAACAGAAATAATGAATGACCCAACAGGTTATGGTAGGGTTTTAAGAAATAATCAAAATAACGTTATAGGCATTATTGAACATAAAGATGCAACAGAAGAACAGCGAAAAATAGCTGAAGTTAATACAGGAATGATGGCCGTTCCTACCACCTGGCTACATAAATATTTGCCATATTTAAATAATAATAATGTACAAAAAGAATACTATTTAACTGATTTAATTAAAATGGTGGTTGATGAAGGTAATAGTGTAGATACTCTTTTTCCGCAATATAGTTGGGAAGTCACTGGTGTGAACGATCGTTTGCAACAAGCTGAATTGGAAAGAGAATATCAAAAATATCAAGCAGAAAATCTTATGCGCTTAGGTGTAAGCTTAAGAGATCCTTCTAGATTTGATTTGAGAGGTTCTTTAGAATGCGATCAAGATGTTGAGATCGACGTTAATTGTATTTTTGAAGGTTCAGTAAAACTAGGAGCAAACGTAAAAATTGGCCCCTACTGTTTTATTCGAAATGCTGAAATAGCAGCTAATACATGCATTGAACCTTATAGCCACATTGATGGCGCAAAAATTGGAGAAAATGGTAAGATTGGCCCATTTTCTCGCTTACGTCCAGGCACCATATTGGCCGAGCATGTACATGTGGGTAATTTTGTAGAGCTTAAAAATAGCCAAGTTGATGCTTACTCAAAAGCAAACCATCTGAGTTATTTGGGTGATGCATCTATTGGTAAACGTGTTAATATCGGCGCAGGAACTATCACGTGTAATTACGATGGCGTGAATAAACATAAGACAATCATAGAAGATGATGTTTTCATAGGGTCATCCACGCAATTAGTTGCTCCACTTACCCTTAAAAAAGGGGTAACTGTTGCAGCAGGCACAACAGTATGGAAAGACGTTCATGATGAGAACGCATTGATTTTAAATGTAAAAGAGCAACGTAGTCGCTTATCTTGGCTGCGTCCTTGTAAATCTGAAGGAAAATAAGCATGTGTGGGATTGTTGGTGCTGTAACCGCTCATCAAGGTGTAGTGTCTTTTTTAATTGAAGGCTTAAGACGTTTAGAATATCGTGGATACGATTCTGCGGGCGTAGCATTGCTTCAAGATCAAAAATTAAAGCGTGTGCGCAGTACTGGGCGTGTAATAGAGCTGCAACAACGTGTTCATGAACAACAAGTAGATGGTTGTGTAGGTATTGCTCACACTCGTTGGGCAACTCATGGCGCTCCTACTGAGAAAAATGCTCATCCTCATGCAAGCCATGACAGTATTGCAGTCGTTCATAACGGAATTATTGAAAATTATGAAACGCTAAGAAAAGAGCTAGAATCAAAAGGCTATGTTTTTTCAAGCGATACTGATACAGAAGTTGTTGCTCATTTGATTCATAGCATTAATCCTAAAAATATACTGAGCGCTGTAAAACAGGCAATAAAACAATTGCGCGGTGCATATGCCATCGCAGTGGTTAATACTGAAGAGCCTGATCGCGTAGTTTGTGCACGTTTAGGCAGCCCTTTGGTTTTAGGTTTAGCTGCAGAAGGCCATTTTATTGCTTCAGATGCTTCTGCTTTACAACCTGTTACGAGAAACATTGTATATCTTGAAGATGGTGACGTTTTAAGTGTAGAAGCAAGTGCTTATACTATCTTTGATAAGAACGATACAGTGGTAACACGCCCTGTAAGAGAGTCTCATATTGTTGATGATGTGGCTGAGTTAGGGCCTTATCAACACTTTATGCAGAAAGAAATTTTTGAACAGCCAACGGTTGTGTCAGATACTCTCGAAGGCGTTCAATCTATTTGCCCAAAAGTATTCGGCAATGTATCTGAAATTTTGTTACCAAAAGTAAAGCGCGTATTAATACTGGCGTGTGGCACAAGCTATCATGCAGGGATGATTACTCGTTACTGGATGGAACATTTAGCTGGAATTCCTTGCCAAGTTGAAATTGCAAGTGAGTACCGGTATCGCGAAAGTGTGATGGAAGAAGACACTCTGGTTGTAGCAATATCACAATCAGGTGAAACAGCAGATACGCTAGCTGCTTTCTCACATGCACTAACCATGTCAAAATCTGTAATGAGTTTAGCTATTTGTAATGTGCCACAGTCATCATTGGTTAGATTAGCTCAGTTAGTATACTTAACAAGAGCAGGTGTTGAAGTAAGTGTAGCATCTACTAAAGCATTTACAACACAATTAGCAGCCTTATTTTTACTTGTTTTAACATTAACTAAAGTTAATGGGAAATTAACTGAGGCTCAAGAAAAAAACTATTTAAATGCTTTTAGACACTTACCGATTGTTCTTCAATCTGTGCTTGCTCAAGAGCCCCAAATTGTGGCTTGGGCTGAACGTTTTCAAACCGTTCAACATACTTTATTTCTGGGTAGAGGAATACATTTTCCTGTTGCGTTAGAAGGCTCTTTAAAGCTGAAGGAAATTTCTTACATACATGCAGAAGGTTATCCTGCTGGAGAACTAAAACATGGACCTTTAGCTCTAGTAGATGAGCAAATGCCTATTGTTGTTTTAGCGCCAAATGACGGTATGCTTGAAAAATTAAAATCTAATATTCAAGAAGTTCGAGCACGTGGCGGTGAGCTATATGTTTTAGCAGACCGAGAAGCAAAACTCAAAAGTGAAGATAGGTTGCATGTAATAGAAATGCCTGAGGTAGACCCCATGTTGTCCCCTATCGTCTATAGCTTACCTTTGCAACTTCTCTCATACTATGTTGCTGTTAAGCGCGGAACAGATGTTGATAGGCCTAGAAACTTAGCAAAATCTGTAACGGTTGAGTAAAAAAAGACGAAAAGGTTTGCTAGAAGCAACAGTTTATATTAAAATTCGTGCGATTTATAAGTAGGAACCCATCATGTTAGAGGCACATGCCAGCAAATGGCATCATGATTATGAAAAAAATGTGTTTGTCACAGTAGCAGGATGGGTTGTTGCTCTTTGCCTTTTCATGATGATCTGGAAAGGTTTAAATGAGTCATTAAGTGTTTTAGTTGGTTTTGTGATTATTTGGTCAAGCTACCGATTTGCTGCACATTTTTATGCAGTAACAGAAAACTCTGCTTCAACTATTGCTAACTTAATTAAGGTATCACTCATACGCTTAACGACAGCAATAGTGCTAATGGGAATTATTTTAGAGCTTAAACAGCATGTTGAATCTTTTCCAGTAGAAACAGTTTATCTGGTTTTGGGTTTTATTTTTTCGGTAATTGTTTATCGTATTCGAGTGGTGTTAGGTGAGGTTAAAAATGTCTGATTCAGTACTACATAATCCAGAAAATCCAACAGCTTATATTAATCACCATTTACACCATTGGAAAGTAACTTTGGGTGGCTGGTCGTTTCATGCTGATACCATTTTGTTCTCATTATTGCTGGGTGTTATATTTATTTTTGCATTTTCGATAGTAGCTAAAAAAGCAAAAGTTGCTAAGCCTAGCCGTTTTCAGTGTTTCATTGAACTTATTATAGAAATGGTACAAGCACAGGTCAGAGATAGTTATTCAGGAAAAAGTGCGTGGGTAGCGCCTTTAGCACTGACTATTTTTGTGTGGGTAGCTTTAATGAATACGATGGATTTATTTCCTGTAGATTTTTTGCCTGCTTTAGCACAAATAATTGGTCAGTATGGCCTTGGGGTTCCTGGTGAGCATGTTTATTTACGAGTAGTGCCTTCTGCTGATCCTAATACAACACTTGGTTTATCGGTTGGTGTTTTAATTATATGCCTTGTAAGCGGTTTCTTTGTTAAGGGGCCTGGGCACTTTTTTCATGAAATGCTTGCGCATCCATTTGGGTTACCTTTTTTTTGGTTTAATTTGCCCTTACGCTTAGTTGAAGAAATGGCGCGTACTGTTTCTTTGGGTCTTCGGTTATTTGGCAATATGTATTCCGGAGAAATTATTTTTATTCTTATTGCGCTATTGCCCTGGCCTATTCAATTTATGGCGTCAGTACCTTGGGCAGTATTTCATATTTTAGTAATTATTCTTCAAGCTTTTGTATTTATGATGTTGACTATTATTTATTTGAATATGGCTCATCAAGATCATTAATATAAAGCTTATTTATATTTTTTTATTGATTTTTAATGTGAAAAAAGGGGATGTACCATGACTGAACAAACACTTTCGCTATTGGCAGGCCTGCAAGCTCAGTCAATTAGTTCTGTTGCAATTATCTTGGCAGCTTGTGCGTTAGCAACTGCATTCAGTTTTGCATTTTTGGGTGGAAAGTTTTTTGAATCAGTAACTCGTCAACCAGAATTAATGAATGCCCTTCAAACCCGCTTATTTATTATTGCTGGTCTATTGGATGCGGTATCAATGATTGCAGTTGGATTATCAGCAATTTTCATTTTTGCAAATCCTTTTATTTCGCAATTATTAGAACAAGCAGCCAAAGCAGCAGGTTAATTTAATTAGTGATTAGATAAGGGGTGGTTATATTATGGAAATCAACGCAACACTTATAGGCCAGGCAATTTCCTTTGGGTTATTTGTTTGGTTAACGATGAAATTCATATGGCCGCCCTTGGTTAAGGTGTTAGATGAGCGCCAGCAATTAATTGCTGAAGGTATTGCTGTTGGTGAACAAAACCAGCAGTTACTGAAGAATAGCGAGTTTAAGGTTTCTGAGATTCTTAATGAAGCGCGTCAACGTGCTTCAACAATTATTCGTGAAAGTGAATTGCGCGCTACCAAAATTGTTGACGATGCACGCCAGAAAGCAGAGCAAGAAGGTCAGCGTTTGATTCAATCTGCGCAATATGAAATTCAAAAAGAAGCCAATCAAGCACGCCAAGTTTTGAAGGACCAATTATCAGATCTAGTTGTTCTAGGAACGGAAAAGATTCTTAAAAGAGAAGTTAATGTTTCTGCCCACCAAGATGTGATAGAAGAGCTTCGAAAAAAGGTATAACTCATGCGCTTAGAACAAGTCCGTTTAGCTCGCCCCTATGCTAATGCATTAGTGGGTATAGCTAAGACTACCGAGGGTCTAGAATCATGGCTAAAGCATTTAGAGTATTTGGCAGAGATATTAAAAGCGCCAGAATCTATTGCTATTTTAAAAAATCCTACTTTGCTGTTGTCTGATAAAAAAGCACTGTTGAAATCCGCGTGGTCGCAGTTTGATAAAAATCTCCCTGAAGAGGCAGACCGTTTTATTGAATTGTTAATGGATAATCGGCGTATTTTTATATTGCCGGAATTAATAGAGGCATTAAAATCTTTGCGTGATCAAAAGCAAGGATGTTATAAGGCAGTTGTAGAGGGTGCCTATCCTTTAAATGCTCAAGATGAAGAAACTATTAAAGCATGGCTAGAATCTGAAATTGGCAAAAAAGTGTATATCGAATTTCAACATAATCCTGAGTTAATTGGTGGTATTAAAGCTCAGGTGGGTGATGAAACTGTGTATGCATCAACAGAGCATTTGCTTCGCCGTCTTCAAGAAAGTTTGAAGCGTGATTAGCGTTACTAGCCAACCGTTTTTAAAATCCAGTTGTGGGAGATGTTATGTATCTTAATCCCTCTGAAATCAGCGAATTTATTCGCTCCAAGATACAGGGTTTGGATAATTCGATTGATACCCGTAAAGAAGGTGTCATTGTTTCAATTACAGACGGTATTGCGCGTATTTATGGTTTATCAGATGTTATGCAAGGCGAAATGTTAAAGTTTCCCGGTAACGTGTATGGTTTAGCATTGAATCTTGAGCGTGACTCTGTAGGGTCAGTTATTTTAGGTGATTATGAACACCTTAGTGAAGGCGATAGAGTAGAAAGTACGGGGAAAATCCTTGAAGTACCCGTTGGTAGAGAGCTGATTGGCCGTGTAGTCGATGCGTTAGGTTCGCCGATTGATGGTAAAGGGCCAATTAATGCAACTGAAAAAGCGCCTGTTGAAAAAATAGCTCCTGGTGTTATTTGGCGTCAATCAGTATCTCAACCTTTGCAAACTGGTATTAAATCTATTGATGCTATGGTGCCAGTTGGTCGAGGGCAACGTGAGTTAATTATTGGTGATCGCCAAACTGGAAAAACTGCAGTAGCGATTGATACCATCCTGAATCAAGCCCAGGAAGGTGTTATATGTATTTATGTTGCTATTGGTCAAAAAGCATCTTCAATTGCTAACGTCGTTCGTAAGCTTGAAGAAAAAGGTGCCATGGCTTATACCATTGTAGTGGCTGCTACAGCCTCTGATTCAGCAGCAATGCAGTACCTTTCTGCTTATGCTGGCTGTACAATGGGCGAGTATTTCCGCGATCGTGGTCAAGATGCTTTAATTATTTATGATGATCTGACCAAACAAGCCTGGGCATATCGCCAAATTTCTTTATTACTACGTAGACCACCAGGTAGAGAAGCTTATCCTGGAGATGTATTTTATTTGCACTCTCGTCTATTAGAAAGAGCTGCTAGAGTTAATGAAGAATATGTAGAAAAGTTTACAAATGGTGAAGTAAAAAATAAAACAGGTTCATTAACAGCGCTTCCTATTATTGAAACACAAGCAGGTGATGTTTCTGCATTTGTTCCAACCAACGTAATTTCAATTACAGATGGGCAAATATTTTTAGAAACTGATCTGTTTAATGCTGGTATTCGCCCTGCTATTAATGCTGGTATTTCTGTATCACGGGTTGGTGGAGCGGCACAAACAAAAGTTATTAAGAAATTGGGTGGCGGTATTCGTTTAGCGTTAGCACAATATCGAGAATTAGCAGCTTTTGCTCAATTTGCTTCTGATTTAGATGAAACGACACGTAAGCAGTTGGAGCGTGGTCGTTTAGTAACCGAACTGATGAAGCAATCCCAATATGCTACCTTAAAAATTTCAGAAATGGCCCTTACACTTTTTGCTGTTAATAAAGGCTATTTTGATGATATAGAGGTTAAGAAAGTTCTTTCTGTTGAAACAGCTTTGCGTGCTTTTATTAAAGCTAAATATGCTGAAGTAATTGATCGCATCGAAAAAACAAAAGACCTTTCAGCTGCTGATGAAAAAGAATTAGCCGCAGCAATTGAGGAATTCAAGCGTAATAATGATTTGCGTTAGGAGTTAAGTCATTATGGCAAGCGGAAAAGAAATTCGCACCAAAATCAAAAGTGTAGAAAATACACGAAAGATTACTCGTGCGATGGAGATGGTGGCCGCTTCAAAAATGAAACGGGCACAAGAACGCATGAAAGCTGCCCGTCCTTATGGTGAACAAATACGCTCAATATGTGCGCACATTGCTTATTCTAATCAAGAGCAATTTCAACATCCTTTTCTTGAAAAGCGTGCTGAAGAGCGTATCGGACTGATGCTTGTTACCTCTGATAAGGGATTATGTGGCGGTTTAAATACTAATATACTTCGTATTGTTATCCAGAAATTAAAAAATTGGAAACAACAAACTGTTCCCGTACAAGTAGTAACGTTTGGAAATAAAGGTTACTCTTTTGTTTCTAGATTAGGGGAAAGAGTTGTATCTCATATTTCTGGTTTAGGCGATAAACCAAATCTTGAAAAACTTATTGGTCCCATTCAGATTCAGATAAATGCCTATCTGAATGGCGAAGTTGATGCTGTATATATTGCTTATACTAAGTTCATTAATACGATGAAACAAGAGCCTGTTTTAGAGCGCTTATTACCACTTGATGCACGTGATTTTGCATTGAGTGACCGAGCGAAATCTAATCAAGGATGGGAATACATATATGAACCCTCCGCTCAAGTAGTTATTGAAGAAGTTCTTAAGCGATATGTAGAGCACATGGTGTATCAGGCAGTTGTAGAAAATACAGCTTCTGAACAATCAGCTCGAATGGTCGCGATGAAGGCAGCTTCAGATAACGCTGGAAGTGTAATAAATCAACTTAAGCTGGTTTACAATAAAACCCGTCAGGCAGCAATTACTAAAGAATTAGCTGAAATTGTCGGGGGAGCAGCAGCAGTTTAAAGACCTTAAAAGAGTTTATATAGTGGGGTGGTGTAACGATGACAACACAAGTTCATCAAGGCAAGATTGTGCAGTGCATTGGCGCTGTGATCGATGTGGAATTTCCACGCGCTGGCATGCCAAAAATCTATGATGCATTGCGAGTAGAAGGTACCGATCTAACATTAGAAGTTCAACAACAGCTTGGCGATGGTGTTGTACGTACTATCGCTTTAGGTTCTTCAGATGGATTGAAACGTGGCCTGATAGTTAACAATACAGGTAGTGCTATTTCAGTTCCAGTTGGGCCTAAAACGCTAGGCCGGATTATGGATGTGTTAGGACGTCCTATCGATGAGGCAGGAGAAATAGGTGCTGAAAAAACGATGTCTATTCATCGTAAAGCACCTAAATTCGATGAACTTGCTCCTTCAGCAGAACTTTTAGAAACTGGTATTAAGGTTATTGATCTTATTTGCCCGTTTGCTAAAGGCGGTAAAGTAGGTCTTTTCGGAGGCGCTGGGGTAGGTAAAACTGTAAACATGATGGAATTGATTCGTAATATTGCAATCGAACATTCTGGTTTTTCAGTTTTTGCCGGTGTAGGTGAACGTACTCGTGAAGGAAATGACTTTTATCACGAGATGAAAGATTCGAACGTTCTGGATAAAGTTGCTCTAGTATATGGTCAGATGAACGAGCCACCAGGTAATCGTTTACGAGTAGCACTTACTGGTTTAACGATGGCGGAATATTTCCGTGATGAAGGGCGTGATGTTCTGTTCTTCGTTGATAATATTTATCGCTATACATTGGCAGGTACAGAAGTTTCTGCTCTTTTAGGTCGTATGCCTTCTGCAGTAGGTTATCAACCAACGCTTGCAGAAGAAATGGGTCGCCTACAAGAAAGAATTACCTCAACACGAACAGGTTCTATTACCTCTATTCAGGCGGTTTATGTTCCTGCTGATGATTTGACTGATCCCTCGCCTGCTACAACATTTGGTCACTTAGATGCAACAGTTGTATTATCAAGAGATATTGCAGCATTAGGTATTTATCCTGCTGTTGATCCATTAGATTCAACTTCTCGTCAATTAGATCCTCTGGTTGTAGGTGAAGAGCATTATTCAGTTGCTCGCTCGGTACAAGCTACGTTGCAACGATATAAAGAATTGCGTGACATTATTGCAATTCTTGGTATGGATGAATTATCACCTGAAGATAAGCTCAGTGTTGCTCGCGCTCGTAAGATCCAACGTTTTCTATCTCAACCGTTCTTTGTGGCTGAGGTGTTTACAGGGTCGCCAGGCAAATATGTGCCATTAAAAGAGACTATCAAAGGATTTAAAGGCATCGTAAACGGTGATTACGATGATTTGCCTGAGCAAGCTTTTTATATGGTTGGTGGTATTGAAGAGGCTATTGAAAAAGCCAAAATGATGAAGTCTTAGGAGTCAGGCATGACGTCAGCGATGCGTTTAGAGATAGTGAGTTCAGAAGGGAAAATTTTTTCTGGACAAATTACGTTTGCTGTCGTGCCGGGGGAGCGTGGCGATATCGGAGTATATCCGCGCCATGCGCCTTTGCTAACACGCTTGCGGCCTGGATCAGTAAGGTATACACCTGTTGATAGTACAACAGAAGAGCTTATCTATGTATCAGGAGGTATTTTAGAAATACAACCTGATGTAATTTGCCTCTTATCTGATACTGCAGTCAGGGGTAAAGATCTAGATGAAGCTCGAGCTAGAGAAGCTGTAGAGGCAGCTAAAGCAGCGTTAGCTGAACGTAAGAGTTCTATTGATTACGCACAGGCACAAGCTGAGTTAGCTCAAGCTATAGCACAGTTAGCGGCGTTACAAAAATTTCGTTCTATTAAATAAATTTTTTAAAATTTATCGCCGGATACGTGCTTATTAGCACTATTCGGCGTTTTATTTTTTTGAAGAGTACGAATAGAAGCTATGATAAGGGTATATATTCTTCGTGAATTGAAGCTAGGAATAGCTTTGAAAAAATTATGATGCTGAGATTTAAATTAAGAAATTATGGCAACTATAACCATGTGTGGCGCGCCCGGCGAGAATCGAACTCACGACCTTTGGCTTCGGAGGCCAACGCTCTATCCCCTGAGCTACGGGCGCATGGTTAGCATTCTACGAGGGATATTTGTTAAAGTCTAGCTTGGCAGTAGTTAGTAACCCTTCGTATAATGGTGAAATTAATACTTGGCTTTTTAAAAAGGCAGTTTGTAATGTCAGATAAGCATTCACATTCAGATGAAAAATTACAGTCTGAAGTTAAAGTTACTACTTCTTTTATAGGAACTCTTATCGGTACAATCGTTGTACCTGTAGCGTTTCTTGTATTGATTGCAGCAATAGTTTATAACATTTATGCAACTAAACCTGTAAAGGAAGATGCAGAGGTAGTTAATCAGCGTATTAAGCCTATAGGTGATGTGGCTGTACTTGATCCGAATGCCCCGGTAGTTTTAAAATCAGGGGAAGAAGTATATAAAGGCTTATGCATCAATTGCCATGGTGCAGGCTTATTAGGAGCACCTAAGGCAGGTGATAAAGGTGTATGGGGTAAAGTTATTTCTCAAGGCCAGCAGACACTATTTAATCATGCTTTACAAGGCATTCGTGCTATGCCAGCAAAAGGTGGAAATCCTGACCTTGAAGATACTGAAGTTCAGCGCGCTGTTATTTATATGGCAAATTTAGCGGGTGCTAACTGGAAAAATTCTTCACCTACTGAACCTGCTGCACAGCAAGCGAATACAGTTGCTAAAGCTTCAGATGGTTCAGAAGCTCCTAAAGACTCTGCAGATAAAAAACAAGAATCTCAAAAAATAGATGGAAAAAAAGTTTTTGAGAGTACTTGTGTGGCTTGTCATGGCACAGGAGTAGCAGGAGCACCTAAAGCTGGTGATAAATCAGCATGGGGTGCAAGAATTGCTCAAGGAAAAGCTGTGCTTTATACAAATGCCTTAAAAGGTATTCGTGCAATGCCAGCAAAAGGTGGAAATGCTTCTTTATCAGATGAAGAAGTTAAGGCAGCGGTTGATCATCTTACAAGTTTAGCCCAGTAATTGTTAATGAAATGTTGATGCGGATTGTAAAAATCACTACAATACGCGGTATGTTAAGATATCAAAGGAGTATGTGATGGCACGTGTTTGCCAAGTAACTGGGAAAAAACCCATGTCAGGAAATAATGTTTCTCATGCAAATAATAAAACCAAACGTCGGTTTTTACCCAATTTGCAAAATCGTCGCTTTTGGTTAGAAAGCCAAAAACGCTGGGTGTCGTTGCGTATTAGTAATGCTGCGCTTCGTACAATTGATAAATACGGTATCGAGTATGTGCTGGCTAAACTTAACCATGCCTAAGTGTTAAGATAGAGATAAATTATTATGAGAGAAAAAATTAAGTTAGAATCGTCTGCCGGTACGGGACATTTTTACACAACAACAAAAAATAAGCGTAAGTCGCCAGAGAAGCTTGAGCTAAAAAAGTTTGATCCGGTTGTGCGTAAGCATGTTTTATACAAAGAAACCAAACTTAAATAGAGCAGGAGATTTCTCATGGCAAATAGTGCACAAGCACGTAAACGTATACGTCAATCTGAAAAGCAACGTAATCACAATGCAGGGCAACGTTCTGCATTTCGTACTGCTATCAAAAAAGTTAAAAAAGCTATAGAAGCCGGTGACAAAGCAGCAGCCCAAAATGCTTATCAAGAAAATGTTTCAGTTATTGATCGCTTAGCTGATAAACAAATTTTTCATAAAAATAAAGCAGCTCGCCATAAAAGCCGTTTATCACAAGCTATTAAAGCAATGGCTGCGTAATATACTATGGTTTTCCCGTGTAAAAAATGAAAAAAATTATTTTTTTTCATTTTAGCTAAAAGCCTGAAAGTAAACATAACTTTCAGGCTTTTTTCTTTTGGTGCAATAATTTTTACAGCTTTCTATTGAAAAACATCTACTAATTTATTCAAAAAGCATAAATAACTTTCGATATTGGATAAGAGTATCGATCTTCTTGTATAGCAATTACATATGTTTTTATTTAATCACTATACAACACAGTGTGCTTATCTACTAACGAAATAGATTCATACAAATGGTCTTAAGTTATTTATGGGTATGAAATATTACCATTCACCCAAATTAATGGCGCATCCTTATCCTTTCTTATGTAGTGGTTACATAAAAAACGAGAAACCGTACCGTTAATGGTGGAAGTTGGTATAAGCAGCAATTTTTTGTTGTCAGATTACTGAAGAGTAAAGGTAGGGTTTATGCGCTCAATTTGGGAAGGCTTTTGTGAACGCCTGACCCGCCCAATGATGGTGGGGACGGTAGCCTCATTACTCTTGGTGGGTTGTGGAGGCGGCGGGGTTGGAACACCAACCAGTTCTACAAGTTCATCATCTACTAGTAGTACTACGAGCAGTACTTCATCGGGAACTACAACAGTACCAGCAGCAGGCATTCAGTTGTTGGTAAGTTCACCTCAAATGAAGTCTGATGGTTCAGAGAAAATAGATGTCACTTTAGTAGTAACAGATAGCAATAGTGCAGTTATTCCTACTAAAAATGTGACATTAAGCGTAACAGATACCGTGAGTTCTGGAGGTGTATTTTTAGATACGCTTTCTAGTACGGCAGGGCAAACAGGTGCCGATGGGAAATTAACAGCAAAATTAAATGTAGGAACCAATCGCTCTAATAGAACGGTAACACTAACAGCATCTGCTGATGGAATTACAACCACTAATACAGTTGCTGTTGCTGGAACTACTGTGTCAATCAGTGGTTCAAATACAATTGTTCAAAACGGCACAACAAATTTAACGATTAGTGTTAAAGATTCTGGCGGTACGGCAGTACAGGGAGCTACCGTTAATTTGAGTTCCATTGCTGGCAATACTATCTCAGGTTCAACTACCACTAATACAAATGGACAAGTTCAAGTTCAAGTAACAGGAACCGTTGCCGGAAATGATACAATTTCAGCCTCAACTCTAGGTGCAACTACAACTCAGTCGCTGAGTGTTAGTGAAGATGATTTTCAGTATGTGGCAACCTCTGGTTTTGTTAAAGCTGCTGATTCTGTAACAGTCACTCCTTTAAATACAGCTGCTTCTACACCTGGTCGCGTTGCAGTAAAGTGGCTAAAAAATGGCGTGGCGCAGGTGGGAAAATCTGTGACATTTTCAGTAACACGTGGAGTTGTATCGCTAACATCTCCCATCAATGCTAATACTATTAGCAATGTTGTTACAACATCAGTGAACGCAATTACAGCTGGTGATGGTGTGGCAACTGTATATGTGGCAAGTGCGGAAGTGGGTGCAGCAAAAATTACTGCCATTGGTCACCCTGGAGCTGGCCAGGAGCCTTCAGGATCACTTGATGTTGATTACGTTACCAGTACGGCAAATAGTATCGATCTTCAAGCAGATAAAACAACATTACCACTAAATGTTGCCTCTTCAGAAACTTATCAATCTCGTGTGATAGCAACAATACGTGATTCTTCTAACAATCTTGTTAAAGGAGCCACAGTAACGTTTAGTTTGGTATCTGATCTAAGTGGAGGAAGATTAAGTTTAAGTACTGCAATAACTGATGTAAAAGGGCAAGCCTCTGTTTACTATATTGCAGGAACCTCGACAAGCCCACAGAATGGCGTAGAAATTCGAGCAGCAGTACAAAATAATAATGCTGTGACGATTACTACCATTTCAGGAACACTTGCAACAGTAGCACCAGCTAATGTAACAACAGGTCTTAATCCAGATTTACAGATAACGGTGGGTGGACAAGCTTTGTTTGTGCGAATTGGTACAGATAGTAAGTTAGCATCTGATTCAGTACGCCGTAGTACGGCATGGTCAGCGTTAATAACTGACTCTGCAGGTAATCCTGTTGCTAATCAGTCTGTTCAATTTACGTTAAAGGCGCAGTATTTTTGGAAAGGTCGTTTGGTGTGGGATAGTGTTAACTCACCAAATGCTTATGATTTTATAGCGCCTGGTGCATCACATACGCGTTGTGATCAAGAGGATATAAATTTCAATTCAATTCTAGATACTGGTGAGGATACAAATGGTAACGCGCAGTTGACGCCAGGTAATGTAGCTGTTGTTGCCTCTTCTGCAACTGCTGGTACAGGAACAACATCAGGTAATAATATTACTATTACCACAGATTCCCTTGGATTTGCTGATGCTTTTGTCGTATATCCAGCCAGTTTTGCATATTGGGCTAGTGTAACGCTTCAAGCAAAAGTAAATGTAGGGGGTACCGAATCACAAGATACTCAAAGCTTTATGTTAACAGGCTTAGCATCCGATTACACAAGTAACGGAACTGAGCCTCCTGGCGGACTAGTAAGCCCTTATGGCCCAGGCACAAATTGTACTGATACAAATTAACATAAAATTAGCATAGTTTATTTAAAGCCCTCGGAGAGAAATACTCTGAGGGTTTTTTGTCTTTTTAGTCAAGGATCTTATAACGTGATGCCTACTTTTTTAAAGTCAGCAATTTGCCATTTTAGTGTTCGCGCATGTTGAAGTAATTTTTCATCGGGATTAACTGCCACAGGATTTCTGACGAGTGAAAGTAATGGAATGTCATTATGAGAATCACTATAAAACCAAGTATCAGTATAATCAGCCAATGTTTGATTTTGTGTAGCAAGCCATTGGTTGAGGCGAGTGATTTTTCCTTCTCTGAATGCAGGAGTACCAAACGCTTTGCCTGTGTAACGCCCTTCATTTGTTTTTTCAGCCTGTGTTGCTATGAGCTGAGTGATCCCTAATAATTGAGCAATCGGCTCTGTTACAAAATCATTAGTAGCGGTAACAATAACGAGTTTATCACCCTGGTTACGATGATGTTCGATAGCCTTGAGGCCTTCTTCTAATATAATAGGTCGAATAATACGGTTTATAAAATCATTCCGGAGTTTGTAAAGTTTTTCCAAGGGTAAAAGAGTTAATGGTGTTAGTTGAAAGTTTAGCCAAGCGTGAATATCAAGCGTACCATTTAGGTAATCACTGTAAAAACGATCATTCTCTAGTTTATGAGCAATAGGATCAAGTATGCTTTGTTCTATAAGGTAGTTTGCCCAGGCCGCATCGCTATCGCCATTCAGAAGAGTGTTATCTAAATCAAATAAGGCCAATTTCATTAAGGTGTTTCCTGTTTGAATACGTAGTACACCGCTGTATTTTAAGGCATATGCTGATATACCATAATGTTTTGTGAATGTTTAGATATAGAAGTTACGCAGTTGGGTTCTCTCGGCGTGGGACGCCCCGCGTTATAGCAACTTGTCGTACTGCGTGTACTGTCTGCGTTGCTATGCGGGGCATGCCATGTCTTGATAGAACTCAACTGCGTAACTTCTAAGATATTCAAAAAATTTAAATTTCATAAAGTTCTTTTTTAACGCACTACTATTTTAGCCATCTTTTATTTTTTATGCGTGAGGATACTGAAAATGTTTTTTAGATCACAAACTTTTTTATTGTCAGTAATAATTGGAAGCTTTTCTGGATTAGCGCTGGGTATTAGTACTGCTAATGCTGCAGTAAACACGACTGCACCATCAAATGTAACCCAAGTAATGGATGAACCTACACGAATTCATTTTCAAGTTACTGCTGAAGAAAAAGTACCTGGTAATACAATGAGAGCCAGTTTACGTTTAGAAGTTAAAAACAAGCAGCCTGCCCCTGCAGCAAAAGAGCTAAATCAAAAATTACAAACGGCTATGCAGAGCTTGCGTGCCGATAAACTTATGCATATTCAAACGAGTCAGTATTTTACACAGCAGCAATATGACGAAAAAGGCCGCCCTAAAGACTGGATAGTAAGTGTAGAGCTAACTATTTCTAGTGAACAATGGAATACTTTAAGTGAGCATATTGCAGAGTTACAAAGTAAAGGATGGTTATTTTCAAACGTAGATTTTGAGGTTTCAGCAGAGCAGAGAAAAGCTGCTGAGCAACGCTTAATGGTACGGGCATTAGCCGACTGGAAAGGACAAGCAGAGCAAATTGCGAAGCAGCTTGAGTTAAAAAAATGGAAACTAGGGAATGTGGATATCTCTAGGTCTGGTACTATTCAGCCGTTACAAAAGATGTATCGTTCACGCGCTACGCTATCTGCTGATATGGCTGAAGCCGCACCTGCAATGGCAGGTAGTGATACAACATTAAGTATTGTAGTAAATGGCGAGCTAGTAGCAAATTAAAATACTGTAGCTATTAAACTTAGTAAAACTGTAAAAAATATTTTTTAATGATAGCGTTAAAAAACGCTATCAAACATGTAACTAATTTTAGTTAACTTAGCGCCATGTAGTTATAAAAAATAAAAGAATTTATAAAAGAGTTATTAGAGAATATGTAGCTATCTAACAAGTATTTTAGATAAAAGAAAGCACGTTGTGATAGATAGGGCGTTCAGGTGTTTAAGTTGTATTTGTAAATATGCAGTTATGTAGTTATTTTAAGCAGCAATTGAAAGGTATTGATGAGTACCAAACATGCATCTCTTTTTAATAGTTTAAATCATAAAAGCTCTGTAAATGCATGGTCAGCACTGCAATCATGGGTTTTGCCATCTGCTTTTGTGGTTGGGTTGTTCCTTTTAGCTGCACTGATTACACGTCATGATTATTTACAATCATTTAATGCACTCGAGCGAGATACTAAACGTACTCAACAAGTGATCAATTTTAGATTACAAACAAATCAAGATTTTTTAAATAGCTTGGGGTATTTACAATACGCGAAAGAACATACGCAAGGTCTTGAAAGTGATGATTTATTCCAGATTCGCGCACAGCATTTTTTAACATCGAATCCTGAGCTAGAAGCGATTATATGGTACAGACCAGAAGCAAAAACTGTCATTGCTTCGCTTTCACCTTTTTGGATGAATACCTCTCAATCTTCTTTATCGATTAATGTTCCGTGTCGGGAATCACAGCAAGAAGTATTTTATGGTTTGGCAAATATAAAGAATGAATATTTTTTATATTCTTGTCAAAAAATAACGATTGGTCAGCACCAATCTATGATAAGTGCAATATATCCGATCAATCGTTTAATCAGGCATGTTATACCTTTGTGGTATCTGGAAAAATATACGTTTGATATTAGAGATGAGAATGGAAAAACACTAGCGTATTCGGGCGATGATAGTGGAGTTGATCCTAGGCGAGATTCCTCTCAACGTGTAGAAGTCAATTTGCCATTAAAAGGTGTTGCTCATTTACGTCTAAGCTTGCATTCATGGGGAGAAATTGCAGAAAACAGTGCCCAACGAGTTTTATTGCTAGGCCTTATTTTAGGATTATCAGGGGTAATTTTATGGGGCTTGCGCTCAATACGAATATTAATTAAAGCTAAGAATCTTACTGAAGCAGCGCATGCTTCAGAATCAATGTTTAGAAAAGCAATTGAAAGTTCTGTTATCACAGGTCTGCTTGCGTTAGATCATAAAGGTACATTAATTTATGCTAACCCTTCTTTTTGTCGAATGGTGGGATTGCATGAAGATGAATTAAAAGGAACGCATCCACCTTTTGCATTTTGGTCAGAAGCAGATAAAGGTGATTATACTGAACGCTTAGAAAAATGCTTTGAACGGCAAACAGGTATTCATTTATTAGATGAAATGCGTTTGCAACATCGTCATGGTAGTGTTTTTTATGCCCGTTTTTATGTATCACCCCTGCGAGATATGAATGATCAGCATGTGGGCTGGATGGTCTCAGTGGTTGATATTACTGAGCCGCATAAAACCCGGCAAGCTCTCACACTAGCTCAAGAAAGATTTATAGCGGTGCTAGATGGTTTAGATGCTATGGTTTCAGTGGCTGATCCTGTGAGCGGGGAGTTACTGTATACAAATCGTGCGTATCAAGATTTTTCGAATCATCCTGCAAATAAGTCGATGGGTAAAGGTGTACATACACAACTTCACGAGTTAATCCATAGTCATGCAGCAGGTGCTACAGCGTTTGAGCCTACTGAGAAACGACATCGTCATGCCGTTGTGCCTGTATTACCTGATTGTTGGCTAGATGTGCGTGAGCGTTGGATTGAATGGGTAGATGATCGTTTAGTAAGACTGCAAATCGCAACAGATATTACGGTACAGCGTACTGTGCAGCATTTAATGGATGAGCAACAAGATCGGCTTGAGAAAAACAGCCGCTTGATTGCAATGGGAGAAATGGCGTCGACATTAGCGCATGAATTGAATCAGCCGCTTACAGCGATTACAAGCTATAGCAAAGGCTGTTTACGATATTTAGATAAAGTACATTGGCAAGAAGATGAGTCTGAAATCAAGCAAGATGTATTAGGAGCCATTCAAAAAGTAGCTCAACAAGCCGAACGGGCTGGACGAATTGTCGGTCGAATAAGAAATTTTGTAAAGAAAACAGAACCTCAAAAGAGCAATTGTGAATTGATTCCGTTGATTGATGAGGCTGTTGCACTTGCAGAAATTGAATTTGATAAGCGGGGAATACAGCTTATTCGAGATTTTCATCCCCCCTTCCCTCCAGTCTGGCTTGACCCTGTTTTGATTGAGCAACTATTATTTAATTTACTGAAAAATGCAGCAGAAGCCGTCGATATGCGTCACCAAGTGGAGCCAGATGCTACGCATTTAAGTGTTCGGTTAGAGGTATTTAGACAAGCTGGAAATATTCAAATCGGTGTTCATGATCATGGAATAGGTCTATCAAAAGACGCACAAGATCGTTTGTTTTCAGCTTTTTATACCACCAAAGTAGGTGGGATGGGGATGGGATTAAAAATCTGTAGGTCGATTGTTGAGTTTCACCAAGGGCGTTTATGGCCTGAGTCTAGACCAGATGGCACTACGTTTTGGGTTACGTTACCTATCTATGAACAGAAGGCAGCCCTAGCGACGCCTGAGGCATAAGAGGTAGGTAAAATATAGACTCTCTGTTCAGCAGCTAGTATGAATAAGGCTGATTTAGTCAGTTAATACTAGCTGCTGAAGCATTTGTTATTTGCGTTTAAAGTAAATGTAGCAAATGGAATACGCGTGCAGGTTATGCCATAGTTCCATATTTTTGATAGTCTAACTATAAACGATTAAACATTATTCAATGTTAGCCGGTGCAAGCAGGCCGTTAGTTAAACGCAAGCATGTGCCGAGTCGCTTTGCCACATCATAATCATGCGTGACCAATAGCAGAGCTGTATTGCGCCGTGTATTCAGTTCTAGCATAAGATCAATCATCTGTTTGGCAGCTAATTGATCAAGGTTTCCTGTAGGTTCATCTGCTAATAAACAATCAGGCTCTGTTACTAATGCTCTGGCTAAGGCCACACGCTGGCGTTCGCCACCTGACAACATAGAGGGGCGATGCTCTAACCTTTTTAATAGCCCCACTGAATCAAGTAAATTTTGTGCTCGTTCATGCGCTTCTTCCGGCTTCATTCGGCGAATTAATAAAGGCATCATGACATTTTCGATAGCGGAAAGATCAGGCAGTAAGTGGTGAAACTGATATACAAACCCTAGCGAACGATTGCGTAACGCACTGCGTTCGGTTTCACTAATTTGAGTAATATCTTTGCCTTGATGCCAAATTTGGCCTTGAGTTGGGTTATCTAACCCCGCCAGCAAATGCAGTAAAGTGCTTTTGCCTGATCCTGATGCGCCAACAATAGCGATATGTTCGCCGGGGCGTAATGCAAAATCGAGAGGTTGAAGTACCTCTAGCAAGCTACCTTTTCCATCGGCAAACGTTTTTCGAAGGTTATGGCAGGCAATGACTGTTCCTGCTGGTGCTGGTTTATTCATAACGTAATGCTTCGGCTGGCTGAATTTTTGAGGCTGTCCAGCTTGGATATAATGTGGCTAGAAAAGTGAGCAATAAGGCAACTCCAACAATGCCTACTACATCGCCTGTAAGAACCTGTGAAGGCAGAGTATCAATGTAGTAAACACTCTTTTCAAGAAAATGAATGCCTAGCAATTTTTCTATAAAGGTGACAACGTGCCCAACATTCAACGCTAACACCACTCCTCCGAGCGTTCCTAATAGTACCCCTGCAGTACCCATCATTAATCCATTTAACATAAAAATAAGAAGAATACTGCGCGGTGTGGCGCCGAGTGTTCTTAAAATAGCTATTTCACTACGCTTATCTGTTACGACCATCACCTGATTCGATACGATATTAAATGCAGCTACCATTACCATTAATGAAAGAATGATAAACATCATCCGTTTTTCTATTTGTATTGCGCGAAAGAAATTAGCATGCATCATTGTCCAATCGCGAATATTGAAATTAGGCAGGAAATGACCAAATTCTTCCGTAAGTTGAGGTGCTTTCCATAGATCAATTAATTTGATTCGCCATCCAGATAGCTCTTCAGGCGCATATTGGTATAAAGCTTGCGCATCGTTCACATGTACGAGTGCCAAACTACTATCTACTTCAAACATGCCCATTTCAAAAACACCTACAACCTTACAGTCTCTAAGTCTTGGCAGCCATCCTGCTAAACTAAATTGTGGCTGAGGCGTAACAACCATCACATGATCACCCACACGCGTTTGAAGAGCGTAAGCTAATTCACTGCCTAAGATAATGCCAAATTCACCGGGTTTTAAATCTTTCCAATTGCCTGTTTTGATATGTTTATCGAGATCAGAAACATTTGTTTCCCGTTCAGGATTAATCCCTCGAATGGCTACTCCTTTAACATGTTGAGAAGCAACTAACATTGCTTGCCCTTCTACAAAAGGAGCAATGCCTGCAACTTCTTTATGCTGGCTAATGGTATCAATCCATTTGGCATTAGTAGGAACGCGAACTTGAGGTGTGCTTTGAATTTCAATATGGGAGGCAACTCCTAGCAACCGCTGTCTTAATTCCCGATGAAAGCCATTCATTACAGAAAGTACAACAATTAATGCTGCTACACCTAAAGCTACGCCCGCAACCGCTATACCACCAATAAACGACACAAAACGATTTTTATGGGTACCGCGCAAAGTGCGTAGTGCTAAAAACAATTCGAAATATTTCTGGCTCCTCATCTTTTATTCAATCCGGATATTCCATTGGTCTAAAAGATGATTAAAAGCATCAAGCGATGCATAATGAATGCATACGACACCTTTATCCCCTGTTCGTTTCACCTGTACTTTGGTTCCCCAGCATTCAGCCATACGCTCTTCAGCTTTTGCCCATTCAGCTGTTTCAATATTTTGAGAAGTATCGATTAATGAAGGCTGATTTATTTCGGCGAGAGCTTGGTTTCTTCTTTGTACAAGAGCTTCTGTCTGGCGGACTGTTAAATCTTTAGCAATAACTTCATGGGCAAGTTGTATTTGCTCATTCGATGGCAGCGCTGCTAATGCACGCGCATGCCCCATATCTAACTGACCTTCTAGTAACATATCTTGTACGACAGAAGTAAGTTGCGTCAGGCGAAGTAAATTAGTAACGGCACTACGTGAACGCCCAACTGCACGCGCTGTTTCGTCGTGGCTTAATCCAAAAGACTCAATAAGTTTTTGAAGACCCCAAGCTTCTTCAAGAGGGTTCAAATTTTCTCGCTGAATATTTTCAATCAAAGCAATCGCTAAAACAGCTTGATCATCTACTCGACGAACGATAACAGGAACTTGTTTTAATCCTGCCCGTTGCGAGGCGCGCCAACGGCGCTCCCCTGCAATAATTTCGTATTGCTCATTGCTCTTTTCGCGAACAACAATAGGCTGTAATATTCCTTGCTGACGTATAGATTCTGCCAGAGACTCAAGAGCCTCTTCGCTCATTCGAGTTCTGGGCTGATATTCACCAGGTTCAAGCTGATGCACTGAAAGCATACGAATGCGTTCTTCTGTGCCGGGTTCCGACAAAGGTCTTTGTCCTGCTAATAATACATCTAAGCCGCGACCTAATCCTTTAAGCTTGGTCATTCTAACTATCTCCTGAAGCCTTGGGTCATTTGCTTTTGGGCATCTCTAAAAATTTAAAAATCATACAAAGACATTATCTTTAGTAGCGCTAAATTTTAAATTTTTAGAAATACCCAATAGTATTCTACCATTTGTAGAGAAAACTCGTTTTTCGGCAGCAAGTTCTATACACTTCTGTTGTGAACTTATTTACAAAATTGACGAATGAAAAATGTCTAAATCCTTACATCTAAGTGTTCAATATGCTCGTCGCCCTCGTAGCTGGCCTAAAAAAGATTTGTGGTATAAATGGATGTCGATAGCTCTCGAAGCTACTTCTGGATACGTTACATTAAGATTAGTAGATGCTGATGAGGCAACAACTTTAAATGAAACGTATCGTAAAAAGTCTTATCCTACTAACATACTAAGTTTTCCTTATGATGATATAGATGATTCAGATACTATATATGGCGACTTAGTAGTATGTGTACCCGTGGTAGAAAAAGAAATTCATGATCAAAATAAATCATTGGAAGAGCATCTAGCACATTTGGTTATCCACGGCATGCTCCATTTGCAAGGTTATGACCATGAAGTGGAAGAAGACGCGCAGATTATGGAAGCAAAAGAAATTTTTTTACTTAATGCATTAGGTTACGCTGATCCTTATAATACTTGAGCGCATTTTTTTAAAACAACATTCGTTGAAATGGTACAGGAGTATCTTGGATTTTTAAAGAAACGCTTTGTAGACCTTTTGATTATAGAATAGGAGTCCCGGCGATGCCGTGGATAACAACCTTTTTATTGAGCTTAATTTTATTACTGCAGTATCCGCTTTGGTTAGGCAAGGGGAGCTGGCCACACTTGCAAAAAGTAGAACATGAATTTCAAATTCAAAAGCAGAAAAATGCTGAATTGAAAGTGCGTAATACGGCAATGGAGGCAGAGATTCAAGATTTGAAGCGTGGATACGATGCGATTGAAGAACGTGCTCGTTCTGAGTTAGGAATGGTCAAACCTAAAGAAATACTATATGAATATTTAACGCCACCTAGCGACCACACAGTTTTAGTTGTTCCCATGCCAGATAAGCAGCCTGTTACCTCCCAAGAAAATCATGTGGCACCTATTTCGCATCCTAAGCCAAACAAGCGGCCTGTGGCGAGAGCACTTTCACCTGTTCAAGCTGCTACTAAAAAGCCTGAGCCTGTTCGCCAACCTGAAAATAATGTAGACGCCGAAGAGCCTTTAAGTTTAAGAAATCCTAGCTACTAAATTGTGATTTTTGAAACTTGTTGGATAAGAAAGTTGTTTAGGTTGCACATAAGCTGATGTATGTGATTATAAGTAGGCATTAGAAGAGTAGATTGCAATTGCTTGTAATAAAAATGATTTTTTAGGGTAAGGTTGCTTCCATAGCTTCAATAATTTCTACATAAGAATTGTGTCGGGTTTTTAACATTGAATACCGAAAAAAACGATGATCGCCTCTACATTTAAAAAAAATAAAATTTCGGTGCTGTTTGTATTTGAAAAGCAAATCTCCGATAGGCCGGTTAGCGTCTGAGAACCAATTTCTTTCTTTAATTCGTGAAGACCACGGTATCCATACCCATGCTTCAATCGATACTTTTGAGGTGTGTAGTAATGCATGCCGTATCAACATGAATGGGTTTGATCTACTTGAATAGCGAAAACCAGGTATTTTTAAGCGCGCTTGAAACCAATGTAAATCTAAATGTAACTTTCCAATGGCTCGAAGCTGCCGGGTCATTGACCCTTTAAATGAAAACCATTGACGTAAATGTGCATTGCCACCAATCAATTTTTTTCTAGAGTGACGTTGTTGCGCATATATCAAACGATTCCATTGATAAGCACGACAATGATTAGATTGAGAGATGGTTGGCATTAGATTTAAAAAAAAGAGGTTGCCACATACTATTTTCAAATAAACTTATTTGTTGATCTGCTACTTTAGATAAAGCATGCGCAACAGTATCGTCATTTGGCAATAGTAATGTTGGAGCGATTTCATTCATAGGTGCAAGCACAAAGGCACGTTGATATAAAGCAGGGTGCGGCAACGTTAGCGTTGTATCAGCCCATTGCTGATTACCATAGAGAAGTATATCTAAGTCAAGGGTTCGGGCATCATGATACCCTAGGCGTTGTCTACCATGTTTTTGCTCAATGTTTAATAGAAGTTTTAAAAGTTCTAAAGGTTTTAAATAGCTTGTGGCACAAATAACAGCGTTTAAATAGTCATTTTGCGGTTCAGGGCAGTCAATAGGAGCACTACTATAAAGAGAAGATATTCCTAATATTTCAAGATCTTTTGAAAGCTCACATCGTGCTTCTGATAAATGTGTAAGCGAATGCCCAAGATTTGACCCTAAACCTATCCAAATTTTAGGATCAGTGAATGGAAATTCTGTAGATGTGATCAAATACTTCTCCTCTTTGGCAGAGTTCCTTCAGAGCTTCGTGCCTCTTCAAGCCTAAAAATTGCGGTTAAACTGCGGATTTTCTTGTCTGAATGCGTTGCTTATCGTTGCCATAGCTATGGCTATGACGCCTCTTCATGCCTTGTCATACAAGAAAACCCATCAATTTCTACCGCAATTTTTAGGCTTGAAGAGGCACAAGGTAATTTAAAATTTTTAGATAAAAGTTTAAATATTATTAGTGAAGATCAAAAAGAAAAAAGCAGAGCAAAATAGACCTGCCTCAACTAAATTTAGCGAAAAAACTTGGGTGAGCCAGGCCGATCATAACAATAATTAATCTCTAAAATTATTAAATTGTAAGGGAGTGTCAGTAACATTTTTTTTAAGGTATTGAATAGTATCTTGAAGATCATCGCGTTTTGCGCCTGAAATACGAACAGTATCTCCTTGAATTGCAGCTTGAACTTTAAGTTTACTGTCTTTAATTAGCTTTACGATTTTTTTTGCTAATTCTCCCTCAATTCCTTCTTTAACCTCAATGATTTGTTTTACTTTGTTTCCACTAATTGTTTGTATATCTCCTCGTTTAAATGAGCGAATATCTACGTTACGTTTTGCGAGCCGCATAGAAAGAATTTCAAAAACTTGTTCGATTTGAAAGTTAGTATCTGCAAAAAGCGTTATTTCTTTTTCAGCATACTCAACGCGGCTACTGCTACCTTTAAAATCGAAGCGATTTCCGACTTCTTTCATGGCTTGGTCAACAGAATTGCGCACTTCAACCTTATCTACTTCTGAAACGATATCAAAAGATGGCATAAATACCCGATGTTAATAATATGGGAGTGTAATCGTGACAAAACCTAGCCATAGATGCAAGCCCTAGAAGAAAAAAACCTGATGAATCTGTTATTTATATTCATCTTTAGGGTGAGTTCTCTAAAACGTTTAGAAGTCAATCAGTTTTTTATCTACTGTGATCAATCCATGCATGGCACATAATTAAAAATGCAGGTATGGGGTGGCAGAGCCACCAAGGAGTATCCCCATGAAACCGTTAGATAGTAAAGAGAGCCCCGCTTTATCAATTGCTGCTTTATGTCAAGTCTATGATGTAACACATGTAGAGCGCGCGTTGAATGAAAATGCAGCGAGCCGTAACGAAGCGTTAAAAGCCTGGTATGAAAAAATGTATGGATTAGGCGGCGACCGTTATCTTATTAAACCCACTCGTCAAGATGTGCTGGATCCTTTGTATGATCTTGCACCTAACTTTAAAAATATTATTGATGATTTAAAAAAATATGTGGCACTTGCTTTAGCAGGAGACGAGTCACTTCAATTTACACCTATTTTATTATTAGGTGATCCAGGTGTAGGAAAAACACATTTTGCACGTGAGTTGGCGCATTGTTTAGGAACAGGCTTTGAATTTATCACAATGAGTTCTTTGACTGCAGGATGGATTTTATCAGGCACTTCATCTCAATGGCAAAACGCCAAGCCTGGAAAAGTAGCCTCTACGTTAGTGCAAGGTGATTATGCAAATCCAATTGTTGTTTTAGATGAAATTGATAAAAGCGGCGGAGATCATCGCTATGACCCTATGGGTGCATTATATAGTTTGTTAGAGGAGGAAACAGCGCGGCGTTTTCGTGATGAGTATCTAGAGGTAGATATGGATACAAGTCACACCTTATGGGTAGCTACAGCAAACGATATTTCAAGTTTGCCTGCACCTATTCTTAATCGTATGAATGTATATCAAGTTGAGCGCCCTGATGAAGCTGCTTCGCGTATTATTGCTCAATCTGTTTATAAAAATTTATTGCAGCAACATCGTTGGCCTTTTCCTGAAATTTTGGAGGAATGTGTATTAGTTAAGCTTCTCAAAGCGCCACCGAGAGATATGAAAAAATTGCTTCTTGATGGTTTAGGGAATGCACGCTTAACAGGCAGAGATCATCTATTGCCTGAGGATATTGATTTGGCAAGAACCCAAGGTTATCAGAAGGCTAGAATTGGTTTTTAACTAGGTAGGGTGTGCTATAAATTTATATAATGCTCGTCGAAACCTCGCTGTCTGTATTTAGGTAGCGAGGTTTTTTTATGCGTTAACAAATCAGAAAAATATTGTTAGAGAAAATGCGTATAGGGCTAATATAATTTTGATTATTAATAAATTATTTAAGTACCAGCCATCATTTCTTCCGTAAAATAACGTTCTTGCATTTGATGGATATATTTTTATATATCCATCATCTGTTCAGTAAATGAATTACATCAATATCTAGTCAACATTTTAATGCGGTATGTTAAGTTTGTCCTTTAGGGAGAGAATGTTTATGCTAAAAGCAGTATATCCGGGAACGTTTGATCCTATTACCTTGGGGCATGAAAATTTAATTCGGCGCGCAAGCACTCTTTTTGATCATGTGCTTGTAGCGATAGCAGATAGTGATCAAAAAAATCCTTGGTTTACAGCGAATGAACGTGTAGATTTAGCTCGTGCTGTATTGCATGATATTCCGAATGTTGAAGTTCAAAGCTTTTCAGGTTTATTAATGGATTTTGTTCGGGCGCAACATGCTAAAGTAATTGTAAGAGGATTACGAGCAGTATCAGATTTTGAATATGAGTTTAAAATGGCAGCTACAAATCGTACATTATGCCCATTTGTGGAAACAGTGTTTTTAACGCCCTCTGAACGATTTATGTTTGTTTCTTCAACGGTAGTACGCGAGCTAGCGCATTATGGTGCGGACTTGTCAGAATTTTTACAGCCTAGTGTGATTGAGGCCATTCAATTGCGCCGGGTTGAGCGTTCTAAAGAATAGTGGTTGAGAGAAACACTGCTATTGGATACGTTATAAGTAGGAGTGATTGTTGTGGCATTAATGATAACGGATGAGTGTATTAATTGCGATGTATGTGAACCAGCATGCCCAAATCAAGCAATTTATCCTGGTGTAGAAATTTATGAAATTAATCCTGATCGCTGTACGGAGTGTGTAGGGCATTTTGATATGCCCCAGTGTCAGATTGTTTGCCCTGTTGAATGTATTCCTTTAGATCCTTCCCGGGTAGAGTCAAAAGATGCGCTTATGCAAAAGTACGAGCGTTTAAAAATACAGAATTAGATTAATAAGTTTACTGAGGTTTTCTAGCATGTTAGTAGATCGTTGCTCAATTGCATTGGCACAATTAAATACCTGTGTGGGTGATTTAGATGGCAACGCACAAAAAATCTTAGAAGCTGCCGTACAAGCTCAATCTGCAGGAGCAACCTTACTGTTGACTCCAGAGCTTTCATTAAGCGGTTATTCTTTGCATGATTTAGTTAATCGTGATGATTTTTTAAATGATTGCTCAGAGCGCTTGGGGCTTCTAGCGCAAGAATTATTTCAATTAGCGCCTCAAATGGCAGTAATTGTCGGCTATCCTGAACGCGTGCAAGCAGAAGAAAAATGCCCAGATGGGCTTACTGTTCCTAAAGCTTATAATAGCGCAGCCGTACTATTTAAAGGAGGCATTTGGGCAACGCATCGTAAGCAGGCGTTACCTAATTACTCTGTATTTGATGAGAGAAGAGTATTTAAGCCAGGAAATCAGTCGACTGTTTTTGAGTTTCATGGTATTCGGTTTGGATTATTGATATGTGAGGATGTTTGGGTTGATCAACCTATTAATGATTGTATTGGTGCTGGGGCAGATATACTATTGGTCATTAATGCTTCTCCTTGGTATCGAGGTAAAAAACAGGAGAGGTTAAATCTATTGCAGCGTATTTGTTGTCGTGTAAAAAAAACGATTGTTTATTGTAATCAAGTAGGCGCTCAAGACGAATTAATTTTTGATGGAAGCTCTTGTGTATTAGATGCAAAAGGCGATATTAAGCAGCAATCACCTTCATTTTTACCTGCGCTTTCAGTAGTTGAGTTTAAATCTGCGCAACCTTTACAAACATATAATCCATTTTCATTTGAAAATCGGCTAGATTGTGCCGATAACACGCTAAATGACTTATATCAAGCCTTATGTTTAGGTGTGCGAGATTATGTACAGAAAAGTGGTTTTTCTGATGTGATTTTAGGTCTATCAGGAGGAGTTGACTCTGCCCTAACGCTGGCGATTGCGGTTGATGCTTTAGGAAAAGAGCATGTGCGTGCTGTCATGCTGCCCTCTCCTTTTACCTTATCAATGAGTTTAGAAGATGCTGAAATGATGGCTAAAAAACTGAATGTGCGTTACGACGTACTTCCAATTGAAAGTATCTTTCAGCAAGCAACACAGTCTTTGGAACCATTGTTTGATAATAAGCCTGCTGATATAACTGAGGAAAACCTTCAGGCACGTATACGAGGGGTGCTATTAATGGCACTTTCAAATAAACATGCTGCATTATTGTTAACAACAGGAAATAAATCAGAGATGGCAGTAGGCTATGCAACATTATATGGCGATATGTGTGGTGCATTAGCAGTATTGAAAGATCTTACAAAAAAATGGGTATATGCTCTTTGTTCTTATCGTAACCGGTTAGGGCGTGTTATTCCTGAGCGGATATTGACACGTGCTCCCTCAGCAGAGCTGAGATTTGATCAGACAGATCAAGATACATTGCCTCCTTATAATGTGCTTGATGCCATCATAGAGGGATACGTAGAGAATGGTGAGAGTGTTCAATCTCTGGTAACACAGGGTTTTGATAAACAAGTAGTGGAACGTGTTGTACGATTGATACGACTAAATGAATATAAACGTCAGCAGTCACCAGTAGGGTTAAAGGTCACTCGTTGTGCGTTTGGTAAGGATTGGCGCTTTCCTATAGTGAATAAGCGTTTTAATTGAGATATAGTTTTGCACTTGAGGAGCTATAGATGCCGGTGTTTTTTATCCCCTTATCTAAATTGTGGTGTAGAATGCCGGATACTGCGGGGTGTAATGCCGCGGCCGGTAATAAATCGGCATACACAAAAACAATGGTCAACATTTTTGAATGTGGGATACAACCTATGCGACAGATTCCTTTCCGTTCCCTTCGCTGGTTGACTGCGCTCCTGATGGCGGGAGCTTTCGCTGCCGTTGGTAACGCACAGGAAGGAAGTACTAATTTGCAAGAAATTAGCCGTCTTGCAAAGCAGGGACAGCGCTCAGCAGCCATTGCAAAATTAAATGATTACCTTCAACAGCACCCTAAAGATTTATCGGGTCGTTTTATGAAGGGCGTTTTTCTAGTTGAGCAAGCCGAGCAAAGCCGCTCAAAAGATGCTAAAGAGGCGCGTGATCCAAATCGTTACCGAGAAGCAATTAGTGTGTTTTATGGGATTATCAAAGATCATCCTGAGCGCCCTGAACCCTATAATAATTTAGCTGCTATTTATGCCTCTCTTGATCAGTGGGATAAATCAAAAGAAATGCTTGAAGCAGCAATTCATACCAACCCAAGTTATGCAACAGCACATGAAAATTTGGGGGATGTTTACGCAAAGTTAGCAAGTCAAGCGTATGAAAAAGCATTGCAATTAGATACAAGTAGTCAGGTAGTTCAAAATAAGCTTCGTATGATTGGAGATTTGTTTCCTGGTGCAGGCAACGTATCTGCCCCTGCACGGTCACAGCCACAAAAAACAGTGGTAGCTGCTGCGACTCCTTCACGATCACAGCCTTCTTCTACAGCACCTTCTGGCGGGGTAAATTCAGTACGCTCGACAGGTGGAGCTTTTAAACCTACCTCAACAAATGTTGCTGCTGGCAATTTACCGCCCGCAGTTGTGCCGCCAGTTGAGCCATCTTCCCAAAAATTAGCAAGGGCTGATAAAACAGCTAAGAAAAACGATAAGGCCGATTCTCTTAAACAAGCTGCTTCTGAGGCAGATGATGACGATCAAAAAGATACAACGGGCAAAGAAGCTAATACAGGTGAACGTTCTGAAGTGTTAGACGTAGTAAAAAGCTGGGCAGGCGCTTGGTCTAAACAGGATATTGGTGCTTATCTGGGGCACTATGACGATGGATTTAAACCTTCATCTGGTCAATCGCGCACCACATGGCAAAAACAGCGAGAAGCCCGTGTATCGCGTCCCAAAACAATTCAAGTTGATGTGGTTAATGCTAAAGTTAAGATGACAGGAAATCAAGCAACTGTTACATTTCGTCAGACCTATAAGTCTGATTTGGTAGGACGTGATTCAATGACAAAGCGTTTGGTACTTGTGAAGCAAGCTGATGGTCGCTGGCGCATTGTGCGTGAATCAGGTCGTTAGTTAAATAAATAGAGGGTATTTGTTGTGAGTATTAAGAAATATTGGGTGGTGCTATTTTTGTGTATATAAATAACACCCTCCGATTAAAGAGACTCTGCCTCTTAGCGGGTCTCTTTTTTTTTGCTAGTACCGTTTTTTTTGGAATATCACCTGTAAAAGCGGCTATTAAGACTGATGCAACACGGGTAGCTACTGCTACAACTGAGGCAGAAGGCCTATTGTTTAAAAGTGTAGAGGCAATTCAGCAGCGTAAGCCTGATGAGGCATTACGTTATCTCGATGAACTACTAAAAAAATATCCTAATTATCGCCTTGCTCATCTAATTCGTGGTGACTTACTGATGGCAAAAACCAAACCTATTTCTGGTTTAGGGGGAGGACGTTTTTCGGTAGAACAAATAAAGGCATTTCGAGAAGAAGCAATAGCCCGCATTAATCGCTTGAATACCTATCGTCCTAGTGAATCTGTACCTTGGCTTATTTGGTCATTACCAGCAGATGTACGCTATGCATTTCTTGTTGAAACTACTCAGTCAAGACTGTACGTATTTCGCAATCAAGATGGAGTGATTTCATATGTTACAGACTTTTATGTTTCTATCGGCAAACTAGGGTTTGGAAAAACAAAAGAAGGTGATCAAAAAACGCCTTTAGGAGTTTATTTTATCACTAGTACGCTTGCGAAAAACCAACTAAAAGATTTTTATGGAAGTGGAGCATTCCCTTTAAATTATCCCAATGACTGGGATGTACGAGAGGGCCGTACAGGTTCAGGAATTTGGTTGCATGGGGTACCTAGCGATACGTTTAGTCGTCCTCCTAAAGCTTCGGATGGCTGCGTGGTCTTATCAAATCAGGATTTTAATATTATTAGCCAGTATGTTGATGTAGGGCGAACTCCTGTTGTAGTTACGGCTAAGCTAGCATGGGTACACCCAAAAATACTTATCAAAGAGCGCCAACAGTTAACAGATGCGATTGAAGCGTTTCGCATTGCATGGGAGTCTAAAGATACTAAAAAGTATTTAGATTTTTATTCTCCAGCGTTTAGAGCACAAGGTATGACTTACACTCAATGGATTGAGCAGAAGCGCCAAGCAAGTGACCGTAAAAGCTGGCGAAAAGTAGCTTTTTCAAATATGGGAATAGTTTTATATCCAGGTTACGAGCGGTTAGCAGAGGTTACATTTTTACAAGATTATCAAAGCAGTGAATTTAATCATAAAATGCGTAAGCGACAGTATTGGTACTTAAATCAAGGCCATTGGAAAATTATGTATGAAGGTATTATGTAGCAGATACTAAGCAAAAGGTATGTTTAAGCTTAATTATTAAAAGTTCCGCAATTAGATTTTATCAGCGTGTTGGCAACTTGCCGTAATGCTTGTACCGTCTGCATTGCCATGAGTTAAGTAAGCTTAACTACATTGTAACTTTTAAATGATATAAAGCTCTTTTAATTAAAATTTTTAAAAATAGTTTTTTAAAATTACCCAAAATAAGGAGAAAATAATGACTCAAGTACGTCTGAAAACATCATTTGGCGATATCGATATCGGTTTGAATAGCCATGCAGTGCCTAAAACTGTAGAAAATTTTTTGAACTATGTACGTTCAGGTCACTACGATGGAACTATTTTTCATCGTGTAATCGATGGGTTCATGATTCAAGGCGGTGGTTTTACAGAGTTAATGCAACAAAAATCAGTGCAGGATCCTATTGCTAATGAAGGAAAGCAAGGCGCAGGAGCAGGGCTAAAGAATAATAAATATACGGTTGCGATGGCCCGTACAAATGATCCGCATTCTGCGACGGCTCAGTTTTTTATTAATACTGTAGATAATGATTTCTTGAATTTTCAAAATGAAACTACTCAAGGTTTTGGGTACTGTGTATTTGGTACTGTTGTAAACGGGCAGTCAGTTGTTGATCAAATAGCAAAAGTGAAAACTGGTAGTCAAAATGGTTTTAGAGATGTACCTGTTCAAGCTGTTGTTATAGAAAAAGCAGAAGAACTTTCTGATGCGATAGTTAATTAAACATAATGGCTATCCTGCGTTATCCTTCTGGCTCGGTACTGTGTGTAGCTGATGTTCATTTAGAAGTTACGGCTCCATATCGCACTGAGCTTTTTCGCCGCTTTTTATTAGACACCGTTATCTCTAAAGCGTCAGCATTATACATTTTAGGTGATTTATTTACGGCGTGGCCTGGCGATGAAATGGGCGAAGAGGTTTTTTTTAAACCTTTATTAGAAGCCTTTGAGCAAGTTTCTCAGCAAAATATTCCCGTTTATGTCTTACATGGAAATCATGACTTTTTGATGGGTGAAACTTGGCGAAATTTGGCGAAACTAAGGCTAATACAGGATGGCCACATTTTAAAATACGCTGAGCAAACATGGTATTTATTGCATGGTGATACACTTTGTCAAGCTGATGTAGGCTATCAATCATTTCGTGTCATGGTAAGAAACCAAGAGTGGCAAAAAAACTTTTTATCGCTCCCACTGAAACAACGCTTGGCAGAAATTGAAGCTGTTCGAGGACGCAGTCAGCAAGAAAAAGCCCTAAAAGCAGATGGAATAATGGATGTAAGTCTTGATGCAGTCTTGCGAATATGGGCAGAGCAGCCTCAATTAGCGGGCATGATACATGGGCATACACACCGTCCTGCTTCTCATCAATATCGTATAAATAATCGAATTTATACCAGGTGGGTTTTAACGGATTGGATTCGTGCCCCTGGCTATACTGTTCTAACAGAAAATGGACGAATATTTTCTTTAGACATAAAATCTTAATCAAAAAAATAATAAAGATTTAAATTGAAAAACACATGAATGTTTTTATGAAAACAATGAGTAACTTAAGATTAATAATTGCTTTTTTATTGTTTTTAAGCGCTTCATATGTTGTAGCTTATCCCATTATATTAAAAGATGATTTAGGGCGTTTTGTTGCTGTAGATTCTGACGGAAAGCGTTGGATTAGTTTAGCACCTCATTTAACAGAAAGCTTTATGGCAGTAGGTTTAGAAAACAGATTAATTGCCATCGATTCAAATAGCCCTGAAGTAGATTCTTTATCAAAACTACAGCGCTTATCAGCGTTAATTCCTCATCAGCCTACGTTATATCGATTAAACCCTACTATTATCTGGGTTTGGTACACTTCCCCAGCCTCAAGGTTACTAGCGCTCGAGCGCTCGGGTGTGCCAGTATTTTATAGTATGCCTAGAGATTTGAAAGCTATTCCAGCGCTTATTAAACAATTAAAACCTTTTCTACCTATTTCTTCAAGGGAAGAAGAAAGAATGATTAACGCTTGGGAGTCTCGAATAGCTGTTTTACAACATCATTTTGCTGCGAAGCCGATTGTTAAGGTATTTCATCCATTTGCATGGCAACCTTTAATAAGTTTTAATCGATCTCACTGGTTAAGTGAAGCATTTAAGATATGCGGTGCAGAATCAGTTACCGATAATCTTTTCTTAACTTCGCCATTGGTAAAGCCAAAATATATTTTAGAGAGACAAACTGACGTAATTATTCTTGCTGAAAAACAATCTATTACTATGATTAAGCAGCGTTGGCAGGAAACGGTTCCTCTATTAAAAAATATCCCTATTATTATTATTAATCCCGATATTTGGCATCGCCCAAGCCCAAACTTAATAAATGGTATAGAGTTTATATGTAAGCAAATAGATTTATTTCGTTTGCAGAACAAAACATATAATTGATGAAAATAGAGAAGAAATAAGAATACTTGTAACTATTCATCAGTAGTAACAGGCTTTGCGTTTGGAGATTTTTTTCGCCGGCGTACTCTTTTTTTATTGGTTTTACCCGGTTCTTCGATAAGTGCTTTTTGAAGACGTTCTCGCTCTTCATCATTTCCCGCCATAAAAGCTTCCCACCATTCAAAAAGCTCTGGTGTGGTATCTGAACTACGAGCACGTAATGAAAGAAAATCAAAAGCAGCTCTAAAGCGGGGATGCGTTAATAAGCGTTGCGGACGCTGACCTGTTCGTTGAGTAAAACGAATTTGTAATTGCCAAATTTCTTTTATAACCGTTGTATAGCGACGAGGAAGTGCTAATGAGTCACTCCATTCATGCTCAAGGGCTTCTTCTATGGCGTCATAAAACGTATCTATGCGCATATTTTCAGGTGACTGACCATTTAAGCGTTTAATTAATAATGGCCACAGTAAAGCACCTAAAATAAAGGCTGTTGAGATGCTTTTTTCTTGTCTTAGACGTAAATCAGTTTCATTTAGAGTAACTTGAATGAGTTGATTATCATGTTTATTAGAAAGCACTTCATCTAAAGACGGCCAGAGATATTTGAGAATACCATGATGGTGAAAAGCATTTAAAATATTAGCAGCGTGGCCCGTATTAAAAACTTTTTCTAATTCATCTAATAAACGTGCTTTGGGAATAGAAATTAATAAATTAGAAAGCTTTGTTAATGGTATTGCTGTAGAGGGTTCTAATTCGATTTTAAGCTTCTGCGCTAATCGTATACCTCTCAGCATTCTTACAGGATCTTCACGATAGCGAACCTCAGGATTTCCTATCAATCGAAGCATTCCAGATTGAATATCGTGTACGCCATTATGGTAATCTAAAATAATTTGTTTATTAAGATCATAATAAAGGGCGTTAGCAGAAAAATCGCGACGGGCAGCATCATCTGCTTGTCGACCATATACGTTATCAGATAATAAGCGGCCTTCTGCATCTGCGGTATCAGCAGCACTGCGGAAAGTAGAAACCTCTATAGTTTCATGGTATAGAGATACATGTACGAGACGGAATCTTCGGCCTATGATAAATGCACGTCGAAAGCAACGCTTAATTTGTTCAGGGGTTGCATTAGTTGCTATATCAAAATCTTTTGGTGTAATACCAAGCAATAAATCGCGTACTGCGCCACCCACAATATAGGCTTCATAACCCTCTCCACAGAGGACTTTAATAACTTCTCTCGCTGCAGGACTAAAAGCCGATGCCGGAATTTTATGCGAAGAAAAAGGATACCGACGTGGTTCATTCGGGTTACGTTTACGCCGAAACCACTGCAATAGCAACTGAATCATATAGTTTATCTATCAAGCGCAGCCTGTGATTATGCCATAGATAAGGTAAAAGCGCAGGTATAGAGGTTGAATGAGTAATTAAATAAAGTTAAGGTTGTTTTTTAGAACCTATTTATTGTGTAGTGAAAATAATGTAACGCTGTGAGGTTGTTTAATAAAACCATAGGCTATTAATACGTTTAGGCATTTATAAACAATCTTACTATATTGTCACTTACAAAACTTTAAATAGATAGTCGTTTTTCATGATTATTAAAAGCAGTGCATATAATGTGTAGTTTTTCTTCTACTGTATATAGCTGCTTAAGAGTAAAAACTATTTTTTATTTACATATGTTGATACAAATGAGCAAAACTATGCTCATTTGTATCAAGCATTTTGCAGAATTGGTGCCCGGAACCGGAATCGAACCGGTACGCCCCTTATTCAGGTAAGCGGCGGATTTTAAGTCCGCTGTGTCTACCAATTTCACCACCCGGGCTACTTTTTGGAGGCGGGAGCCGGAATCGAACCGGCGTAGACGGCTTTGCAGGCCGCTGCATAACCATTTTGCTATCCCGCCTAGAGAAAAAAGGGAAAGCGCCATGCTTTCCCTTTTAAAAATATGGAGCGGGAAACGAGACTCGAACTCGCGACCCCAACCTTGGCAAGGTTGTGCTCTACCAACTGAGCTATTCCCGCGTAATGGAATGCATTCTAATCATTCAAGCCTTAAACGTCAAGACTTACGGGCTATTTTTTTTGAAACTTAAGCTTTATAAATTAAAAAATAATTTGCTAATATTTGTTTTATAAGTAATTTTTAAATGAAGTCTTATTTCAAAAGAGTTTGTCTTGAGCCGAAAAGAGCACTGCCAATTCGAAGATGCGTTGCCCCTTCAGAAATGGCAGCTTCTAAATCATCTGACATTCCCATGGATAAAACATTCCAATGAGGGCTGGCATAAGGTTTTAACTCTTCAAAAATATGGCGTAAATAGGCAAATTGCTCGTGTTGTTTGGTAAGTGAAAGATGCGGCGCAGCAATCCCCATAAGCCCACGTGCATGAAGATTGGGAAGGGTATTGATGGTGTCTAATAAAAGTTTGGCATCTTCAAGATTCTGAAGACCACTTTTACTATTTTCAGAGCTAATGTTTATTTGAATACATACGTTTAATGCGGGTAAATGATTGGTACGAGCATCATTAAGCAGTAAGGCGATCTTAGCGCGGTCTAGGCTATGTACCCAATCAAAATGTTGAGCAATGACGGCGCATTTTCGACTTTGTATGGCGCCTATAAAATGCCATACGATATCAGGATGGCGCGCAGTTAAAAAACTTTGCTTTTCAATGGCTTCTTGTAAATAATTTTCTGCAAAATGCCGTTGTCCTAAAACATATGCAGCTTCGATAACGGTGGGAGGGATTGTTTTAGATACCGCCAGTAAAGTGGGTGGCGAAGCCATAGGGTAAGCGCTTAAGGCAGCGTTATATATACGTTGCCAAAGGGAATGCCAGCGCTGCTCCAGAGTCTGCATAATTTCGCCGATACAAAAGTTGCGAAGGAGACATATTTTATTCTTTTTTTCATTGATCTGGGATAGATTTATTTCTCTTAATGAAATAGAGAGAAATAAATATCAAATTATTCAAGATCCATTGTTATTAGATTTACTCTCTTTCACAACGAGAAGGTTGAGCAGAGCAAGGTTGCATTCTACCTTCACTCTTCTCTTAGGTTTTCCTGCCAGGAGTTATTCATGGATATCGCTGAGTTATTGGCATTTGCTGTTAAAAATAAAGCTTCAGATTTACATCTTTCTGCTGGATTGCCTCCATTGATCCGAGTGCATGGTGATGTGCGAAAAATAAATTTACCGCCAATGGAGCATAAAGAAGTCCATGGAATGGTGTATGACATCATGAATGATGGGCAGCGTAAACAATACGAGGATTCTTTTGAGTGTGATTTCGCTTTTGAATTACCTAATGTAGCTCGTTTTCGGGTAAATGCTTTTGTGCAACAAAGAGGAGCATCTGCCGTATTTCGTACAATTCCATCGGTAGTATTAAGCTTAGAGCAACTGAATACGCCAAAAGTATTCCAAGATCTTGCATTAAAACCAAGAGGGTTAGTGCTAGTAACCGGCCCAACAGGATCAGGTAAATCAACAACGCTAGCAGCGATGGTCAATCACCTTAATGAGACAGATTATGGTCACATTTTAACCGTTGAAGATCCAATCGAGTTTGTACATGAAAGCAAGCGATGCTTAATTAATCAGCGTGAATTACATCAGCATACTAAATCATTTGCTAACGCATTAAAAGCTGCCTTACGTGAAGATCCAGATGCCGTGCTAATTGGTGAAATGCGAGATTTAGAAACAATTCGATTGGCGCTTACAGCGGCAGAAACAGGACATTTGGTGTTTGGAACGCTACATACAAGTTCAGCCGCTAAAACAATTGACCGTATTATTGATGTGTTTCCTGCTGCAGAAAAAGATATGGTAAGAGCAATGCTTTCAGAATCTTTACAAGCAGTTATTTCTCAAACACTGCTTAAAACCAAAGATGGTCAAGGACGTATAGCAGCGCATGAAATTATGATTGGTACGCCAGCTATCCGTAATTTAATACGGGAAAATAAAATTGCCCAAATGTATTCAACTATTCAAACCAGCCAGGCAGTTGGAATGCAAACATTGGATCAATGTTTGCAAGATCTGGTAAGAAGAAATCAGATACATGTTACAGAAGCAAAAATGCGCGCTGTAAATAAAGATTTATTTCCGGGCGGTTAGTATTTTAATTATAAAAATATTGTAAAAGGGGGTTGTGCCATGGAACGTGAACAGGCTTCCCAGTTTATGCATGAGCTTTTAAAAATTGTAATTGATCAAAAAGCTTCAGATTTATTTATTACGGTTGATTTTCCTCCGGCCATAAAAGTTGATGGGCAGGTTACGCCAGTTTCACGGCAGGTTTTAAATGCTGCGCATACATTAGCGTTAGCGCGTTCAGTCATGAATGATAAACAGGCTGCAGAATTTGAAAGTCATAAAGAGCTAAATTTTGCTATTAATCCACCAGGAATTGGACGTTTTCGTGTTAATGCTTTTATGCAGCAAGCACAAGTAGGCATGGTGTTAAGACTTATTGCTGATGTTATTCCATCTTTTGAATCATTAGATTTACCTCCAGTATTACGAGATGTGATTATGTCAAAGAGAGGATTGGTGTTGTTTGTAGGAGCAACAGGTTCAGGAAAATCAACCTCAATGGCCTCTCTAATCGATTATAGAAATCGTAATAGCCGTGGGCATATTATTACTATTGAAGATCCAGTAGAATTTGTGCATCATCATCAGAATTGCATTATCACACATCGTGAAGTTGGTGTAGATACTGAGTCATGGCATATTGCATTAAAAAATACGTTGCGACAGGCACCAGATGTAATTTTAATTGGTGAAATTCGTGATCGTGAAACGATGGATTATGCGATTGCTTTCGCTGAGACAGGGCATTTATGTATTGCAACACTTCATGCAAATAATTCTAATCAAGCTATAGATAGGATTATAAATTTATTTCCAGAAGAGCGTCGGCAACAGCTATTAATGGATTTATCTTTAAACGTAAAAGCATTTGTTTCTCAACGTTTAGTTCCTCATAAATCTGGTAAGGGACGTGTGCCTGCTGTCGAAATATTGCTTAATTCGCCTTTGATTTCTGAATTAATTTTCAAAGGAGAAATCCATGAAATTAAAGAAGTAATGAAAAAATCACGAGAAATTGGAATGCAGACGTTTGATCAGGCGTTATTTGAATTATTTGAAGCAGAAAAAATTAATTATGAGGATGCATTACGTAACGCAGATTCTGTAAATGATTTGCGTCTGCAAATAAAATTATATAGTAAGCATAGTAAAGATAAAGACATTTTATCTGGTTTAAAACATTTAAGCATTAGTGGTGAATGATCATGGCCAACATTACTATTGAACGAATTAAATATCGATTAGTATATTTCATATGTTTTTTAGTAATAGGCTGTGATAATCATATTGATGTCTCTGAAATAAAGGGCGGTATAGAGACTGATAGTAAAGATTATGAGCATGTTTTAGGTATAAAGGCTAAAAATCTAGAATTAGAATTTCCGTATAAACCAGGTTTTGTTGGAACGAAATTTATTGATGTTCAAGCTTCAGAGAAAAAAGAAAAAAAAGATGATAATAAAGATTTAGCATTTACGCAACGTAGAGTAGAGCTCAAGTTTGATAAAATTGAATATATACAAAATTATATTATGCAAAAGCAAGACCCTAATTTTTCTTTAATTGAAGGGCGCGATTTATTAATTAGAGCCCACCCTTATGCTTCTGTTAGTAATACGTTGGCACCAGACTTGAAGGTATTAATAGAAGGGCCAGACAATATAAGATTTTCGGTTCGTATTCCTGCAACCGGAGGTTTACCAGGCATGCCTGAAAACACCGCACAATCTATAGATTATGCTCGAAGCTATTTTAATCAGGCTTATCTTTTTAAAATTCCTGCGCAACATGTTAAGCCAGGTCAATATAGAGTGATGCTTGAAACAATTCCTAAAGGAGAGTCTGCCTTAACGAGTTCCAGATATGAGGATAGTTTTACTGTTTCATCTCAAATTTCTCCAATAACTATTGATCTTTACCAAGGAAAAATAGGAAATATAGAGGCAAAATTACCTTCAGATGAGCAAATTATCCGAGTATTAAAAAAATACTGGCCCTTAGGCGAGATAAAAATTAGAAAGATACTGCGCCCTTTAATGATTGATACATTGGGCAATAATGATTTGAAAAAACTTGCAGACCAAGCGGAGAAAGCACCTGAACAAGAAACGTTAAAAACTGCTTATTTTGATTTAATCTTAGAGCTATCGAGAGAGTTTAATACAACAAGAATGTATACATGGGCAACTAATCCGCAAGTTTTATTTTTACCTATACCTGCAGGGGCGGCGCAATCTATGCAGTCAGTAGTACTTTCTGATATTAATTGGGAGCATAATTTAGCGCAGCAATTTGGTCATGTATTAGGCTTAGGTATTTCGCCAGAGTGTAAGCTTTCTAGAGAACAGCGCGAGCAAAGTATAAAATCATCGCAGTGGCCTTTATTTACAGATATTACGAAAGGTATACAGGTAGAAGATGAAGGCGAGACATTGACGATTGAGCCTATGGAAAATTATCGTTGGGAACGTAGGTATTGGACATTCGAATGGAAAGATAATGATAATTATATTTTAAACTCACCTAATAATAATGTAGATCTTTTAAGTACATGTAAAGATGGAAAATTTGCACATCCTTACTATTATTTAAAAGCGCTTAAAAATATGACTGAGAAGACTGTAAATGAACCTTTCTTATATAGTCCTAGCGCCAATACGGCAGCATTTTATCGAACAAATGGTCTTGCATGGGGGCCAGCCATTCAAGCAACCCTTGAAATTGAAGCTACTAAGCGAGCATTGGTTAGAGGAGTAACTAAAGAAATCCCTAACGTAAGATGGAAAAATCGTGGTGGTTTAAAGCAACTTATTAATAAAAATGATAAAAGTCCACATGCAATTGTTTTTGAAGGAGCAAATAATAAGTTTGCAACTGAAAGTGAAAATAGAATTATCGAGCTTTTTATTGCTAACGATAATAGTGATTTGCTATCAGGGGTGACAAGTTTTTTTGACTTTCCTGAGAATCCCAAGACTCCCAAACTATTTATTAATAAAATGTTTGCTAAGGATATAGAGCCACCCTATGGTTTAATAGAGAATCCTTTCATGGGTAAAATATATCAAAAACGTGGGGGAGATATTGTTATAAAATGGGATACAAAAGAAACCTATTCTAGGTCACCGGGAGCTGTATTGGCTTATACTCCATTTGGTCAAAAAGCAGAATTAGTTGGATTGGGCTTGAAAAAAGGTGAGCTAAATTTATCAATTCAAGATTTTGAGCAGAAAGGTACCTTATACTTTATTATTGGTTACCCTTACGGAAAATATGGACAAGGAGGAGGAATTAAGGATAAAGATCTACATCTTTTAAATTATCGATTGAAATAAATATTCTGATTAATCAGTGTAATAATTTATATAAATAGCATGAATTTAGTTATTATATAGCGAGATATATATGAAACAATCATTCTAAATATTTGAAAAAAGGTTATATGAAACTATTTTATATCATTCTATTATTAAGTTTTTCAAATTCTGCTTATGCCTATCTCGACCCTAGCACAGGAAGCATGATAGTACAGACTTTTGTTGCAATAGGTGCAAGTTTAGTTATTTTCTTAAAAAACCCTAAAAAGTTGATTGAAAAATTAAAAATGATTTTTAAAAAATAATTAATTTTGATATGGAAAATTGATTGAATGAAAACAATTATTATTGCAGCGGGAAGAGGCCAAAGGTTAGGGAGTTTAACAATTGATATACCTAAATGTTTATTGTCTATAATAAAAAATAAAAATATCTTAGATTTACAACTTTCAGCTTTATATGCTAATTATATAAATAATATTATTATAATTAAAGGTTATAGGGCGGAAAAAATAAATTACCCTTTACTTAAAAGCTATTGCAACCATGATTTCGAAAATAATAATATTTTATGCTCTTTAATGACGGCAATAGATGAAATGAATGTGCCCTTTATTGCTTCTTATTCAGATATTATTTACTCAAAACATGTAGTTAAAAAATTGTTAGATTCTCCTTATGATATTAGTGTTGTTGTCGATACTGATTGGCAAACTAAATATCAAGGAAGAACGCAGCATCCTGAAACAGAGGCAGAAAAAGCTATATTTGATGAAAGCGGAAAAATATTAGAAATGGGTAAGCATTTAATAAATTTACCTAAAAATAAAAATGGAGAATTTATTGGGCTTTTTAAATGTTCACAAAAAGGAGCAGAAATTTTTTGTGATGCTTTTAAAGAAGCAAAAAGTAAATTTGCTCAAAAAAAATTTTTTAATGCATCTGTTTTTGAGAACGCATATATTACAGATATGATGCTTTATCTTATTCAAAAAGAAGTCTCTATACATATAGTTCCTATTACTGAACGTTGGATGGAAATAGATACAAAACAAGATTTAGAAAAGGCAAAGCAATGGATGCAGGACGAATTTTTTAAATGGGAAGTATAGATTTATTTTTTTTTTAAAATAGCTATTAAGTTTGTTGCTCCCACTTGTTCACTCGTTCCAATATTATAAATATAATCTTCTTTTAATTTTTTAATAGCATGGGCGATATCAATTAAGTGTGTAGAAGCCGTTAAAATTTTTTCAGGTAAACTGTTAAGTTCATCAATATCTAAAATAAATCCTAATTTTTTTCTGAAAGAAATTTCAACAGGAATAGCAACAAAATCTGAAAATTTTTTATTATTAATTTTTGGTGGAACATTAATAAATATTACAGGTTTTTCAGTCACTAATGCATATTCTAATGCAACACCTGACCAATCACTAATCATTATATCAGCTTGATATAATGATTTTACATTGCCAATATTTGTTTCTAAATAAAAATCAGGATGCTTAGAAAATTTTTTGATCACATCATTTAAAATTTTTTTATTATCGCGAATTGTCATAGGATGAGGGCGATATATAACTTGGTATTGCCCTGTTAAAGTATTATCTAAAATATTTTGAATGCATATATTTGAAATTGAGTTTTCACCCCATGTTGGCGCAATTAAAATCAAGGGCTTTATTTTTTGTTCTTTAGATAAAATAATTTCATTATCGCTCAAAAGATTATCAAGTCTGGGATAACCACACTGTACTAAATGTTTTGCCTCAAGATTATATAGAGCTTCACTTTCTCGTATTTCTTTTTCATGATGAGGGCCAACAATGAATAAAGAGTCATAAGAGTTAAATGCCTTATGGCGATATACCATATGTGTACTAACTAAAGAGTGGAATATATAAACATAGTGCACAGAAAATACAGAGCGTTTCAGCTCAAAATTATTTAAATCAGATAACGTCATTACAAAAACAGAAATTTTAATTTCACGAAAAATTAAATTTCTTATAAAACCTTTACCTGCATAAATTGATTTAACTCCTAGAGGAGGATTTTTTAGGAAAAAATCAGTGTGATCTGAAGTTAAATATAATATGGAAATTTTAATTTTTTTTAATAATTCATAAATAATGCCTTGAAAATAAAGTCTATCAGACGCCATTTCAGAATAAAAAGCGATGGGATATTGATTAGGATCATTGATAGTATTGAAAGTACGATAGGCAGCTACCATTTCTAAAAAATTACTTATAATACTCATTAATTATTTCCATCAATTTTTTTGAATAGTGAATATAATTGATCTTTATCTAATCGACGGGGGTTGTTTTTAACTCTTTCGGGATTAAAGCCTTCTTGTATAATATTGTTCCAATGATGAGGATAAATACCTAGTTCTTTTAAAGTCGTTTTCAATCCAATATGTTTCATTAAATTAATTAATCCTAGGCAGGCTTCACTAGCAGAAGAATAGCCTAATAAATAGATAATTTCGTCGAGTGTTTTTTTTACAGCATTTACGCCTCGAGAATCTAATATATCGTTATCATTTACTGCATAATTGTATTCAAAAAACCAAGGTATACTAATACTAACAGCTTGACCATGTGCAATAGAAAAGCGTGAGGTTAAGGGATAAGAAAGAGCATGTGCGGCAGTTGTACGAGTATAATTAATAGCACATCCTGCTAAATAAGCCCCTTTCATCATTAGGCTTCTATTTTCTAAACTAGGTTTGCAAACAACCTCTTTGATATTTTCATGAAGAATTCTGATGGCTTTCATAGCAAATAAACGCGATGCATCAGTTGCATTTATATTCCAATAAGATTCAATAGCCTGACATAACGCATCCATTCCAGACTCGGCTGTTTCTTTTGCGGGCAACTCTAGCGTTAAATTTGCATCAATAAGTGCAATAGTTGGCAAAATGCTAGAGGTATCAACAGAGTGTTTGATACCATTAATATACAATGTAGCAAATTGAGTTACTTCTGATCCCGTTCCTGCCGTGGTAGGAACGGCAATTAAATTTGGAAAATCTTTTTTTATTATATGTGAAAAATTTGACGAAAAAAATTCTTCTATTGAAAATAATTGCGCACTAAAAAAACGAATTAACTTTGCCATATCTAATACACTGCCTCCACCAATTGCAACAATAATTGGCTTTTTAGCGTGCCGTATGTAATTTACTCCTTTTTTTATATCAAGTATTTGTGGGTTTCTGGAAAATTCAAAAAAATGAATGGTTAAGTATTTTTTTTGTAATGGAATAATTACATTTTGAATGGCAGCCTGCTGAAAAGAGCGCTGACCCGTCACTAAAAATAGAGTTTCGAAAGATAGTTTTTCTAATAAAAAAGGAAGTTGTTCAAAGCAATTGGCTTCCATGTAAATGGTTTGTTGATTATGATTAGTAAAAAAATTCATTTATTTTTACTAGCTAATGTTTTCATAAACGAAGTTTTATTTTCATTTGGCTGAGTTTTTGGGCGTCCAAGATTAGAGCGTGAGCCTGATTCAACTAGTATCTCTAACAATAATGGCCCTTTTTCGTTGATAATTCGATCAAGATTATTAACTAGCAAAGCTTTATCAGTGATTTGTAATGTTTTTCTATAGCCTGTTGCATGCGCTATTAAGGCAATATTTGATTGAGAAGCTGCGGTAGGTTGCCCCCCTACTGAGTCATGAGACCAATTATTAAAAACGATATGTATTAAATTTTTTGGTTTAAGCATTCCAATTGTTGATAATGAACCAGCATGCATAAGTAAGGCCCCATCGCCATCAAGGCAAATCACAGTTTTATCAGGTTGTGCGATAGCAATGCCAAGCGCGATTTGTGAAGCATGCCCCATGCTACCAACGGTAAGAAAGTCTTGTTCATGAGATTGATTTTTGGCATCGCGATATTCATATAACTCTCGTGAGAGTTTGCCTGTAGTAGCAATATAGACCACATTATCCATTTTTTGCCGATCTATATAATCAACCAATATTGAAAGAGCAGTTTCGCGATTTAGGCCATTATTTACTTGAGGAATTTTCTTTTGAAGTTTATAAGATGAAAAAGTGTCAGTTTTTATGAGCAAGGCCACAGGGGTAGAATCAGTATATGCATTTTGAAGTAATGAGGACACTACAGCGTCTAGTTCGTTCCATGTATCTGGCAATACGGCATAAGGGATTTCTAGGGTTTTTAATAGTGCGGGATTAATTCTACCCATCTTAATATGTTGGGGTTCATCAGGGGTATCAGGGTGGCCTCTCCAGCCAATCATCAATAACATAGGAATACCATATACTTCTTTATCTGTTAGCGAAGTTAATGGATTGATAGCATTACCCAAGCCGGAGTTTTGCATGTAAACAAGGGGTAAATTTTGTGTTGCTAAATAATAGCCAGTGGCAATCGCAATGGAGTTGCCTTCATTTGCATTAATAATATGCTGATGTTCCGGTGTATGGTCAGTAATATACGCACAAAAATCTTTTAGTAAAGAATCTGGTACGCCACAAAAAAATTGTATATTTTTTGTTAGAAGATATTGATAAAATTGTGCGCAATCAATCATAGTAAAGCTTGCTATTGTGATATAGGGATAAGAGATAAAACATCACGAATTGGCAGACAAAATTCTTCTGCTTCATAAGCTCGGCTGTTTTCTAAAATAGATTTTGCTGTTTTAACCATGGCTGGATATGCGCTACGCAAAAGATGATTTGCATAAATGACGATATTAATATTTGCTTGTATTAGCATTTCTTCTTTTATAGAGCAATATGTTGAAGGTACAACCACTAAAGGGGTTGAATGTGAAAATTTTCTGAATTGTTTACTAAATTCTAAAATTTCATCGGGACTTTCAGATTTGCTATGAATCATGATGCCATCAGCACCTGCATTTACATAAGCGCGCGCTCTGTTTAATGCATCTGTCATGCCAAGATTTAAAATTAAACTTTCAATTCTAGCGATAATCATTAGATCGCCTGTTATTTGAGATTTTTTTCCAGCGCGAATTTTCTCAGAAAAATCTTCAATGGTATCTTGCTGCTGAGCAATGTCGGTTTCAAGACCAAAAAGGGAATTACGTTTACTCCCTATTTTATCTTCTATAATAATTGCAGATACCCCTAATCGATCTAAGGTTTTTACGGTAAATTGAAAATGTTCTAGCTGACCGCCATTATCAGCATCTACAATCATAGGCTTAGTGGTTACTTCAAGAATTTGCTCAATTGTATTTACTCTTGAAGATACATCTACTGAAGCATTATCAGGCTTGCCTTTGGATGTGGAGTCAGTAAGGCTGCTTTCCCACATTGCATCAAATTCTTTATAACCGCTGGCAGTTTCGACGCTGGTTTCTTCTACAATTAAGCCGGTTAGCCCATTATGGACTTCCATTACTCGAATTAATGGTTTGATTTGCAGAAGACGTTTTAAACTTAATTGACGAATTTGAGCAGTAATTCCTCTACGTCTAAGGTCATTAATAAGATGTGAAGATGAGAGTCCTTGAGTATATGGTAACTCTATTAACTGACCACCCCACTCTTTTAATACTTGAATGACATGTTCTCGAATTTTTTGACCAAAACCAAATTTCCAGTCATCACCATGTATAACATAATCAGGTTTTAATATTCGTAAGTTAGTTGAATAATCGGGTGAGGTTTGGGCAACTATATGCGTAACCCCTTTAAGATTTTCTACAATAATTTTTCGCTGGTCATAGTTTAAGAGAGGAATGCGTTTATAAAAAGCAATCGCTTGATCAGTTAAGAGACCAATAGTAACCTCTCCCAATTCACGTGCTTTTTTTAATATATTTAAATGCCCTGCATGAATAAAATCAGCGCTCATTGCCATATATACTTTTGGTACAGATTGTTCTTTTAATGTTGTCATCATATTATTTCAAGATATTCAAGCGGTAAACCAGCACATACTTTCTTCCATCACTCTTTTAAAAGATGTAAATGAAGAAAGTTCTCGTTGAGTAATAGTATTAATTGCACCAGGAATTCCAACGACAAATAAACTAGCGTTATTATTCAAACTTTGAGTGCGGAAGCCATAGGTAACAAAAGGTTGAATATAGATAGAGTCACCTGCTTCGATAATTTCTTCATAGGTATTATTTTGCCATATCCAGCATAATATAATAGAGGTTTTCGTATGGTTGTAAATATAAGTATGTAAAGAATTTTTTATATCCGGTGCAAATATCTGAGAGGTAACGATTTTAATTTCAAAAGTTTTTAAAAGAGGGAGGCGGCGGCAACGTACACCAGAGTAGATTTTATAATGAGCTTGTGATGCTGAAGGATAATCATATGCATGAATATTTTTTTTATAATTGACAATAATTTCTTCATCTTCACAATAAGATGAAAGCATTAACTCATTAGGTTCTATGTTTAAAATATTTGCTATAGTGTGTATGTCTTGAATCGATAATATTTCATTACGATTAAGTACATGGGTATCTTTACCGCTATCTAGCAATTTTTGCTGTAATAAAGAACGGTTCAGTAATTCATTTTTTAAATGATAATCTAAAAGATCTTGAATGCCTTTATGCATGACTTGCATATTTATCTTAAACTCATGTGCACGCTCTGATCCTAAGTGATAAAGTTCCTCTAAAGCTCGTTTTACTTCGCCTCCAAATGTAACAGCAATAATATAAGTCTCTTCGTTTTCATTACGAGAACAAAAGCTATGAGGGCGATAGGGAGTAATATAGTTAGAATCGCCAGTATTCATTTCTAAGCAATATTTTTTTCCATCTATATCGTAATAAAAATTTATAGGCCCTACAAAAAAGGTGACCTGATGCATGAAGTGTCCGTTGTTATATATAACATCAGGGTTTAAAGGATTATTATCTTTTACAATACGTAATTCTCTAATCCATTCTGGTCTGAATGCGCTAAGTCGAGACATAGCGGTATCACGGTATTCATAGTAAGGGGTTTGTATACCTTCACTATTTCGACGAGCAAAAATTCTTGCAGATTCGAGTGAGCTTGAAGCACGCATCACTTTTATGCCTAGGGTGCAGTCATCTTGAGCTAATACTAAACTTGATGGATTAATAGGATAATAAGCAACCATTGCTTCAATAAAATGGCTTACTTGTTCAGGGTGGGCAGCGCCGCTTACAATTTTTTCAACCTCATTTTTTTCCCACTGTAGCTCTAGGGCACACGCTTCTATTGTACGTTTAAGATCATTAAGTTCGCTTAAGATGCGCTTTCCTTGAGCTTTTAGAAAACTTGAATGTGAAGAAATGCTGTTTTTTAGGGGGTCATTTAGGAGGTTAGGTTTTGAAGGCATTTGAATTCATTCATTATGTTTTTAAAAAATGAAATTAGAATAGTAATGTTTTGATCAAAATATAAAAAGTTTAATTTTGTATTTTGTATAGCTTAAATAATTTGATATATTAGTAATATTATAAAAATAGCTTATTTGAAATTATCAATAATGATAGTAGGCGCCTGGGTTCCAGGTATTGAAAAAGAGTTGTTGTTGTATCCAAGTAGAAATTTCAGCATTTGATTTTAAATTTCCCAGTAAAATATTTTCTATCATAAATCTAGTATGCATAGTATTAAATGGTTTTTTTATTGCTATAAATTGCGGATCATTAAAATTTTTAACAATGAAAGGAATGGGCTGCGTTTCATTATGGCCTTCAGAGGGAAAAGCATTGCTTCTAAGCCAATGATCGGTGGTTAAAATTAAATATGTGGAGCTTTTTTTAGAGTTTTGTTGATGTAGTTGATTTACAATTTTTCCTAATAAATCATCCATAACTAATAAATTATAATCATAATCATTGAGCGTTGGGTATGTTTTTTCGAATGGTTTTTTTAGCTCTCCACTAGGAGGATGTGGTAGATTTAAATGAGCAAAAAAAAGATTATCTTGCCGTGCTAAGATTGATGGAAGCAAATAAATAGATTCTTCAGTAATATAAGGAACTGATAAAAAAGATTCGCGATATAAAAAATCAGTTATTGTTTTTATAGAAGATAGAGATTTTATATTGTTTCTGAAAATTAAAGATTGGGGAACATTAATATCTATACTGGAACAATAGTCAAGCTGTTTAAAAATATGACAATATGGATGGTAGTTGCCTAATAGCGAAACAGTAAAAGAATTTTTTTTTAATGTTGAAAAAATATTATCTTGTGGGGGGTATTTTATCCAGCTTTTCTGATTATGCAATTTTATATCCATATGCCCAGGACCTTGACGATTAATATCATCAATCATTTTTCCTAAAATAAGGGCAGGAATTGAAGCTGTTGTATCACGAGCAGGAGGAAACGCATTTTCTAAAAAAATACTATGGTTAACTATATTTTGTAGGTTTTTTAGATGGTAAATATGACTTTTCTTAAAAGTATAATTGTAATCCCATTCATCTAAAATTAACCAAATAACTTTAGGGGCAGACGATGTAAATTTTTTAGCAGTGCTTAAATAATAATCATTAATAAAAAAGGTAGGAATTATTCTCAAAAAGAATAAAATTAAAAAACTTATTCCTAATACTTTACTTACATTTAATATGTTTTTAATTATTTTTTTGTTAGGGTAAAACGATGAATATATTAATACGATTAATCCTAAAATAATTGCAGCATCTTCGCTAAATATTAAATTAATAATTTTATTTATTAATTCATCAAAAGAGTTTTTATTGGAATTTTCTGAATAATAAATTATTATTTTTCCAAAAGAATAATTTATTCCCATAAAACAAGAATATGTTAAAAGAAATAAACAACTTGGAAAAAAAAATTTTATAAATTTATTAAAGTAAATAGGTTTTTTTTTAACGATGTGAGTAATTTTAAAAGTTAAAAAAGTACAGCTTATTGTTAATAGTATTAAAAATATTAAAAACAGCCAAGGAAAACCAAAAACATGGTAGCTAAATTTTTGCCCTAATCTATTGAGATAATGTGAGAAAATTACAGCACATACCCAACCGAAGGAGCTTAGAATTAAATTATAATTCATATTATTTAGCGACCATATAATTATTTTTAAAAAATATTTATTGTAATAGCGATTTATATATGAAATATAAATCGCTATTTTATTATTAAATTAGAAAAATTATTTCGCTAAAATAATAGTTCCATTTTTGATTTCACCCATACGAACATTTTCAGCATTTAAAGCCTCGTGATCACCCTTTGTAAATGGCTTTACATAGGTGGTTATCACACCGCTGATTGGCTTTTCAAGATTCTCGAGAGCATGTTGAATTTTATTTCCATCAAGCGATTTTGCCTGTTCGATAGCAGCCTTTAAAATGTAAGTAGCATCATAGCCTTGTGCAACTGCTGGCGCACATGACATTGGTTTTTGACCATTGATAGTATGAAATTGTGCTACCAGCTCTTTAGGCTTACCTGATTTTGCTTCACTTTCGATAAAGCTTTGAGGAGTCACAGCGCCGTTACCTGACGTACCTGCACCATCAACAAAATTCGACATTCCTAATCCCCATGCTCCTATGATAGGAACATTAAAGCCAACTTTTACACGATTTTTTGCAACCACTGCTAGTTCAGGCCCAATCCCATAGGTTAACAGTACTTCGGCGCCAGCCTGTTTGGATTTAAGAACCTGAGGGGTCATATCCTTATCACCAATATTAAATTTTTCATCAGCAACGGGAGTAATGCCTTTAGCTTTGAGTGCTTCTAAAAGATCTTCGCGACCAAATTGACCGTATGCTGTGGTATCTGAAAGTAAAGCTACTTTTTTAAAGCCTCGACGTACAGCTTCTTGCACAATCATGTGTGATTGAAGTTTATCGTAAGCTGAAACACGAAAAATGTAATTTTCAGGTTCTTTTTCAAAAAGATGAGTTAATACACTTCCAGCAGAGGCTGGAATAATAACGGGAATTTTAGCTTGTTGAAAAATAGGTAAGGAAGGTTTTGCGACGCCGGTATTCACAAAAGATAAGGCAGCCACAACTTTTTCTTTTTCTATAAGTTCATGGCTAAAAAGTGGGCCTTTTTCATTTGAAGCTTCATCATCGCGTTCGATAAGGATTATTTTTTCTTTTTTTCCGTTAATGCTAATGCCGCCTTGGCTATTAATTTCAGCGGTAGCAATTCGTATACCTTGGCGCATTGATTCACCAATAGGAGCTGATCCTTTTGAAAAGGGGCCAATAACACCTACTTTAATATCTGCTACAGAGTAAGATACCATGCTGCTCAACACAAAAGCACATAATTTTACAGATAATTTCATTATTTATCCTTATGTTAACGTTATAGTTTTAAAAAGATTATATTTAAGTATTTTATGTGTGAAGAAATGTTGATGGTTAGTGGTATATATTTTCTTGTAAACACTGAGAAAATTCATACCTATAATAAATCAAAAAATTCTTTACACCCAATCTTTGAAAAAAGCGAGGTAATCGTTATTTTTACCTTACTGAGGCGCGAGATTACTACCGTTTGAGTAAAACTTCCAGTACAAACTTGGAGCCTAAATAACCTAGAATAATTAACGCATAGCTCCATGTAAGTTGTTTAGCAACAACGTAGCCTCTTACACCTTCTCTGCTTCGCCGCCAAAGTAAATGCGCTAGCAGACACCAAGTAATAAGCGTAAACATAACTTTATGTGACCAATGGGGAGCGTAGCCAAGCTGTTCAGAAAAAATCGTTCCACTAATAATAGTGATAGTAAGTAATGCAAAACTACTCCATATCCATATAAAAAGTGAACGTTCAAGCGATAGTAAAGAGGGGGTATTTTCAAATTCAGCAGGTGACGTTTTAAGATATTTTCCGCGATGGGCTAACCAAATAGCCTGAAGAGTAGCAACATTAAGCATTGCTAAGCTTAAAAGGCCAATCCACCAGTGTGTTCGCATCCATACCGAACCGCCTGAAATTAGAAAATGGGAGTGTTGCCATACCAATGGAAAGGCAGAAATACAGGCTGCAGGAATTAAAAACAAATGCCAAAAACGATACATTTCTTTGATAGATATTTTCCAGAAACCCTTCTGGCCAATGGTATAGACTCCTACCGATAGCGCGACTAATAAAGAGAAAGCGGTAGCTACATCTAAATTAATTTCATGATCAATAAATATAGAATTTTTAAGAGCAAAAGTATGTAATAACCACACTATAGCCATGCCAAACCAAAAAAATGTAGATCCTTTAGACCATATATGCCAACGTGGTAAACTTGCAAGAATACCTAAGACTAAATAGCCTATAGCGACCCATACATACATATTCATATACATGTATCAAGCCTCCATATAAAATTAAAAGATTAATAACATAAATAGAAGTTACGCAATTGGACTCTATTAAGGCATGAGATGCCCTGTAGAGCAACACAGACAGGGCAAGTAGTATGTCAAATTGCTAAGACATCGAAAAAGCCTAATTGCATAACTTCTAACAATATACTGCACAAAAGATGATGATAGTTCCTAGTTTACCTATTCAGATGATTGTTGGTCTTGGAAATCCCGGGGCGCAATATATAAATACCCGTCATAACGCAGGTTTTTGGGCTGTTAATGAGATAGCTAAATACTTGGGCGAGCAATGGAAATATGAAGCAAAATTTCATGGGGAATTATGTTGTTCTAACACAGTGCGTGGTAAGCTTTATTTATTAAAGCCCACAACGTTTATGAATAAAAGTGGTGTTAGCGTAGCGGCGTTAAGCCAGTTTTATAAAATACCTACTGAATCGATACTAGTTATACATGATGAATTAGATTTAGCGGTAGGAGTCGTGCGTCTTAAATGGTCAGGAGGGCATGCAGGGCATAATGGTTTAAAAGATATTGCCCGAGCTTTAGGCCACCTTAATGTATGGCGGTTAAGATTAGGAATTGATCATCCCGGTGATCGTAATGCTGTTGCTGATTATGTATTGTCCATACCTAAAATAGAAGATAAAATCGATGTTGATAATGCGATAACACGATTTATTAAACACTTGGATTTATTGAGTGCGGGGCAATTTGAAAAAATAATGCATACATTGCATACAGGTTAGTTTTATAAAATCAAATTTCACTAAAAGCAATTAAATTTCTATTTAACTCAATAATTTATTGAATGTAGCGTTAAATTATTATTAAGTGGAATTAAAATGTAAGGAGGAGATATGAGTCTCGAATTGACTTCTACCTATATATTTGCATTGTTTTTTTTAACTCCTTTCGCTCATGCGCAAAATTCCTCAGTTAATAATGAGGTGTTTCGTTGCCCTGAACATACAGTATCGCAGTGGAGTTCTACTGAAGTTTTGAAGTCCAGGCTAATAAAAAATGGATACAAAATAGATAAGATTTATACAACTACTGGCGGTTGCTATGAAGTATTAGCTAAAAGCAATGTTGGGCAAGCGATTAAAATGCAGATTGATCCTGTATCGTTACGTGCACTTAAAACTGATTTTTTGAACCAAGCATTGCAAAATTAACGTTATATTTTACGACACCATAAAAGTTCTGATGTCGTGGGGGATAGCTCAGCATAAGCTGAATGAGTTATTAAGAAAAATAAAATTATCATCTGCTAAGCTACAGATATTGGCAATATGTTTCTCACCCCCCTATTTTAGGAGTGCTATCTTCACATCTTGCTAAGCTTGAATCAATTGAAAAGCTTGTAAAATATCCCTTTTTTGAAACGATATGGTACAGTAGCGTACTATTAACGAATTCTTAGTGGCTATGACAGAATCCAAAGCTAAACTTGCACGTCTCGTGGCAATCGCCAATCAAAAAGGTGGCGTTGGAAAAACCACTACGGCTGTAAACCTGGCTGCGAGTCTTTCCGCACTTGGCAAGCGTGTTCTTTTGGTTGATCTTGATGCTCAGGGCAATGCTACAACCGGTAGTGGAGTAGATAAAAGGCGTTTAGAGCGCCATGTTTATCATCTTCTCGTTCAAGGTATTAATGCCGATACTCTTATTCACCGGTGTCAAGCAGGAAAATATGATGTACTTCCCTCTAATAGAGATTTAGCAGCAGCAGAAATTGAGCTGGTGAATATGGAAGGGCGTGAATATAAACTTAAAAAAGCTCTTGAACCGTTACGTACACAATATGACTATATATTACTTGATTGTCCACCTGCGCTTAATTTAATTACGGTAAATGCTTTTGTAGCAGCAAATGGGGTTCTTATTCCACATCAGTGTGAATATTACGCTTTAGAAGGTTTGATTGATCTTCTGCATACAATTGAAAAATTACGTGAACATCTGAATCCTACACTTGCTCTTGATGGTGTAGTACGTACTCTTTTTGACTCACGTAGTACGTTGGCTCAGCAAGTAGCCGAACAGTTGCATTCTCACTTCCCTGAAGCCATGTTCGAAACAACGATTCCTCGTAATGTTCGACTTGCAGAGGCCCCTAGCCACGGTGTGCCTGTACTGGTATTAGATCGCCGCTCCAAAGGTGCTGTTACGTACTTAGCGTTAGCGCAAGAGTTACTGGCGCGCTATGCGGTAAGAAGAACAAATAATCTTTAATCTCTATAATTTTGATTAATAAATCATTGATGCATTCTTAGTGAGAAAATAGCTTGTTATTCCGATAGCGAATATATATTCTAAGCTTGCTAACAATGGTTTTGTCAGCATACATGATGCGATTAATGCTCGTAGACTTAAATAAAATGTCAATACCAAATGTCAGAATTAAAAGTGTTAATGAATATTTATCTTGAATTGGTACTAAGAAAGTCATGATAAATGCATGATTTAATATTGCTAATAAAGTCAGTGGTATTAGTTTGAAGTTTGAAAGAAGCCAGAAAGTTTTCAAAATGACTCAACATCTTCAACCAAATCCTCAAGAAGAAATCGAAGAAGAGGATTCAATTTTACAGCGCTTAATAGTTTCTTCCCTTTTTTGGAAGCATGCTGCCTGTTGGTCTTTAGTGATGGGGTTATTAGGTTTAGGAATCTTTTATTTATTACCGCGTATTTATCAGGCCGAAACGGTATTGTTATCTCCTACTCAATCAGATCGAATGGGGCCTGCTGCTTTATCAGCGGGTGGTGGTGGTTCATTGGCTGCACTAGCAATGGGTGGAGGTGGCGGTGGGCTGTTCAAAGATGCTAATGCGCAATATATTGGAATTTTAAAAAGTCGTACAGTTGCTGACGAAGTCATAAAAAAATTAAATTTGATGCATGACTGGAATGTAGATAGCTTGAACAAAGCACGTTTAAAGTTAGAAAAAGCTTTCTCTGTAAAATCAACAAAAGAAATGTTTTTAAGTATTACTGTTGAAGATCAAAGCCCAGTAAGAGCGGCAGAAATTGCAAAAGCTTTTGTTCAGGCGCTGCAACACCAAAGCCGTAAGCTAGCCCAAGATTTAGCGAAGCAAAAAAGCGTTTTTTATCGAGAACAGTTTGATCATGCGGCAGGCGAATTAGCTGCCGCAGAGATGCAAGTGCGTGATATGCAAAAAAGGAATAGCGCTTTAAGAATTGATGATCAAACAAAATTAGCGATGGAAAGCGTTGCCTATTTACAAGCACGTATCTCAGCCGTTCAGGTGGAGTTAGTAGCGGCACAACGCTATGCCGGCCCTGATAATCAAGATGTGCAGCGTTTGCAATCTCAGCTTTCTGCTCTTAAGGCTGAATTAAGCCAACAGCAAGCCAAACCATCTGGTCTTTCTATGCCAATTAATAGTTTGCCTGATGCACAGGTAGCGTATGTACGTACTCTGCGACAATTCAAATATGCTGAAATTATGTATGAAATGATGGCCAAGCAGCTAGAGGCTTCAAGAATAGAGGCATCTTCAGATGGTGTTTGGTTGCAAGTTTTGGATGAGGCCGTTCCTCCAGATTTACCTATTGCTCCTAAGCGTAGTATTTGTGTGTTAATAGGAATTATTATAGGGATGATTTTGGCAACGATACGTGCTCTTTTTACTCAAGAAAGATATCTTAAAAAGGTTTGAACCTAACTGCTTTCTTGTGAGGTTTTAGAGCAAAGCTAATAAAATAGATTGACGCTTGTTAAATAGCGGGCTATTAAATAGATAGGGCTATTGAAAAAGGAGCATGCTATGTCAGTGTCATCTGTTTCCGTATCTGCAGTAGCAAGCTATCAACAAGGTTTGAATTCTGGTGATCCCGTTCAAGAGGCGGTGAGTGGTACCGTTTTGAAGCGTAGTCAACAAATCGATAAACAAACCATACAAGCATTGTTGCAATCAACAGCTCCGCAAGCACCGGTAACTTCATCTTCACCAGGCGATATTGGTCATGCTGTTAATGTGTATGCCTAGTTCTAATATTATAGCCAAAGCGTTTTAGGCGTTTCTAATGCTATGCGCGTGTGAATTTCTTGTTTAAATAAATCGCGTGAAATAGGTGATGCACCTAGTGAAGCTAAATGAGAAGTTTCTTGTTGGCAATCAATTAAATTGAGGCCATGTGAGCTTAATCGATCTACCAAATGTGCTAGCGCAATTTTAGAGGCGTTAGGACGTAAGCTGAACATTGATTCCCCAAAAAACATTTGACCGATATTTACACCATACAAACCTCCTACCAAACTATCATCTTCCCAAGCTTCTACTGAATGCGCTAGCCCTTGTTGATGCAAGGCCGTATACGCTTGAATAATGTCTTGCACTATCCATGTACCGTGTTGACGCGGGCGTTGGGCTTGTGCGCAATGTTTCATTACGGTTTCAAAGGCAGTATCAAGACGGATTTCAAATGGTTTTTTTTTAATGATCTGGCGTAATGATCGATGGCATTTAAAATGATGCGTATAAAGTACCATGCGAGGTGAAGGTGACCACCATAAAACGGGTTCGCCTGGGCTGTACCAAGGGAAAATTCCCAGAGAATAAGCTTTTTTCAGGCGTGTAACCGTTAATGAATCAGAAGCAGCTAATAAACCATTGGGTTCATGCAACGCCTTTTCAACTGGTGGAAAAGGCGTTGCATCGTCTATTAGCCAAGGAATCATACTGACTTAGTACGCTTAGTGGCTGTTTTTGTAGTCGTGCTTTTTTTCCTTACGGGTTTTTCTGCTGTGCCTTCAGCTTTTTCATCGGTTGCTTTTGCAGCAAACTCAAAGCCCATCGAGGCATCATCTTTTAAGATAAGGTGAGCTGAAAAAGCACGTTTGGTACGCGATGAAATAAACCGATCTAATAAAGGGGTGCGCTTTTTGTGTAAAAGAGCATGAATCGTTTCCCGATCAATAGACCGCTGTAAAACAATTTTAGAAAAGCGGAAGTCGCATTTTTTTTGTAGCGTTTGTGAGCAGTAATAGGCATTGTCATACTCATACACATCGTGAGTACACTTAGGGCAAGGCCCTAAAGATTCAGATGAAACAGGCTCGGCAGGGGTATCCGATTGCGTAGGATCACCAAAATCAAATTCTAACCCTGAGTCTTTTAATAAGAGTGTTGCACTAAAGGCTCGCCCCAGTCGGCTTCTGAATCCTTCAAGTGGGCCAATACGCTTTTCTTGAATCAATGTTTCAGCTTCTTCTACATCTAGCTGACGTCCGCCAATAATTTTCCAAAAACCAAATGAACATGATTGGCATTGAAAGCGTTTGTAATTTTCTCTTACTTCACCTTTACATTCAGGGCAGGGTGTTTTCAGTACGGCATACTCTCCGGGCACTGTATCGCTATCATAGTTTTTAGCTTTGCCAACGATACGCTGAGTCATCTCTACGATACCTTGCATGAAGGTAGGCCTAGAAAGCTCGCCACGCTCTATTTGAGCGAGTTTATATTCCCATTCTGCTGTAAGTTCAGGAGAAAACATTTCAGGAATGCCTAACCCACGCAATAATGTAATTAAAGAAGAAGCTTTGGCTGTAGGAATTAAATCACGTGCTTCACGTATCACATATTTTTCATTCAGCAACCCTTCAATGATCGTTGCACGGGTTGCTGGGGTTCCGAGTCCTTTCTCTTTTATTGCTGCTTTGAGTTCTTCGTCATCAATATGTTTTCCCGCTCCCTCCATGGCAGACAGCAATGTAGCTTCAGTAAAGCGTGCTGGTGGTTTAGTAGCTTGCTCATTAACCTCTATGCTATCTGTCTGCACTGGTTTTTTTGTGTCAACAGGGCATAATACCGCGTCATCATCTTGCGCTTCACGCCCATACACCATAAGCCAGCCTGGCTTAACCAGAATTTTGCCTTCTGATTTAAAATGATGAAGATTGTTGATTCGACTGATGCGAGTAGTTTGTAAAAATTCAGCAGCAGGATAAAAAATAGCCATAAAACGTTTTGCAATAAGCTCATATAGCTTAGTTTCAAGTTCATTTAACGTTTTAGGCAGTTGCGGGGTAGGAATAATCGCAAAGTGATCAGAAATCTTACTATTATCGAAAATACGTTTATTAGGGCGTATTCCATACTGATTAAGAATAGGTTTGACGAGTGTTTCCCAGTGCCCATAATGCTGTAATTGTTGAAATGTTTCAGTAACAGTATTGATATAATCTTCAGGCAAAGCTCGTGCATCTGTTCTTGGGTAAGTAATGGCTTTATGTTTTTCATAGAGCGATTGAGCAAGCCCTAATGTTGTTTTGGCTGAAAAACCAAATTTCTGATTAGCTTCGCGTTGAAGGCTAGTAAGATCAAAAAGTAAAGGGGCTTGTTGCTGTTGTGCTTTACTTTCTTCTTCTACATGGGCAGGTTGATTTAAACAGGCCTGTTGAATTGCATCTGCTTGCTCAAGAGTCCATAAGCGATCAGCTTTAGCATCTGGATCAGCTTCATTTTTTTTCCAGTCAGGATTAAACCATTTTCCTAAGTAATGATTGCCTTCTGGAGTTAAAAAATCAGCCTCAAGTGTCCAAAACACTTTAGAAACAAAACGACGAATTTTATCTTCACGCTCAACTAACACCGCTAAAGTGGGAGTTTGAACTCGACCTACGGTTGTAAGTTGAAAGCCGCCACTTTTTGAATTAAAGGCAGTCATGGCACGGGTGCCATTTATGCCTATGAGCCAGTCTGATTCAGAACGGCACATTGCTGCGTCAGCGAGAGGTTGTAACTCTTCGCCAGATTTTAGTTTTGAAAAGCCTTGTCGAATCGCTTGGGGTGTCATTGATTGCAACCATAAGCGTTGAACAGGTTTTTTTGTTTTTGAGTGCGCTACGATATAGCGAAAAATAAGTTCGCCTTCTCTTCCCGCATCACAAGCATTGATAAGTGCATCAACATCATTTCGCTTAATAAGTTTTGTAAGAACTTTTAAACGATCTGCTGTTTTTTCAATAGGATTCAATTCGAAATGAGAAGGAATAGCAGGTAAGTTAGCAAAAGACCATTTTCCTCTTTTAACCTCCTCTTCCTCTGGCATAGCAATTTCTAGCAAATGGCCAACAGCGGAAGAAACTATAAAATCTGTGTTTTCAAAATAATCTTTTTCTTTGCTAAATCCACCTAGGGCTTTAGCGATGTCTGCTGCAACCGAGGGCTTTTCGGCAATAATTAACTGTTTTCCCATGCCCTAAAACTCCTTAAGAGATGGACACACGACCTCATGGTCAACTCCTGATATTAGGGTATCTATTTTTGGATAGGTGTGTAATATAAAAATATGCAAGCTTGAATGTCCTGGCATTACGATAGAATGTGACTATAAACGTTATCCCGATTAAGCGGGTGATGAATTAACAGGCATTTGCCGGCTTGATACACAATTTCGACCATTATGTTTAGCATCGTACAGACTTTCGTCTGCTAGTTGAAGAAGCTCTTGATGAGTACGTATTTCAGAAGTTAAGGTGCTTACGCCAAGGCTTGCTGACATAGCAATATGTAAATTTCCAAATTGAACAGGTACGCTTTGCAACACGCTTCTAATGCGTTCCGCTACCGCAATAGCACCTTCCAATGTGGTGTCAGGCATAAGTACACAAAACTCTTCTCCACCATAACGACCAAAAACATCTTCCGTTCTAACCAAGGGTTTAACTCTTTTTGCAACCTCACGAAGCACTTCATCTCCTCCAGGATGCCCATAGGTATCATTAATTTTTTTGAAATGATCTAAGTCAAACATAATCATACTTAAAGGAAATTTATGACGATTAGCCCGGCTGAATTCCAAATTGAAAGAGGCCTGAAGGTGACGGCGATTATAAATACGTGTTAAACCATCAGTAATACTAGTTTGTTCTAATTCATTTAAAGCTTCAGATAGTTGTTTTTGATATAAAGCGGTATCCGTTACATCAAAAATAACTACAGAAATAAATTCTATTTCTTGAGTGCTTGGGTTTTCAAGAGGCATTAATACGCAATTTTGTTGCATATAATCAATACCGCCTGTGATGGGGCGATTATGTGCGAAGGGAAAAAGCCAAGGTCGTTGTTCCCAAGAGGTAAAAGAAAAGTTTTTAAGTAACAAAACGGATTGAATTTTCTTTTCAAACCATTTTTTGGGTAATTCAGGAAACATATCAAAAATATTATGCCCAATAACATCGGTTGAATGTTTGCCGCTATGCGATACCATAAAGCGATTCCATAACACGACATTAAATTCTGTATCTAAAACAAATATACCGGTATCAATATTGTCGATAAGAACAGGCAATAAATTTGAAGGGTTCCAAGCTAACATAGTTTAGTCCTTCAAAATGACTCAATAAATTTATCAAGTGCTTCTGCAAGGCTGACAATTGATGATTCAGGCCAGAATTGGGTGAGATGGCAGGTAAAACGCCCTTTTTCTAATGCAAAATTAACTTCTGTAACAAGTGCCAATTTCCATTCCATGGTGGAAGGATGCATCAGTTGCCCGATAGGCATATTTTTTGCCATCACGGAAGGAGGGGAAAAGGTAATGTCGGTTTGTAAAAGTTTCGTTATTCCTTTTATGCAGGCGCCAATCAGCACATTTGCTACATCTAGCATGAGTTCTTGCTCTGCTTTTGGAGTAAGTTCTTTTTCATAGCCCATGAGTTCGGCAAGCTCGATACATCCTTCCTGGTCAAAAATTGCTACTGCTTCGCCTCGTAAAGCTCCAGTAAAAGCTTGACGGACGGCTGATACGACAGTGGTGGCACCAACAAGCATAGCAAGAGCCTGATTAATTTCTTCAAGCTCAATAACATTAATTTGAGGTACAGAAAGCTGCACAAATTCGCCTAATACTTGAGCAAGAGATGCGCCAGCCTGGCCCATTGCAATGTTAGTAACTTCTTGTAATGCATCGCGCTGATCGGAAGTGAGTATTTTTTTGGTCATAAAAATACTCCAAATTTTTTTAAAATAGCTTCAATTTCAGCTGGATTCACAGGTTTTTTTACGAAAGCAATTGCTCCCATTTCTTTAACGCGTTGCTGTGCTAAAGGCTGAACATCAGCAGAAACAACAATAATAAATGTATTGAAATCTTCTTGGCGTACTTTTTCTAATACTTCGTAGCCATCCATTTCAGGCATTTGCAAATCAAGAAACATAACTTCAGCTTTTCCAGCCCGATAAGCGTCAACAGCTTCTAATCCATTTGCTGCTTGAGTGATTTCTACATCCCAAGAACTTGGTAACGCTTTAATTAGCATTTTTCTTGCCATGGCAGAATCATCCACTACCAATATCGGTGTACTCATCTATGTTCTCATTATCATCAGAGGGGAATATAAATTTGTCATTCTAACATTTAGATTCATGTGGAATTTTAGGCTAATACATAACATATAGTAGAAGGTACAAAACCGTTGGTTAGGGCAATATAACTTTCAAAATACTTTTTCACACTATCAGGTTAGAGTATAAAATCAATTTCTTAACTTATTCAATAAAGATTTTAAACACTAAACCTGCAGTCTTATTTGTTAGCGGTTAATGCAGCAAACGTTAAGGTACATGTGAGATATGGCAAGTTACTAAACAAAAATCAGACGTTTAAGGTTAAATCCTTCCTAATATTTTTCATAAAGACGATATTTCTAGTTTCAATTACGTCTATATTTTCATGATCTTTGAGGGTGACTCTAAATAGGTGCTATATAAATTTTTTTAAAGTTACGCTAAATGCTATAAGCACACGACCCAAGTTTTTATTCCTTGTTTTCTCTGTTAATTCGAAATTAAATAAATTGTTAGAAGTTACGCAGTTGGCTTTCTCGGCGTGGGACGCCCCGCGTTATGTCAACTTGCAGTACTGTGTATACTGCCCGCGTTGCGATGCAGGGCATCCCCTACCTTGATATAGCTCAACTGCGTAACTTCTAAATCATAATAAAAATTGCTCACTCATTGTAAACTGCCATCATTAATGCTTTGCGGCTACTACTAAAAATAAGAAGGTTATATACTTGAACTCAACGTTAATGTAGTAAAAGCATGCTTGTAAATGGATGGCAGGTTTCAATACGTTTTTAATTTAATAAAGACTCTAAAACAAATGGCAAAATACCTCCTTTTGCATAGTAGCGTACTTCGATAGGGGTATCTATTCTGAGTAATAAAGGAATTTCTATCACGGTGTTATCGGGATAGCATACACTAAGAACGGCACACCCTTGCGGAGTTATAGTTTCTCCAAGATTCAGATTAAAAACTTCATCTCCAGTAAGTTTTAAACTTTGAATACTATGACCTTCAATAAATTGCAGAGGTAAAACACCCATACCTACAAGATTAGCTCTATGAATGCGCTCAAAACTTTTAGCGATAACAGCTTTTACTCCTTGCAGGCTGGTTCCTTTTGCTGCCCAATCGCGGGAAGATCCCGTACCATATTCTTCTCCTGCGAAAATGATAGTAGGAATACCTTCAGCTTTATATAACATGGCTGCATCGTAGATACTTAAGACAGCGTTATCTGGTAGGTGGCGTGTAATACCGCCTTCTATCATCGTGCCATCTTCTTTTGGCGGAATCATCAAGTTTTTGATGCGAACATTAGCAAATGTGCCGCGCATCATGACTTCATGATGGCCTCGCCGAGCGCCGTAGCTATTAAAATCAATTGCACTTACACCATGTGCTTGCAGCCATTTGCCAGCAGGTGACGAAGCTTTAATGGCGCCTGCCGGACTAATATGATCAGTTGTCACAGAGTCGCCTAGCAGCGCTAATGCACGTGCTTCTTTAATATGCAGTACTTCTTTTGTTATAGATGGAAATTCAGCAAAGAAAGGAGGTTCTGCAATATAGGTAGAATCTGCCCAGTTATAGACTTGCCCAGTTGTTGAGGAAATAGCTTGCCATAATGGGTGATCATCAAGATTTCTGTAGCGTTCTCTGAAAATTTCTTGATTAAATGCTTGTTCTAGCAAGGAATTTACTTCTGCGTCAGTAGGCCAGATATCACGTAAAAAAATGGGTTCGCCGTGGGTGCCAATACCTAAAGGCTCTTTATAAATATCTTTAGTTACATTGCCTGCAATGGCATAGGCTACTACTAGCGGAGGGGAGGCTAAAAAGTTAGCTTTAATAGCTGAGTGTATGCGCGCCTCAAAGTTTCGATTGCCCGAAAGCACAGCGCATGCAATTAAATCATGTTCGGTGATGGCTTCTTCAATAGAAGGGCTTAAAGGGCCAGAATTACCAATGCACGTAGTACAGCCATACGCCACGATATTAAAGCCTAGCTTTTGTAAGTAGGGAAGTAAGCCTGTGCGTGTTAAATAGTCTGTAACAACGCGAGAGCCTGGTGCAAGAGATGTTTTTATATGAGGCCGAACACTAAGCCCTAGTTCAACTGCTCTTTTAGCAAGAAGGCCAGCAGCCAGTAAAACACTAGGGTTAGAAGTGTTAGTGCATGAGGTAATGGCTGCAATCAAAACATCGCCTGAGCCAATATCAGTTTGATCGCTTGTTTTAAAGCGTTGAGCGAGTTTTTCACTGGGTTGATTAAAACCATTTTTTTCTGGCACCGCACTGAAAAGCTCAGTAAATTTTTGCGAGAGTGAGTCAAGTGCAATGCGGTCTTGAGGACGTTTCGGGCCTGCTACACTTGGAACTACCGTATCTAAATTAAGTTCTAAGACTTGGCTGTAGTCGATATCATCTTTTTGAGGTACACCGAATAATCCTTGGGCTTTAAAATAAGCTTCTAAAGCTTGTGTTTCAGCTAATGTTCTACCCGTTGATTCCATAAAGCGGATAGTGGCGTTATCAACAGGGAAGAAGCCCATAGTTGCACCATATTCTGGTGCCATATTTGCAACAGTGGCGCGCGTTGATACGCTAAGTGCTGCTGCACCTTCTCCGAAAAATTCTACAAACTTACCTACTACTTTTGCCATGCGCAATAATTCGGTAATTGTTAAAACCAAATCAGTTGCAGTTACGCCCTCGCGTAATTTTCCGGTCAGATGGACCCCGACAACATCTGGGGTTAAAAAATAAACGGGCTGACCTAGCATTCCTGCTTCTGCCTCAATGCCGCCTACGCCCCATCCTACAACCCCAACACCATTAATCATGGTTGTATGGCTATCTGTTCCTACCAAGCTATCAGGATAATAAATGTTATTTTTTTGATGAACGCCACGTGCTAAATACTCTAAATTTACTTGGTGAACAATACCAATACCTGGAGGAACCACTTTAAACGTTTCAAATGCCTGCATGCCCCATTTTAAAAACTGATAACGCTCATGATTGCGTTGAAACTCAAGCTTCATATTAAGATCTAACGCTTGCTCGTTACCGTAGTGATCAATTTGAACAGAGTGATCGACAACGAGGTCAACAGGAACTAACGGTTCAATACGTTTGGGGTCTTTACCTAAACGTTGCGCTACACCACGCATAGCTGCTAAATCAGCTAAAAGAGGTACGCCAGTAAAATCTTGTAAAACAACACGCGCGACCATAAAAGGAATCTCATGCGTGCGTGGATCATTAGGCTTCCAGGCGGCAAGTTGTTTGATATGATCTTCAGTAACTTTTTCGCCATCCAGATTGCGCAGCACTGACTCAAGTACGATTCTAATAGAAACGGGTAAGCGACTAATAGTGCCTAATCCAGCCTCTTCGAGCGCAGCTAGTGAATAATACTTGCCTTCACTTCCCGATGGAAGTGAAAATGAGCGCAGGCTTTGGCAAAATGAGTGCGACATAAAATGACTCCTTTTAGGATTTTAAGTTTTCTAACTCAATCGTTTTTATACCGTTTGATTAACGGCTAGGGCGATGAGGGCATGCAGGGGTTGTGCATTCAGCATATAGATATAAAGCGTGGTCACGAATTTTAAAACCGCGTTCATGAGCAACATGCTTTTGTCGTTCTTCTATTTGTTCATCATAAAATTCTTCGACCCGGCCGCAGTCCACGCACATTAAATGATCGTGGTGGGTGCCTTCGCGTAATTCAAAGACAGCTTTGCCACTTTCAAAGTGATGGCGTTCGAGAATGCCTGCTTGCTCAAATTGAGTAAGTACACGGTAAACTGTGGCTAGGCCAATGTCCATATTTTCACTGAGCAAAAGTTTGTAAACGTCTTCAGCTGTCAGATGTCGTTGAGAAGTCTGACTAAAAAGTTCTAAAATTTTTAGTCGAGGAAGAGTGGCTTTTAGCCCAGCAGTTTTGAGATCAGCAGTGGTTTTTTGCACCATATTAAAGAGCCTCCTAGCGACGTATATCCGTATGATATAGTCTATTGTTCAGAATTCGCAAAAAGATCGGGATTATGAGACAACGTAATGTGTTTTTTTTGGTAGGAAAAGTTGTGTTACTAGCTGCCTTGAGTTTGGAAGGATGTTCCACATGGAACCCTTACCGGCCTGAGGTTTCGCAAGGAAATATTGTAACTCCAGAAGCAGTAGCACGCTTAACGGTAGGAATGTCAGCATCACAAGTACAAGCCATTTTAGGTACACCTGTTACGCGAGATTTTTTACAGGCAGATCGATGGGATTACTTTCGTTACGTTTCGAAGGGTGAAAAAAAACTTACTGTGCATATGTTGACAGTTTGGTTTGAAAAAGGCCAATTAGTGCGTTGGGATGGCAAAGGTTTTCCTGGGGTGACTGATAGTGAAAATTCAGCTAGCACGCCTTCTCTCAATACTTCTAATTCTCTTAAGGCACAATGATTCATGGCAAACTCTTATCGGTTAGCAATTACGGGCGCAAGCGGTCGCATGGGGCGCGCTATTTTAGAAGCCTATGCTACTAATCCTGGTGTTGCGCAGCTAGTTACTGTTCTAGATCATCCCACTAGTGAGTGGATTGGTCGTGATGCTGGAGCTTTGGTAGGGCAACAAATGGGCGTATCTATAACTAGTGACGTATCAAGTTTAGCAAGCGCTCAGGTTGTTATTGATTTCACCCGTCCTGAAGCAACAATGGAATATCTTTCAGTTGCTCAAGCTAGCAATGTGGCAATGGTCATAGGAACAACTGGCTTTAATAATGAGCAAAAAGTATTGCTTAAAGCAGCTGCGCAGACAAGAGCAGTTTTACAGTCTACAAATATGGGATGGGGTGTAAATGCAACGTTTGATATTCTAGCCTATGCTGCGAAAGTGCTAGGTTCTCAATATGATGTTGAGATCGTAGAAATGCATCATAAGCATAAAGTAGACGCTCCTTCGGGTACTGGGCTTACCATGGGAGAAAGAATTGCAGATGCATGGGGAACAAATTTAGAAGAATGTGCTGTATATGGACGCCAGGGAATTACCGGAGAGCGTAAAACAGGAACGATTGGTTTTAGTGCAGTACGCGGCGGCGATATTATTGGCGAGCATACTGTTATTTTTGCAGGCGCTGGAGAGCGAATTGAAATTACGCACCGAGCTACTAACCGAAGCATGTGGGCAAATGGGGCATTAAAAGCAGCAGCTTTTCTGCAGGCGCAACCAGCAGGCTGGTATGAAATGAAAGATGTGATTGATGCAAGCCTTATAATTTAATCGTATTAGCTCATCTGTTATTTGGTATAACTCCTAATGGTAATGCATTCAATAATAATGTTTATTGCAGTGTCTATTATTATATTAAAAGGGAATTTACATGAAGCAATACGGGGCAGAATTTTTTGGAACTTTTTGGTTAGTTCTGGGGGGGTGTGGAAGTGCGGTTTTAGCTGCAGCGTTTCCTAATTTAGGAATAGGTTTTGCAGGTGTTTCTCTTGCTTTTGGCCTAACGGTTTTAACTATGGCATATGGGATTGGGCATATTTCAGGATGCCATTTGAATCCTGCTGTATCAATTGGGCTTTGGGCCGGCGGGCGTTTTCCTGCCTCTAAGTTATTACCGTACATTATTGCTCAGGTACTGGGTGGAATCGCAGCAGGCGGAATTCTTTATCTTATCGCAAGTGGAAAAGCAGGGTTTGATGTGGCCGCTGGTTTTGCTTCGAATGGTTATGGTGAGCATTCACCTGGTCATTATTCTTTAATGGCTTCACTGGTTACTGAAGTTGTGATGACCATGATGTTTCTGCTCATTATTCTTGGCGCAACCGATAAGCGAGCTCCCCAAGGTTTTGCGCCCATAGCGATTGGTTTAGGGCTTACATTGATTCATTTGATCAGTATTCCTGTTACCAATACTTCTGTTAATCCTGCACGTAGTACTGGAGTTGCTTTGTATGTGGGGGATTGGGCAACCGCGCAGTTATGGCTTTTTTGGGTAGCGCCAATTGTAGGTGCATTACTGGGTGCGTTGGTGTATCGCTTTTTGGGCGATGAGAATACAAAGTAATTATTTATTAGGTGCTTTCTATCAGTGCTTTCTTATAGAGGGTTAGTGCAAACGAAGATTAACCTTCTATAGATACTCTATAAGTAAATTCTTATATCCCTTATCGTTTATGGCATAGGTCATCTGCAGTTCATTACGTTACACTTTCGATATGTTTGCAGGCACAAATAAGGAAAGTTAAATGTCAAACGTATTCTTAAACGGTGTATGGTTGCCGATTGAAAAGGCAACAGTTTCTGTATTAGATCGTGGTTTTATATTTGGTGATGGCGTATATGAAGTTATTCCTGTTTATCATCGGCGCCCCTATCGAATGAAACCGCACTTGTTAAGATTACAGCATAGCCTTAATGGTATTCGAATTAAAAATCCTTATAGCGATAATGAGTGGGTTGACTTAATAAACAAATTAATTTCGCTGCAAAATTTTGATGATCAATCTATTTATTTTCAAATTACAAGAGGGGTAGCTCCTCGCGCCCATAACTTTCCAAAAGATGAAGTTTCACCAACCGTTTTTATGATGAGTAGCCCCTTAAAGCGTTCTACAAAGCAGCAAGTGGAGCAGGGTATTCGCGTTGTAAGCGCTCAAGATGAGCGGTGGCTGCACTGTAATTATAAAACTATATCTTTATTAGGTAATATATTAGCTTCGCAATATGCGTGCGATAACGATGCGATGGAAGTTGTGCAGTTTCGAAATGGGTTTTTAACAGAAGCTTCATCAAGTAATGTGATTATTGTGCAAAATGGCGAACTAGTTATTCCTCAAAAAAATCATTTAATTCTTCATGGAATTACGATGGAGGTCATTACCGAAATAGCGCAACAAGAAGGTATTGCCGTGCGTTACGAGGATATTCCTGAAAGCGCGGTTCGAAAGGCTGATGAAATTCTGATAACATCATCAACCAAAGAAGTTTTAGCCGCTACGATGTTAGATGATCAACCTGTGGGGCAAGGCGTTCCTGGCCCAGTATTTAAACGTTTATATACGGCGTTGCAGAAAGATATTTTTCCTGCGAACGAGTAAGGTAGTACGCAAGGAGGAAGGTTTTTGAAAAAAATTGAGATTACACCAGTGGCGATAGCGGATATAAAGCCACGTAGTCATCAGCCTTCCTCTCATGTGATTCAATTACGAGGTTCACATCAAGGGCCGCGATTTGAAACATTGCCCCCTCTCTCTTTATATGTTCATATACCATGGTGTATAAAAAAGTGTCCTTACTGTGACTTTAACTCTCATCAAGAGCCAAATGAAGGATTGCCAGAAGCGCGTTATTTGAGGGCGTTAGAAGCAGATATTGAAGCCTCATTGCCTTTAATCTGGGGGCGTTCCATTCAAACAGTTTTTATCGGAGGGGGAACGCCTAGTTTATTTTCTCCTGAGGCTATTGATCAATTACTGGCAAGTATACGAGCACGATTAAAATTGGCGCCTGGTGCTGAAATTACGTTAGAAGCTAACCCAGGAACTTTTGAGCAAAATCGGTTTCAAGGGTTTAAAGATGCAGGCATAACGCGTCTTTCTATAGGGATACAAAGTTTTCAAGAGCGATTTTTAAAGGCATTAGGACGCGTGCATAATGGGGCTGAAGCTCGTAAAGCCGTTGAAATAGGCGTTAACCTATTCGAGCGTGTTAATCTGGATATCATGTATGCGTTGCCCGAGCAAACAATCGCTGATGCCTTGCAAGATGTAGCGATAGCGCTAACATATGGCATTTCGCATTTATCTTTTTATCATCTTACCTTAGAGCCTAACACTTATTTTCATCGCTATCCTCCGCCGTTGCCCGATGAGGATGAAGCTTCGCACATGCAGGAAAATATTGAAGAAAAGCTATTGCAGGCAGGGTTCAATCACTATGAGGTTTCAGCCTTTGCAAAAACTAAGCAAGAGAGTAGGCATAATCTTAATTATTGGCAATTTGGTGATTATTTAGGAATTGGTGCTGGCGCGCATGGCAAAATTAGCTTTGCTGATAAAGTCATTCGTCAGCATCGTTATCGTCAACCAGAACAGTATATGCAAAGTGCTTTGAAGGGTAATTCAATACAGGGTGAACAGGTTGTTGGTGCGAGTGATATTGGTTTTGAGTTTATGCTAAATGCACTGCGTTTACGTGAGGGCGTTCCTGCTATTCTGTATGAAATGCATACCGGTTTTCCGTTATCTAATCTTTCGCCCATACTAAACATTGCAGTACAGCGCGGGTGGTTAGAGCCTGATCCTACAATATTGCGTCCTACCCCGTTAGGTTTTCGGTTTTTGAATGATTTGTTAGAATTATTTTTGCCTTCAGTAGAGTAAAAGGGCTATATAAAAATTCCCGAGTGCTTCACGGCTAAAGTTTAGAGTAGAAATGGATAGGGTTTTTTTGTATGAAAAGGTAAGAGTAGGCGCTATGGCTCAGTAATGCCGCCAGATGAGTAAAATTGCCGTTTATACTCCAATATATTCTTAAGTGCGCATTAATAATGATATGGTTTCTGCCCTTACTGTAGCTACCAGTTGCGTTGCCGTACTAGCGGAAAAACCGTTACCCATCTATTTAGAAAGCGGAAGCAATAAGGGATTACTATGCAATTACGTTGGAATCGTTTTGAAGCATTGCTCGAAAAAGGATCTGCCTTTGCGCCGTGTTATGTGTTTTATGGGGATGAGGCCTGTGTCCAAATGGAGTTGCGAGACGCGCTGCTTAAAAGTCTTGTAAAAGCTGGGTTTGAGAAAGATTCTCCCTTTACGATTGATAGCGGGCATGCTGATTGGAGTATGCTGAATGAGCCTTTATCTGCAATGTCATTATTTAGCAGTAAAACTGTACTAGATATCCGAGTAAATACTGAAAAATTACCTGCTGAGGGCGCAAAGTGGTTAGCTAGTTTACCTGCGTGTTGGCATGAAGATATTGCTGTCGTGTTGAGCTTACCTAAGCTAGATAAAACTGCCTTGAACAGTGCTTGGTTTAAAAATATTGATCAGGAGGGAGGGGTAATGGTGGTAACTCCTGCGTTAGATCGCGCTGGTTTTAAAGAATGGCTTGAATATCGTGCTGCTCAACAAGGGCTAGAATTTGAGCCAGCAGCATTATTAGTATTACTGCATACACAGGAAGGTAATTTATTTGGCGCCCGCCAGGTTTTTGAACGTCTTAAACTTATTGGTCATCAAGGAAAAATTACTGTAGAAATTTTAGAGCAGCATACAGAAAATGCGGCAAGGTATGAGGTGCAGCAGCTTTCAGAAGCATGGCTAACAGGTAAGACAGAACGTTGTATAGATATTTTAGCAATGTTACGGCGGGAGCCTGAAGTTCTCACGCTAGTGCTGTGGCAATTAGGGGAAGATATTCATGCATGGTGGGCAATGAGCCAGCGAAAAGCGCCAGCCATGTTATGGGGAGGGCGTAAAGTCGCAATGGAGCAACGTGTTCATCAGCAAAAACTTCAACCCAAGCAATTTGCTCGATGCGTAGAAACATTGGTAAATTTAGATCATGCCGTAAAAGGTCTGCGCCCTGATGAACCTAATGTTTGGGATCAACTTGAAGCTACTATTGTTCGATGGGCAAAGTCAGCAACACGTTAAAGAAATGTGTTGGTTTTTATCAAGAAAATGTTTTGTGCTTTAATACTCTCGTATAATTTAGTGTAGCCTGTACAGTATAAAAATATATAAGCAAATTTATCTATAACAATCGGTAAAGGTTTTAGAGTATGGCACTGTCGAAAACATATTGGGTTCACGATCTTAGTCCCGTTGCATTAAAGCTTGGGCCAATAGCTGTTCATTGGTATGGACTCATGTATATGGCAGGTTTCCTACTTTTCTATTTTTTGGGATGTCGTCGTTTACAGCATGGAAATTTTGCTGCAAAAGGCTGGTCTTCTGTATGGGTGGAAGATTTTCTGACGTATGGTATTTTAGGAGTAATCTTAGGCGGTCGTTTGGGGTATGTTTTATTTTATAAGCCTGCTCATTTTTTTGAGCATCCCCAAGAAATCTTGCAAATATGGCATGGCGGAATGTCATTTCATGGGGGGTTAATAGGCGTTCTTGTTGCCTTTTTGGTATTTTCGCATCGTACAAAGCGTTCGTTTTTAGAAATTGCAGATTTTGTAGCTCCATTGGTTCCTACTGGTTTAGGTGCTGGTCGTATCGGCAATTTTATTAATGGAGAGTTATGGGGGCATCCTACTCAAGTGCCGTGGGCTGTGATTTTTCCGGATGCCGACTTATTGCCGCGCCATCCTTCGCAGCTATATGAGTTTCTGGGGGAAGGTATTATTTTGTTTGCATTGCTCTGGTGGGCAGGGCAACAAAAATGGGCGCAAGAGCGGCGAGGTAGAGTGTCGGCATTGTTTTTAATAGGCTATGCGGTTGCCCGTATGGTGGTGGAATGCTTTAGAGAGCCCGACCGATTTTTATCAACGCTTCCAGGTAATTTGACAATGGGCCAATGGCTGTCAGTACCTATGTTGTTAGCAGGTATCATTTTGTGGTGTAAAGCACCTAAGACGGCAATGGTTGATGAGCCAAAAATTTAATTTCGTGGTAGTCATATACATGAAAGCGATGCCATGAGTGTAAAGTCTTCTGAGCCTGATGATTCCTGGGTGCCTTGGGTAGAGTTATTAAACGTGCCAGGTGTGGGGCCTCGCTACTGGCACCGTTTATTATCAGTATGGGGTAATCCTGCGGCTATACTTGCAGCAAATGCATCTCAACTTAAAAATGTTATTCCTGAGCGTGTTGCGAATGCAATAGCACAGCGCCCTTCAGCAGAGCTTCTGCTTGATAAAACTCGAGAGTGGCTTGCTTCAGAAGGTAACCGAACAATTTTAACGTGGGCAGATAGCCGTTACCCTTCTGCTTTATTGAATTTATCTGATCCCCCTCCTGTAATTTTTTATCATGGTCAATTAACCTTATTAGCGAATCCTATGCTGGCAATCGTGGGTGGACGTAATGCAACCTCTCAAGGCTGCCGTGATGCTGAGGCATGGGCTGAAGCCTTAGCGCATGAAGGGCTAACCATTGTTAGCGGATTAGCTCAAGGTATTGATGGTGCTGCACATAAAGGTGCGCTAAAAGCAAAAGGTAGCACTATAGCTGTTATTGCAACAGGAGTGGATCGTATTTATCCTTCTCAACATCGTGACTTAGCGCATGAAATTGCTGAAAAAGGCGCCTTGCTTTCAGAGTTTCCGTTAGGTACTCCAGCAAAATCGCCGCATTTTCCTCGCCGCAATCGTTTAATTAGTGGATTAAGTGCAGGATGTTTAGTGATTGAGGCAGCAATTAAAAGTGGTAGTTTAATAACAGCACGGTTGGCTGCTGAACAAGGTAGAGATGTTTTTGCGATACCAGGTTCAATTCATTCGCCGCTTTCAAAAGGCTGCCATTTACTAATTAAAGAAGGTGCCAAGCTTGTCGAGGCTGCTGAGGATGTATTGGAAGAGTTGCGAGGAATTCGTGCACCTCAACTTAAAAAAGCTACAGCCCCTCAGCAAATGACAGTTGCTTCAAATACGCCTGAAGTTGTAATTACTACTACCTTGCAGCCTCATCCTTTATCTACAGACCCTGTTTGGATGGCGCTAGGATACGAAGCGGTAGATATAGATACTTTAAGTGTGCGTACAGGCTTAAGAGTAGACCAGTTAAGTGCAAGACTTCTAGAGTTTGAGTTGGAAGGATACATTGAGGCTCTAGCAGGTGGTAGGTATCAACGTATAGATTAGAGAATTTAATCTTGATGTAAATAGATCGTTAGGTTTTTTAGCGTTATAAAATTTCTATTGATATATTCTTTCATATTTTAAATTTTTTGGCGAAAACTAAAATATGAGTTTATACCAAACTTCAGCTTATGTTTTTACAGAGACTGTATCTTAACGTGCCTGATTCAATATAAAATAAAGATCTAAATAGACTTTATATAAATGCAAAAGATATGTTTGCATCGCTTTGTAAATAATGGGGTCTAATAGTTGAGTTAAGGCGTAGTGTAATATTATATAAATAAAATTTTTAAGTTTTGAATATAATGCTATGTAGAGTATTAATGTGTTTAAATAAGCGGTTTGTTTTATTTGATCATCAGTACAAGACACATATAAATATAGCTTTGCTTAATTTTATATTAAGTAAAAAAATGATTGCTAGAGTCTGCTATGCATTTCTATGTTATTGAAGCGTTATTAATTTTATGAAACATACGTGTACAAAAGCCGTCGCCTCCTAACCAAATACTGAGGGATGTAAAAGCATGCGAATATTGCTAATCGATGATGATGAAGTTGACCGCCTTGCTGCTATAAGAGCACTCAATCATTCTTTAGAGTTTACATTCCATATAACCCAGGCTGAAACAGGCGAAGAAGGGTTAAGGTTAATGGCCGAGCAATATTTTGATGCTATTTTGCTTGATTTTATTTTGCCTGATTTCGATGGTTTACAAATTTTGAATAAAATGCGGCTAAATGAAACCATGAGTGCCGCTATTATCATGTTAAGTGGCTATGAGGATTTAGAGCTAGCAGATAAATGCTTGGAAAGCGGCGTACAAGATTTTTTACTCAAAGATGAGATTAATCCTCGACGTTTGATGCGAGCTATTCGCCATGCAAGACAACGATTCATCATGGAAGAAGATTTGCGCAAAAGCCATGAGCGCGTACGTGATTTAGCTGAGCAGAATCTAAGAATTGTGAATCAGCGATTAGAAGAGGCCCGATTTCAGTTACTGCAATCAGAAAAAATGGCTGCTATTGGGCAATTAGCTGCAGGCATCGCCCATGAGATTAATAATCCTATCAGTTTTGTTATTTCCAACATGCATAGCCTAGAAAAGTATTTAGCTTCTTTAGTAGAAGTTATAGAGGCGTATGAGCAGCAGTTAGATCCTATACAGATTGAAGAAATTAAGCAAAAAGTAGAACTAGATTATGTAAGAAGCGATGCTTTCTGTTTGATGACTGAATCAACCGATGGATTACTAAGAGTTAAAACAATCATACAGAATTTGAAGAATTTTGCTCATGTTGATGAAACAAAATGGCAGTTTACAGATATTCATCAAGGGTTAGACAGTACGCTCAATATTGTTTTACATGAGCTGAAATATAAAGCTACGATCATCAAAGAATACGGAAGTTTGCCAGAGGTAGAATGTTTCGCAGGAGAAATTAATCAAGTTTTTATGAATTTACTGATCAATGCGGGGCAATCTATTCCTGAGCATGGTGAGATTACTGTTCGAACAGGAACAAAAGAACAAGAAGTCTGGATTGATATTGCTGATACGGGTACCGGTATTGAATCGAGCATATTGAATAGAATTTTTGATCCTTTTTTTACGACAAAGCCAGTTGGTAAGGGTACGGGGCTGGGATTATCACTTTCTTATAATATTATAAAAAAACATCAAGGGCGTATTGAAGTGACCAGCGATGTTGGTAAAGGATCAACCTTCAGGATCTGGTTACCTATCAAGCAGAATGAAAAACCCTTTGCGATCATCTGAAGCTAAAGAATCATTTTAAAAAGTCGATAGGGTGCAATGCGGTTACCTAATTTACCGAATTCCATCAAACTTACATAAACACGTACCTATCGAGAAACACTATAAAGCAGTTAGAACGGCTCTACAGAAGTCCTAGTTTGATTGAAATAGATCGACAAGTATTAAAGGAGATGTCTAGAAAAAAACTTTGCTCACATTTCAATATTTTATGATTGAAACAATATTGTAGGTGCGAGAAATTTTTTTCGAGAAATCTCCCAATAAAATATTGAGGGGCAAACCGTATGATAAGTAGAAATGATAAAAAGCACGGTATTTCTATTTTCAAACAATTACTGATACCAACAGTTATAAGCATGAGTTTGTTAACTCAAGCGCATGGCAATATGGCAGAAAGATCTAAGCTTGTTGAGCTGAGCCTAGAGGATTTGGGCGATATTGAAATTACATCTGTTTCTAAATCTTCCCAAAAGCTACGTGAAGCTGCTGCTTCTATTTATGTGATCACACAAGAAGAAATTCGCCGCTCAGGAGCTACGAGTATTCCTGAAGCCTTGCGATTAGCGCCTAACCTTCAAGTGGCGCACACAGCTTCTAATGCATACGCGATTTCTTCACGCGGTTTTAATACGACAACGACCAATAAATTATTAGTTTTATTAGATGGTCGTAGCGTTTATACGCCGCTTTATTCAGGTGTGTTTTGGGACGTGCAAGATACCTTAATGGAAGATATAGAGCGTATCGAAGTAATTAGTGGGCCTGGTGCAACGTTGTGGGGAGCCAATGCAGTAAATGGTGTTATTAATATCATTACACGTAATGCTGCTGACACACAGGGAACACTTGTAACAACAGCTTTAGGCAGTGAAGAAAAGGGCATAGGCGTTCGGCAAGGTGGAAAAACCACTGGTGGTATGGATTACCGATTTTATGCTAAACAGTTTGATCGCGGTGCTTCTGTGAATGCCGCGGGAGGTGTATTGCAAGACTCATGGAAAGGCGCTCAAGGCGGCTTTCGTATAGATAATTCAAGCGATAAACAACAAACATGGACGCTACAAGGAGATCTGTATAGCGGCTCTAGCGAACAGAGATTGAATGACGACAGGCGAGTTGAGGGAGCTAATCTTCTAGGAAGATGGAATCGAAAACTCGACAATGGGCATGTGCAAGTTAAAACATATATTGATCATACGAAGCGTGAGTATCCAGGCTCTTGGAGCGAATCACTTGATACTATTGATATTGATGCACAGCACCAGTTCAGAGTAGGGCAGCACGAAATTTTATGGGGTGGAGGCTACCGGTATGCTGACGACAAGGTTCAAAATGGTCTAACCTTTGCATTTTTACCTGAGCATGCCCATCTTAAAAATGCAAATCTTTTTGTACAAGATCAAATTGATCTTATCGCGAATACTTTAAAATTAAGTTTAGGTACAAAATTTGAACATAATAATTATTCAGGTCTTGATATACAGCCTGATGCACGGTTATCTTGGTCAGTTAATGACAAGCATCAACTATGGGGAGGTATTTCGCATGCTGTTCGGGCGCCTTCGCGTATTGATAGGGATATATATGCTCCAGCACCGCCTGCATCTCCTTTTTTGGCAGGCGGATCTAATTTTACCTCTGAAGTTTTGACTGCATATCAACTAGGTTATCGTGGTCAGCTTGCTTCACGTTTTACTTTATCTACTACTATTTTCTATAACGACTACAAAAAAATACGTAGTATTGAACGCGATAGTGGAGGAGTACTTTTCTTTGCCAACCGAATGGAGGGTACAGGGCAGGGTGTTGAGTTATGGGGCGATCTTCAGTTAACGCAAAGTTGGCGCGTGCATATGGGATATGTTTATATTGAAAAGCATCTTACATTGCCAGCAGATAACTATAATCCTGCAGGTGTTGCGGCAGAAGGCAATGACCCTAAACATCAATTTTCATTACAGTCCTCATTGAATTTGCCTTACAACATAGAGTTTGATTCAATGGTACGCTATATCAGTGCCCTGCCTAGTCCTGCTGTTCCTTCTTATACCGCATTTAATTTTCGCTTGGGTTGGAAACCGACTCCAAAATGGGGGCTTGCTCTCGTTGCTCAAAATCTTTTTGATAACCAGCATCCTGAGTTTGGTACAGCTAATAACCGAAGTGAGGTTGAGCGTAGCATTTTTATTAAATCAACATGGAAATTTTAAAAATGCTACATACGCATAGGGTAGTATTTCCTGTTTTTGTATCGTGTCTGATGTTAGGTACCCTTAGTCAGTCAGTTGCTCAAAATACTCCTACTGAAGAGTCGCTCGAGTATTCTGTTAAAGCAGCTTATTTATTTAAGTTTGGTTCATTCGTAGAGTGGCCACCCAATACCTTTTTGGAGCCTACATCACCGTTGATGGTTGGAGTTGTGGGAGAGGACCCTTTTGGCATTAAGCTTGAACAAATCATTCAAGGGCATACTATTAATGGCAGACCCTTGGTTATTCGCCGTTTTAACCATGGGCAGCAACCGCAAGATGTTCACATTTTATTTATTAGCAAATCTGAACAGCAAAATCTAAATGCTATGATTGCAGGTCTAAATGGTGTTTTAACGATAGGTGAGTTTGAGCCTTCTCTTCCTGGTGTAATGATTAACTTTACACTCAATAATAATAAAGTGCGTTTTGACGTTGATCTTGATGCTGTTAATAGAGCTGAGCTGAAGATAAGCTCAAAATTATTGAGTGTCGCTAGAAATGTTAGAGGAAAAGTGCAGTGAAGTGGGTATACGATTTACCTATTTATAAAAAACTGCTTACACTGATGATTTTGAGCATCAGCGTATCTTTATTAGTCGCTTCAGCTGCGATCATGGTCTACGATTCAATGACCTATATTGAGCTTAAAAAAACAGATTTGAAAGCACAGGCTGAAATTATTGGTTCTATTAGCACAGCTGCGCTAACGTTTAATGACCGCAAAGCAGCAGCAGAGTATTTATTTGCATTAAGAGCAAAACCTTCTATTACAGAAGCTAGAATTTATGAGACCAATGGAAAGATTTTTGCTCAATATGGAATAAATGATGAAGATAATGTGCCTCCGTCTTTGGTGGAAAATATTCAGATAGTTGATGATAGTATCAGTCTAGTTCATGTAATTAAAGAAGATGGAAAGCAAATAGGTACCGTGTATTTGCGAAGTAACCTCCAACTGACTGTACGATTTCTTAGTTATGGCGTCATTATCTTAATGGTGGTTGTAGGATCATTAATTATTGGTGTATTGGTTGCATCAAGACTACAAACGTTTATTTCTACTCCTCTCTTAGAAATTGCTCGCGTAGCGGAAGGCATGATTCATCATGGAGATCATGCAACACAACCGTATAAGTTAAGGGCGAAAAAATATGGTCACGATGAAATTGGTTTTTTAACCGATGCCTTTAACCAAATGCTAAACCATATAGAATCGCGCGATGCTTCGCTTATTAAAGCAAATAATAACTTTCGTAGGATTATTGAGGCCTCTCCTTATGGAAAGGTAATGGTAAACACAGAAGGTAAAATAGTGCTAGCGAATGCCCAATTAAACCGTCTTTTTGGCTATGAACCTGACGAATTATTAGGGCAACCCATAGAAATATTGCTACCAGAACGTTACCGAGAAGGGCATCCAAAATTTCGTGAGGGTTATCACGCTAAGCCAGAGTTGCGTACCATGGGCGCTGGTCGAGATTTAACAGCACTGCATAAAGATGGCAGAGAGTTTCCGGTTGAGATCGGCTTGAATCCGCTTGAAACAGAGCAAGGCATGATGATAATTGCTGCTGTTACAGATATTACAGTACGTAAAAAGCTAGAGCTAGAACTTAAACAAGCGAATACTAATCTTGAGGAGTTCACAGCAGTTGCTTCTCATGATCTTAAATCTCCCTTACGGGGTATTGCAGATCTTGTATTATTTATTACAGAAGATCTAGGCGACAACATTCATCCTGATATCCAGCATAACTTAGATCGCATTGGTGTACGTATAAGGCGCATGGAGCGATTAATTACCGATTTATTGTCATATTCACGAGCAGGGCGTGCTGCTACTGAGTTAACACTTATTCATCCTAAGGAATTAATTGATGCTTTAGTAGAGATGCAAGCGCCTCCGTCTGGCTTTGAAATTGTCATTACTAATAGTAGTGCTCCATTTCGCGCAGTTCAAACTCCTCTTGAAACGGTATTAAGAAATTTGATCAGTAATGCTATTAAACATCATGATCGTTCTGAGGGGCGCATTGAAATTAAGGTTGAAGAAGCAGGAAGTTACTGTATATTTACAGTAACAGATGATGGGCCGGGTATTCCGCAAGTCGCTCATGAGCGTGTTTTCAAGCTATTTCAAACGCTGGCGACGAAAAAAGACGATAGTTCCGGTATTGGCTTGGCTGTAACCAAGCGGATGGTGGAGTGTCACGGTGGCCGAATTATATTGGAATCTACGGATGGTGTGCGTGGATCAACATTTAAATTCTGGTGGCCACGTTTTGCAAGGAGAGATCTTGATGGTTAGGCCAACGTTGCATGTTTTATTGGTAGATGATGATGATGTAGCAATAGAGGCAGTTACTCGAAGCTTTCAAAAAAATATGATTGATTGTAAAATCATTCCAGCAGAAAATGGGGTGGTTGCTTTCGATATCCTTCGAAATAATCATCCGGAGCGAACTATTACGAAGCCTTTTCTTATTCTTCTAGACCTTAATATGCCGCAGATGAATGGGTTTGAGTTTTTACAGGCATTACGCGCAGACATACAATTTCGTGACTCAGTTGTTTTTGTGTTGACTACCTCAGATTCTGATCAAGATCGTACACAAGCGTATGATGAAAATATTGCAGGATATATGACTAAATCTTCAGTAGGCCCACAATTTAAGAAGCTCGCCAGTCTACTTGAAGAGTATTGTGCGGCTGTTATATTGCCGTGAGCTATAGATTAGGTAATTGTTTTTTGTGAGGCGGTTTTAAGTAACCAATTTTCAAGATGAGGATAATGAAATACAAATCCCAATTCATTTAGAATTCGCTCATTTTTAATACGGCGTGATTCTTGCATAAAAGAAAGTTGCATGGCAGATACTTGGGCAGCCAGTTCTTGGCGAGATACCCGGAGAGGCAAGGGTAACTTAAATGCATAAGCAACGGTATCAAAATACTCGCCCATATACATCTGAGTATGATCACAAGCATTATAAATACGCTGTGAACGCCCACGAAACAGGGTTAGCCAACATAATCGAGCTAAATCATCGGCATGAATATGATTACTATAAACATCTTCCTCTTTATTTAATGCCGGAGTTTTAGCCTTCAAACGCTCAATAGGTAAACGATCGGCAGCATAAATACCAGGGCTGCGTAAAATCATGGCATGTCTGCCATAAAATTTCCCCCATTTACGAAAGATGCGTTCAGCATCAACACGGCGTTGCGCTCGTGGTGTTTGAGGTTTGATTGGTTGAGTTTCATCAATCCATAACCCTGCTTGATCACCATAAACGCCAGTTGTGCTCACATAAACTGAACGATTTGAATGGAATCCTGCCAAAAAACGTTTAATTCGTGTGTCTTTATCTCCAGTTGAAGGAGGGGGAGCTAAATAAATCATTCCCGTAAAAGCATGTTTTGGAAGTTTTGTAATGTGGTCAAGGTTTACACTTTTCCATCTTACATTAGAAAGATTAGGCGATGAGCGGGAATAAGCGCAAATATTAATGGAAGTATTCAGATAACCAGCAAGCCGATGGGCAATGTCGCCAAATCCTACAATCAATAGCCGGTAAGTTTTAAAAGAAGACGAAGATTTTAAAAGGGAAAAATACTTTTTGGAAGTAGGAGCAAGCATACTAGACGTATTAATCGAGCATAGAGAAGAACGCCGTATCCAAGAATTAAGATACAATCTGCAATCTGCCGGATAAAGTTTTTTTCTGGCGTATTTTTGTTTCCGTGAGTGCTGAAAATGAGCCAAGTAACCCTCCAGTCGACTAATCATCAATTTAACTGCACAGCAAATCAAACTGTGCTTGAAGCAGCCCAGGATGCTTATCTGATATTACCGCATAGCTGCCGAAATGGCTCGTGTGGAAGTTGCAAAGCAAAAATTGTTGAGGGTGCAGTAGATTATGGAGTATATCAGCCTGAAACTCTTACAGAAAAAGAAAAAACAGAAGGATTTGCACTCTTGTGCTGTGCGAAACCACTTTCTGAAAGTTTAGTGGTACAAGTTGAAAGTGTAAGGCATGCCTCTGATAAGCCAGTTAGAAAATTGCCTTGTAGGGTAGAAACGTTTGAAAAAGCGGCGCCCGATGTAGCTATACTGCAATTAAAATTACCCAATAACGATAAACTAGATTTTTGGGCAGGGCAATATATTGATATTTTGCTACGCGATGGTCGCCGTCGAAGTTTTTCTTTGGCAAATACGCCTAAAAATGGAGATCTATTAGAGCTTCATATTCGACATATCCCTGGTGGGTTCTTTACTGATACCGTTTTTACAACGTATAAAGGTAAGGAAATTATTCGTTTTGAAGGGCCTCTGGGCGGGTTTGCATTGAATGATAGTAGTGATAAGCCTATTATTTGTATAGCAGGCGGAACTGGTTTTGCACCTATTCAATCTATGGTAGAAGATAGCATTGATAAAGGGTGGACGCGGCCTATTATTCTGTATTGGGGAGCGAGAAGTCTCGTTGACTTATACCGTGCTGAGCGAGCAAGCAGCTGGCAGCAGCAGCATCCTCATATTACGTTTATACCGGTATTATCAGAGCCTAAAGAACAAGATGATTGGAAAGGGCGTACTGGTTTTGTGCATAAAGCAGTGCTCGAAGATTTTAAAGATATTTCAGGGTATGAGGTCTATGCCTGCGGTTCTCCATTGATGGTTGATGCAGCTCGAAAAGAATTTACTGAGCAAGCAAAATTACCTTCTTACGCATTTTTTGCAGATCCTTTTGTTTTAGCAGCCCCTGCAGAAACATTAGCGCCAAATTTATAAACATACAACATGCAAACCAATCTAGCGTTAAGCTTCGCAGATCGCTTAATTATCTGGCAAGCGCAAGCGGGCCGTCATCATTTGCCTTGGCAAAAAACACAAGATCCCTATCGTGTTTGGGTTTCTGAAGTCATGTTGCAGCAAACGCAAGTCGCTGCCGTATTGGCTTATTATCAGCGTTTTATGAAGCTTTTTCCCACTGTCTATGATTTAGCGAATGCAACTGAAGAAGAAGTTTTAGCGCAATGGGCAGGGTTAGGGTATTACTCGCGAGGCAGAAATTTGCATCGTGCTGCTCAAGTAGTCGTGAATGATTACCTCGGTCATTTTCCTCAAACTTCTGAAGGATTAATGGCTTTGCCAGGTATTGGTCGTTCTACAGCCGCTGCTATTGCAAGCTTTTGTTTTAATGAGCGAGTGGCTATTTTAGATGGCAACGTTAAGCGTGTGTTGGCAAGACACGCTGGCATTCAAGGATTTCCTGGAGACCGAATAGTAGAGCTACAGTTATGGGAAGAGGCCACAGCACGATTACCAGACTCTGCCTCAGATATGCCAGCCTATACACAAGGCATGATGGATTTTGGCGCAACACTATGTAAACGTACTAAGCCTTTATGTGGCCAATGCCCCCTTAATAGCGATTGCATAGCGTTTAATCAACATAAAGTACATGAGCTTCCTACCCCCCGGCCTTCAAAGATTATTCCCGAGCGTTTTTTGCAGATTTTGATTATTTCTATCTCAGATCATATGATGCTCGAGTATCGCACTCGATCAGGAGTATGGAAAGGTCTTTGGAGTTTTCCTGAGCTAGAGGCTCAAACAAGTGAAAAAGATATTTACGAATTATTAGACAGCTGGGGATTAAAAAATGTCTTATTGCAATGGGGTGAAACATTCTCCCATACATTTAGCCATTACCGCTTATATTTAAAACCTTGCTTTGTTACCGTAGCTTCATTTGAAACAGATGCTGTCCAACATTTACCTAAGAACTATGCCTGGAAAAAGTACGAAGAGCTTGCTGAAATTGGTTTGCCAGCACCTATACGTAAATGTGTGCAAAATTTCTTATTACAAAATAATAACGATTTAAAAGCGATGTTGCTACCTTTTTAGCGGAGTGCTTACGTAAAATGGCCCCATTTAACCGAAGGCAATATAAATAGAATAAAGTCTATTGAGCTAAAAAGCAATCAAGACTGCAATATGGTTTTATTAAATGTAATAAACAGCATTCATCTTCCTCTTTTAACAAGAGGGAGAATCAAATCATCATGAGCTACATGAATTAAAATATTTATATAAATACATTATAAAGAAAAATGGTTAATTCAAATAAAAACGCTTTACATGGCCATATTAATGCAGAGATTCTTTTAAGGATTGCTTTAAAAAATTATCTTTTACGCGTTCAAATAAAGCTTTATTGGTTAATTTTTTAGAGCATGATTTATCACGTTTAATTGCATTCATAATATGTTTAGGAAACGTGGATCCAAAAAGAGATTGTGCTTTACAAAGATGAGCGACGGTTATATTGGCATATTTAAAGTGTTCTGGATTTGAGAAATTTACATTATGAAGAATAGCATCCTTAAATGAAACTTCTTGAAAGTTGGTGCAAATTTCAGTTGGAGTTTCAATTGGTTGTAAATTAATCATATTGTCGCCAACTTTTTTCCATTGAGCATCTTCTTTAATGTTTAAGTCACGTAAGGTTTTTGCACGCAATGTAGATGCAATGCAACCAAATGGACTATAGGTAGTATCGTTTGGCGTGGCAGGATGAATATAAGCATACCTAAAATTTGAGTCGCTTAAATTAACACCTTGAAAATTTGCTCCTTGTATATCTGCATCCTCAAAGCTGTTGAGTTCCATGGCTGAACCCTTAAAATTTGTAACAATCAACTTTGCGCCTTTGAAACTGGTTTGAAAAATATCAGCACTCTGAAGATTTGCTTGAGTTAAATCAGCATATTGAAAACTAGCTAAACGAAGATCGCTGGCTTGAAAATTAGATTTCTGTAAATTCGTATTTTGAAAGTTGGCGAAAGAAGCCTGAGTATTTTGTAAATTAGCGTTATCAAGATGAGCGCTTAAAAAATTCGTGCGTGTAATATTGGCATTGAGTAAGTTTGCACTCGATAAAATTGCCTTTTCAAAGTCTGCTTCTTGCATATTTGCTTCTTTAAAGTTAGCGTTGCTTACATTAGAACCTTTAAAGTTAGCTCGCATCATGTTAGTGCCTTGAAAGTTTACATTTTTCATATCAGCGCCATGATGATCTGATAATTCAATATTCGCACCTTCAAATACATTTAAGTTAAAAAATTGGGCTGCGAAACTAAATGAAGGTAAAAGTAAAGATAACAAAATCAAATGCATAATTTGAATAAAAGGCTGTAAATAGGCCATGTGAAACTCCATCAATTGGTAAAGAAGTATTCTTAAATAGGCATTCGCTTGTATTTTTATTAGAGAATAAGCTTCTAAAAGAAAAAATTGTTTTAATACTATAAGCTTAACCGAAATATCTATAACATTAAATATTTGATTAACAATTTTAAGATAGTGGGGTGATGAGGAGAATATATGGGTTAAAAGTAATTTATTGTTATGCAAGAGTCTTGGCTAATATTTTTATTTAAGCAATGAGTAAAAGATAAAAAAGGAATGAGTGTTAAATTGGTTTTTATAAATATATGTTTAGCTGAAAAATCAAAAATATAACAGGTATTTTAAGACTTGAGGAAAAAAAGCTTTTGCCGTTATTGATTGCTATACAAAGCTTAAAACTATTGAGTCTTGCTAGAAGAAATGTTCTGGGGAATATTATTAAGTTTTTGCTTGGTTGAAATTTAATGCAAAACTCATATGAATTTGGTTATTTAAACAAGTAATGCATAGGTAAATTTTTAGCTAAGCAAGACCCTTAAATCTTCTGCGTTAGTTTTGAAGAGCTTCTTACATTAAATAAGGAGTATAAGAGTGGGAGCAGAACAGAGGCGGTATACTCGAAAAACATTAAGTGCAATGATTAAGATTACCTTACCTGATGGAGGAATAGTTAATGCTGTAGGGCTTGATATTTCAAGTGATGGGATTGGTTTTATTAGTGTAGCTCAGTTATTTCCTAATAAGTTTTATACTGTAGATTTTGATATTGTTTTATATAGCAAAAAAGAGCATATATCTGCAGTAGTGCAAGTTGTTCACAGCGCTTTTAATGAGAAGAAAATAGGCTACCGTATTGGCGTACAATTCAAAGAAATTACCGAAGAAGCGCTTAGCTTTGTCTCAGTTTTTTTGCGCTAAATATTACGATGCGTTCGAGCAATAACGACAGCATAAATTTCTTCTACTCCTGCTAAATGCAGTGCGTTTGCTGCACTTGAAAGCGTAGCGCCTGTGGTTAGAACATCATCAACTAAACATACGCGTTTTGGAATGTTCTTATGATCGCTTATATTCACAGCAAAATTATAGATCACTTCACTTAAGCGTTCATCGGCACTTAATTTGTGTTGAGCCACTGAGTAAGATGTGCGTACGCGTTTTAGTAAGGCGTTGTTGACTTTACCGCCTCTTAGTTTTGATAGGGCGCGTGCTAAAAGCTGCGATTGATTAAATCCTCTTTCTCTATAGCGCGAAGCATGTAAGGGAATGGGAATCCATGCATCAGGCGATGGGAAATCAAATGCCCATTGGCGGCTAATGCAATAAGCCAGTGTATAAGCCCAATGAATTTGTTTCTGATATTTAAATGCATGGATAAAATGATCGGTAGGATGCTCATAGCGAAAAGGAGCAATGACCCCTTTTATATTATTATTAGAAAAAAGAACAGGGTGCATGGTGTCTGCCGGTAGAATTAAACTATTGTCTGACCAAGGTAATTCTTTTAAACAGTCAATGCAAAGATTAATTTGCAAAGAAGGAGCGCGACACAGTTCACAAGATTGTGGCACAATCCAATTGGCTATGGTTTGCCAGAAAGTATGGGTACGCATGAATTCTGTAGTTCCTCCAGTTTCCTCAAGTTCGAAGCCTCTATGGTCTATCGAACGTATTGTTGCTTTTTTTGAATTGCCGTTTACAGATTTGCTGTTTCAGGCACAAACAATACATCGTCAGCATTTTGATCCTACGCAGATACAGCTTTCGACTTTGGTATCTATTAAAACGGGTGGATGCCCTGAAGATTGTAGCTATTGTCCGCAATCACGCAGATACTCAACGTCAGTTGAAGATACTCCTATGATGCTTTTAGACGAAGTGCTAGAGAAAGCACGGCAGGCAAAAGCAGCAGGAGCAAGTCGTTTTTGCATGGGGGCTGCATGGCGCGGCCCTAAACAAAAAGACTTAGATCCGGTGTTAGACATGGTGCGCGAGGTAAAAGCGCTAGGCCTAGAAACATGTGCTACATTAGGGTTATTGAAAGAAGACCAGGCTGAACAATTAAAAGAAGCTGGTTTAGATTATTACAATCATAATTTAGATACAGCGCCTGAGTTTTACGGGCAGGTGATTAAGACCCGTGAATACCAAGATCGTCTGAATACATTACAACGTGTGCGTGAAGCGGGTATTAATGTATGTTGTGGTGGTATTTTAGGAATGGGTGAGTCTCGGCGCGAGCGCGCGGGTTTATTAGCACAACTAGCAAACTTAAACCCTTATCCAGAATCAGTTCCTATCAATCAGTTGGTTCCCGTTGAAGGCACACCGCTTGCTGATCAAAAGAATTTTGATATTTTCGAGTTTATACGTACTATCGCTGTTGCCAGAATAATCATGCCTAAGGCTTGGGTACGTTTATCTGCAGGCAGGCAAAAATTTTCTGAAGCTGAACAAGCATTATGTTTTTTTGCTGGTGCGAATTCAATATTTTATGGTGAAAAGTTATTAACAACAGATAACCCTGAAGTGAACCTAGATCAGGTATTGCTTGATAAGTTAGGGCTTAAGCCTGTAGGTTTGATAAGCCAAGCAACGCTTTAGATCGAGGCTATTGAAATCTGGAATGTTGTTTTTGTATTTATAAACAATTATTTATTTTGGCTCTGCTGCTGATAATAGTCTGTAATTATCAGCAATATGTTTTATAATCTTATTATTCGTTATAAATAATAAGGCTGGAGTTTGTATGCATTTGCCACGAATAGGGACAGGTTACGATGTTCATCCTTTAGTAGAAGGCAGGCCATTGGTAATAGGAGGGGTAACCATACCCTTTCCCAAAGGGCTAGATGGCCATTCTGATGCAGATGTATTGCTTCATGCAATCTGTGATGCTTTGTTGGGAGCGGCAGCTTTAGGAGATATCGGGAAGCATTTTCCAGAAACAGATGCAGCTTATCATGGCGCTGATAGCCGTATGCTATTAAGAAGTGTACGAGAGCGTTTAAATCAGCGTGGATTTGATATTAATAATATTGACTCAACCATTATTGCCCAAGCTCCAAGAATGGCTCCTTATATTTCTACGATGCAAATGCATATTGCTCAAGATTTAAATTTAAAACTGCATCAGGTAAGTGTTAAAGCGACTACTACTGAACATTTAGGGTTCATTGGTCGAGGTGAAGGCATTGCTGCGCAAGCAGTGGCATTAATTTATCCTTTTAAACCTTCTTTTTAAGCCTTTTTGTTCATCTAACAATAAATTTTTCAAGCTTAAAAATGAAGCAGGCTTCTTATTAACATTAGCTTGCTTCATTTTCACTGATAACGATAGCGCCCTCTTCATTCCAATTTGCAGTTGTTAGCCCTGGTTCTTCTTGTTCTAAACGTCGCTTTTCGACTTCTTGGGGAGAAAGTGCTTTCATATCTAACCTACGTTCATCGGCTAATAGATGTTCGTTACGCGTTTGTTGAGAAGTATTAGCCGCTTTTAGTATCGTATCAATCAATACCTGATCTTCCCACGGTTTAGGCAAAAAGCTCATAATTTCAGCTTCATTAATTGCCTGCATCAATACACTGAAATCTTCAGTAGCAGATAAAATAAGACGGCTAGCATCAGGTTGAATTTCAGCAGCTTGCTTTAATAACTCAATACCGTTCATTGAGGGCATACGGTAATCAGACATAATGATATCAAAACGTTTTTCTTTTACACGGTTTAATGCTGCATGAGGGTCTATAAAGCCTTCAATATGAGTATCTTCAGGTAAAGAGCGTCGGATAAGCCGAGTTAAAGCATGAATGATCATAATTTCATCATCAATAAGTAAAATATTGAACATAACAATCATTCTCCTTTAAAATCGACGCATTTCATCTGAAGGAATATTTCTTAAAATGATATATACGTTGATAGGATTAGAAGTTACGCAGTTGGCTCTCTCGGCGTGGGACGCCCCGCGTTATGGCAACTTGCCGTACTACTTGTACTGTCTGCGTTGCCATGCCTTGATAGCGCTCAACTGCGTAACTCCTAAGGATATTAATAAAAATTTAAAAAAATATTTTTGCTAAGAAAGCTTTTGAATATTATCGCCCTTGTGTGAAATGATATTAAGAAAAGCATCTACAACATCAGGGGCATAATGGCTTCCTTTTCTTTCAGCAATCCAAGATTGGGCTTCATCAGATGACATTTTTTGAGGTAAGTAAAGGCCTGTGAGTGCTTCTTCATACTGTTTTGTTACCGTTAAGATACTTGCCTCTATTGGTATATCTGTAGATGAAAGATGGTTAGGAAAACCTGTTCCATCATAGTGTTCATATTGATGACGAATAATTTCATTGGCTTCATGTAGCGCTTCAAAAGGCAATATTAGCGTAGCAGTAGCTATCCAGTTTTTTTCAAATTGAATTTTTTGCTCAGATGACATCTCTTGCACAGAAGTGTGCGCTAAATGTGTGTCTAATCCTATTTTTGCAATATTGTGAATTAAACTAGCAAATATAATATTTTGCTGTATGTGATTAGAAAGCTGCATATGGCTAGCAATTTGTTTTCCCCATGCAGCAACACGTTGAGAGTGCCCGGGTAATGCATTTATATAGCAGTCAATAAAATGAGAAATTAAAATTAATGAATTTAAGAAATCACTATTAATTTTATCCTGCATAATATTTAGTTGGTCAGAATGTTTCTGTACTTTGAGTTCTAACGATTGATTAAGCTCTAGCAATTCTGCATTTTGCTCCTGAGTTAAATTTTGTAAGCGTAAATATTCTTTTTCTAAACCTCTTCGCTCTAATGCTCTGCGAATATTCATAAGCATTTCATGATCATCCCAAGGCTTAGCAATATATCGATATATTTCACCTTCATTAATAGCTGTAATCGCTGAGGCAACATCGGAATAACCAGTTAATAGTATGCGAACAACCCAGGGCCAATTTTCTCTTACTTTATTCAATAGTTGCGCACCATTCATTCCAGGCATACGCATATCTGAAATAATTAAATCAACTTCTTCAGCTTCTAAAACTTCTAAAGCTTTAATGGCATCATTAGCCATTAATATACGATAACCTTTAGGTTTCAAAAATCTATTTATTGCACTTAAAATATTAGTTTCATCATCCACTAGTAAAATAGTAGGCGCTTCAGTAAATCCAATAGGCCAAGCTTCTTTAATATTTGCCAAGAAGGAAGGTGTGAGCACGCTATTCATAAGCAGTCTCCTGTTGAAATTCAGGCTGATTGATAGGCAGCGTTACTCGAAAGCATGTGCCAACTCCAATTTCAGAACGTACTTCAATGCTTCCATGATGTTTTTGTATAATGCTATAAGAGAGTGATAATCCTAGTCCTGTTCCTTTTCCAACGGGTTTAGTGGTAAAAAAAGGATCAAAAATACGTTTTTTTACATCTTCAGACATTCCGCTTCCTGTATCTTCTATTTCAACCCAGACTTCTTGTTGAGAATAGCCTGAGCGTAAGGTAATCGTTCCGCGAGCAGCAGTATCTATAGCATGAGCGGCATTAATTAAAAGATTCATAAATACTTGGTTGATTTCTGAAGGTAGGCATTGAATTTCTGGTAAAACAGATAATTCCATCACTATATCTGCACGATATTTAATCTCATTATTGGCGATATTTAAGGTAGAATGCAGGCCTCGTAATATATCTGTTAATTGCCATTCTGGTACGGCATCAATATGTGAAAACTCTTTAAGAGATTTCACAATTTGACTTACTCGTTCAATACCTTCGCATGATTCATACATTAATACTAAAATGTCATGGCACATAAAATCTAGATCAACACTTTCGCGAAGTTGTTTCAATGCTTCACGGGCTGTTACATCAGAGATTAACTCTTCAGTTTTTACGTATTGATTTACAATATTAATTAGTTTCAAAAAATAATGATCAAGCGTTCTGAAATTTGAAAAAACATAACTCATAGGATTATTAATCTCATGAGCAATTCCTGCTGATAATTGACCTATTGAAGCCATTTTTTCTTGTTGAATAAGTTGATGGTGAGTCATTTTAATTTGCTCATTAGCAGCAGAAAGCTGTTCATTTAGGTGCGTAAGCTTTTGATTAAGATCCATTAGATTAGTATTGCGCTCTTTTAATTCTGCCTCGATGAGTTTGCGCTGCTCAATATCTTTTTCTAAATCCTTTTGAGCTATGTTTAATTGCATGGTTTTATGAAGAACTTGTTTTTCAAGATCTTGCTGGGAATGCATTAATTCTTGCTCAATATTTTTCATTTCTGTAACATCAACGAGCGTTTCTATAGCGCCTATTAAAGTTCCACTTTCATGATGAATGGGAGAAGCTGTAAATAACAGCCAACGTCCAGAAGGCTGAATATGAGGAAAAAAATCTAATGCTTCATAAGCATTCTCAACAATATTTGAGCGGCAAAGTTTATTTGCATACCATTGCTGAGAGTTTGTATCATCAACCCCATCAATAATTAAATCAGCTAAAGTAGGGCGAGGCGTAGGGGAAGAAGGATAAAAAGCCGACCATTGATGACGTGTTCCTACCATTTCTTGAGCTGTTTTTCCAATGATGGTTTCACATGCGCGATTCCAATGCAAAATAGTATGATCAGCATTTAAAATAAAGGTAGGAACCGGATTACCATCTAAACATTCTTTAAGAAATTTATGTGGCTCTTCTGCTTTTTGCATTAGAAACCTCCTTTAAAGATGCATGATAGATGATATTTTAGGGCAATTTTTCAGGAAAATGAAAAATAACAAGATTGTAACGGCGTTTTCTTGAAAAAATTAAAGCGAATTTACTAAAATCACCAAATTTTATGTAAATAAAAACAAATGGTTAAAATTTTGGTGAGGGAAATTAATACTAAATATCTATATCTTCTAGGTGACTAACAAAATCTAATAAGTCATTGGGTTGCCCTTGTAAAAAATTTAATAACTTGTCACGCGCGATTTCGGGTTCTAACCCTTGAGCTACTAAATAATCCATTAGTTTTCCAAATTTTTTTCGACGAGATATGCCTAGTTCAGATAAGTCACGACGATCAGAAAAAAAATCCATTAATGTAGAGCCGCATGGACAATTTCGATAAACTTCAATAATAGTACAATTATCGTCATCTTTGCTTTGTTTAAGACCTGAGATTCCTTTTCGTAGCTGCTGAGTTTCTTTTAAAAATTGCGCTGCATTATCAAATTGACGACCACAACAAAGACATCGCTTAGGAAAATTACTTTCAGCTAATGCGCGAAGCCCCAAAAAAAGATCTTTGTTGTTCATGGAGTCCTTAGCCTGGAAGCATTTTTATGAGCTTGACTAATAGTCCATACCTCCTAAAACCAGGGGATAAATGGTGTCTATTCTTATCTGCCGATCGGCATAGCTATGGCTATGATTCCTTGGTAGATAATAAAAGCCATCTATTCCTTTCCCTGATTTTAGGGGTTATGAACTACTGGTAGCTTAATAGAAAATAATGCTTCAAAAAAATAGATCAAGTTTTTATAAGCAGCGTATCCAAATTTTAAGAAATTGTTTATCGGAGCTTTCCAAAGCTCTTATTTGACTTATAGTAGTGTCATCTAAAATATGCCCTATACTCATTAGTAGTACACCATCATGAGTCAGTAAATCACGCTCTAATATCATTCCTGTTTTTAAGTCTTTAGAAGAGATCAGTTTCTCCTTAAAATTATTACGATAAGGTTGTTTAATTACATTCAAAAAAGCATCAACAACCTCTGGTGCATAAAGTGTGCTTTTACCTTTGATAATCCACGTTTGTGCTTCTTCAGCACTTAATTTTCTTGGGAATTTTAAGCCAAGTTTTAAAGCATCATAATCAATGGCTAGTGTTAAAATAGCTGCGCCTTTATAAACGTCTGACTCTACAAATTTTTGCGAAGATCTTTGTTCATCATAACGCTCATGCTGTTGACGAATAATGGAAGCTGCTTCATATAACTCATCAATTGCCATTAAGGCTGTTGCACCTTTAATAGGATGTTTTTTAAAAGTATCTAGCTCCTCTTTATTCATTTGAGTAAAGGGTTTGGAGATTAATGCATCAGGAAAACCAATTTTGCCAATACCATGCAATAAGCCTGCCAGCATAACATTTTGCGAGAGGCTGCGAGTCAACCCCATATGCTCTGCAATTTTATAACTTAAATCTGCGATACGACGCGAATGACCAGGAAATAATCCTGTTCGCATTTCTATTAAGTTAGAAAATACTTTAATAGACGTCAGAAAATTATGTTTTACCTTTTCATTTGCTCGAATGAGTTCTTCATTCGCATGAGTAAGCTGAGTAGTGCGTGCTTGTACCTTTTGTTCTAGTGAGTTATTAAGATTTTTAAGGTCTTGATTTTGCTGTTGAGTTAAAATTTGGAGTCGTTTATGTTCTTTTTCTAGCCCACGGCGCTCAATAGCACAACGTATTGTGGTAAGCAGTTCATCATCATTCCAGGGTTTAGAAATATAACGATAAATTTCTCCTTGATTGATAGCCTCAATTGCAGTACTGATATCTGCAATGCCTGTTAGTAGTAAACGAATAGTCCATGGCCACTGTTGCCGTATCTTATCTAATAGCTGGGTTCCATTAATACCTGGCATATGCATATCAGAGATAATGAGGTCGACAGGCTCGGTTGAGAGGATTTTCAGTGCTTCTTCACCACTTTCGGTCGTGTTAATGGCATAGCCTCTTAGGCGAAGAAGACGACGTATTGAGCTTAAAATATTGGGTTCATCATCTACTAAGAGAATAGTAGGTGCAGCATCGAATCCTTCTGGCCAATGGTTAGCATCAGCGCGTGATGGTAGGGGTACTGCGCTCATAGTCTCTCTCTGGATATGATGTCATTTTGATCCTTAATATCACAAGGGATAAATCACTCATCTATTCATTGAATCGGTTAAGGAGCAAAAAAATTCAATTTAAACTTTATATAATATTAATTATTGAGTCAGAATAGTTTTGTAAAATAATATTTGATACGTGCAAGAAGACCATATTGATTTACCCATTGCGCATATTCTCGATAAATAAGATCTTCCGATAAATGAAGCTCTTCACTTTTGGCTCGTAAATAATAAATAAAATTTCTAAGCGCTAAACGTATGCAATCCCCTAGTGCCTGGCTCCAACCTTGCCCCACAACAAAAAAGGGAACACAAATCCACCACCACATAAGATTTTTTGAAATATAAGCAGGATGTTTGGATAAGGCATAAACGCCATTTGTAAGAATGCCGCGGTGAGTAAGATTAGAAAATCGGATGCCAAATTGAATAGTAGCCAGTGTATAAATACTGAGTAATGATAATGCTCCAATAATCCATAATGCAGATATTATCAATGGAGTGCCGCTCCACATAGATAAGAATCGCGTTTCTACTCCATGATAATTCATAAATGAAGCTGTTATCATTTGCTCAAAGGGAGGGTAGCAGGCTAGGCATACCACCCATCCCCAAACAGTTGATTGGACAGAGCGAATATGGGTATTGAAAAGTTTAAGTGTGCAAGCATATCCTGCGGTAGCAAAACCTAAATCAATCGTATATAAAAGGGTTCGAGCAATTTCCCATTCAAGTAGGATAAAACGAGTAAGTGATATTTGAGGGTTTTTGTAGAGAGAGTATAAATGGCTCCAAGAGTAATTTACTAAGACTTGAAAGTTATTGTTTACCCATAAGAGCATCCAAGGCAAAAAGAATGCTTTAACTAACCACTGTAGGCTATATTGTTTAAGAGCTTTATAATCTATATCCTCTTTTTTTTTAAGAATAAAAGCACCGAAACTAAATAAACCATCTTGAGGTGTTAAAAGACATAAATCAGTATATTTAAGATAGCGATCTATTAAAATGAAGGCTGCAAAGCCAACACCGAGTTGCCACTGCAGTAATGTTCCAGTGCCAGATAACTTCCACCAAACGGTAGCAGGGTAAGTTGCAACATTAATCAGATGAGTAGCAGGTTCCCTATAGTAAGGAAAAAGCCAGATTAAGAAAAACCATATTGCGATGGTAATCGATAATCCAATACGTTTTAAAAGCATTCGGTGACCATGCTTTACATAATTTTCCTGACGAATAGTGATTGTATGGCGCGATGCATAAGCTTCGTAAAAGAGGCAGGGTAGTAGAATACTGAGACTAGCGCACCACGAAATAACATAGGGGTGCCATTTCTGCTGAATAGAGTAACTTAATACGCCTAAAAAAATTGCTAAAGAAAAAAAGCCAACCCAAAGAGGAACCGCCGAGAAGGGCTTATCAGGTATCGAGAAGGGTTTTCTCATAGCGATAAGAGATTAGGCTGCAGCACGTTGTGCTACAGCACGCTCTAAGCTGGTTAGTAAAGGATCTATTTGCGCTGATTTTAATTTAAGCGCTGTTTTATGAATGATTAGGCGTGAGCTAATGGGCATAAGTTCCTCAACAACACGCAGATGGTTTTCAGCAAGCGTTTTACCGCTACTTACAAGATCAACAATAACATCAGCTAAACCAACTAATGGAGCAAGTTCCATTGAGCCATAAAGCTTAATAATATCAACATGTAATCCTTTTTCTGCAAAGTGCCGACGAGTAGTATTCACATATTTTGTGGCTACTTTTACGCGCGCTATCCCTTTTAAATTATTCGGATAATCAAAATTTTCTGGAGCAGCTACCGCCATTCTACACCGACCAATTTGTAGGTCTAAAGGCTGATACAAACCTTCGGTAGGGTGTTCGAGCAACACATCAAGCCCTGCAATACCAATATCTGCTGCACCACGTGCCACATAGGTAGGTACATCAGAAGCGCGAACAAGTAGAAAGCGCACATCAGGCTGATGACTAGGAATAATAAGTTTGCGTGATGAGCCTGGTTCTTCAGTAGGTAAAATGCCAGCTTCTTCAAGTAGAGGCATTGACTCTTCAAAAATACGCCCTTTGGATAATGCGATGGTGATCATTTGTTACCTTATGGCAAGCCAGAAATAAATGATTATAGCGTGGATATCTAGTACATTTTAGATGTATTTATCGTTAGAAGTTACGTAGTTGGCTCTCTTGCGTGGGACGTCCCGCGTTATGTCAACTTGCCGTACTACGTGTACTGTCTGCGTTGCCATTCCTTGATATAGCTCAATTGCGTAACTTCTCTATAGTAATAGCTATTTTTACATGCGCCTAAAAACAGCTATAGATTCTGTATGGGTAGTATGTGGAAACATATTCATAACGCCAGCACTCTCAAGCGTGTAGCCTTTTTTATGTACGAGTATTGATGCATCACGAGCTAAAGTAGCAGGATTACATGATATATAAACGAGCCGAGAATAGCCTTCAGAGGGCAAGTTTTTAACAAGCTCAAAAGCGCCGTCACGTGGAGGGTCAAGTACTGCGCCAGCAGGAGTACCCCATCGCTGAAAGTCTTCTTCTTTCACCTCAAACAAATTTAAACGCTCAAAGCGAGCCAGTTGATGTAGTTGATGAAGAGCAGCGTTTGCCTGTGCGCGTTTTACTAAGTCTGCACTGCCTTCTAGCCCCAATACATGGGCGCCTTGCCGTGCAATAGGTAATGTAAAATTACCAAGGCCACAAAAGAAATCAAAAATTAGTTCCCCTGGTTTAGGATCTAATAATTGAATTGCTTTTCTGACCATCACTTGGTTCATTTGAGAGTTTACTTGGGTAAACTCGGTAGGGTAATAATCATATTCAAGCCCAAAGTCAGGCAGGCTATAGGCTAAACGATTTTCTAATGGATAGTAGGCAGTTACGGTTTCAGGGCCTTTAGTTTGCAGCCACCACTGAACAGGATAATGATCAGCAAAGTTTCTAAGCATTAAAAGATCAGCGTCAGAGAGTGGATTCAAAATACGAAGTACTAAAACAATGCGCTTGTTGCTTTCATTTGTTGTAGGTACCGCAACTTCAATTTGCGGAATGCGATCACGAATCGAAATCCCATGTAAAAGCTTTGCCAGGTTTGGTAACAGTGTAGATACTTCTGGAGGTAAAACATGGCATTCATCTAGTCCTAATATGAATATACTATTTTTTCTCCGAAACCCTATTTGCATGGAGTCTTTTTCGACTAAATAATGCACTGATAAACGAGCGCGTTTACGATATCCCCAAGATGGCCCATATATAGGAGTGAGCAAATGGTCTGGGCGTACATTGCCAATTCGCGCTAATGTTTCTTCAAGTGAGCGCTGCTTAATAGCGACTTGAGCATCTGGATGTAAATGCTGTAGAGAGCATCCGCCGCAAACATTAAAATGGGAGCACAAAGGAGTTACGCGTTGATTGCTGCTTTTTACGACTTTAAGTAAATAACCCAAGCTGAAACTAGGTTTATCTTTCTTGATATTGATACGTACTGTTTCCCCAGGAAGGGTGCCTGGTACAAACACGGTTTTACCATTATCAAGTCGTCCCACGCCTCGTCCTTCATGGTCAATATCTGTAATAATGACATCGTAAGAAGGTTTAGGTGGATACATCAGAAAAGCTCCAAATATCTAATAATTTGATGATTTTTAACGGTGATGAAGAAGAGGGAAATTTTTTGAGAAAAATCACCTCTATTTTATAACACTCACACAAAAGGTTTGTAAGAAGTCATAAAAGATTAGGGGAAGTGCTTATATAAAATACAAACCATATTACCAGCAGCGTTGAGGTAATTTCTGTAATTTAAATTTGGTTTAAGTAGGTTGACTTAGCAGCATCGCCTTAAGATTAGCCAGTTTAGCTGTGCCTTCAGCGCGTCGCTCTTCAACACTTTTATTCTGAGAAGCAAGAGATTGCGGCCAGTCTACTTCATCAGGGGGCAGTTCACTTAAAAAGCGGCTAGGTTCTACAGAAACATGTTCTTTGCCCTTTTTGCGTTTAGTACAATAGCTAATTGTTAAACTGCGCTGGGCGCGTGTAATACCTACATACATTAGGCGACGTTCTTCTTCAACTTGTCCACTATCTACAGATTCACGGTGAGGTAGAATACCTTCCTCTACACCAATCAAAAAAACATGAGGAAACTCAAGGCCTTTTGCTGCGTGTAAAGTAGAAAGCCTTACCACATCACGTTCATCTTCTTGCCCCTCTAACAAGTTGATGAGAGTAATGGTTTGAACCATTTCAGCTAGTTTCGTGCCTTCTTCTCTTTTTCTGCACCAATGCACAAATTCTTGCACAACTTTCCATCTGCGTTCAGCTTGTTTAGGGTCGTCATGATCATAGAGCCAGCGCTCATACTGAATTGCATTTAATAACGTATCTAAAATGATAGCAGCGGGTTCTTTTTGAGCCTGCTCACTCAAGCGGCTAATAAATTGAGCAAATGTATTTAGGCCATGCACCATTACTTCATTAAGTTCTTGATGAATTTGTGGATGGAAAACTGCATCGAATAAACTACAGTGATAACGGTGTGCTAATTTGCCAAGTTGTTCTAAGGTAGCAGATCCAATACCTCGTTTAGGGGTTGTCACCGCACGAATAAACGCAGGGTCATCATCAGGATTCACTAGCAAGCGCAAATAAGCCAAGATATCTTTAATTTCTGAACGATCAAAAAAAGATTGCCCCCCGCTCATTTCATAAGGAATACCTTGTTGGCGTAAATGCTGTTCTAAAATACGCGCCTGGTGATTACTGCGATACAAAATGGCATAATCTTTTAGCTTAGTTTGATTTTCAAATTTGTGGGCTTGTAGGCGCATCACTACCAATTCAGCCTCAGTTTCCTCAGTATCAGCAGTCATAATTTTGAGCTTATCGCCGAGTCCTAAATCGCTCCAAAGTGTTTTGGGAAAGAGTTTAGGATTATTTTGAATAAGATGATTAGCTGCATTCAAAATTCTGATGGTAGAGCGATAGTTTTGCTCAAGTTTAATAACTTTTAATGAAGGAAACTCTTCAGGAAGTTTAGCAAGATTATCCAAGCTGGCACCCCGCCACGCATAAATGGCCTGATCATCATCTCCTACTGCCGTGAATTGAGGATTTGGCCCAGCAAGATATTTTAAAAGCGCATATTGAGCAGGGTTGGTATCTTGATATTCATCTACAAGAATATGTAAAAAGCGATTTTTCCAACGGTCTGCTACTTCGGGTTTGGATTGCAGTAAAATAACAGGCTGTATAATTAAATCATCAAAATCAAATGCTTGATAAGCTCGTAAGGTTTCTTGATAGCGTTGATATAATTTTGCGGTAACTGCTTGTTCAGGATTTTTAATATGATTATGTGCATCATCAGGGTGCACTAGCGCATTTTTCCATTGGCTAATGGTATTTTGATATTCGTAAATTACCCCTCGATCTGCTTGCCCAGAAATTTCAATTAAAATATTGGCAGTATCAGTAGGGCCTAAAATAGAAAAAGTGCTTTTGTAACCTAGTTCGCGATGCTCTTCGCGTAAAAATTTGAGTCCCAGTGCATGAAAGGTGCATATCCAGGCAGCATTAGCTGCCGCTGGTGGCGCAACTTTACGGATACGTTCTTGCATTTCACGTGCGGCTTTATTTGTAAATGTAATTGCAGCAATACGGTAAGCCGGAGTACCAGTACTAATAAGATGTGCAATTTTGGCAGTAATAACTCGTGTTTTACCACTACCAGCGCCAGCTAATACGAGTAAAGGACCTTGAGTATAGCGCACAGCCTCACGTTGACTGGAGTTTAAATCCATAAATTTATTTTCCTGCCCGATCAAATTTTCGGTATTGCAATGCCTCTGCAATATGTGCTGAATGAATGGTAGGCTCACCAGCTAAGTCTGCCAATGTTCGTGCAATTTTAATAATACGATGATACACCCTGGCAGAAAGTTTGAGTCGTTCCATTGCTTGCGAAAGAAGTTTTGCTGCATTTTCTTCAAGTGGTGCAAACTCATCAAGCTCTTTGGGTGTTAACCAAGAGTTAGGTTTATTTTGTCTTTTAGATTGTATTTCCCAAGCAAAACTTACTCGTTGGCGTACTGTATCAGATGATGTATCGGTATCGACAGGGGCTTGCAATACTTCTGCTGAAATAGGAAGTACTTCAACATGAAGATCAATTCGATCCCAAAGGGGGCCTGAAATTTTTGATTGGTAGCGGCGAACTTGCTCAGGGGTACAACGGCAACTGTGTTGAGGGCTGCCTAAATATCCGCATGGGCAAGGATTCATTGCGGCAACAAGCTGGAATCGGGCAGGATAACTTACGTGGCGCGCTGCACGTGCAATATGAATCGAACCAGATTCTAAAGGCTCTCGCAATACTTCTAATACTTTACGATCGAATTCAGGTAATTCATCAAGAAATAAAATACCATTATGCGCGAGGCTGACTTCACCAGGACGTAATGTGCTACCACCGCCTACCAGTGCAACCGGTGATGCAGTATGGTGAGGTGCACGAAAAGGGCGTTGCCCCCAAGAGTAAGACGATGATTGAGTAGAATAAAGCGTAGCTGTTTCTAGCGCTTCAGTGTTATTCATTTCAGGAAGTAAACCTGGCAAGCGGGAGGCTAACATCGATTTGCCTGTGCCGGGTGGGCCTGATAAAACAAGGCTGTGCCGTCCGGCTGCTGCTACTTCTAACGCACGCTTGGCCGTTTTTTGACCTCTAATATCAATAAGATCCGAATGTAGGTTTGAAACAGTTTCAGGGGGTATAAATTCGAAAGGTGTGAGTAATGTTTTTGCTTCGATGTGGTCGCAAACATCACGCAAATGATTTGCACCTAAAATTTGAGCATCGCGTACTGCTGCTGCAAGAGGCGCACTGGTATTAGGCAAAAGCAATATACGCTGGTTTCGAGTTGCTTCAACTGCCATTGCAAGAGAACCTCTAGCAGCGCGTAAGGTGCCATCAAGAGCAAGCTCGCCAGCAAATTCAATATTATCCACTTGTTTAGCGTTGAGTTGCTGGCTGGCAATGAGAATACCTATAGCAATAGGCAAATCAAAATGACCAGATTCTTTAGGAAGATCTGCAGGAGCTAAATTAACCGTAATACGGCGATTCGGAAAATCAAATCCACTATTTAAAATAGCGGCTCTAACGCGCTCCCGACTTTCTCTTACTTCTGCTTCGGGGAGACCTACAAGATTAAATGCAGGGAGTCCATTGGCAAGATGCACTTCAACGGTAACTAAAGGAGCATTCACGCCGACAATGGCGCGGCTTAATACGGTGGCAAGAGACATACAACCCAATCAATTTACTGTGCTGACGATACCGAAGCTGAATGGTTTTGATCAGTTACTACAGCATCAACATTTGATTCAGTTTTTTTGTTTTGTAACTGTACTTCTAAAGCAGCAAGTCTTGTTTCAAGAGCTTCTAATTTTTCGCGCGTGCGCATTAAAACATTTAGCTGCACATCAAGCTCATCACGGCTGACCAAATCCATGCGGCTTAAAATACCTTGAACGACTGCTTTAACCTGACGCTCAGCTTCATCTTTAAGATTGCCTAAGCCACCTGGAAAATTTTCAGGATGAGGTAAACCTGTCTTTTTAATCCAATCAAACATTGATGCTCTCCCATCTTGGGGTTTTTAAGTTCATGATTTTAAACCGATTTGCGCTTTTTTGTCTTGTTAAATTTCTGAGGGTGTTCCGTAAATAAAGTTTATTTTCAAATGTTTATGAGTGAAGTTTGATTTGTAAACGTTATATAAAAGCTGATAGAGCCGGGGTTTACTACGCATGGAGGAAATAGCTAGCTACTACCCTTGAGTCGGCGATGGTTTTTAAAAAGCACAGGAAAAAATGATACTGAATACAAAAATGCAACGTAAACCGAAGTCTTAAACATTATGCGCTATTAGCCGCATGCCAAAGGGTTCGATCAACATACAATTTTGCGAGCTATAAATACGTAGTTTGTGAGCACTCCAGGTATATAATACACCTTTCTTTTATGCGGCATCATTATGGACATCGAACAGGCTCGATTCAATATGGTTGAACAGCAAATCCGAACATGGGATGTGCTGAATCCGAAAATTTTAGAGGCACTCAGTGCGGTAAAGCGTGAGCATTTTGTTCCTGAGGCTTATCAAGGGGTGGCATTTGCAGATGTTGAAATTCCGTTAACTACGCTAGAGCATTCTGATAGTAATAGCGAGCACATGCTTTTTCCAAAGCTCGATGCACGATTTCTCCAAGCTCTACAGTTGCAAGGTACCGAGCGGGTTTTGGAAATAGGGACAGGAAGCGGGTATTTCACAGCACTAATCGCTCAGTTATCGAAAACAGTGGTCAGTATAGAAATCGACCCTCTCCTTGCACGTGATGCCAAACAACGATTATCAAAATACGCAAATATAGAGCTGGTTGAGGGTGATGGATCAAGAGGTATTCCTGGAAGAGAGGCGTTTGATGTTATTGTGATAAGTGGCTCTGTGCCTGTTATTCCTGCTGCGTTGTTTGCGCAACTAGCAGTACCAGGCAAGCTTATTGCTATTGTAGGTAAATCCCCTGTTATGACACTTTCGCTCTTTGAGCAACTTGCGCCTGGTCAATGTATTCGTAAAGATGTGCTAGAAACTGACGTTCTTCCCTATATTAAAAATGTTGAAATGCCGCGTGCCTCTCTTATTTAATTTTATTAAGAGCAGTAGGGTAAAATTTAGAATATATGTAGAGATACTAGTTTGTGGATATAGATAGTAGAAGGTTGAATGAAAATTTAGTGGCAAAATTCAGGTCAGCATATATCGAAGGATGAAATGATGCGACTCACATATAGGGTTTTGGCGGCACTGGCTTTGATGGCAGCAAGTGGTGTTTATGCGGTTGATATGTTGGCATTATTTCATGAGGCAGAAAAGTTCGACCCTATTTTATCAGCTGCTCGTGCATCACGTTTGGCTGCTCAAGAAAAACGTGTGCAAGGTGAGGCATTACTCAAACCATCAGTTGGTTTAAGCGGTAGCGCAAACCAAAATTTTGGAAATCAGACTTATTATCTTCCAACAGAAACCTCTCAAAGTTTAAAATATAATCAATGGGGGGTTGCCTTAAATGCCTCATTGCCCCTTTACCGACCTGCTAATAATTACCAAGCAACGCAAAGCAGTGCTTTGACAGAGCAAGGTGATTTACAGTTAGAGTTAAGTGAGCAAAATTTAATATTACGAGTAGCTAAAGCGTATACAGATCGCCGAATTGCAGAAGAAAGCCTCGATGTTTTATATGTTCATAAAAATGCTATTGAACAACAATTAACGTTAGCAAAAAAGAATTTTAAAATAGGGAATGCAACGATTGTCGATACTCATGAGGCGCAAGCTCGTTATGATCAGATGGAAGCGCAGCTTAGTGCTACGAAACTGGATGTCGATAATAAGAAGCTATCATTAGAAAATATTGTAGGGCATACAGTACCTCAAATACAAAGACTCAACCCCTTAAAAACACAATCTTTAAAATTTCCTACCATAAATGAATGGTTAGAGATAGCGCAGCAGCATCCCGTCTTAAAGCTTGCTGAAAAAAATGCAGAAATTGCTCGGTTAGAATATAAGAAAAGCCAATCTGCGCTTAATCCTACTGTCGATTTGGCATCTCAATTAGGGTTAAATAAAGCACAAGGGCCCGATACAATCTATACGCATTATAGACAGCGTCTGGCAACAGTAGGCATTCAAATTAACTATCCTTTATATCAAGGAGGGGCGTTAAGCTCCCAGGCACGTGAAACAGCCGCACTTTATGATAAAGCTTTAGATGAGCTGCATTCAAGACGTATTGATATAATCCAATCACTTCAAGAAGCTTGGAATGCTGTACAAAGCTTAAAGGCGCAAATGATTGCTTTGCAACAGTCTGTTATTTCAAGTGGGAGTGTTTTGAAATCTAGTCAAAAAGGGCAGGAGGTTGGGGTACGAACGAATTTAGATGTATTAAATGCTCAACAATTAAAATCTCAAAGTGAGCGTGATTATGCTAAAGCTCGGTATGACTATGTAATGGCTATTATCAAGCTTTACGCGGCTGCCGGAATTTTAGATCTTTCAGCGCTTACAGCTGTAAATCAAAATTTTTTACCTTAAAATTAAATAAAATAGCGAATAAATTATTAAATAGAAGCGCTTTTCTTAACCGTTATCTTAATACTAGAGTAAATAAGGAACGATAGCATGAGTGTTTTTAAACGCTATCAAAAATGGTGGTGGGGCATATGTTTTTTTGCAATTATTGGTGCCTTAATATATCGGTTTGAATGGGCAATACGCTCTGTAGGCATTCCACTGGAGTGGAGCTGGGGAACAAAAAAAATCTCTCTTCAACATGTAATTGTTTCATTACTGATGGTAATGGGATCTGTTCTTGTAAGTTTATGGCTATCATTAAAATTAGAGGCAAGGATTCTTGACCTGCAAAGTTTTGATTCAAATTTTAGAGTAATTTTAACAAAAATACTTCGAGCGCTATTAATTATTATTAGTATATTTATTTGCGGAAGTGTTTTAGGTATAGATTTAACATTATTTTCTGTAATGGGTGGTGCATTAGGTGTCGGTCTAGGTTTAGCTCTTCAACGTATTGCAAGTAATTATGTTGCAGGATATATCATTTTATTAGAGCGCTCCTTACTTATAGGGCGAATGGTGCGTGTAGATAAATATTATGGTCGCTTAACTTTGCTGACAAATCGCTATGCCGTTTTAGATGGGCTAGATGGTACTGAAGTATTATTGCCGAATGAGCTATTAATTACTCAACCTGTTATTAGTTATGCACATACTGAGCCTGCAACCGCATTAGCTATCACTATTTTAATGAGACATGACATTAATTTAGAGGCAGTTCTCGAAGTTTTATTATCGGTAGGCATAATGAATCCGCGAGTATTAAAAACAGTACATCCTCCTTCAGCTTGGGTAAGCCGTATTAATGAGTTGGGGATTGAACTAGAGTTATCCGTTTGGATTGCTGATCCTGAAGAGGGGGTTAAAGGGCTTAAGTCTGAGTTGTATCGTGCAGTATGGGCAGAGTTTGGTAAGCGAGGATGGGAGTTTGCCCGTTTGCCTAACATGTTATATAAATAATTGGTTGCATAAAGTATTTAAAATACGTTGACCGTGTGTTCTTCTCGCGATATATAAAACTATGCTATTTCCAAGTGCGAAAATAGCATGTATAGCCTCTTAAAATAAATGTTGCTCAATAGTGCTAGCGGCGGCATGCTGCGTGTATTGAGCAATTTCTTGAGAAGCAGCAATCAGCGCGAATCTTGCAACGATAGAATGTAAATAAATTTCAGGATTATTCATGTCTAAAATTACGGGTTCACATAGCATTCCAGGAGCATTCAGATTTGACTCGGCATCTTTAGATGGATGAACACGATAAAAGCGTCCCACTACCTCATCATCTACCATATACATTACAGATTCTGCAGTAATATTATTATAGGTTTCTAAACTAGAGATACCTTCTTGTAATAGCACACGATTTACATGTACGCCATCTTTTATGACACTCATTTTATTTTTTTGTTTTCTATTTAATTGTGTTAATTCAGAGGCGTCGTGCACCATCATAATTCCCATACCGTAAGTACCAGCATCTGGTTTAATGACTACATAAGGCTTTTCAAGTATGCCGTGTTGTATATAGCGGTTATTTATTTTTTCAAGAAGCTGAGTGATGGATTCCTGTAAGTTTTGTAGGCTATGTTCATCGCTAAAATCAACATTTTCTACAATATCCGTATCGGTATTCAAATGCCAAGCGTCGATATTGAAAGCATGTGCAAAATCGCGAGTAATATTATTATAGAAAGTAAAATGCGTAGATTTTCGACGGTTGTGCCAGCCTGCTTCTAAGGGCGGGCTAATTAAAGGAGTAGATAGGTTTTGTAAAATTTCAGGAACGCTAGAGGATAAGTCATTATTAAGTAATATAAGATCTGGACTCCATTCACCTATTTTGAGCATGCTTTTTTCTCTCGCAATTGGTTGCCAGTTTAGCTGTTTAAATTCCTCATTAAGTTCTATTTCAGATTCATGCTCCCAAAAACCTATTTTTAGGTCTGCACCGGTTGCTTTTAGAAGATCTGCAATAACATTTAAACTTTCAAGATAAAATGTATTGCGAGTGTGCCGCTCAGGAATAAGAAGAATGCGTTTGTTCTGTAAGTTTCGTCTGGCTAAAGCACGCGTAAAAGCATGAATAGCTTTAATGCGAGCATCTTCATTAAGATTATTAAACCCTGCAGAAAAAAGATTTGTATCAATAACAGCGCTTTTAAATTTACTGTGTCGTATGTCTACAGAAGCATAGATTGGAGGAGTCCATTTTTTGCTATAGTCAGCAAGCCATGCTTCTATGCGTTCTTTTTGATGAATCCATTCAGGTATCCATCGTTTTAAAAAAGTTGAAGACTGATATGATGGGTTCTCAGAAGGTGTCAAAAATTGCATGGGAAATGCTTTCAGTGAATGCGAAGAATTAATCGCTTGCTAAAATAGCTATTAGGAGAGAGAGAATGTACGAGAGTAGCGATATTACAGAACGCTAAACAAAATCTTTTTAGCAAGGTTGGGTTGAAAGAAAAATTTTTCAAGTCAGTAACGGAAACAGTTTTGCCAAAATAGGTTATTAATTGTACATAAAGATGTATATGTACAAAATTTTGATAAGGTTACTTAGCCTTTAGGTATAAGAAGTCTACTAGAGGGTGTTAATTCTCTTGTTCAATTGTTTATCGTAAGCACTCAATACACTTACTTATGTTGGTCTAAAAAATCTACTAAGATAAATGGTATATTGAGATTTATCTTGGCACTTGGCCTGAGGGCAAAGGGTTATTAAATGCAACGTTCTATTTTATTCATCATTTTTATAATTTTAACTGGAATAGGTAAAATATTTTCAGTTGCGCAAGCCTCACCATTGCCTCTTCCTCGTTTAATTACTCAGTATGGCTGTCAAAGTTGTCATGCTTTTACAGACCAAAGAGCAGCGCCTAGTTTTCATGCAATTGCTTTACGTTATCAGACTCAAGCAGGGGCAAGGTTAATGTTGATTCAAAAATTAAGAAGGGGAGGGAGTGGTGTCTGGGGAAGTACGCAAATGCCGCCTCAAATTATGGTGGCAGATGAAGATGCTGGAAAAGTCATTGACTGGATTTTGCAGCAAAACCATGCGATTGGTTCGAATCCTTCTCATTCATCTGTGAAAAAAGATCGATAAAATGAATGCTCCAATTCTTGATGTGCAACAGTTGAGTTTGCAAGAGTTAAGTCGTCATCAAATTTTGTTACATCCATTAAGCTTTAAGGTGCATCTAGGCGAATGTGTTGCATTAGTAGGTGAATCAGGTTCTGGTAAATCACTAACGGCGCTAAGTATTCCTAATTTGCTACCGCCTTCTATAAAAATGCATGAGAAAAGCCAAGTTATATGGCAAGGTAAAACAGATCTTACTCAACTTTCAGAAGCACAAGTACGGCTTTATCGAGGGCGCCACATCGGTTTTATTTTTCAAGATCCTTTGCATGCGTTAAATCCTGTTATAACGATTGGGGCTCAATTAATCGAGGTCTTAAAATATCACAATATTCCTGATGCAGAGCGCGAGGCTGTTAGTAGGTTGGCAGAGGTTGGTTTGCCTGAACCACATACGCTATTAAACGTATATCCATGTCATCTTTCAGGAGGGCAGCAACAACGTGTGATGATTGCTATGGCAATGGCAGCAAGACCTTTATTGCTTATTGCAGATGAGCCAACAACGGCGTTAGATCCTGTTACACAACATCATATTTTAAGTTTGCTTAATGATCTTAGAGTAAAGCATAACATGGGCTTGTTACTCATTAGCCATGATTTGAGATTAATTAAGCGATGGGCAGATCGCGTTTTAGTGCTTGAAAAAGGTTATTTACGTGAACAGGGCACCACCATAGAATTATTTTCTCATCCTGAGCATCGCTATACTCGCCGCTTAATGCAAGCAAAGCCTGATTTTATAGAAATACTTAAAGGTCGAAAAGAGGAGGCTACAAATACTGATGAGTCCTCCATGGCTATTTTGTCATTAAAAGAAGTAAGCACTAATATAGCACCTGAAAATACTCAATATTTAAGGAGTCCTTTTCAATTAGCGCCAATTAATCTAAATTTGCGAGCCTCACACTGTATTGGAGTAATCGGTAGTTCAGGCTCAGGTAAAACGACTCTGGCAAAATTGATTATGGGTTTAATTCGTGTAGGTGCAGGAAAAATTTTATATCGCGGTAAAGATATCAGTACACTTACGCATAGCGAGCAAATTGCTAAAAGAAGTGATGTGCAAATGATTTTCCAAAACCCTTATGCCTCATTGAATCCTTCTTGGACAATAGAGGCTATTTTACGTGAGCCTTTAGAGCTTACAGGGCGTAGCAGATCTAAAAAAGAAGATTGTGAAAAGCTGTATAAGGTTTTAGGCCAAGTAGAACTTGAGGCGAATGCAAGTATATTGAACCGCTATCCTAGTGCATTTTCAGGTGGGCAAAGACAGCGCTTCGCTTTAGCGCGAGCATTGCTGCTTGAGCCTAAAATATTAGTCTGTGATGAGGCTACTTCAGCATTAGATGTTTCAATACAGGCAGAGATTATTGCGCTACTTTCTCGCTTGCGCAAAGAGCAAGGGCTAGGCTTGCTAGTCATAGCGCATGATTTATCTATGATTTCGTCTTTGGCTGATGAAGTACTAGTGATGTCTGCGGGCAATGTTATTGAACAAGGCATATGCCATAAAATTCTACAACATCCTATGCATCCCATCACTCAAAGTCTATGTGCTGCAAGTCATTAATTTAAAATAAAGCTTACATAAATTAAATAAACTAAATTTTATTTGATTTATTGATGGAAAATGAATAATAACGAAAAAAGAGGAATTATGCGAATCGCTATTTTGGCAGATGCTCTAGATCAATTTAAAATTTATAAAGATTCCACTTTTGCAATTATGAAAGAAGCGGCTCAACGTGGGTATGAGATTTTTACGTTTGAGTTAAGTGATATGGTTTGTGAGGGCGGTAAGGTTGCTGCAAATATTCGCAAGGTTCATATGCTTGATGCAGCTTTATATCCTAAATGGTATGAGCTTGAAAAATCAACGACAGAAGCATTAACAAATTTTGATGTTGTGCTAGTGCGCAAAGATCCTCCTTTTGATATGGAATATGTCTTTGCAACGTATTTATTAGAAAATGCTTCGCGCGAAGGTGCGCGTATTTATAATAATCCTCGAGCAATAAGAGATCATAATGAAAAATGCGCAATTCTTGAATTTTCTCATTTAACTGAAAAAACATTAGTAACTAGAAATTTAAAAAAATTACATCATTTTATTTTAGAGCATGAAGAGGTCATTTTAAAACCTTTAGATGGAATGGGAGGTAGTTCAATTTTTTTAGTTCGCCATAATGATCCTAATAAAAATGTAATTCTTGAAACGCTTACCAATTATGGCAATCGTACAATTATGGCACAAGCATATATTCCTGAGATTAAAGAAGGCGATAAGCGGGTATTATTAATAGCCGGTAAGCCTGTTCTTTATTCTTTAGCACGTATACCAATTGAAGGCGAAACACGAGGCAATTTAGCCGCCGGAGGAACTGCGCGTGCGCAGGTTTTAGCTGCCGAAGATTTAAGGATTGTAGATGCCTTGGCTGATATCTTATGGAGCCGGGGGTTGTTCCTAGTTGGTCTTGATGTCATAGGGGGGTATCTTACTGAAATTAATGTAACTAGTCCTACGTGCTTTCAAGAGATATTTAATCAAACAGGCTTTAATGTAGCAGCAGAATTTTTAAATGCGCTTGAAAAAGAAGTTTTATGAAATGAAACAAAATATCTATACAAATAATTTTATTATAGATATGAATATTAATTATTAGTTTATGACGGTAAGAATTAAAATTTTGTTTGGAAATAATGCTATTGTTTCTAAATAAGAAATTGTTTTCTTGACAGTTCTATGGCTCTGAGAGAGAATGCCGTAGTATTCGGTAATACGTTCTTTGTTTTGCCCTTTTTTTCAAGTTTAAAGATTTAGAGTTAAATAATCTTAAGGCTAAGTAAGTTAGGTAAGTTTATAAAAATATGAGTTGATAATATTAAAATGTTTAAGCGGATATGCGATCAGTAAAAGCTAATGATTAGCTTTAAAGTTCTAATGCGATAGAAAATTAAGATTTTCCCCTAGATAGCGTGAGCATAAACGTTTCTTATTTGTAACAGTTGAAATAATTGTTCATAGGCATGAAAGCAAAATGGCAGAAAAAAAACTATACAAAGTGGCTAGGTTAGTAGCAGTTACGGCAATTGTTGTTTCAGCGAGCCAAACTATTCCTGCGTGGGCAGAAAAAGGTATTCATCCATTTATCGAATATTCCATCACCCATGATAGTAATGTCTTTAAGCTGCCAAATGAACAATATGCTAGCCTTGTGCGTCCTGGTAATACACAGATGTCTGATAATATTCAGCGTATTAGCGCTGGAGTTCAAGCAGAAGCAAAGCTTGGGCAGCAGGTTTTTCGTGGCAATGCAGCTGTAGACCACACCTGGTATTCAAGTTTTAAAGAATTGGATTACGATGGAAAAGACTTATCGCTAATATGGAATTGGCGTTCTGGTAGTCATTTGCTAGGCGATATTGGTGCTTCCTATAATACGACGCTTACGCCTTTTTCAAGTAGGGTAGGCACGGTGGGAGGATTCGATCGGATTTTACTCACACAAAAAAATATTTACGCCAATGGTATCTGGGCATTTCATCCTAGCTGGCAGGCTCGAGCTGGTTATACTCATACCACTATAGGTTACGATTCAGCACTACTTGATTATTTAGATCGAGCAGAAAATGCAATTGAGTTGGGGGTAGACTACTTGCCTTCAACGACCAGTACAGTCGGGGTACAGTTTAGGCATATAAAAGGCGATTTTTCAAAAGAACAGCCTTTAGGAATTGGTAAAACAATTGATAATGATTACTCTCAAAATGAACTTATGGCAAAAATTGACTGGAGCGCTACTGCTAAAACACGCTTGCAGTTACTTGGTGGATATGTTCAGCGATCATATAGTAATTCATCTCAGCAGCCACAAAATGGTGTAGCTCAAGATAGAGATTTTAACGGATTAAATGCAAGAATCATAGGAACATGGGCGCCTACGGCAAAGCTGGGGTTAGTAACAAGTATATGGCGTGAAACGGGAATATACGATAGCTCAACAGCCTCTTACACTCTTAATAAAGGGATCAGTTTGGCGCCATCATGGGATATTACCTCAAAGGTGCGCGGCGAAACTCTATTAAGATATGAAAAACGCGATTATGTTGGTGAGTCTCAGCTTTTGAATAATGCAAACAGGTCTGATAACTTGCATTATTATTCTATGTCTTTACAGTATATTCCATGGAATAAATTAAAAATGGGTGTTTCAGTTTATCGTGATATACGAAATTCGAGTGCAGCAAATGCATATTATAAATCAAACGGTGTGATGTTTAATTCACGTTATCAGTTTTAATTAGAAGTTGTAATAAAGTATGACAGTTAGTGACCTACCTTTAGTATCTTTTTTTAAAAGATTAGTTGATCCTTTAATAATACTTAGTGTGTTATATGTATTTACAGTAATGCATGGGGTTCCTTTTAAACCCTATTATGTTTTGCTAATGATTGTTACCTTTTTTATTTCAAGCCACGTTTATACAGAAATTAATCCATATCGTGCTTGGTATGAAGGTAATTTATTTGCGTATGCCAGAGATGTATTTGTTGGCTGGATTATTATTATTTTAATTTTATTGATGATCGGCAAGCTAACAGGTTTTTACAATGAATATCACCTTAGAGTCATGTTAAGTTGGTTTGTTGTGACGCCTTGTTTATTAGTTGCTGGGCATTTATTTGTTAGAAGTATCACTGTTCGTAAAATGAAGTCTGGCGGTACTCGTTCGGCTATTATTGTAGGGGCAAATGAAGTTGGTCTAGAACTAGCAGAGAGAGTTGCAACGCATCCTTACTTATTTATGGAAATGCATGGTTTTTTTGATGACAGAACTGAATCAAGAAACGAGTCAAATTCAGAACTACCAATGCTTGGTAAAATTGAAACAGTAGCTGACTATGTGCGTGAGCATAATATAAAAATGATTTTTATTAGTTTGCCTATGTCTGCGCAACCACGTATTAGCAAGCTTTTAGAAGAATTAAAAGATGCAACGGCCTCTATTTATTTTGTTCCCGATATTTATATTTTTGATTTAATGACAGCTCGCTTTGATCATATTGGCGGCCTTCCAGTTGTAGCAGTATGTGAAACGCCATTCATGGGGCTGAATAGCATTATTAAACGAATGAGTGATATTGTATTGGCTCTAGTGTTTCTTATCCTTCTATCGCCTATAATGTTATTAGTAGCGTGCGCAGTGAAGCTTAGTTCTTCTGGGCCTATTCTATTTAAGCAAAGACGCTATGGTTTAGATGGTGAGGAAATAAATGTTTATAAATTTCGCTCAATGACAGTATGCGAAAATGGAGCCGAAGTTCGCCAGGCACAAGCAAATGATGTTCGCGTAACAAAAGTAGGTGGAATTCTCCGTAGAACTTCTTTAGATGAATTGCCACAATTCTTTAATGTATTACAAGGGCGTATGAGCATCGTGGGGCCACGTCCTCATGCGGTTGCTCATAATGAAATGTATCGTAAATTAATTAAAGGTTATATGCTGCGCCATAAAGTTAAACCTGGCATTACAGGTTGGGCGCAAGTGAATGGATTTAGAGGTGAAACTGATACATTAGAAAAAATGGAATGGCGCATTGAGTATGATCTCGAATATTTAAGAAATTGGTCACTATGGTTAGATTTGCGCATTATTTTACTAACCGTATGGGTGGTGTTGCGTCGTCAAAATGCATATTAAATATCTACAGAATCAATAAAAATATTTAAAATTTAAGGGGATCAGGAAATGTTTTATAGGACAAAAGAAACAAGAAAGGGTATTAAACCTTATTACTCAGCCATCTTAATTATGGCAGTGGCGATGTATGTTACGGGATGTGATAAGAAACCAACTAAAAATGGTCAGGCAATTGCAAAAGTAAATGGACAAGAAATTACAGTACATCAGCTTAATCAAGAGCTGGCTAGATTGCCAGGAGCTAATGAGAAACAAGTATTAGAATTATTGATAAATCGGCAATTAGTGATTAATGCTGCTATTGAAAATAAATTAGATCGTGATGCGGCAGTAATGCAATCCATGGAGCGAGCAAAGTCAGAAGTACTGACACAAGCGTATTTACAAAATAAATTGAGTACTTTAGCTAAACCCAGTACGGTTGAAATAGAAGACTTTTATACTAAACATCCTGAGTTTTTTGGTCAAAGAAAGCTATTTGAGACAAAAGAAATAGTATTAGCTAAAAAAGATATGACGGATGCATTAAAAAAAGATATTGAGCTAAGTAATAATGTTGATGATATAAAAGCACAACTAGATAAAAAGGGCATCAAATATGTAGCTCGTCAACTTTCTAGAACAACAATGGATATTCCATTGGAAATGGCGAGTAAGTGGCAAGTTTTACAGAGAGGTGATAAGATATTTTTAGCTGATGGAAACTATGCAACCGTTGTTTTAATTAATGAAATTAAAGATTCACCAGTAACTAAAGAGGCTGCTATCCCTCAAATAGAGCAATATTTGCGAAATACCAAAGCTAAAAATGGTGAGCAAGCAGAATTAGCTAAGCTTAGAAAAGAAGCGAAAATTGAGTATCTGAACTCTGCCGATAAAGTTATTGAAAAACCTGTTGAAAAATCGGATGCTGCTAATCAGACAGAAACAAAGCCAACACAAGAGAAGCCTTATTGATTCAGTTTTGTTATGAGCAGTATTGATATAGGATAGTTATTATTTATGTTTTACGAAATAGAAAGGTCTGAAGAGCAATGAAGAAGCTGTTTAGAATATTGATTTCAACCTTGTTCGCATTATTGCTAGCAACTGGGGCATATGCAGAAGATGTGCTATTAGGTGCTGGCGATATACTTAAACTTTCCGTATATGGGCATCCTGATTTAAATCTAGAAACTAGAGTTAGCGCTGGTGGTTCAATTACTTTTCCGTTGTTAGGCGAGGTGCCAGTTGGTGGTTTATCTCCTTCAATAGCAGAGAAAAAACTAGCAAATTTACTAGAAACTAAAGGGTATATAAAAAATCCCCAAGTTAATATTATTGTTTCTGTAATTCAGAGCCAGCAAGTATCTGTTTTAGGGCAAGTTAATAAGCCAGGCCGGTATCCAATGGACGGTATAAAAAATATTACTGATGCGTTAGCGTTGGCTGGTGGCGTAAATGCAGAAGGTGGTGATACCGTAACTTTAATTCGCATGCGAGATGGTAAATCTCAAAAGTTTGTAATTGATTTAAAAGATATGGTTGTCACAGGCGATACCAAGCAAAATATGTCTCTTTCAAGCAATGATGTCGTTTATGTTGAGCGTGCACCAAAATTTTATATTTATGGTGAAGTTCAGCGTCCTGGTGCATATCGATTAGAAAAAGACATGACAGTTTTACAGGCAATTTCTACAGGTGGTGGATTAACGCCCCGTGGTACCGAAAAAGGTATTCGTCTTAAGCGTAGAGATGCTAACAATGTTTTGCAAACATTGTCAGTCAACCATGATGATATATTGCGTGTAGATGATGTGGTATATGTTAAAGAAAGTCTGTTTTAGTTTATAAAAACAATAAGACAAATTATTTTGCTGTTAACCCCTGAGAGTTCACTAAATGAATTTTTCCCAGTTCCTAGTTATATTGCGCATGCGCCGAAAAATTATACTGTCAGTATTAATTCTGACAGTATTAGCGACATTGGCGTTAAGCCTTGTTTTACCAAAAAACTATAAAGCAACTGCAACATTAGTTTTAAATTATAAAGGTGTTGATCCTATTAGTGGAGTAGCAGTACCTGCTCAACTAATGCCAGGATATGTAGCCACGCAAGTTGATATTATTACTAGCCGAAGTGTGGCTTTAAAAGTTGTAGATGATCTTAAAATTGCAGAAAACCCTGCTGTTAAAGAAGATTTTTTTAAAGAAACAAAAGGTAAGGGAGATATCAGAACTTGGTTGGCAGATGCCTTGAGTAAACGTTTAGAAGTAACGCCTGCTCGTGAAAGTAGCGTTATTGATATCGTTTATAAAGGCCCAGATCCTCGATTGAGCGCTGATTTAGCAAATGCGTTTGCAAATGCATATCAACAAGTATCAGTACAATTAAAAGTTGAGCCTTTAAAGCAAGCTGCTTTATATTTTTCTTCACAGGTTAAATCGCTTCAAACTAATTTAGAGGCAGCTCAAACTAAACTTTCTCAGTATCAGCATGAAAAAGGTATTGTGAATGTTGATAATCGTCTTGATATAGAAACGTCGCGATTAAATGAATTATCTGCCCAACTGGTTATTGCTCAAGGGCAACGCATGGAAGCTAGTTCACGCCGCAATAATGGGGGCGTTAGTTCTCCAGATGTTGTTAGCAATCCTTTGGTGCAACGTTTAAAAGAAGAGCTTTCAACAGCAGAATCGAAACTTTCTGAAGCCTCAGAAAAATATGGGACAAATCATCCTCTCTATATAGGGGCTAAAGCAGAGGCAGATAAATTAAGATCAAGTTTAAATGAGCAAATAAAAACGACTATCAGCAGTGTTTCAAGTAGCGAGCGTATTTATCAACAGAGAGAAGGCGAGTTGAGGGCGACTTTAAATGCACAAAAAACAAAAGTATTGCAGTTAAACCGCGATAAAGATGAGCACTTGTCATTATTAATGAAAGAGGTTGAAGTTGCGCAGCATGCTTATGAAGCCGTTACTCAGCGATTTAACCAAACGAATCTTGAAGGGCAATCAAATCAATCTGATGTTGCATTATTAAATCCAGCTGTTGCACCTTTAGAACCAGCAAGCCCCAATATTGTACTAAATACATTGTTATCAGTAATTTTAGGTAGTCTTTTAGGTTTGATGTTTGGTTTCTTGGCAGAAATTGTTGATCGTCCTGTAAGAACTGAAGCAGATTTAATAGATGCGCTTCAGGCCCCTGTGTTAGGAACATTAGAGTGGAAAGCTTCTACTCGTCGGCGAAGTATCTGGTCTAAGTGGCTATCTCCGCGATATTTGCGTTCTAACTAAAGAGGTTTATGATGAATACATTACAAAAAGATAACCCTATTTCAACGCAAAATGTTCGCGAAGCAAGTATAGGTCGTATTTTATTAGAAAGTGGTAAAATTACGCCTGAACATGCTGAACGTATATTACGTTTTCAAAAAGAAAAAGGTGTACGATTTGGTGAGGCTGCTCAAAGCTTAGGGTTAGTTAGCGAAGCTGATATTCAACAAGTATTAGCACGTCAGTTCGATTATGCTTATCTGCAACCTAATCAAACAAAATATCCTGCAGAGTTAGTGGCAGCATATCAACCTTTTAGTCCGCAAGTTGAAGTATTAAGAGCCATAAGAAGCCAGCTTATGCTGCGTTGGTTTGCGCTAGGAAATAAAAGTTTAGTTATTGCAGGCATTGAATCAAAAGGTGGATCTAGTTTATTCTTATCAAATTTAGCCATTGTTTTTTCCCAATTAGGCGAAAAAACCTTGGTTGTTGATGCTAATTTACGGCGCCCATCTCAACACACTACTTTCAACATCAAAAATAAGCTTGGATTATCAGATGTTATTGCAGGTCGTGCTGGTTTAGAAGCAATTGAAAAGGTAGAGGGATTTTCAAATCTTTTTGTTTTGCAGGCAGGTACACCTGTACCAAATCCACAAGAAATAGTGAGCCGCACAGAATTAAAAGATTTACTGAACAACTTACACAGCCAATTTGATGTAGTGTTATTAGATGTGCCAGCATTTTCAGTAGGAGCTGATGCTTTAACAGTAGCTTCTAATGTTGGGGGAGTGGTAATGGTAGCGCGTAAACATGAAACTCGCCTAGAAAATATTAATAACATAAATGAACTTCTTGCATTCACAAAGGCTCAAATAGTAGGTTCTGTATTATTAGATTTTTAATAATCAAGAGTCATAATTTTTGGGAAAATAATGAGTAATTGGGATGCATTGAAGGGAGATACCTTTCGGCAATATGGCGATTTTAGTTGGTTACTGACTTTGAAAGGCGCAATTACACGCAGAACATTTCGAGTAATTGTGACCTTACGCTTATGCCAGGCAGTAGCGAATTCTAATAGCGTAATTAGATTGACTCTTCCTTTTTTTAAAATAATTCATAAAATAGCAACACATTGGGCTTCGATGGATTTTTCGTGGAAAGCACAAATCGGTTCTGGGCTTGCTTTAACACATGGTTGGGGGCTTGTTATTAGCCCGGGAGCTCGAATTGGCAATAACGTAACAATATTTCATGGGGTTACATTAGGGGCGCGTGATCGGATTACTTCTGATGGTTCACGCTTAACAGAATATCCTACCCTTGAAGATGAAGTATGGTGTGGCCCCAATGCTATTATTGTTGGAGGAATAACAATAGGGCGAGGTAGCAAAATTGCTGGGGGAGCTTTTGTTACTGAAAGTATTCCTCCTTATTCGATTGTTGTGGGAAATCCTTCCAAAATTGTAAAAAGTGGTTGCATTGCTGATGTTATGAATCGTGCGCCTTTGGAGGGAGGAATGACTCAACAGGGAGTGTCATCTATAAATTCCACTCTATAAAAATCATTGGTATGCAAAGTTTAAATTTCAAGGTGCTTAAACTGCTAAGATAAATTTTCTCAAACAAGACAATTTTAAGATAATGTGGGTTCTATTTAAAAAAATTATCCATATTGATTGAAATGCCGGAAAATATATTATTGTTTGCGCAAAGTTGCTGAATTTCAAAGTTGTATTAAGGTTTATTCTATGTTAAATGCGTTAAAAGCTAACGGCTTTTTATTACTTGAATGTCTAAAAAAGGCATGGCTAATTATTCTTGGGTTACTTATTGTATATTTCCCAACATTTTATAAGCTATCAAATACACTATGGAATCAAGATGAGAATGCTCATGGGCCAATCATTCTCTTAGTCGTCTTATTTCTCTTTTGGCAAAAGCGTGACTTATTCAAAGGAGAAAGTAGACCTGCATTTTTTTCAGGCAGCATAATTTTTATTGCTGGATTGATATTTTACGTAGTCGGTGCTTCGCAAGATATTCTTCTGTTAGAAGTAGGTTCCCTTCCCTTTGTTCTGTTAGGGTTAGTATTGGGTTTTAAAGGATGGCAAATAACAAAGCTTTTTTTGTTTCCTATCTTATTTACTTTATTTATGGTGCCTCTCCCAGGCTTTTTAGTAGATAGTCTAACAGGCTCTCTTAAGCGCCATATTTCAGAATTAAGTGAAACAATTCTATATTACTTTGGCTATCCAGTTGCGCGCCAAGGCGTAATGATAATGATAGGGCCATTCAAACTATTAGTAGCAGATGCTTGCTCTGGTATGCATTCTATTTTTTCTTTATCAGCAGTAGGAATATTATATATTTATTTGATGGACTATAAACATTCAAGTAGAAACTGGCTTATTGCCATGACTATAGTTCCCATAGCTTTTTTTGCAAATCTTTGTCGTGTGATTGCATTAATTTTAATTACCTATTACTTAGGGGATGAAGTTGGTCAAGGATTCTTGCATGGGTTTACAGGTATTTTTCTTTTTGTTGTCGCCCTATGCTCGTTGTTTTTGGTAGATAAAATTTTAAGTCTAATTTATGATCGCAAAACTTCATTGCGGAAAGCGTAATTATGAGCAGTAAACCACAGATTTTATTTGCTTTGGGTATGATAGTCGCAGTCACATTGGCGCATGCTTTGAAACCAACTCAAAAAATTGCTGATAGACAAGAAAAAATAAATTTAGAGACAATGGTACCGGCTCAGTTTGATGGATGGGAGGTAGATAAAACATTGGCTCCTATACAAGTGAATACCGAAGCACAAGACGTTCTAAAGCGTATTTATGCTCAAACACTATCTAGAGCTTATGTAAATAAGCAGGGGCAAAGAGTAATGTTGTCAATCGCTTATGGCAATGATCAAAGTGATGGAATGAGGGTGCACCGACCAGAGGTTTGCTATGAGGCTCAAGGGTTTCAAATCCTTAAGCAAGAGGCAGGCCAGCTTACTTTGGGTGCTAGTGTACTGCCTGTTAGATATGTATTAGCAGTTCAAGGGATGAGAATTGAGCCTATTACATATTGGATGACGATTGGCGATTCTGTTACTAAACCTGGATTTCAGCAAAAAATTAAACAGCTACAATATGGCTTAACCGGTAAAATTCCTGATGGGATGTTAGTTAGAATATCTACAATCGATCCAGATGAAAAAGGTGCTTATAAATTGCAAGCGCAGTTTGCAAAGCAAATGCTAGCTGCTATGCCACCCTCATCGAAAGTAAAATTAGTTGGTGACACACCATTGTAATAGTTATATTACACTTTAAAAATACGCATCATGCACATAGCTTTAAATATTGATAGCTATTTTATAAGAGCATGGTATATATCAGGCAATTGATGATAGATAATTATGTTGGGTATAAAGGGTATTGAATAAATACTGGTGAAGTAAAATATTTTGGTCTAAGCAAACAATAAGATTAAGCGTCTTTTAGGCCTGAATAAATTACTATTTCAGAAGAATATCCTTGGTTAGTTTAATAGGAAAGAGAATAGAAACTTAAAATGAATAGCTACTCAAAAATATTGTTAAATCTTTTCCTATTTCTGATATGTTTAATTTTTGGAGCTATAATTGCATTTAGCCCACTATATGCGATAGCTATCTTTTTTTTACCCGTTGTTTTTATTTTTACTATGCTTGCAAAAGTAGAGCTCTTAGGGTCTTTTATATTAATAACTACATTTTTTATTATCGGTCCCCTAGAATCATTTTTAAGATTTCCAAAAGCATTTTGGTTTAGTTATATTATTGGTTTACTATTTTTTATGCGTGGGATAATTGATCCTAAATTCTTCAAATTTTTATATGCTTCTAAGAAAAATTCTTTAAATAATAAGCTTGGAGCAATAATGAAAATAGTTATTTCATTATTGCTGATTTGTATGTTTTTGGGTACGATTTTTAATTATGATAATGTTCCACAAATTATTTTTGGTGTTAGAGACTATATATGGTTATGGGGCGTATTCTTTTTAGTTTGGATTGGTTTAATTAAACAAGAAAGTCTAGATAAGTGGATGACTAGTTTAATTTGGTGCGCTATTTTACAACTGCCAGTTGTAATCTACCAACACTTTTGGGTTTATGGAAAAAGAGCAGCAGTTGTCTCAGATACTTCAATAGCACATGATGCAATTGTAGGCCTTTTTGGAGGAAATCCCGAAGGGGGCGGGGCAAGTGGAGCAATGGGAGTTTTTTGTTTAATATTTTCATTAATGACATATTGTTTATGGCGTGCGAAAAAAGTCCCGTTTACTATTTTCTTAAGTGTTTTTATCAGTTCGGTACTCTCTGTGTTATTGGCGGAAGTAAAATTTGTTTTGTTGATGACGCCATTGGCCATACTTTTTTTGCATAAATTTAAAGATGTTATGCGCCCCACCAGAGTTATTCTTACCATAGTTTTAGGAGGCTCAATTGCAATTGGAGGGCTGTATACTTATTGGCAGCAATATTCTGCTAAAGGCGCAAAGGGATATGGTTCTTTCTCAAGCTATGTAAGTACTTTTGTAGATAATAATATCGATTCAAAAGATATAAATCTATTGACTGGAGAAATGGGTCGTGTAAGCGCATTAACGTTTTGGTGGCATAAACATGATGTAAGTGCGAATCCTGTTACTTTTTTATTAGGTCATGGCTTAGGTGCCAGTAGAATTGGTACCTTTTCAGGTAGTGCAGCGAGAAACTATAGTTTTAAAATAGCAAGATCTTCACTAGCTATTTTATTGTGGGAGGTTGGTTTTTTAGGAAGCTTTGCATTTATTTTATTTTTGATTTTAGGATGGAAGCTTTCAAGAGTGGCGTACTATGAAAGCGTTAATTCTCCTTATCATAGATCGTTGTTTCAGGTTTTTGGTGCGAGTTTTTTAATTTTCTTATTTAGTCTTCCTTATAATACAGATATTATTCAAACCCCTCAAATTCAGTTGTTAATGATAATATTTTTTTCCTATTTATATTGCCATTTTAGCAATATAAATCGCAGTAAAAAGCTATCTTAAATATTTGTGTACATTCTATTTTACTAAGGTAAATATTTTAGAACTTAATCGCTGAAATATAGTATTGAAGTTACCTAATACATTAAATAGTGGTTAAGTTAATTTATGAAATTTACTTAATAGATATTTATAGTAATTTAAAAACTAACCAAGCGTATGCGATAAAATCAATTATTCAATAAAATAGTAGCATAATTTCTGATAAAAATGACTAAATCAGATTTATATCTAACTTTTATATATAAAAGCAATACTGTTTTGAAGCTAAACCCTTAATTATTGATGCGCCACAATTGACACTATAGGCATTCAATACGTTTCCGTATTTAGGGGATTCAACTATAATAAAAAACTCTCAAATTTTGTATGGTTTTTTATTTGTTCAATTTTAAGTTTTAATGAGGCAGGGATGTTAAATACCCCATCTAAAATTCGACGCGGATTAATATTTTTTGCATTTGGCAAAGTTTCAAGTGCCATTTTAGGTTTTATGTGGCTTGCTTTACTAGTACGCTATATTGAGAAAAAAGAGTTTGGAATATATATAGCTTTTTTATCTTTTATTGAAATTGGCTCTCTATTAAGTAGTTTAGGTATATTTTCATTTATACAGCGTTATCTTCCAGAGTATCACCTAAAAGGTAGTCGTGAAATCTTTAGAAATATTTTAATAAAAGCCATCATTTTTAGATTACTCACATTATGCGTTTTTACTGGTATGGTTTTAATAATATATTTTTACTTTGGGTATAAATTTAGCTGGATTGCTTCGCTAGGTAGTATACAAATTGTGGTATGGTTTTTTATACTAGAAAGTATGGCCCGGTTTTTCGATAGTATTTTTGATTCGCTTATTCAGCAAGGTTATAGCCAATTAATTAGTTTTATTAGAAATTGCAGTCGTATTGTTTGGTTATATTTTATAGTTAATGAAATAGGATTAAATGCAAATGATATTATGAGATTAGAAGCTATTTTGGCAGGTGCAATTGTTATTTCAGGTTGTTTCGTATTATGGAATTATTCAAAAGATTTACCTATTGAAAGCCAGGGTTTAGATATCGATTTTCCTAAAGTGGTTAGTTTCTCAATGCATAATTTTGGTGCACTAGCGATAAATCAATTTAGTGGTTTTGATGCATTAAAGCTAGCGATAGCTTACAAGTTAGGCTCTACAGCTGTTGCACCTTATGGATTAGCTCAATCAATTATTGAAATAATACGTAGGTATATGCCATTATTGTTTTTGTTAGGTTTTATTCGCTCAATAATCGTAAGTGATTTTACAACTAATAAAAATAGTGATCGAGTATTTAAACAGGGAGCATTACTTTTTAAAATTAATACTTTTATCTTAATTCCGACTATGATGTTCTCAATTTTTTTAGGGCATGATATTTTAAAAATTTGGGCTGGAAATAAAAATTATTTAGAAGTGGCTGATTATCTACCTTTTTTTCTATTAACAATACAATTTCAAGCATTACGTGTTTTACTTTCGCTTTTTGCTACAGTTTTTGAGCGAGGAAAAATAATTTTAATCGCTACAATCTATTCATTGATTAGTATTTTATTTACATTTCTTTTATTAAATTATTTAGGGGTCTATGCTGCACTTATTGGAGCTTTTCTAGGAGAGGCAGTTTATTGTCGAGTACTAGTTAATAGCTTACATTTATCCTGGAATTCAATTTTTGGTGGATCAGTTTCATATTTTAAAATTATAGGAGCAAGTATATTGGCAAGTTTGAGTGCCTCAAAGTTACTAATATTATTTCCTCCTTACGCTAATAAGATGTGGGCAATATCCTGCGCGGGTATTTCTTTTACAATAATTCTGCTTTTTATCTTATATATATTTAAACCTTTTTCTGATGAAGAGCGTTTAAAAATTAATAGGATGCTGCCATTAAAAATTTTTGTGTGGTAAGTAGTTAAGTTTTTTCAATTATCTTAAAGGTGCTTGGCCCATTTAATTTTGCTGATAATAGCTTAGGCAGGTTACTTCACCACGAATGATTTCAAAGTCAATTGAATTTTCTTATGTGTCGAGAACTATAAGAGTTTTTATAGTCAGCGTAGCTCTAAAACTTTTCAATTGTTCGCTCATAGCCTCCAAGGCTAGCACCGCTTGTATTCAAAACCTCTTATACAGATGAAGGCGAGCGGAGCTTTCGTTGTCGGAAATCTATTCTGCATACATTTCGCTTCATAGCGCACAAAAACTCTTAGTATGTTTCGTTATTAGGCTAGTGGCGTAAGTAGATAAATGCTGCCAACGACAAAATTCTGATGAAGTAGCACGTCAAGGCCACGCTATAAGCACTTTTCACAAACTTAGCTTTCTTAATTTCTCTGGTATTTCATAGCAATGAAAACCTGTTGAATTCAGCATTCCATGAAGTTTTTCTCTCAATATTTCATAATGTGTAGTCGCCATGTTATGCAAAGCATTTTTATTTGAAAGCGTAAATAACTTCTTCTATATCTAATAAAAATAAAGCCAGACACGACACATGTGCTTAAAATTTACAATAAGAAAAACTATTAAATCTAAATTTTATATTCTTTTATGTTATTAATATTCGATTTGTTATAAAAATAATGAAAAATTATCGAGTCTCAATTTTATTAAGAGATTTTATGGATAAATTTTGTTTATAAACAATAATTTATTGCGAAAATTAAGTTTGGAAGTATACTTTATCTAGGGCAATTACCTATTGACATTGTTGGTGGGATTATTTTTGCATAAGGTTGGGTATAAGGCTAACCATTATTCGAAAATACGAATAAAATTTAGTTGGCAGCTTAGCGCACTTTTATCACCATGCTATGTCAATCACCGTTCTGAATAAGCGGGAAGATCATTGAGCCCTTCTTTTAATTAGTATATATAAGCTTATGGTGATAAAAATGGAATTCAAGAAGCGTTTAGGGTTTAGTAATACTATAAAAATGATGATAAGTGGTTTGTTATTACTTCCTGTGGTATCGAGTGCAGCAACCGATCCTTTGGTTTTTAGCTGTGGAGAAACACCATATTATGTGCGTGTTGGTAAAACAAATCAATTGATAGATTTAGGATTGACACGACGCACTTTTGATTTCGGTAAGACAGGCGGACTTATATCAAGTTATACCGGTAAAAATAATCCAGGGGTTCTTATCGCAGGTGGACAAGATGGAAAAGTGCAAGATGGAACAAAAATAGTACTTAGTGCATCAGGTATTACTTCCAGAGGAATTCCTGGACGGATAGAGTCGACAGAAAAAGGATTGAAAATTGCAATAAAAACTGGAGATGGGCCTTTTAATGATGCAATTCGTACGCAAATTTCATCTTTTGCACTTCCTACTGATCAACGGCTGATCTGGAGTTTGCAAGCTCAATTTGGAAGTGATGTATTAGAAGAAAATTGGAAGTTAACTCGTTCAGGTGTCGATCCTACCTTAATTTGGCAAATAAAAGCACCTAATTTACAGCCTTCATTGGCAGCAATGGTTGATACAGATGACACTGATCCAACTAAATTAATGCTTTTTTTTAATATTAAACCGTCTTCAACCGGCCCTATACAGCGGGTAGGAACAATAAAAGGTTTACTAAGACATCAGCCTATTAATATAGTGATGGAGGCTGTTTTGGATGAAAAAACTATTGCAAACAATGGAAAAGGTTACTGGATTGTTAAAGTAAACGATAAGCCAGTTGTTAATTATTCTGGGCCAACACTAGTTAGCATTGCTACAGAACCTCATCAATGGATGGTGGGGCTGTATCAATACCTTACTTATGGACCGGCTCCAATTCCTCGAGTAAGCTATTGGAATAATATGCAACTTCTTAAATTTTAATGCTTAGCCCGGGCAAAAAAGCGCTATATTGTTAGGATTATTATTAAAAATCTATTTAGGTTGGAAAGGTTAATCTTTAAAATTTTAATTAGAAATCGGAGCATGATTTTTTTTAGTAAATAGTTAAAACTAAATGTGTTAGATTATTTAAACTTGCATGAGGGCGTAGGTAATTATAATGCTTACGCCCTTATTCAATAATGACCTCTAACAAAGAACGAAACCATTACGCGCGAGAAGCAACGTATATCGGAATTTAATATTAAAACATGCTGTTATGCCATTTTATTGGTTTTCCAAGTGCGCTCAAAATTATATTAAGCTGCGCAAGTCTCCACTTAATGAAGAAGTCAACTGAAATCCAGGTTTAGGCATACCTTTGGCACGTCTCAAAATATTATCAATTTTTAATTTCTCTTGAGTAACACCTCTACCATATGTTTAGATTGAAATTAAGGTATATGGGCGCTATTTCCAAAGGTGCAAAACTTTTCAGATATATCCCACTTGGGCACTCTCGTATGAAGCTTTTGAAAATAGCATCTATAGTTTCTTTATCATTTTCCAGCAATGCTAACTCTTTGACTTCAGAGTTTCCTTGAGCTGCTATCGCATTTTATTATCAAGCATGCACCTTGTCACTTACATTACCGGTTTGTTAGAGCAAATTCCCTCTTATATTTTCATTCAACCCGAATAATAAAATAAAAGAATTCCTGATTTTACAAAATTCCTAGACATATATTTTTGATTTTTTAATGGTTTTTAGGAATCAATGAATTCTAATTCATTGATTTGTTGTGTTTATTGGTTTTGGAGGCATACTTAATATAGGTAAACTACCTATTGACATATGTTTGATGTGTTTGTGTTTTTTTGCGATTTAATAAAGAATTGCATCAAATACATAACATTAAGCGGAAAGAGGCATGAAAGTTAATTACGAATCTTCTTTCTTCTGATCATTTTATGTCACCCCTCTCTTTAAGTATGCAGGGAGGTAGCTAAGCCCCTCACTTAAATCATATAAAGCTTATGGTGATGAAAATGAAATCTAAAATGTGTTTAGGGTGTACTCCTATTATAAAAATGATTATTAGTGGTTTGTTGTTACTTCCAATGCATTCTAATGCGGCAAAACCTACTACGACATCAACTTCCACTACTACATCAACGGCCACTACCACATCAACTGCGGTATCAGATCCTTTAACGTTTACCTGTGCAGAGCCCTATTATGTTCGTGTTGGTAAAACGAACCAGTTAATCGATCTTGCACAGACACCACGCTCTTTTGATTATGGCAAGACTGGAGGCCTTATATCAAGCCTAACAGGAAAAAATAATCCTGGAGTTCTTATTGCGGGAGGAGAAGATGGGAAAATACAAGATGGAACAAAAATAATACAAAGCGCTTCGACTATTACAGCGCAAGGCATTCCAGGGCGGATAGAACCAACTGACAAAGGGTTAAAAATAGCAGTAAAAGCTGGAGATGGGCCTTTTAATGAGGCCATTCGTACACAAATTGCATCTTTTGCTTTGCCTGCTGATCAACGACTAGTTTGGAGTTTACAAGTTCAGTTTGGAAGCAATGTGACAGAAGAAAATTGGATTTTAACTCGAACAGGCATTGATCCTATTTTAATTTGGCAAGTAAAAGCACCTAACTTACAGCCTTCATTGGCGGCAATGGTAGATACTGATGATACAGATCCAACTAAATTAATGCTTTTTTTTAATATCAAACCTCTTTCAACAGGCCCTGTACAGCGAGTAGGAACAATAAAAGGTTTGCTACCGCATCAACCTATTAATATAGTAATGGAGGCCGTTTTAGATGAAAAAACTATCGCAAATAAGGGGAAGGGATATTGGACAGTTAAAGTGAATGATAAGCAAGTGGTCAATTATTCTGGGCCAACGCTAGTTAGCATTGCTACGGAACCTCATCAATGGATGGGAGGGCTTTATCAATATCTTACTTATGGGCCTGCGCCAATTACACGAGTAAGCTATTGGAATAATATTCAAATGCTTAAATTTTAATGAATAATTTGGTTAGAAAAGCCCTGTATAAAACTAGACTCTTCATAGATTTCATAAGCTTAAAAAATAAGAAATTATGATCGTACTTAATGTTCAGGGCTTGTTATACAAAAATATTATTTTAAAGAAATTTAAAGTCGAAGAGCTGTTAGAAATTATTAATTTCCACTTGTTTTTAGTACTTATTGCCTAGTTGCGGTGATTTAAGAAAAGCTTGATTCTTTTGTATCGTGATTCCATCAGCCCTATACATCAAGGTTACTACACTGACTTTGATCAAGGCCAACAATCCTCTGCTGTGATTTCAATATAATACTTCTGCAAGACTTCATTTTGCTTGCTGCGCATTATTTATTTTAAAAAACTAGGAAGTCATTAGAAGGCGATGGCATTTTTAGTTTATGGATAAAGATAAAAACACTAATTGCAGAAGTGGCATTAAAAAACTTTAACTTAATGTTATATAAATGAATTTTTATCAAGGGCTGAACTGAAAAGTAATTGTATTGATTTTTTAGATGTTGATTTATGATGAGGCTTTTATTTTTTTGCTCTATCTGTTTTTTTGTGCATATCCTAAAAGAAATTTTTTATTTAAAACGTATAAAAACAATACTTATTGCATAAAAAAAAGATTATTAGTTTTTGTTTTATAGAAAAACTTCTTTTGCTTCAAGCCTTTTGCTTCGGGCTTTAGATAAGTAGCTGTTATTTCTTGTGGTTTTATGTAAAATAGCGCTACATTTGATTTAACGTTTGGGAAATTGAGAGCGAAATAAGCGTCGATTGTTGACACTTTTAATGTAAAAAATTAAGAAATCGTTATAGGATATTCTTCTTTATTTTGCAATAATTTAGCCTCATTATGATTATCTTGAGACCTTTGTAAATATGTTAAAAATTTATTTTTGACTTCAGAACGAGGGCGCTCTGCCAATATAAGTATGGAGAGACTAGTATAGCCTTTCTTTTTACTTGTATGCAAAGCTTATGGTGATAAAAATGGAATTTAAGAGATGTTTAGAGTGTAGTAATACTATAAAATTTATTATGGGTGCTCTATTCTTGCTTCCTGTTTTAGCTAAGGCAAATACAGATCCCTTTGTTTTTAGTGGGGAAGCTCCTTATTATGTTCGTGTAAATAGTGTACAAAAATATATAGATCTTGGAGATTCAGCACGTACTTATGACTTTGGTAAAACTGGTGGGCTTGTTTCAAGTGTTACAGGAAAGAATAATGCAGGGGTTCTTATTGCAGCCATGCCTTCTGACAATATAATAGTTAGTGGGCCAGGTATTACATCAAAGGGTATTCCTGGGCGCATCGAGCCTTCAGATAAAGGATTAAAGGTAGGTGTGCAATATGGAGATGGAGTTCCAAATGTTCCGGTACGAGCTCAAGTAGCTTCATTCGCTCTTCCTGCCGATCAACGCTTGTTTTGGAATTTACAAGTGCAATTTGGGAAGCCCGTATTAGGGGAAACTTGGAATTTAACTCCTTCAGGTCTTGATCCGGTACTTATTTGGCAAATAAAAGCTCCTAACTTGCAACCTTCTCTAGCGGTGATGGTTGATACCGATGATACTGATCGAACTAAATTAATGCTTTTTTTTAGTATCAAAAACTATGAATATACGAATAAAGTACTAAAGATAGGAGTCGTGAGAGGTTTACTTCCTTATCAACCGGTTAACATATTGATGGAAGCAGTTTTAGATGAAAAAGAAATTGTAAATGGAGGAAAAGGGTTTTGGCGAGTAAAAGTAAATAATCAGCAGGTGGTTGATTATTCTGGTCCAACTCTAGTAGAAGCCGCTACTGAACCTCATCAGTGGTTTTTCGGTGTATATCGATATCTTACCTATGGCCCTGTTCAAATTCCGCGTATGACTTACTGGAATTATGCTCAAATGTTAAGATTTTAGTTTAAGTAATTGATTGACGGAATTAAATTGTTAGAAAAAGCTCTATATAAAGTTAGTGTTATCATTAAGGCTTTTAATGAAGAAGCTAAAATAGCAAAATCAATTAAATCAGCGCTTAATGAAGTTCAAGAATTTGATGGTGAAGTTATTGTTGTTGATTCACTATCTACTGATAACACTATTAATATAGCGCGGCAGTTTTTGGTAAAAATTGTGCAGTTTGTTAATCAAGAAGACTGTAATTGTGGCGCAGCAGTACAACTGGGTTATCAATACGCGCGAGGTGATTTTATTTATGTTTTAGATGGTGATATGGAACTTGCTCCTGGGTTTTTAACAATGGCTTTGGAACAACTATTAAATGATCCAAGTCTTGCAGGAGTAGGTGGTATAGTTAAAGAAACTCAAGTTTTAACCATGTATGATCGAATTCGTGCCACTCAACTCTATAATTTTACAGAAAATTTATATGTGAATGAGTTAGGCGGAGGTGGGTTATACCGAAGCGCAGCTATTAAGTCTGTGGGCTATTTAGGCCATCAAGGTTTGAGAGCGTATGAAGAAGCAGATCTTGGGTTTCGTCTTACTGCTGCAGGATGGAAACTTCTTAGGTTGCCACATCCTGCAGTATTTCATACTGGACACAACGAAAATACATTTGAAATGTTTATTCGGTTACTACGTAATAAACGAGCTTATGTTGGGGGAGTATTAATTAAAGCCGCATTGGGTCAACCTTGGTTTAAGTTAACGTTAAAGAAGCAATGGTATATTTTTATTTTGCCGGCAATTTGCACGTTTGCTTTAATAACTAGTAATTTAATTTCCTTAGTTAATAATAAATTTTCTTCTCTAAGTGGTTTTCTTGCTATTTACTTAGCGTTGTGGGGAATTATTTTAGTAATGATGTCTCTACGCAAGCATAGCTTTAAACAAGGTATATTTTCAGTAATCTCATGGCACTATTTTAGTATAGCTGCGATTATAGGAATGCTACAAAAAAAAATTGATCCTTATCAGCAAATAGATAGTAAAGAAATTTTAGTCAGTAGTACAGATACACAGAGAGCTAACTAAGTTAACTTTGTTGTGAGGCTATTAGAAGCAAAAAAATGAAAGCTATTCATTATTTCTAAGTTTTTTCAAGCCACGTAATTAACCAATATTTTGTGGCAAAATCTTTGACTAGTATTATGCACTATTAATAAAGTCTGATAATGAATTAAGTAAAAGCGGTGACGCATATGAAGATATTTTATCGTGTTGATTTGTATCGGCTTGCAACGCTTTTTCAAGAGTAGCTGGCAGCTCTACCTCCGTCATTGCTACGTATATTCCAGCACGATTTTCTAACCATTGGGCTGTCGCAACTTGGTGATCGTTACGAGTTTCATGTAATGTACCTCGTCTTGGCATTAAAACTAAAGGCTTTCCAAATTCAAGGGCTGTTAGTATTGAACCCATACCTGCATGAGCAACAATTAAGCGTGCGCTACGCGCTAGTTCATTGAATTCTTTTGGGGAAACTGCATTTGCAAAACGCAGTTTTTGCGGAATAAAACCATTAGAGCCGATTTGAGCAAATATATCGATAGGTTCTTTTTGAGTAGTAGCCCATTGATCCATAGCTTTAATTAGACGATCAAATGGCATTTGTGACCCTACAGTTACAAAAATCACAATACACTTCCTTTATAAGTGGGGCCGTTTTCATGAGCTAAATGTTCCCACTGCGTTAGCCATAAATTTGCGCATGGTTTAGCCTTCATACCAGACATAGACATAGCTTCAAAATTTGCAATGCTATCTAACCAAACTGTTCGAGCGCCTAGCCATTTACCGATACGCAGCGCAATGACACCAGGTGCTGCACCTGTTGAAATGATAATATCAGGGCGCTCTTTGATAACAATTGAGCAAACTTCAAAAATCATTTTTAGTAAATCCCAACGGCTCCAGCGCGTGGCATCAGTAATTTTATAAAATTTACAGTCTGGAACTTGTTCAGAGTAACTTGCTTGTACAGTAACATATATAACTTCATGATCTTTAAAGGCAGGGCGTAAGCGGAGAAGTTGAATCCAATGTCCTCCGCCCGATGCGATAGCAAGAATTTTTTTTCTCATGCGTATTTCCAAGGTGATTTGTGGTCAAATATATCATTACAAATGGTTTTTATATATTTTTCCTAATTGGTTCATGATGGGTTCGGTAGCAAACTTGTCTTGTGCTGTTTTATACGCATTTAAGCTCATTTTCTTACATAGCTCTTCATCAAGTAATAGTCTTGATAATGCTTTCGCAAGTTCTTCAATATTACCAGGCTCAACAAGAATGCCATTATAGCCATCAGAAATAATATCTGATATGCCTCCAACATTCGTTGCTACAACTGGTATTCCTTGCGCCATTGCTTCAATAATGCAAATAGGTAATCCTTCAAAATATGAAGGTAAAACTAAAATACTTGCTTGAGCTAATATTTGTTCTTTTTCTTTACCATCTATCCAGCCAAGGGTATTAACAGCTTTTTTAATGCCTAATTTCTCGGCATAAACATGCACTTGCTCTATTTCTCCATCCCCTCCTAATATTAAAGATAGCTCAGGTATTATTTTTAATAACGGAGGCAAAGCATCTAAAAGATCATAAACACCTTTTGGTTGACGTAGGCGCCCAAGAAAAAGGATATTTGGTTTTTGAGGTTTGTAAGCGGGTAATTGCGACGGAACAAAAACAGGGTTATATACTATTTGAATTTTAGCCTTTGGTTCTATTTCAGTTAAAATAGATCGCCATTGTTCAGTTAACGCAATTACACATTGTGCATGGCGTAGAGTTTGCCTTACCCAGAATTTACCCCATTTTTTGCATTCATTATGGTAAAAAACAGAAAATTCTCCACTATGAAGATGAAATATATAAGGGACATTAAATAGTCGAGCAAGAGCACATATAATAGACTTTCGCCAAAAACTTCCTCGAGATGCGCTATGTACATGTATAAGATGAATTTTCTTGCCTATTAGGCTTAAGAAAAGAGATGTTAAAGCTTTTGAATATACTTTAATTTGTGTGATTATATTAGGCCGCTCATAGGTGCTTAAATATTCGATATTATATACGTCAAATAAACCCATTTTGCGATAAGTTTCAACTACAGCAGTCATGCCTCCTGGTGAAGTAAGGCTTGTACCTACCATAATAATTTGTTCTTTATTCATTCGATGATTCCCTATATTTTAAAATTATAGTAATCAGGAATATCTTCAGGTTTATTTATTTTAACTATTTTAGCTGGAATACCTACAGCTACCGCATAATCTGGTAGATCAGTTAAAACCACTGCGTTTGCCCCTACGGATACATATTTGCCAATTTTTATTGGGCCTAAAACTTTAGCTCCTGAACCAATCATTGAGCCTTCTCCAATAATGGGAACTTCAGTACTTTTACCTCTACCTCCAATTGTTACGCCACTACCTATGACTACATTATCTCCAATGACAGCTCGACGATGAATAACAGTACCAAGCCCTTCATAGCTTAATAATACATTTTTTCCAAGAATAGCTGTAGGGGGTAAAACAACAGAAAACATTATTCTATTTAAAGATTTTAGAAGAAAAGGAAGAAGAGGAATCTTATGGTTTTTAAGCCAATGAGCTAATCGATAAATTTGTAACACCATTTTTAATTCCGTCCATAAACATCATTGAAACGTACAATATCATCTTCTCCTAAATAGGCTCCGGACTGGACTTCGATTAGTTCTAAGGGAATTTTCCCAGGATTTTCTAAACGATGAGCCATACCCAAAGGAATATAGGTTGATTGATTCTCGCTTAGCAAGGTTTCCTCACCTCCGTTAATGACTTTAGCTGTTCCTTTAACTACAATCCAATGTTCTGCACGATGATAGTGCATTTGTAAGCTTAAGGAGGCGCCAGGATTAACGACTATTCTTTTTACTTGAAACCGTTCGCCCTGATCAATATCTTCGTAGCTGCCCCAAGGTCGGAATACTTTCTGATGCGTAATAGATTCCGAGTTGCCCGAGGCATTAAGTCTATCAACAATTTTTTTTACATCTTGAGCAGCATTTTTATGGGCTACTAAAAGAACATCTGCTGTTTCTATAACAATAATATCTTCGATACCTAGAGCCGCAACCATGCGATGTTCTGCTCTGATATAAGTATTGTGAACATTTTCAACTAATACATTACCAATAAGACTATTATTGTTATTATCTTTAGGTTCAAGATCTGCGAGTGAGGTCCAAGAGCCTATATCATTCCATCCCATTCCAGCTGCTTCTACTACAGCTGCATAAGAGGTATGTTCCATTATAGCATAATCAATTGATTTTGCGGGGCAAACAGAGAATGCTTCGGCTTGAAGGCGCAGAAAGTCTAAATCATGCTCTCCTTTGTCAACAGCTTCTTGTACGCACCGCAATATTTCTGGTTCCAAACGAGCAAGTTCTGATAAGTAGACAGAGGCCTTGAAAAGAAACATTCCGCTATTCCAGTAATAGCTACCATCTGTTAAAAATTCTGCTGCAAGTTCAGTGGTAGGTTTTTCAACAAAGGCATCAACAGTAAAGCTTTTTTCAGCATCTTTTAATGCTGTTCCGCGGCGAATGTAACCATACCCAGTATGTGGCAGGGTAGGTTCAATTCCAAAAGTTACTAGATATTTTTTTTCAGCTAATAAAGATGCTCTAGCAACGCATTCAGCAAATACTTCTGGATGCAGGATTACATGATCAGAAGGTAATACCAAAATTTTTGCTTCAGGATCGATACGTTCTGCTAATAAAGATGCAACAGCTGCAGCAGGTGCTGTATTTCTACCAATTGATTCAAGAATAATTGCATTAGGGCGAATGCCAACACTGCGCAATTGCTCTGCTAGCAAAAATCGTTGATCTTGATTCGTAATTAGAATAGGAGCCATTGCATTCGTGAGGCTTTGCAAACGTAAGGCGGTCTGCTGTACTAAGGTAGTGTCACCATGTAAGGGCAAGTATTGTTTGGGATACGCTTGATGTGACATAGGCCACAATCGAGAACCGCCTCCACCGCATAAGATAAGAGGAATTAAAATAATATTCTTCCTTATTTTTAATTGCTATTATAACGCGAGTATTATAAAAATAATAAAAGACTTACTAGCTATTCAGAGGAATATAACTTCTTGGCCTGAGTAGCAAAAGGTAAGTCTTTAAAAGATTTAACTATTTAAATAGAATGTTTTTAATTGATTGCTAATTATATAGCCTATTATCATTCATGAAATATAATTCTGAATTTTAATTTAATGTACCAGTATTTTTCGTCTCACAACTAATATAAAACTCAACACTTTCATTCAAGCCTTCAGATAATTTGTGCGTTGGCAAAAAACCTAACAGTTGCTCAATTTTTTTAATATCGGCTTGAGAGTGACGCACATCACCTTCTCTAAATTCTTTATATTCAGGCATAACATTTGATAAATGAGGTAATTGTTTAGCTAATTTTTGTTTTATAGATGAAAATAAATCATTAAGCGTTGTTTTATCACCAACGGCAACATTATAAACCTGGTTGATTGCTTCAGGCTTATGAGCAGTAGCAGCTAAAATGTTTGCTTGTACAACATTTGCAATAAAGCAAAAATCGCGACTTGTTTCACCATCACCATTAATATAAACAGGTTGATCGGTTAATAAAGCACTAAACCATTTAGGAATGACAGCGGCATAAGCTCCTTGTGGATCTTGCCTAGGCCCAAATACATTAAAGTAACGTAATCCAATTGATTCAAACCCATAGCAGCGGGCGAACACATCAGCATATAATTCATTAACGTATTTTGTAACAGCATAAGGTGATAGAGGCTTGCCAATTTTATCTTCTACTTTAGGTAGCCCAGGATGGTCTCCATAAGTAGAGCTTGAAGCAGCGTATACAAATCGCGCTACTTTAGCATCACGGCTAGCAACTAACATATTAAGAAAGCCTGATATATTTGTTTCATTTGCAACAATTGGATTTTCAATAGAACGAGGAACGCTGCCTAAAGCTGCTTGGTGTAAAACATAATCTACTCCTGCAACAGCTTTTTCACAGTCTCTTAGCTTACAAATATCGCCTTCATGAAACGTAAATTGCGACCATTTTTCTGAACCCACATTATTTTTTACAGCATCAAGGTTTTTTCTATACCCTGTTACAAAATTATCTAAACCAATTACACGCTGATTAAGGTTAAGCAAAGTTTCTAATAAATGAGAGCCAATGAAGCCCGCTACTCCAGTAATAAGCCATATTTTAGGCGTAAGACTCAATGTTTTTTGCACTTGTTCATAAGTTGTCATGATAATCCTTTTTTATAGACGCCAAAGTTGGATGCCAGTTTCTGCAAAAGCCTCTGGCTTACAAATACCCTTAACATCTATCACTACAGGATTATCTTTTAAGAGGCGTTTATAATCTAAAGCGTTCCATTGCACAAACTGGGTATGGGCAACGGCGACAACTACGGCTTCAGCCGGTTGTAAATTCTCTAGCTTAACTAATTCAATACCGTATTCTTCCACTGCTTCATGAGCATCGGCTTCAGGATCAGCAACTTGTACCTTTAACCCAAATGATTGCAACTCACGAATAACATCAATTACTTTAGAGTTTCTTAAATCAGGGCAGTTTTCTTTAAAGGTTAAACCTAAAACAGTAACAGTGCATTTACCTACATTATGTCCAGCATGTATTAATTGGCGAATAGTTTGTTGCCCAATGTAAGCTCCCATACCATCATTGATTCTTCTGCCTGCTAAAATAACTTGTGGGTTATAACCTAGCATTTCAGCTTTATGTGTTAAGTAGTAGGGGTCAACGCCGATGCAGTGGCCTCCAACTAAACCAGGTTTGAATTTAAGGAAATTCCATTTTGTTCCCGCAGCTTCTAGTACGCTGTTGGTATCTATGCCCATTCGCCCAAAAATTAAAGAAAGCTCGTTCATTAAGGCGATATTTAAATCGCGTTGTGTATTTTCGATAACTTTCGCGGCTTCTGCTACTTTAATGGTAGGGGCTTTGTGTACGCCTGCGGTAACGACTGAGCTATATACATCTGCGACGATGTCAAGAGTCGCTTTATTTTGCCCAGACACAACTTTCGTAATTTTAGTGAAAGTATGTTCTTTATCGCCTGGGTTGATACGCTCTGGGCTATAGCCCACGGTAAAATCGCTGCCACACGTGAGGCCTGAGATACGCTCTAAAATAGGAATACAAATTTCTTCAGTCACCCCAGGGTAAACTGTAGATTCATAAACAACAATGTCGCCTTTTTTTAGGGCTTTTGCGACGGTTTCAGAGGCGCGTTCTACAGGAGTTAAGTCTGGTTGATGAGCTTCATCAACGGGGGTAGGAACCGCTACAATATGAAAATCTGCTTGAGCTAATATAGATATATCGCTTGTATAGATAACGTTTGTATTTTTTAGGTCAGTTGCCTCAACCTCATTGGTGCGATCATGCCCTTGGCGTAATTCATCTAAACGTAACTCGTTAACATCAAACCCAATGGTTTGTGTTTGCTTGCCGAAGGCTACCGCAACGGGTAAGCCGACATATCCTAATCCTACAACAGAGACTTTGCGATTGTGCATGATGATACCTAAAACTATATTAAATTTATGATTATGCTAAATGAAAAGAGAAAAAATTCTAACTTTTTAAGAGCTAATTATGGCTATTCTACCAAAAAATATTTTATTTCACAGAGAATTAATGGTGAAATGTCAAGATAGATAAAGAAAATTTCTTTTTTGCAAAAAAAACCCTTAAGATTTAGCTTAATTTTTTGTGGTTTTATAAGTGTATGTTTAAATAGTGTTGCTATAGAGTGCCGAAAATAATTTAAATGGTGGTTAAGATTATATAAAGATATTATTAATTTTTGTTAAGAAAACTGTTAAGAAAACAAATAGCAGTTAGTAAATGCATAGATTTAATACCATTTCTAAATTGAATTTTTATATGGTATTTGGGTTTGTATCTATATAGAAAATAAGCATATGAGGGGATGAATATTTTCTTATTAATAATCTTGAATAATAGAATTTACTATGATACGATTCTTTCAGTTTTTATAAAACTTGTTGCATATATTTGTGCGACACTATTTTTCAGTCAAGGTGAGCTTCATGAAAAAAATATTTCGTGCTTCAGTAGTAGCATTAGCTGCTTTAGCTTCAGTAAACGCATCAGCTGCTGTTTATAACGCTGGTTTCATTGCTGCAAACAATACAACACAATTGCTTGCTCAAGGTTTTATTGGTGCTGGTGCTTTGTCAGACACCATTAATTTTACATTGTTATCAAATGCACCTAACGCAACTGTTGCAGCAGCTTCATTTGCATTTGCACCTACAGTTCAAATTGATAACTTTACTGCATCACTTTATGATGCAGGTAATAACCTGTTAGGTACTGGTGGTAGCTATTCAGCATTTTCGACAGGTGCATTGACTGCAGGTGATTATCACTTAAACATTACTGGTAATGTTACTGGTAGTTTTGGTGGTGCTTACTCCGCTAACATTACTCCTGCTCCAGAGCCAGAAACATGGGCAATGATGTTGGCAGGCCTCGGTTTAGTAGCTTCTGCTACACGCCGTAAAAAAACTGCTTAATAATAAGCGTTACGCTTATTAGCTCCTGAATTTTAGGAGTCATTTATGGCATCGGACTGATAAGGTCCGATGCCATATTTATTTATAGCTCAAAAATTTATATACAATTCGAAATTAAATTATTTTTTCATAGGTTTTTGGTCAAATTTTTATTAAAAAATAAGTTGGTTTTATCGCATATAAATACTTAATCTTTTACTACCAAGAAGATAATTTTTTGTAAGAGTTAAGATAATTACTTAGGGAGTAATAAGGATGGATGTATTAAGTTGTTTTAAAGCCTATGATATTCGTGGAAAACTAGGTGAAGAACTCAATGAAGAAATTGCCTATCGAATAGGGCGAGCATTTGCGCAATACTTTAAGCTTCGATGTGTAGCGGTAGGAAGTGATGTACGTTTAACGAGCCCATCTTTGAAAATGGCTTTAGCTAATGGATTGATGGATTCAGGAGCTGATGTTCTTGATATAGGTTTAGCGGGTACTGAAGAAATATACTTTGCTTCTTTTCATTTAAAAGTTGATGGCGGTGTTGAGGTAACTGCAAGCCATAACCCTCTTGACTATAATGGCATGAAGTTAGTGCTTGGGGGAGGAAAGCCTGTTAGTGGAGATAGTGGCCTTAATGAAATAAAGGCTCTTGCAGAGCAAAATGAATTTCATTCAGTAGAAAAAAAAGGTATTTACCAAACTATTTCTATCTTAGAACCTTATATTAAATATTTAGCTAGCTATATTGATATTCCAACACAAAAACCTTTAAAACTTGTAGTAAATGCAGGTAATGGTGCTGCAGGGCATGTAATAGATGCACTAGAGTTAGAGTTTAAAGCATTAAATATTCCCATAAATTTTATTAAAATTAATCATGAACCTGATGGAACGTTTCCACGGGGAATACCCAATCCAATCTTACCTGAGAATCGCCAAGATACTATTAATGCAGTGAAGGAACATCAGGCTGACATGGGTATTGCATGGGATGGCGATTTTGATCGATGTTTTCTGTTTGATGAGACTGGCGCTTTTATTGAAGGTTATTATATTGTTGGTTTGTTAGCCGTAGCTTTTTTAAAGCGTTTTCCAGGTGAAAAAATTATTCATGATCCAAGATTAGTATGGAATACCATTGATATGGTAGAAAATGCTGGTGGAAAAGCCATACAAAGTAAGACTGGGCATGCTTTTATAAAAGAAAGAATGCGGCTTGAAAATGCAATTTACGGCGGCGAAATGAGTGCTCACCACTATTTTCGTGATTTTGCATATTGCGATAGTGGAATGATTCCGTGGTTATTAGTATGTGGTTTATTGTCGATAACAGGCAAGCCATTGTCTTTACTGGTTAGTGAGCGTATCGCAGCGTATCCTATTTCTGGAGAAATAAATCTGAAAGTATCAAATGCGAAAAATTCAATCGCGGTAGTAGAGTCTTATTTTAAAAAAAATGTTCAAGCCATTGATTTAACAGATGGATTATCAATGGATATGGGAGCATGGCGATTTAGCTTGAGATCATCTAATACTGAACCATTATTACGTTTAAATGTTGAAAGTCGTGGAAATAAAGCGTTAATGGAAGAAAAAACCGCTGTTATATTAGATTTATTAAAACAAGAAATTTCTTTTTAAAAATAATACGCTGTATAAATTAGTGGTTTATTATTCGCCAAACCATAATCGTAATTGTATTTGTAGCGATTATAAGTAATGAAAAAAATGTATGTTGTTTATACTTTGTTTTATAAAAAATACACACTAATTATATATACAAATATTTTTTGTTAACTTTGTTAAAGGAAATGCATTAATAATTTTTGTCAACAAAGTGATGTTTCAAAACGACACGTTTTGAGGCTAACCCTGCAAGTTTTAGCAGGGATATAACTTAGCTATTATAAATATGTAAATGCTGTTTCTACAGCGGGCAGGTTCAAAACCTTGTTGTCTGATTACTATATGAATTTAGGAGTTTTTTGTATGAGCAAAGTGAAGCGTAATTCTTTAAAGGCAACTCTTTCATTAGCAGCGTTATCAGTATTAGCTGCAGGTAGTGTACAGGCTGCTAATCAAGCTGGTTGGCAGGTTGCTGAAGCTTCTCAAGCTGCTGCTGCACCTACCACAGAAAAAGCAGGAGAAGCTAAATGCTCTGCAGATAAAAAAGCTCACGAAGCTAAATGTTCTGCAGATAAAAAATCTAAATCAAAAGATGGCAAATGTGGTGCTGGTAAATGTGGCGCCCATAAAAAAGCTCACGATGGCAAATGTTCGGGCGATAAAAAAGCACATGAAGCTAAATGTTCAGCTGAAAAAAAAGCAGCTAATGATGGCGAAAAGTCAGCTGCTGGTGGGGCTGACAAGAAATAAGGCTATTAAATTGTGTTAAAGCAAATTTAATAGTATATGTATTGTCAAAAAGCATTATGTTTATTTGGCTTCTTATCTAGAATGTATTAAATCATGATAAGAAAAAGAGTTGAACATAGTATAAGACAAGCAGTAGTAGGGCAGGTACGATGCTGTACCTGCCCTTTATAGTTTGGGAATTATGTGTATATGCTTAATTTTATTGGCTTATCTGGTGTCGGGCTTGGTTTGAGAACAGAGCTTTTGGATGATATTTTAGAGTATCCATCTAATGAAAATATTCAGTTTCTTGAAATTGCTCCTGAAAATTGGATGGGCATGGGAGGCAACAGAGAGCAAGTTTTTGAGCGATTAATAAAAAAATTTCCAATCGTAGCTCACGGATTATCACTATCTCTTGGAGGGCCAGCGCCCTTAAACAAGAAGTTTCTGGCAGATATACGAGTTTTTCTAGAAGACTATAAAGTTGAATTATATACAGAACATCTAGCCTATTGTGCTGATACTAGTGGCTATTGGTATGATCTTTTACCAATTCCGGCAACTCTTGATACTGCACGTTATGTGGCAGATAGAATTAAGACTGTACAAGATATTTTAGGTAAAAGAATTGCTATTGAAAATGCATCTACGTATATACTGCCCCAAGGAACTACCCTGCCTGAATGGGAATTTGTGGCAGCAATAAGCGAGTTAGCAGATTGTGCATTGCATATAGATATTAATAATGTGTTTGTTAATAGCGTTAATCACAATTTTGACCCTCAACAATATCTTAGGGCTTTAGATGTAAAAAGAGTATGTTATATGCACATGGCAGGACATCTTGAAGATATAGCCCCAGATACAGGAGATCGTTTGCTAATTGATACCCACGGAGCTCCTGTTTGTGAGTCTGTTTGGAGTTTATATGAGTTTGCGGTTAGCCGATTTGGTAGCGTACCAACATTGTTAGAGCGCGATTTAAATATTCCTGAATTTTCTGAGTTAATGCCTGAGTTGAAACGTATTGCTAGTATTCAAGCCGCAGATAAACATATAACAATTGATGCTGATAAAGAAAAACTATTTCAGCCAAGTATCTTATTAGAAACAGAAAATAGAAGCAGAAAAATTAGCGATGACAAAAAATTAGGATATAGGTAGAACGATTTTAGACCATTCCTAATAATGAAGGGTGGAGCATGAGTGCAGAAATATCTTCGCCAGGTTTATTACAAATAGAAGCTTGGACAAAAACGTTAAGTAATTGGATCTCAGAAAAAGAGCTGGAAAGTTACCAGAAAAAGCACAGGCTTGCTGTATATCGTGAATTAATTCGCAATAATATTGAAAGCTTTTTAATACCTGTTTTTCCGATTGCAAGAACGTTAATTTCAGAGGCGATGTGGGAAGAGTGGGTTGCAGAGTTTTTACAATCACCCTACCGAACCTCACCACTTTTTAGAAATATTGCTGAAAATTTTCTTGTTATGTTAGCAAATTTCCCAGTATCTCGATTATCTCCAGCATTGTTGCAATTGATGCGATGGGAATGGATCGAAATGGCGGTTGCGATTAATTCTGCTAAAATATTACGTTCAATAAATGGTCAAACGTTAAACCCTAGTTTGCGAATAGAATTATTTGATTATCCAGTACATATGATCGCAAGAGAAGGAAAGTTACTGCCTGCTCAATCAACTGTTTTATTGGCATGGCGAGATTGTGAAAATAATGTAGAGGCAATATGCCCTGATGAAACCATGCTGCAGTTAATTTTGCATCTGGCTTCGTGTGAAGAGGATGAGCAGCAGGCTCATGATACCTGGCAAATTATCACTGCTACGCCTTCTTTAATGCAGTTGAGTCAAATCCTTAGAGAAAAAGAGATATTGCTGTGAAAAATGAATCATCAATAATAAGCATAATGCGCGATAATTTTGTATGGTTTCTTGAAAAAATTACACCTACTTTATCTGCACTCTCTTTGCTATTCATTAGAATAATTATTGCCTGGGAATTTTATGAGGCTGGCTATGAGAAATTGCATGGTACCAATTGGTTTATAGATATTGCTGATAGATTTCCATGGCCATTTAATATGTTCTCTGTGAGTCTTAATTGGACGGTCGCGACCTATTCAGAGTTGATCGGGGCAGTATTTATTCTATTTGGTTTAGCAACGCGTTTTTCAGCCTTTTCATTAATGATTGTAACAATTGTTGCAATTGCTACAGTGCATTGGCCACAATCGTGGTCTTCAGCAAGAGAGTTATGGCAGGGTTATACACTAATTGACCAAGGGCATGGGAACTTCAAATTACCTTTTTTTTATCTTATTATGCTTTTTTCACTCATAGCACGAGGCGGTGGGTTTCTAAGTATAGATGCGTGGCTAGCACCGCTAATTGGATTAAAGCGTTGATGGAATTAATTTTTTTGTGTAAAATCATTCGGTCTTTTAATTAAGTAACTGAATGGAAACAAAATAATGAATACTGAAAAAAGACTGCGCATTCGCAAGCCTATTAACACCGCAGTGCGGGTAAATGAGGCGAATGGATACTATCATGATGCATTTAGTTCAGATGTTTCTATGAATGGTATGGCTGTTTTTACTGGCAAAAATGATATCGAAGCAGGAGAAATATACTGCTTAAAATTTGATTTGCCTGTAAGAGGGCGCTTTATGAATGTGAACTTAGATGCTAAAGTAGTTCATGCTACTTCTCACGGCTCTTATGGGCATAAAGTAGGGTTTGAGTTCGTGCAAATCGATACCTTATCAACATGGACACTAGAGGCTTTTGTTAAAGCTACTGATGGAGCTAAGAACGCAGTACCATCTCTGCATGCACAAGTATGGGGTGATATTGATAACAAAAGTAAAAAGGGAAGCTCATCTAGCTAATTATTTTTCCTAACGTAGTAAATGCTACGTAAAAAATGATAATCATTAATACTCCTAATGCTTTACCTCGTTATTTAGGATGAAAATTGGAAAATGTAAGTTTGGGCGCTATAAGGCTTTATAGCCACGTAATTAGCGCTTTTATCTTAGCTTTAGCTGTGCGATCTTTATCAGAACAGCTAAATTAAAACTTGCCAATCAAGTGTAGTAAAGCATTAGCTATATATAGAATGTACTATTATTTCTTCCCTATTACTCAGGGTAAAGAGTAGTCATGTAATGCAAATATGTCAGAGCTTATAAAATGAAAATAAGAAATAGCTAAGAATGCATGCACTACTAGTTTGTTCTCACCTAGCAGCTTGTTAATGGTTTGCAAAGCAAAGTTATTTATGTATGTATTTCTTATCTAAAAATGCTAAGCGAAGAGGGGGAGCTGGGTAGGGCACTTGTCGAGTACTACATTTTGATAATCATTCAATACATAAATTGTTTTTATGCAGAAATCGTATTGCTCTTTGAAGGGATTATTTAACCAAGCATTATTTAGACTAAATTTGAGTTATTTTTATGCTGGCTGCATTATAATCGCTAAGGTTGAGCAAATAATCTAAGATGTTCTAAGTAAAAAGTTACTCATTATTTGAAATGCTGCTATTTACGGGGTAACTAATTAAAAATCTTAATTTTGACTATCAAGTGTCAAAATTAACTATTTTAGCTAATTTCTTTTTTCTGCTTATTTATCGAGGCAACAAAAAGATGGAAGTTGAACGTATTAATAAGGTAAATGTTATCATTAAACTATTAAAGCTCATTGATTTTTCTTGCAGCTAACAGTATTCAGCGTGTTTTAAATGTAGGTTAAGTTTTCTCGATAAGCGTCATTCATTTTGAATTTGTCGTTTTAATAAGCTAATCATGTTAAAGATATTCAGGGTTTATGTAGGCTACTAATAAGCCTGCTATAGGATGTGTACGTTATGAAGTTTCCAAAATCATTTGATGTTATTGTTGTTGGTGGTGGGCACGCGGGTACTGAAGCAGCGTTAGCAGCAGCGCGTATGGGATGCGAAACATTATTGTTATCACATAATATTGAAACGTTAGGGCAGATGTCATGCAATCCCTCCATAGGAGGCATTGGTAAAGGTCATCTTGTTAAAGAAGTAGATGCGCTAGGCGGTGCTATGGCACTAGCGACCGACAAAGCAGGTATTCAATTTAGAATATTAAATGCAAGTAGAGGGGCGGCAGTACAGGCTACACGCGCCCAAGCAGACCGTATTTTGTATAAGCAAGCTATTCGATATTGTCTTGAAAATCAGCCTAAATTAACGCTATTCCAGCAAGCTGTTGATGATGTAATTTTAGAAAATGATAAAGTAACCGGAGTTCTTACCCAAGCTGGTATTATATTTTATGGAAAGACTGTAGTTTTAACCGCAGGCACTTTTCTTTCAGGGCGAATTCATATTGGTTTAGAAAGTTACGTGGGAGGGCGTGCTGGTGATCCTGCGGCTACAACGCTGGGTACACGTTTGAGAGAGCATGCTTTACCTGTCGGTCGGTTAAAAACAGGCACTCCTCCACGCCTTGATGGACGCACCATTGATTATAGTTGCCTAACACCTCAGCCCGGTGATACTCCTGCCCCTGTATTTTCATTTATGGGGAGCCGCTCGCTTCATCCCGCTCAATTGCCCTGCTGGATTACGCATACAAATGAACGTACTCATGAGATTATTCGAGGAGGATTTGATCGCTCTCCTATGTTTACGGGTGTAATTGAAGGTCGAGGTCCACGGTACTGTCCGTCGATTGAAGATAAAGTTAATCGTTTTGCAGATAAAAACAGTCATCAAATTTTTCTTGAGCCAGAAGGTTTAGATACCCATGAGGTTTATCCTAATGGAATCTCAACAAGCTTGCCTTTTGATATACAGCTAGAATTAGTACGCTCTATTCAGGGTTTAGAAAATGCCCATATTTTGAGACCTGGCTATGCAATTGAGTACGATTATTTTGATCCACGTGCATTAAAGTCATCCTTAGAGAGTAAGTCGGTTAACGGCTTATTTTTTGCAGGGCAAATTAATGGCACTACAGGTTATGAAGAGGCAGCCGCCCAAGGTTTATTGGCAGGAATTAATGCTGCGCTTTATGCAACTGAACAAGACGCATGGTGTCCTCAACGGCATGAGGCCTATTTAGGTGTGCTCGTTGATGATTTGATTACAAAAGGTGTTACTGAGCCTTATCGTATGTTTACAAGTCGTGCGGAGTATCGATTACAATTGCGTGAAGATAATGCAGATTTACGCTTAACAGAACAAGGTCGTAAATTAGGTGTGGTTGATGATATACGTTGGGCAGCCTTTTGTGAAAAGCGAGAGGCGATAGAAAAAGAAAAGGCTCGATTAGCATCAACATGGGTTTTACCAAAACACTTAATGAATGAAGATGCTTTACGTTTACTAGGCCAGCCTTTAGAGCGGGAATATAGTTTGGCTGATTTATTACGTAGGCCGAATGTTAACTATGAAGATTTGGGTAAAATTGCCCAAGTACTCCAAGACCGTGAGCATGCCGCAGCACAGCCTTTGCCTAATTTACCTGAAGCTGTTCAAGAGCAGGTTAGTATTCAAACTAAATACCAAGGATACATTGATCGGCAAGCCACAGAAATTGAACGGGCTCAGATTAATGAAAGCTGGCGTTTACCGTCTGCGCTTGATTACACCTTAGTGCGTGGTTTATCTGCTGAAGTACAGCAAAAGCTTAACATGCATCGACCTGAAACATTAGGCCAAGCAGCTCGTATTTCAGGTATTACTCCCGCAGCTATTTCTTTATTGATGGTGCATTTACGCAGAGGAATGGCAGGGCGGGAAATTTCTTAAAATAGCGATGATTTGTTAATAGAGGCTACCGTTAAATTTTTTATCTTCGAAATAAGAGGATAAAATCAAATGTATTCGTAATGTAGCCAATAACAAAATTTAAGTTTTGAGCTGTATTTTGAGGTTCTCTTGAAGAAGGGATGAAGTTTTGAAAATAAAGTTAATTGAGGGACTAAGCAAACTTGATATGCAATTAAGTGATGAGCAGCATATGCTTTTGCTTAAATACGTAGAGCTTTTGGATAAATGGAATAAAGTTTATAACTTGACTGCAGTCAGAGAGCCAGATGCTATGCTAACTCAGCATATTCTTGATTCTTTAGCAATGGTTAAGGTATTAGAGAGTTATCCAGTAGCAGCACGGTGTCGTGTCTTAGATGTTGGAAGTGGGGCAGGGTTGCCAGCGGTACCTTTAGCGATTGCTCGCCCTGAGTGGCAGGTTACTGCACTAGATGGCCATCATAAGCGTACTGCTTTTGTACAGCAGGTAGCTATTGAATTGGGTTTAACTAATCTTGAAGTGGTACAAGAAAGAGTCGAATCATGGCAACCGAAAGCTTTGTATGATGTAGTGATTTCACGCGCATTTGCGGAGCTTAATGATTTTGTTGCGTTATCTAAACAGCATTTAGCAGCTGATGGAATAATGGTGGCAATGAAGGGGGTATATCCTTACGAAGAGCTTGAGCGTTTATCTTCGCCTTTAGTCGTAAAGTCTGTGCAAAGTTTAGAGGTGCCTTTTCTTGCTGCACAACGCCATGCGGTAATACTTTCCCATCACGCTTAAAGTTTATGCATTGCCTTGGGGCGATAGAGCGAACTCAATTACATAGCTTCTAAATAAAAAAAGAGAAAGTTTTTATGCTTTCTCTTTTTTTATTTAATCGTTAAAGATTTTTATTGGAAAATTTTAACGAATATCAATCATATGTAAAAATGGTAGGCAATTTTTCCATATTTTCGAGAGCCATACCGCAACCACGTACTACACAGGTGAGTGGATCTTCTGCAACAATTACAGGTAGCCCAGTTTCTTCCATGAGTAAACGATCAAGATCTCTTAATAAAGCCCCACCGCCTGTTAAAACCATACCGCGCTCCGCAATATCTGCACCTAATTCAGGTGGGGTACGCTCTAGCGCTAATTTAACAGCACTTACAATTTGATTAAGCGGATCAGTTAAGGCTTCCAGAATTTCATTGCTTGAAACAGTAAAGCTGCGGGGAATGCCTTCAGCCAAATTACGACCTTTAACTTCCATCTCTCTTATTTCAGAACCAGGAAAAGCCGAACCAATTTGTTTTTTAATCAATTCAGCCGTTGTCTCGCCAATTAACATGCCGTAATTACGACGAATGTAATTAACAATAGCCTCATCAAATTTATCTCCGCCAATACGCACAGAATTTGAATAAACCATACCGCCAAGCGAAACAACACCTACTTCAGTAGTGCCGCCACCTATATCAACCACCATGGAGCCTGTCGCTTCAGCAATAGGCAAATCTGCCCCAATAGCCGCTGCCATAGGTTCTTCAATAAGAAATACTTTACTTGCACCGGCACCAAGAGCTGATTCACGAATAGCGCGGCGTTCTACTTGAGTAGAACCGCAAGGAACACAAATAATAATACGAGGGCTTGGGCTAAATAATTTCGAATCAAGTACTTTGCGAATAAATTGCTTAAGCATTTGCTCGGTGAAGGTAAAATCAGCAATAACGCCATCTTTCATGGGGCGAATAGCTGTCATGTTACCCGGGGTTCTACCCAGCATTTGTTTTGCAGCTAATCCAACTTCTTGAATTAGACGTTTTCCTGTGCTGCCATCTTGTCGAATGGCAACGACTGAAGGCTCATCAAGCACTATGCCGCGACCTCTGGCGTAAATCAGGGTGTTCGCGGTGCCAAGGTCAATGGCGAGGTCACTAGAAAAGTAACTACTTAAAAATCCGAACATAAGGCGCTTCCACGGTACAGTCAGGGGGTAATCGAAACGCACATGTATTTCTGTACATTTCCTTAGATGGCGCTTGGTAATTGGTAGCAAGACGTTTTATGATACGAAAAGCCTAAACTACTCTAGCACGATGTTATTGTGGATGTCAGTATATAGCACAAAGTTGTAGATAACAAATAGCTAATGTGGTTCTGAATGTTGTTTTTTAATTCTTATAGATAGTATTCAGAGCATTCTAAGGTTCTGATAAAACAAATGATAGCGAAAAGCGCTTAGAAAATGATGGGGATATGGCTGTAATTACGCTAATATACTAAGTGAGAATAGCTTTTTGCTTGCTAGCGAGTGTGTAAAGCGTATAACTTTATGACGTTTAGAATGCAGACCATTCATTATTTGCAGTAATAATTGCAGTATTATGTGCGGTAAATAATAGCAGTAAAAATAAAGCAAAACGTAAGGTGTATAGAAACCTAATCCAGTTAAAATACTGCAGGGCATATACTACAGATGGTATGGCAAAGCACTAGATAAGATTAAGTGGAATAGTGAGAGTATAGTAATGTTTGTAATCGAGGTTGTGAGAGGATTTTTATGTCAATGCTAAATATTCAACGAGATGATGTATATGGATTAGCTCGTGCAGCGCGTTTGGCAATCACAGAAGATGAAGCGCAGGCTGTTTATGAAAAGATACAAGGCATTAGCCAAATGATTGAAGAAATGCGCTGTCTAGATACTACGGGTGTAGAACCCATGACGCATGTACCCTCCCATGCACAACCATTGCGTAATGATGAAGTCAAGAATGTAGCGAATAGAGAGCATTGGCAAGAGTGTGCTCCATTATTGCATGAGGGGTTTTATCTTGTACCCCAAGTGATTGAGTAACATTATATTAAAGTTTAAGAAATTACGTAGTTATGCTCTATTACAGCATGGCAACGCAGACAATACGCCGAGAGAGGACAACGGCGTAGCTTCTAAGTTTGTAGCAGGTGCATGCGACGGCATGTTTATATCTTATGATGGTTTTTTAATATCGTTCAAAAGTTTTTTTGTTTAGCCATCATGTCATTTGAGGAATAAAGGATGATTGAGTCCAGTTTAAAAGAGCTTTCTAAAGCATTAGCCGATAAGAAAATTTCAAGTGTTGAACTAACGCAGCTCTATTTAGATCGTATGGCATCATTAAATCATTCATTGAATGCATTTATTACACCGACTCCTGAATTTGCTCTGGAAGTTGCTAGGCGCGCAGATGAATATCGTGCAAAGAATAATGGGCATCGGCTGTTGGGAATTCCTATGGCTAATAAGGATAATCTTTTAATTAATGGACAGCGCACCACATGTGGCTCACGCATGTTAGGTGATTTTATAGCGCCTTATACTTCGCATGTTGTGGAATCAATATTGAGTGCGGGTATGGTGCCTCTGGGTAAGCTCAACATGGATGAGTTTGCAATGGGTTCATCTAATCAAACTTCTTATTTTGGAGTCGTGCGTAACCCTTGGGATTTAACACGTGTACCAGGTGGCAGTTCAGGTGGCTCAGCAGCAGCAGTATCCGCACGGTTATCGCCGATAGCTACCGCTTCTGATACAGGCGGTTCGATTCGCCAACCAGCTTCGTTTACGAATACCTGTGGGCTTAAGCCAACCTATGGGTTGGTATCACGCTATGGTGTAATTGCTTTTGCCTCCAGTTTAGATCAGGTAGGGGCGTTAGGACGTTCTGTTGAAGATGTTGCGTTATTTATGGAAGTGATTGCGGGCCACGATAGCCGCGACTCAACGAGCTTATCGCAGCCGGTAGCGTCATATGTGGCAGCGTTAGAAACATTAGCGAATACATCGCATTCAGGCGGGCGCTCTCTTGAGGGATTGCGTATAGGATTGCCTAAAGAAATGTTTGTTGAAAAAGGAATTGATGCACCTATTTGGGCAGCCCTTGAAGAAGCAAAAGCAACCTTTTCAAGATTAGGCGCTACGCTGATTCCTATTAGCCTGCCACATATTAGTCATTCAGTAGCTGTGTACTATGTGATTGCGCCCGCTGAGGCGTTTAGTAATTTAGCGCGTTATGATGGAGTACGTTACGGCTATCGCACGCCTGAATATGCTGATTTGCAAGAAATGTATACAAAAAGCCGTGCAGAGGGGTTTGGCGAAGAAGTGAAGCGTCGTATTATGATTGGTACGTATATGTTAACGGAAGAGTCATTTAATATCTATTACATTCAGGCCCAAAAAGTTAGACGCTTAATTACAGACGACTTTAACCGGGTGTTTACTGAGTGTGATGTACTGTTAGGGCCAAGTACTCCTATTACAGCGTTTGAAATTGGTTCGGTAGCGATGGAAGACCCCTTACAGATGTATCTGAACGATATATTTACTATTCCTGCTAACTTAACAGGAATGCCTGCTTTATCTATTCCATGTGGATTTACAGAGCAGGGGTTGCCGATTGGAATGCAATTAATGGGGCCATTGCTATCAGAAGAGCTTTTATTTAAAGTAGGGCATGCGTATCAACAAGTTACTCAATGGCACCAGCAAGCACCTAATATATCCGTTCAGCATTAAAATAATCAGTAATTTTTGAGGGCGTATTTTTCGCCCTTTTTTTATAAAAAGCTTAGCCTAAATATATGTTGAATTTATTTAGCTAGAGCTTGTGGCAAAAATAAAAAGAGAAGTAGCTGGTATTAAATTTTAAAACGCTTTATGGCTATTGAATTAATCGTTTAAACAAATTTAAATAAATGTGTAGGGAAATTATTCAAGTTAAGCAAAGTGCATGACGAAATTTAGGAATAGTTTGCCAGATTGATAAGGTAGATAACATGGCGAGATATTTTAAGAAAGACAGCCAGCTATGAAACTACAGTTTTTCCAAAAAACAGATTTGTTGCCAGATTTACTTCAGCGATTAACACTTAATAAAGCATTACTTTCTGAGCGCGTTGAGTCTACCAACAGTTTAGCACAACCGATTTATGGCTATTTAGATCGTGTACGTGAATTAGTAATTACAGCACGTGGCGGTAGCTTTCAGATTGCAATGGCTACGGCACGCATGCAAAATGAAATTAAAAATGTGGCTGCCAAAGCAGATGAGCAACTCGTACTTTCAGATGAGTTAAAAATAGATGGCAATTCAGTAGCGCTTCAATCTGCTTCTGTTTCAGAGAATGTGCAGCAAATTGCATCTGTATCGTTATCAAATTTGACGATGGCAGAAAAAGCATTATCTGAACTTTCAGCCCTTAGGCAAAGAATGGATCGTGTATCTGAGCAAATGGTGTCATTTGCTGAGCAAGTTGATCAGTTATCTTCGCGTGCCCAAACTGTAAGTTCTATTGGCCAGTTAATTAAAGATATTTCTCAGCAAACGAATTTGTTAGCATTAAATGCAGCAATTGAGGCTGCACGTGCAGGCGATGCGGGACGTGGTTTTGCTGTGGTCGCTGATGAAGTAAGAAAGCTGGCTGAGCGGGTGAATTCTGCTACAGGTGAAATCGCAGGGCATACCGATGAAATGATTACCTTAGTTGAAAATACACGCTCTAGAAATCATTTAATTGGTGACGATGTTTCACAAACTGCTGTTTCACTTAGCGGTACTGCTGAAAATTTTGAGCAGTTTGTTATTGATTTTAGAGAAATGAATCAGAATGTTGATCGTATTGCTTCAACCATTGTTCAGGTAAATGACACGAATCAGCAAATGCAAAAAAAGATGGAAAAAATTGCTAATATGAGTAGTAATGTTAAGCAATCAATGGTGACTGCGGCAGGGTTTTCTAATGATTTAAGAGATAAAACGGAAGAGCTGCAAGGGGAGTTAGCCAATTTTCGAACAGGTAATACAACGTTTGATACATTGACCGAGGCAACTTCTACCTTACGCAACCGTGTTCAACTAACACTTGAGGAATGTTTAACAAAACGAGGCATTAATGTTTTTGATCAACAATATCAGCAAATTTCAGGAAGCAACCCCCCTCGTTATACAACGAGCTATGATTCGAAGGTAGATAAACAGCTTACTGCTATTTATGATGAGGTCTTACAAAACTTAGATGGGTGTATTTATAGTCTAGCAGTTGATAACAAAGGATATGCGCCTGCACACAATGCTAAATTTTCGCTTACCCCAACTGGCGATCCACAACGAGATATTATTTATAGTCGTCATAAGCGCATATTTTCAGATCCTGTAGGGCAGAAGCTGGCGGCAAACCAAGAGCCATTTTTATTTCAATCGTATTTACGCGATACTGGTGAGATTGTAAACGATCTTTCAATGCCTATATTTTTACAAGGCCGCCATTGGGGGGCTGTAAGAGTAGGATTTGAATCAGGAAAGCTGCTTAAATAAAGAGTGGTTTATATTTAGAAGTATATGCCTTCATGCCTAAGCAAATTTTTCTTTGTTTCAATCCCATCTCCTGCACTATAACCTCCTAGCTCTCCTGATCGTCGTAAAACGCGATGGCAAGGAATCAGAATAACAAAAGGGTTGCGTGCCATTGCCCCTGCGACAGCACGTGCATTTTTTGCGGGGAAACCTGCTTGGGTCGCAAGCGATTGATAACTAAATGTTTCGCCTGGTCGGCTTAAGTGAAGTGCTTCCCAAACTTTTTCCTGAAATGGTGTGCCTAATGCTCGCGGGCAGTTTTTTAAAGGGGCATCAGCTACTTTTAAGGGTGATTCAGCATAAATGTTTAACCAGTTTAATGCAGGCTCTAAAAAAGAGGGAGCTTTTTCATCAGGAAAATGGGCATCGGGCTTGGCAAAGCTGATGCGGTACAGTATTGAGGAGTCATGTATAAAAACTAAACTTCCGATATGAGGGTGCTGCCATCGATATGAATGCAAATTCATGACCAGTTTCCTGCATTAAGAAAGGTTTGCCAGCCTGCATGAGTAAAAGAAGACAGTTTATCTTTTACTCGCTGAATTTCACTATAATAGCTTTCATCACTTAGATGTCCTCGCATGGCTTGAAAGCGTAAAAAAACAAGATACGTATTAACAGTATCTGTTTCACAATAATGACGAATACGTTCTATTTCACCGTTGTAATAGGCCTCCCATACTTGGCTGCCATCAATATCCATTTTGCCCGGAAAACCACAGAGTTTTGCCATCATATCAAGCGGTGCAAATGCTTTTCCTTGATAGCCTGCCAGAATATCCATAAGATCTAGATGACGTGAATGATAGCGGCCTAAATAATGATTAAATTTAAATTCACGATTAAATTCGCCTTGATCCCAATAGGTTGGAGCGCGCAATTTATGGATGAGGGCGCGCGCATGCAAGACCGGTAAATCAAAGCCGTTTCCATTCCATGACACTAATTGAGGAGTGTATCGCTCAATACCTTCAAAAAACCGTTGAATTAAGATAGGTTCGGTATCGTCAGGTTCGCCAATTGACCATATATGAAGCTGATTTGCTTCGCGTAGTACACAGGCAATACTAACAACTTTTTGTAAGTAAATAGGCAGAAAATCAGTATTATAATCTTGGCGACGACGGCGTACCGCAAGGTTAATAACATCAAGATCGGTAAATTCATTGGCAGGGGCGTTGTACATTACGCGCAGGGCTGAAACATCGGGGATAGTTTCAATGTCAAAAGCAAGTACTGGGGCATCCATTGTAATTTCCTAGCTAGCGTCGTCTAGATTGCTAAGGGTAGCAAAATTGAGAGATTTATCTATAGTGGAGCACAGAAGCTAATTAATGCAAAGAACAGGTTTTGGGCTGTTTTGTGGTGGTAAGCTACAGTTAATAGTTGATACCACAGTCTAAGAAGCCTTATTTAAAAAAGGAGCTAATGCTTCACACAATAATGTTTCATGAGGGCGATCAAGGTCATGAAAAATTTTTTCAAAGGCTTGATGTTGCTGCTCACGTGACCATGAGTCTGTAATCAATGTTTCAAGCGCTTGCGAAAGGTTTTCAGGTGTTGCTGCATCTTGCAGTAATTCAGGTACAACAAAACGTTTGCTAAGCACATTAGGTAACCCTACATAAGGGAGGGTCAGCTTTTTCTTAACTGCACGCGCTGTCCACGGGTGTAATCGGTAAGTAATGAGGTGAGGGCAATTCGCTAATGCTGCTTCTAGCGAAGCTGTTCCTGAGGCAATCAAGCCTAAATGACTTTGTTTAAGAATGTCATGGCTATTGCCTACTGTTGCATTGATATCAGGAATTGCCGTGAACAATGCTTCGAGGTGAGCGCGATGGTCAGAGTGAACTAAAGGAACATTAACCTCAAAGCGGAATCCTCGTTGACGTAGTAATAAAGCAGTTTTAGCAAAAAGCTCTGCGTGAAAAACAAGTTCACTTTGCCGGCTGCCAGGTAACATTGCTAATTTGATTGTTTCACCCGCAGCAGGAAAGCGTTTAAGGGGAAAAGGGTTAAAATCAGCACATACCGGATGCCCAATGACAGCATGGGGAATATTAGCTGCTTGGTATAAAGCTGCTTCAAAAGGAAAAAGTAACAAGCATAAATCTGTTGCTTCTCTTAGCCGTTCAATACGTTCAGGCCGCCATGCCCAAAGCGAAGGGCTAACATAATGAATTGTTTTGATACCTTGAAGTTTGAGTTTTTTTTCTAAGCTTAAATTAAAATCAGGGGCATCAACGCCTATAAATAGCGTAGGCCGCTCTGTTACAACGCGCTCATAGATTCTTTTGCGAATATTTAAAAGTTCAGATAAATGCCGTAAAACTTCAATGTAGCCCCGAACGGCTAGCTTTTCTTGGGGAACCCAAGTATTACAACCAGCGTGCGCCATTAATGGCCCGGCAATACCGCCAAAACGAAGGTGAGGATATTTACGTTTTAAAGACGTAATAAGATGTGCGGCAAGAAAATCACCCGATGCTTCACCTGCCACAATGACCACATCGGCTAGAGCATCATTAGGGGTAGCATACTGTTCTAAAGAGGAAGGGGTAAGGCGCAGCATTGGAAATCGCCCAACAAAAAGATAGCCGTAAGTCTAACACTGATGCTAACTTATGGGATTAATCTTTTAAATCGCTATTAATTTTCTTATTTTAGGCAGTTAAAAACGATTAGCTTGATCAATTTGAAGCTATTGATAAGGCGCTTAGGCTTTAATGGAATTGCCCTACATCTACGCTACGCACGCCTTTCATATCGCGCCGTGCTTCAACTAAGCGGCGAATATCATCTAGCAATTTTCTAGCATTAGGAATCGCTGAAATAACAAGGGTAGGTGAAGTAATATCTGCCGTTAATAATACAACATTGGCTAATCCGAAGGGCCGAAGATAAGCTGGTTGCTGAAGTCGAAAATCTCGAATTCTATAAAGTTCTAATTCATCAATAATTTTAGAGTAAATTCCACTATGGCTAATCAAGCGTTCATTTGTTAGCTCATATTCAGTATGCTGTGTCGATAAAAACTGCCAATAACCTATAACCGCTGGAAGAAGTGTAATAGCGAAAGGAATATCAAGCGGAAGAACATTTAGTACGATAACTGATATGACATAAAAGCTAAAGAATCCCATATTAGATAGCTGGGAGGGCGCTCCCTTCCAAATTAATTGTTCCCGCATGCTTAAATTCCTATTAGTCAGCATTCATATAAAAATACAAAACTTTACAAAAAAACAATAATTATTGTACACCTGCGTTATACGCCGTGGCACTAGGAAAACACCCGCATTATTTGTGGTTTTAGTGTTAAGTTATTGTTAATTCTATTATTTAAAGCTGTGTTTTGCAATAGGTAATAAAGCCGCAATCAAATATGATTTTTTTGTACAACCTAAATTCATTATAAATAAGGGCTTCTTCTTCGCTTATTTTAAAGAGAGTTAAGGCAGAATCTTTCGCAAAGTTTCGCAAAAATTGCTAACCAGAACTACTGGAATGAATAGTGCTTATGGATTTATGAAGTAAGAAATACGCAGTAATTGCTGCGTATTTCTTACGTTTTATGTATGTCGTAATTTTCTAAAAATGTGATTAGTTTTAAAATTTTTACGCGTTTTTTTCTAATAGTGCACCAAAAAAACCATCAGTCTGATGAAGATGAGGCCAAAGTTGTAAGCTTTCTGAAGGCATCGTTTCAACAAGTGCAGGCGCAATATTTTGTAGACGCCCACGTAAATCTACACGGTGAAAGTCGGGATGCGTTTCGAGAAAAGCGTTAATAATTTGTTCATTTTCTTCAGCCAGAATACTGCATGTTCCATAAACGATTTGCCCGCCCTTTTTTACAAGACGGCTGGCAGAAGTTAGGATGCGTTGTTGCGTATCTTTTAATTCCACCAGGCTTTCTGGAGATTGTCGCCATTTAAGATCAGGATTTCTTCTTAAGGTTCCTAGGCCTGAGCAGGGGGCATCGACTAAAACTTTGTCAACCTTACCAGCAAGACGCTTAACTTTGGTGTCGTTCTCGTTTTGCAAAACATGAACCATTACATTGCTTAAACTAGCACGCTTTAATCGTGGTTTGAGTTTATCAAGACGAATAGCAGAAGTATCGAAGGCGTAAAGTCTGCCTTGATTATTCATCAGTGCACCTAACAGCAATGTTTTACCGCCTGCGCCTGCACAAAAATCAATGACAGTATGGTGACGGGTGGCGCCTAAGGTTAAGCCTAAAAGCTGGCTGCCTTCATCTTGAACTTCAATGGCTCCTGACTTGAACAAAGGAAGTTTTTGAATATCAGGGCGACCATTTAAGCGTATACCTAATGGTGAATAGGGAGTGGCAACAGGCTCTAAACCAGCCTCTGTCAGAGTATTGATAGCGTTTTCGCGCGATATTTTTAAAGGGTTAATTCTTAAATCAAGCGGAGCCGCACGCTGAAGCGCTCTCCATGTAGGTAAAAATTGCTCGCCTAATTCTACAGAAAGTTTATCAAATAACCATTCTGGGCAATCATGCTGAATAGCTAAAGAAGCTTCGCTTAACTTATTAAAACCTTGAGCTTTAATATTTTGTAGCCAAGTCATTTCTTCAGAAGTAATAATTCCTTCGAGTTGACCTATCCCGATTCCTTGATGACGAACTAATGTTAAGAGAGCAAGCCGCCGTGTAGAGGCATTTTCTCCTACGAGCCATTGTAATGAGTCGCGGTGGCGCACCCAAGTGAACAGCGTTTCTGCAAGGGTGTGACGTTCGTTTCCACCCAGTGCTGGGCGCTCACGAAAAAAATGATGCAATGTACGATCCATAGGAAACTCTAATGATCGTAATTGATTAAGAGCAAGTTCAAGCATGATTAAAAAGCGGCTACTTAGCCAGCGCATTATATTTCTCCCCGGTTTTTAGGGGGCAGTATAGCAGTACAGATGAATATCAGGGCAATTATATAAATGTTTTATTGGGTGATTTGAGCGCTATTAATGCGTTCTAGCTTCAATTCAATAGAATGAGTAAAGTCATGAATTTGAACGGGCATATAGTAATAGTAAGGTGCGAGCCAGAGTTTTCGCTCCGCTTTATCTTTGCTATCGTATTGAACCCATACTTCGGTATCAATATTGAGTCCGTTTATATTAAGCGATTCGGTAGACTCACGTTCAAGGCGGCAAGGTTTAACATTTTCTAGTTCTACCATTAGGCATTCTCGGCTATTGGAGGTAGGGGGGTTAAAATAAAATTGCAAGATAAGAGATAGTGGATCAAGAGCGCGTACATTGTCAGGTAGGGCGACGCTATTGCCATTACTGAGCCTAACACGAGGCGAAGTAGGATCAAAAATGACTTCTTCTTGGGTACCATGTTCTTTAAAAAAACGTTCAGGATGTAAGCCATCATTTTCAATGCGCCCTTCAGTTTGAAGAACAGTTTCTCCGCCAGATAATAAGCGAGTTAGGGCATTGCTTCCTTCAGCTTGGAAGTTAATATTATATCTTCCATCTTCATGGGTAAGGGTATAGGTAGCGACTCCACTTATATTATTCCAGTTAATGCTATAGCTCAGTGCAATGGGCGAGACAGAGGGGGGCAAAAAAGGAAGGTTAGGTGATTGCGGTACTTGAGATGGGCTGGGTTCAATCTTATTACTTGCTTGCTTAGGAGTTTTTTCTTCTTCTATATCAGGTGGGGTGTCTGGTTGAGGCTGTGGAATATCGGCTTTGGGAGTTACTTTTTTCTTGTTCTTTTTGGGCTTGGCTATATTAATGCCTTTATTGATTGGTGTTACTTTTTTAGGTGTAATTTTCGGTTTCGGGTTGAGTACCTTAGATTTTTTAGGTTGCGCAATGGAAGCTGATGGAATAGGCGAGGTAGAGGGTGTAGGAGGTGTAAGGAAGCTAACGGTTACAATAGATTGCGTTGCTGGTTTTTTGGGAGTTGAGCTGAGCAAAAGGTTAGGTACTCCCCAAACGGCAACAATATGAAGCACACAAGAAAGTATTAAGGCAAACGATGATATTGTTGCCATACGACGAAGCTTTTTAAAACTTTTTAAAAGTAAGCTGCGAAACTCTACCATGAGGAGCTTCCTTGTGGAGTTTAACGCGCCTATTAAACTGTAACTTTAAGTTAACTTAATAATGTGTAGTTTAACATTAGCGCTTTTTATATTGCATACACATGAATATAAGTCAATGTTACATATTTTGAGCAAGGCATTGAATAACGTTTACTGATAGCGAAACTACTAGCGTAACCCAGTTACTTTATTTCCATGTCGCCAGATATTTTAGTAACAATGTATGACGTATAAGCGATATCAATATATCGGTGTTAAAGATTAATTATTTATAATAAATACAATAGGATGGTATGAGCTGTTTGCATTCTTTTTATTAAGGTTGTTTTCCATGGCTTGTGTAGAGCTATTGCGATGCTTTTTTATCACGTGGAAGTTGTGTAGGCGTGGCAATATACAAAATCAATTTATTTAGAAAAGCAAGATTTAACCTATGCTGTAAAAACCTAAAGGAGCTATAGGGTGTATCTGTGAAGGCGCAGAATGTGTCCATGTTTGCTCGTTAAGAATCCATTGTTTTTGTGCAATAGATTGGATAATAGCAGGGAATAAAGTGTGTTCCACGTGAAGCACGCGTTCTGCTAACGTTTCGGGAGAATCTTCTTTAAAAACAGGGATAACGCCTTGCCCCAAGATAGGCCCATTATCTAATTCTGCGGTAACAATATGTACCGTACATCCATGAGCTTTTACGCCTGCTTGTAACGCACGCTCGTGAGTATGCAGCCCTGTAAAAGAAGGAAGAAGAGAGGGATGAATATTAATTAGTCTTGGCGTAAAGTGTTCAACAAATTCTGGCGTGAGAATGCGCATAAACCCTGCGAGAACGACTAGGTCAGGGGTGTATTGATCAATAATTTCGGTTAATTTTTTATCAAAAGCCTCCCGTGAGGGAAAGTCTTTGTGCGATAAAATATGAGAAGGTAAGCCGTAATGCTGAGCGAGTTGTAGCCCTTTTGCATGCTCTTTATTGCTAATAACAGCAGCAACTTGAGCGTTTACCGTTTGGGCAGCGATGCCTTTGAGCAAGGCTTCAAGGTTACTTCCGCGCCCGGAAATAAGCACTACAAGACGTAAAGGTAGATGAGATGTACCAGGGTTCATGTTTTAAATCTTAATCTTTATACCAAACGTAATCATTAACACTCAAATAACTTCCCCCTTGCGCTTACCTTAATAAGGCGGAGGGGGAAGTATTCAAGAAGAGTTTTAAGATCAGAGTTATCCGATTTGAACCTGTGCTTCATCATTAACGCGTGTATGCAGAGTGCCAATGCTATAAGCTGCGATACCTTGCTGAGCTAAATATTGAATAGCTTTGTCTGCATCAGCGGCATTAACAACGATGGTATAGCCTATTCCACAGTTAAATACATCCCACATTTCTGAGTCTGCAATATTGCCTGTTTCTTGAAGCCAGTTAAATAAGGCTGGGCGCTTCCAAGATTTTGCATTGACGTGAGCAGTTAAGGTTTCAGGCAAGGTTCTGGGTAAGTTGCCTGTAATACCTCCCCCAGTAATGTGAGCCATGCCTTTAACAGTAATCGTTTTTATGAGTCCTAAAACAGGTTTTACGTAGAGTTGGGTAGGCTCCATAATATGATCTGCTAAAGAACGACCATCGAGAAGTGTATCGATAGACGTGTTGCTTACTTCAAGCACCTTGCGAATAAGCGAGTAGCCATTAGAATGTGCACCGCTAGAGGCCAAGCCAATCACGACATCACCTGCCTGAATGGTGCTGCCATCAATAATGCTATCTTTTTCAACGACGCCAACAGCAAACCCTGCTAAATCGTATTCGCCTGTTGGGTACATACCTGGCATTTCAGCCGTTTCACCACCAATTAAAGCGCAGCCTGATTGTTTGCAGCCTTCAGCAATACCGGCAACCACTTGCGTGGCTGTTTCGACATCAAGCTTACCGCAGGCAAAATAATCTAAGAAAAATAAAGGTTCAGCACCTTGTACCAAAATATCATTAGCACTCATTGCAACAAGGTCAATACCTACCGTGTTATGACGATTGAGTTCAAATGCCAATTTAAGCTTTGTGCCTACCCCATCGGTACCTGACACTAAAATAGGATGGCGATAACGCTGACCAATATCAAACAAGGCGCCAAAGCCGCCAATGCCTGCAAGTACCTCAGGGCGTAAGGTAGCTTTGGCTAACGGTTTAATGCGTTCTACTAGAGAATCGCCAGCAATAATATCTACGCCGGCATGTTGATACGATAAGGGTGCATTGGATGTGTGTTTAGACACAACGATCTCCTAAAAACGAGCGAAGCCGTTCAAGTTGTGCAAAACACAGCGCGATGGCTAACAGCTTCTTAAAACATGCGCTACAAATAAGGTGTTATTGAGCGCAATTCGATACAATAGACTTCTTGGAAGGCTAGGGCTTAGTTTTAAGCATCTTTTTATATAATAAAAAGTTTTGCTTTACCCCTAACTTTTCAAAAAACTTGGATACTTCTAACGAATTGTAGCGTTTTTGCGGCGATACTATGAAAAAATTTTTGGTACAGGTAAGTATTGCAAGCTCTTGGTTATGGGCGGCAGTAGTTATCGTGGCTATTTGGGCATTAGCACCTATTATGCCGGCATTTGTGATGGCAGCTTTAATGGCCTATGTAAGTCATCCTGTTTTTATCCGCTTAAAAAAATCACGCGTTTCTGATGGAGTCGCTTCCTTTATCATTTTATTGATATGGACAGCAATTTTTGTTGTGCTTGTGTTGCTAGTGATTCCCGTTATACAACGCGAATTGAGATTGGTAACGTTTCGTTTGCCTGAGCTAATGATGCATGTACGAACGCATGGCATACCTGATCTAGAAAATATTGCGACACACTTTCATTTAACGTCTCCACGTATCTTGCTAGAGCAACTGACTGAAAAAATGGTTCCATCGCTTGATCAACTAAAACAATTATCAGACCCAGTGTTGGCATCGGTTACGGTAGGGGGTAGAGCGTTTTTGCAGGGTTTGGGGCTTTTATTTCTTGTACCTTTGCTTATGTTTTATTTTGTACGTGATGGTGAAGGGTTTTATCGATCGGCATTAGGATTAGTGCCTCTTCGTTGGCAGGCATGGGTTGAGCAGTTACTAAATGATATTGATTATGTTTTGGCTGAGTTTTTGCGTGGTCAAATTGCAGTGATGTTAAGCCTGGCAGTATATTATGCGATTGGGTTATCGATTATAGGTTTGCCTTCAGCCTTCCCTATTGGTGTTATTACGGGATTTTTAATTTTTATTCCGTATGTGGGTTACGCCATAGGTTTAGTGATTGCCGTGTTAAGTGCTGCACTGCATGGTTCTCCATTTGGAGTATGGTTAGGTTTAGCAATAGTGTATGGAGTGGGGCAAGTTTTGGAAGGTGTATTTTTAACTCCTCGATTGGTAGGAGAGCGTGTAGGGCTGCACCCTGTAGCGCTAATATTTGCATTAATGGCATTTGGGCAAATTTTAGGGTTCGCGGGTGTTTTGCTTTCAGTACCGATTAGTGCTGCCTTATGCGTAGTATTAAAACGCGTATTGAATCATTATCGTGAGTCAGAATTATTCCAGGGAGTGGTTAACACAGGAGAAGTTGATGAGTAATCATCCTGTACAGCAATTAGTTTTAGACTTAACGCCTCCTCGTTTGCCATCTTTTGAAAACTTTTTGCCAGGGAGTAATGGCGATACCATTATGTTACTGCGCCAGCTATTAACAGGGCAGGTGAGAGAATCAGTTGTTTATTTGTTTGGCCCCAAAGCTTCAGGCAAAACACATTTACTGTTTGCAGCCGTTCAACTCGCGAGAGATTTAGGATTTGCTGCAAACTACTACATTGGTGCTGAAGGTCTCTCAGAGCTTCCTGATGCACAAACCATGCCTTGGCTAGCCTTAGACCATACTGATAATTGGGATGCCAGGTGGCAAGCAATGGTATTCAGAGCTATTAATGAAAGACGACAACAAGGCGGAACAGTATTGATGGCGGGTAGAGAACCCCCTGCGCATACCGATGTGCGTGAAGATGTTCGCACGCGCTTAGGCTGGGGCATGGTGTTGCCAGTATTGCCCCTTGAAGATGAGGAAAAACCTACTGCCTTAGCGCATTATGCTGCCCAGCGCGGTATTGATATTTCCTCAGAAGTTATTGATTACCTGATTACGCGTGGCAGCCGTGATTTACCCAGTTTGCTTTCTACTATTGTCGCGTTAGATCGTTTTTCCTTAGAAAAGAAACGGCCTATTACCGTGCCTTTATTGAAAACGTTATGGGCAGAGAAAGTGCCTGCGCCACCTGATTTGGAGTTGAACCGCCCCTATTAAGTTGTCCACCGCTTCCTCATGCCAACCTTTTGGTTTGAGGGGAAGAATGTATCGACGTATATATGAGTGCAGTGGCCCTAGCGATGAAGAGGTTAATCCAAACCATATACCCAGCAACTTAAAAATAAGGTGCTAACGCTTCGCGATTCAAAAGAATAATAGGGTGCTCGTGGGGATTAGAAAGTATATCTTTTTCTGTAAATTTTTGAGCGTTAAGTGCTGCATTGGCTTCCCATAAGCCTAAATGTTTAAGGGTATAACGTAATAAAGCCAAACGGGTAGGTACATTTACGCGCTCGTTTTCCATCGCATAATCGCGTGCAATCACCTGTTTTTGAGACGATGATAATGCAGGGTTTGGGGCAAGTTCTAAGGTAAGTATGGTTGCCCAATCGTTATCATTTGCCGCATTGATTGTAGAGCTACCTTGTATATCTAAATTTAAAATTCGAGCTAATAAAAAATCACGAAACTGCTGTCTAAGATGGCAATATGCACGAATATGCCAGCGCTGACCATCGCATGCAATAGCATGGGGGCTGATATCGCGCGTAACAGGATTCGCTTCAGTGAGCGATTGATACTCAATGGTTAATGTATGTTGATAGCGAATAGCATCAAGCACAGTTTTTAAAACATGTGCAGAAATCGCACGATACGGCGTACTTACACTATCAACTGGCGGATGCCAGCCAGAAAATAAACTCTCTTTTTGAATAAATCCGCTTAGAACACTTTTCAATCCATTTAAATAATCATAAGCATTGGGTGTAATAAACGCAGGTTTAAAGTTAGGGGTAGAGAGATACACCTTCTGTTTTTTATCGTAATTGATATTTTCAGGAGCGGTTTGTATATATTTTGCTAAATCGAGCGACGCTTGTGGAACAGAAATTCCAAAAAAAGAAATAAGATCGCTACGGTTAATGCGACCTTCCCAATATAAACGAAAATCAATAAATTCAAGGCGTTGCTCTTGGCTCCAGCGGGTAGGACGGGTGGGGATACTCATAATTTGAACTTTTTATGTCTGATTATATACAAAGGAGAAGATGGATGAATAACCTGATGCCTTATAAGGCTATTAATAGATAAGACATATAAGCCACTATTGGATCATGTTTAGAAAAATAAATATACGAATAGTATTTATACTGATTTTAATTGTAAGATAGATGAAATTTAGTAATCTTTCTTTTCTAGTAAGCGAGTTTTTATGGATGATTTTTCTCCTTCAGATCTTAAGTCGGTAATGCATTCAAAGCGTGCCAATCTTTATTATTTGCAACATTGTCGAGTTTTAGTGAATGGAGGCCGGGTTGAGTATGTAACAGATGAAGGAAAAAGCTCGCTTTATTGGAATATTCCCATTGCAAATACCACATCAATTCTTTTAGGTACCGGTACATCTATTACGCAAGCTGCAATGCGTGAGCTGGCAAAAGCAGGTGTGTTGGTAGGGTTTTGTGGAGGAGGCGGAACACCTTTATTTAGTGCCAATGAGGTAGATGTTGAGGTTGCTTGGTTTTCCCCGCAAAGTGAGTATCGGCCTACAGAATATTTACAGCATTGGGTACGTTTTTGGTTTGATGATGAGTTGCGGTTAGAGGCTGCTAAAGCATTCCAGAGAGGCCGCTTACTTAAATTAGAACAACATTGGTTGAGTTCTCGAGTGTTGCGTGAGGCAGGATTTGCTGTAGATGCATCTACTCTAAAACCTATGTTAGAGAGTAATCGACGAGAAATTGATCAGTCGCCTGATACCATGGCACTTTTAACACTAGAAGCTCGGCTAACAAAACAATTATTTGCCATCGCGACTCGGGTTACAGGCTATGGCGAATTTGTAAGAGCCAAAAAAGGCAGCGGAACAGATCCTGCAAATCGGTTTTTAGATCATGGCAATTATCTGGCTTATGGTCTAGGCGCTACAGCAACCTGGGTACTAGGATTACCACATGGATTAGCTGTATTGCATGGAAAAACTCGTCGAGGTGGATTGGTATTTGATGTGGCTGATTTGGTCAAAGATGCTTTAATTCTTCCTCAAGCTTTTATATCTGCAATGGCAGGGCATGAAGAGCAAGAGTTTCGGCAGGCGTGTATTGAAGCATTGACGCGAAATGAAGCCTTAGATTTCATGATCGACTCCCTGAAAGAAATTGCTGTGGATATAGGGAGCCGAGTTCAATGAATATACTATTAGTCTCTCAATGCAGTAAGAATGCCTTAACCGAAACGCGGCGTATTATTGATCAGTTTGCTGAGAGGCGCGGTGACCGTACCTGGCAAACGGCGATTACACAGCAAGGGTTAGATACTCTCAGGAAAATGCTTAAGCGTACAGCTAGGCGGAATACCGCTGTGGCCTGCCACTGGATACGTGGAAAAGATCATAGTGAATTGCTATGGGTTGTGGGAGACATGCGTTGTTTCAACGAACAAGGGGCAACGCCTACTAACATTACAGCGCGTGATGTTTTGCGCACTCAAGATGAGAATGATTGGCATACCGCTTACGATATTGGCTTGTTGGCAGGTATCGCAGGATTATTTCATGATTTTGGAAAAGCGAATGTATTGTTTCAGAAAAAGCTTGCGGGAAAAGCAAAAAAATTGTCTGAACCGTATCGCCATGAATGGGTATCGTTACGATTGTTTCAAGCATTTGTAGGTGAGCAAAATGATGATATGGAATGGCTAACACGATTAGCAAACATTAAAGCTGAAGAGGAAACAGTTATTCTTGAAAGGTTAATTAAAGATGATCGGAAATTTTTATCTAACCCTTTTAAAACCTTGCCTTCACTTGCCCAAGCAGTAGGGTGGCTTATTGTTTCTCATCATCGTTTGCCAAAATTTTCAGGTGAAAAAAATGAGCCACGCATAGATTGTATGAATGAATGGATGACAGGCCAGCGTTTTACACCTGCCTGGAATTCCCCTCAATGCGAATATGAAGATTGGGATACAGCGGAATATGAGCAGGTATGGCAGTTCAAACTTGGAACGCCTTTCCGTAGTGAGCAATGGTGTAACAAAGCTCAGAGTGTAGCCAAGCGTGCATTAAAGCACCCTCATTTTTTTCAAAATAATTGGCTCCAAGATCGCTTTTCTAGCCACTTAGCGCGTTTAGTTTTAATGCTTGCGGATCATTGCTATTCAGCAGGTAATGCTGTTGAAGCATGGCAGGATAAACAATACAAAGCTTATGCAAATACTGACCATAAAACAGGAAATTTTAAACAGAAGCTGGATGAACACAATGTAGGTGTAGGGCATAACGCATTTTTACTGGCAATAGGCTTGCCCAAATTACGTCAGACCTTACCTTCAATCACTCGACATAAAGGATTTAAACAAAGAAGTAAAAATTCTGCTTTTAGCTGGCAGGATAAGGCTTATGAAATGGCAAGAAGCATTAGAGAGCATACTGAAAAACACGGTTTCTTTGGTGTGAATATGGCTTCAACAGGGTGTGGGAAAACCTTTGCTAATGCTCGTATTATGTATGGATTAGCTAATGAAAAATTAGGTTGTCGCTTTAATGTGGCTCTAGGCTTACGTACATTAACGTTACAAACAGGTGATGCATTACGAGAGCGCTTACATCTACAAGATGATGATTTAGCTATATTAATTGGTTCTCAAGCAGTAAAGCAATTACATGAATACAATAAGAAAGAGACACAACAAGATAAAGCAAAGTCTGAAGTGCCAGACGCAGAAGAGTTGGCAGGGAGTGAATCAGCTGCTCCATTATTCAAAGAATATCAATATATTAAATACGATGGAAGCTTAGATAATGGGCATTTAAGTAAATGGCTCGAAAGATCACCTACCCTTCATACACTTTTAAGTGCACCAGTTTTAGTTACTACCATTGATCATTTGATACCAGCAACAGAAGGAGAGCGTGGAGGCAAGCAAATTGCTCCAATGTTGCGATTGTTAACATCTGATTTAGTTTTAGATGAGCCGGATGATTTTGATTTAAACGATTTGCCTGCACTAGCACGTTTGGTTAATTGGGCGGGCATGTTAGGTTCGCGCGTTTTATTATCTTCTGCAACTTTGCCACCTGCTTTAGTAGAAGCCTTATTCGATGCGTATACAAAAGGTAGAGAGGCTTACCAAATGGCAAGAGGTGAGCATGGCAAAAAGATAGAAATATGTTGTGCATGGTTTGATGAATTTGGTACCCAGCAAGATAATTGCAGTGAGCGAGAGCAATTTAGCAAAGTACACACAAAATTTGTAGATACTCGTATTAAAAATATTAGTACAAAAAAACCATTACGTTATGCTGAACTTTTACCAGTAAAGGCAGCCAGTAAAGAAAAAAGAGAAGTTCTACAAGCCATTGCAGCAAATATTTATCAGGGCATATATAAGCTACATGCTGCGCATCACCAAATCCATAAAGATAGTGGAAAAAAAGTCTCAATTGGGTTGGTACGTATGGCAAATATCAAACCAATGGTAGCAACTGCACAATATGTATTAAGCCAGGCCCCTCACGACAATACGCGTATTCATTTCTGTATCTACCACAGCCAGCATCCTTTATTAGTACGCTCTGAAATGGAGAAAGTGCTTGATGCTGCTTTAGCGCGTCACGATGAAGAGAAATTATGGCAAGTGCCTGCTATTAAAAAAGCTTTGGAATGTTGCCATGAGGAGAATCAGATTTTTGTCGTATTTGCTACGTCTGTAGCAGAAGTCGGTAGGGATCACGATTACGATTGGGCGATTGCTGAACCAAGTTCAATGCGTTCTTTAATTCAGCTCGCTGGGCGTATACAAAGGCATCGGCAGAAGCCGCCTATTACACCGAATATATTTATATTGTCTAAAAATTATCGGGCTTTAATAGGCAAGCAAGAAGCCTACACCAAACCAGGATTTGAGTCAGAAGGCTTTATTTTAGAAAGTAAAAATCTAGAAGAAATTCTTCAGATTGAACAATACCAATATCTTAGTGCTATTCCTCGTATTTCACCTCGTAAATCATTAACAGCATCAACAAATCTCGTTGATTTAGAACATGTGCATCTTGAAGCAAAAATGTTTGGGGAAGAGGAGGGTTTTATACATGCGAGCCTTTGGTGGGAGAATAATCCAACATGGTGTGCTGAAATGCAGCGACATCAACGTTTTCGGGCATCTGCTAAGGATGAGCATTTTATTCTATATGTAGAAAATGAAGGAGACGACCCGGAGTTTCGGTTGGTAGAAGAGTCAGGGCAGCTTTCCCCTGTAGAACGACGCTTTGAAAGATTCGATTTTGAGCCTGCCGAACGCGTGCAATCTTGGATGGATAATGATGCTTATATTTTGATGGGGGCTCTTGTTGAGAATTTAGAAATAGAGTGGAGCGAAGCGAGTTTTAAATTTGGGGAAATAAGGCTAATAGAAACGAAAAAAAAATGGCAATACCATCGTTGGTTTGGGGTATACGATTTAATAGACTAAATCGTTATATCCGCTGCCTATTCGGCAGTAAAAGCATACGATGGTATGCGAAGAAATTATGAATATTTCTAAGCTATCTTTCGACAGTAATAAAATTGTACATAACTCTACAAATGAATGCTATGATAAATAAAATTAAAAGATAGGTATAAAAAGTAATTAAGAATAGGTGAAATTTTGATTTGAGTAAGGTACTATGCCTGCATGCGCATAGACCATGATGCGCTTCGTTTATAAAAAAGGAGAGCGTTGTGGAAAAATACTTGAAAGTATGGTTGGTCGCAATTGTTACTAGTTTTTTCATTTATCAAGCACGTGCATCGGTTTATCTGCACATACATTTACCTTCTTCATGGTCTTTAGAGTTATTTTTAAATCGAGATGAATAATGCTTAATCAAAAGCTAAAAGACAAAGTTAGACAATATATTCAAGATAGAGCTGAAGCCCGGCTGAAAAAATTTGATAAGGAAGCCGAAGCCCTGCGAGAAAAGGTTCAGCATGATTCTGTTGAGCTAGATAAATTAAATGCTGACTTATTACAAAAGCGTATAGAAGAAGAAAGAAGATTTAAGCCTTCAGTATGGTTAACAGATGCAGCCATGCGCGCTAAACAAATTAGCTTGGTAACGCATGCCCTAAAATTTACTCATACTGATGCTAAAGGTTCTAGCATTTATGCTCAGCCAGAAGCTAATAGAGAAAACTCTAAGCAACTATATCTTTGTACTTCATCATTAACACATGTTCTCATTGATGTAGTAGGAAATGCTGCTGCTTTAGATGTTGCCAGCCTGCTCCAGCTTGAAGAGGAAGGGGTAAGTTTAATTGATCGTATTGTTCAAAATGATAATACTGCACTGGCACCATTCTCAGAAAATCCTGAGCAATTAAATGAGTGGCTAGAGGGTTTCAAAGCAGCCTTGGACAGTAAAGAGTTGGCATCACACCGATTGGCGAAACAGCTTTATTTTCCTGTTTCTACTGATCAATACCATTTGTTAAGCCCTCTTTACGCTTCCTCCTTATCGCATAGACTGTACCGCCGTATTGCAGATACGCGTTATACCGAGGAATCTAAAGCAGCAAGAAAGGCAAGAAGAGAAGAAAAATATAGTGCTTATGAAGCGGTTGATTATTTAGCTACCGCTATACAAACATTTGGAGGTACTAAACCTCAGAATGTTTCTCAGCTCAATAGTAGCCGAAGCGGCAAATCATTTTTACTTAGCTGTCGCCCTCCAGTATGGAATAAGCAAGTAGAGCCTCCTCAAAGCTCCAGAGCGTTCTGGCGTGGCTACGAACGACGTGTTTGGAAAATAGTGAAAGAGCTTAGAGCGTTCTTGGTCAGTATTTTAGATAAGACTAGTACCAAGCCACGTCGAGCTATCCGTGCTGAAGGTGTAGATGAATTAATTTTTAACCTGATGGCTTATGCTGGTGAAATACGAAATACGTTTTCGATTCGGGCAGGCTGGAGCTTAGCTACTCAGCTTACGGAAGCAGAGAGGCTATGGTTAGACCCGCGCCACCATGATGCTGAGTTTCAACTATTACGCGAAAAAAAAGACTGGCACAACGAGATTGCAGATACGTTTGCAGGTTGGCTAAACCATAAACTAAGAGAGGCTGGCTTAGAGGTTAAAGATACTGAACACGATGAATGGTGGAAAGAAACAAAGCAAAAACTTGCCTTGTTTAAAGAAGATTTGGAATTACAGCGAGAAGACGATTTGGAGGGGCAAATATCATGAAATCGTTACTTACTTTGCGTAATATAAATGTTGAAAATGCTAATGCTATTTCAGGTGTAACGTATGGTTTTCCTGCTATATCAAACTTTTTAGGATTTACTCACGCGTTATCAAGAAAAATAGAAAAAAAACTAGGATTAAGGCTAGGTGGGTGCGCAGTAATATGCCATCAGTATCAAGTAAATGCTCATCAGCCTAAAGGTTGGGGAGATTATGTTTTTGCGCTAACACGTAATCCATTAACTAAAGAAGGCTCAACGGCTGCATTTGTAGAAGAAGGGCGTATGGCAATGGAAGTTTCATTGCTAATTGAGTGCGATTTTATTTGTGAGAACTTAGGTAGCGGCGACTTCAAAGAAGAAATAAAAGCATTTGAAGATTTTGTACGTGAACAGGTTCTTATGTCACGTTTAGCGGGTGGAACAATACTGAATATGGAGAAAGTAGTATTTGAAGAGTTGCCACAAGATCGAGAGAAAATAGCCAAATTTACACGTAAGCAATTACTTAAATTGATGCCAGGATTTTTACTGGTAAATCGGTCAGATACATTAAAAAAGCATTATGAATCTCTAAAATTGTCTAACCCTGATGCAGAGTTAATAGATGCTTGGCTTGATTTTGCAGCGCTTAAATATAAAGCAATTCCTAATTTAAAAGAGAATGAAGAGCTAACGGAGCAAGCTAAAGCACACTGGGAATATAAGTCAAAACCAGCCAGTGGCTGGTTAGTGCCGCTAGCCATAGGGTTTAAAGCCATTTCCCCTTTATATGAAAACAATGAGGTAGCGCGCTCGCGTGATCCTAGTATCCCTTTTCGTTTTGTAGAAACAGTGTATGGCATTGGGGAATGGTTAAGCCCTCATCGTATCCAAAAATTCAATGGCATTTTTTGGCGGTATCGGGCAGAGGGAGAATGGTATTTATGTGAAAACAATTACCAAGCTCCTGTTCAATAAGAATTTTCAATATCAATAAGGAAAATATAACATGGCTATGAAAACAGCATCTGTACTTGCATTTGAACGTAAATTATCTAACTCTGATGGGTTAATGTATGCAGGATCTTGGGAGAATCGGGCAAATAATAAAAAATGGAATGCAATCGAAGTTCAGCATAAAGACGTTCGCGGTACTATTTCTAATCGTTTAAAAAATGCAATTGCTAGTGATCCCACTAAGTTAGATGCTGAAATTCAAAAAGCTAACTTGCAGCGTGTTGATGTCGCTGCACTGCCTTTTGATTCAGATACGTTAAATGTTCGTTTTACCTTGCGTGTTTTAGGAAATGTAGCTGAACCTTCAGCGTGTAATGATCAGGAATATCAGAAAGCATTAACTGAACACATTAATGCTTATATCGCTGAGCATCAGTTTAGTGAGTTATCGTTACGTTATGCTGAAAGTTTGGCAAATGGTCGTTTTTTATGGCGTAATCGGGTAGGGGCTGAAGCAGTTAAAGTAAGAATTCAGCACATAAAAGATCAAGCAATACAAAATACTTGGGAATTTAATAGCCAGGATTTTAACTTACGTAGCTTTTCAAAACCTGATGCTAACAGTGAGCTGGCTCAATTAGCTAGAGTAATTCAGGAAGGATTAACAGGCAGTTCTTTCGCATTTTTAGAAGTAAATGGTTTTGTACGGTTGGGGGCAGGGCAAGAAGTATTTCCTTCTCAAGAGTTAGTATTAGATAGTGGGGGAGGCGATAGTAAAAAAAGCAAATATCTTTATAGTGTAAAAGATAAAGAACGAGACATTGCAGCGATGCATTCTCAAAAAATTGGTAATGCACTAAGAACAATTGATACCTGGTATCCCCAAGCTGACCAATTAGGGCCGATTGCCGTAGAGCCTTATGGCTCGGTAACGAATCGTGGAGTAGCTTACCGACAGCCCAAAGAAAAAATGGATTTTTATAGTTTGTTTGATAATTGGATTATCAAAAATAATAAACCTTCATCAGAACAACAACATTATGTAATGGCAACTTTAATTCGTGGTGGAGTATTTGGTGATGGTAGTAAGGATTAATGGATGAATGCCTATCTCGATATCAAACTATTACCTGATCCTGAATTTAAATCTACCACGTTAATGAATGCGCTATTTAGCAAATTACATCGTGGCTTAGTAGCATTTGGAGAGTCTTCAATAGGCGTTAGTTTTCCTGATCTTAAAGAAAAAAAACAAAAGAAATTAGAGGGCTTAGGTGAGTGTTTGCGCGTTCATGGTTCTACAATAACGCTAGCAAAATTTATGGAGATAAATTGGTTAAAGGGCATGCGAGATCATATTGAGGTGAGTGAGATACAGCTAGTACCTCACGATACGCAATATTGTTTTGTTCAACGTGTTCAGGCTAAAAGTAACCCTGAGCGGTTAAGACGTAGATTAATAAGTAGAAAGGGTATTGATGAGGTTGCGGCTAAGGAAGCAATTCCTGATGATGCAGCAGAAAAACTTTTGCTACCGTTTGTAGAAATCACCAGTCAAAGCACAGGGCAAAAGTTTCGTCTTTTTGTTAAGCATTCAATTGTAAAGACACAATCATTGACAGGAAGCTTTAATGCGTATGGTTTAAGTGCTACTGCAACGATACCTTGGTTTTAACCCTTTTTTTAGTTCTATTTAAATGCTATTTCCAATCAATGCTTTATTTTGGTGTTCAAAAAATAGGTTTTAGGGCGAGTAATCGCCCTAAGTTCTTTAACAATCTGGAAAGAATAGATATAATTCTCTAGTTAACTGCCGTATAGGCAGCTTAGAAAAGAAATCGTACCTGTTTATATTGACAAAACAGGTTAACTGCCGTATAGGCAGCTTAGAAATTAGCCGCGTCCTCTGCAACGCGCACGCTTTCGTTAACTGCCGTATAGGCAGCTTAGAAAAAGGGAAGAAATGGAATCTCCAAATCAAACATGTTAACTGCCGTATAGGCAGCTTAGAAAAAATGCCATCATCACCTTTAAAATTTGCAGCCGTTAACTGCCGTATAGGCAGCTTAGAAACCTGCTTGCTT